>CANJCQ010000004.1 GCA_947473355.1 Sphingomonadaceae bacterium | reverse complement strand
GGAAAACACTGTTGGCGCGGCATTATCAGCCGCGCGGGTGCAGATGCGGCCATGCGAGCCTGCCGCGCTGCCCTGGCCGGTCGCCGAAAGGAACGAGCCAGACGCGCTGCGGAAGAGCGCCCCGGCCATTCGCGAAATCCTCCGCCCGCCCCCAGCGCGTGCCGCCGACAGGGCCACGCCGACCGCGCGGTTCTGTATCTATTCCAAGGTGTTACAGTCCGGCTCGCCGCCGGATACTTTTGTGTGTGTGGAAAACAATTACCGCTCCGTGGCCGCAATCATCTCCGCCACCGCAACCAGCTGCCGCGCCTGCTCCAGATGCAGCAGCTCGACCATCTTGCCCTCGACCCGGATTGCGCCCTTGCCCTGGCTCTCCGGCAAGGCGAAGGCCGCAATAACCACCTGAGCCCAGGCCAGCTCCTCCGCGCTCGGTGAAAACACTGCGTTGCAGGGCGCTATCTGATCGGGGTGGATCAGGCTCTTGCCGTCGAAGCCGAACAGCAGGCCCTGTTCCGCCTCGGCCTGAAACACAGCCGTGTCGCGGAATTCGTTGCAGACCCCGTCAAGGATGGTCAGTCCATGTGAGCGCGCCGCTGCCACTGCCAGGCTCAGGATCGGCAGGAACGGCGTGCGTTCCGGCGTCAGGCGGGCGCGCATTTCCTTGGCGAGATCGTTGACCCCCATCACCCAAAGCGACAGCCGCGTGCTTGCGGCCAGCGCGGCGATATCGTGCAGATGCGGAATGCAGGCGCAGGTCTCGATCATTGCCCACAGCTGCATGGAGGCGGGCGCGGCACTGAGCGCGGTCTGGCAGCGCACGATGTCGGCGGGAGTGGAAACCTTCGGCACCAGCACGGCCTGGGCCCCGGACCGGGCAATCGCCAGCAAGTCCGCCGCGCCCCATGGGGTGTCCAGCCCATTGGCCCTGATCGCCACTTCGCGGCCTCCGAAGCCGCCTTCCGAGACCGCCGCAAGGGCCGCAGCGCGCGCTTCCTCCTTCAGTTCGGGCGCGACCGAATCTTCCAGATCGAAGATCACCACGTCAGTCGGCAAGGTCCGCGCCTTGGCGATGGCCTTGGGATTGCTCGCGGGGAAATAGAGTGCGCTGCGGCGCGGGCGGTTGATTGAGATCATTTGCGGGGTCCGCTATGCAGGGTTACGAAGCCTGAGCGACTGGCGATTAAGCCGGCGCCGGTCAACGACAAATGCTGAGAGGATTCACATGGCAAGCGCACCTGTTTCTGAGGCAGTTCCCGATCACGTTCCGGCGGAGCTGGTCTGGGACCGCAGCTTCGATGCCTATACTGCGGAAGGCGATGATCCCTGGCTGGCAGTGACACGGCTGCATGAGGGCCCCGGCATCATCTGGGCCACAGATGCCAGCTATGGCCGGCCGGGCTGGGTGCTCACCCGCAACGATCTGATCACTGAGGCCTTCATCGATTACGAGCACTTTTCCGGCGAGCGCAAGGGCATGATCGCCGATCTGGTGGGAGAGCCGGTGCGGCTCAACCCGATCGAGATCGATCCGCCGCATCATCATGGCTATCGCAAGATCCTGAACCCCTTTTTCACCCCCAAGGCAGTCAACGGCATCGGCGATTCAGTCCGCGACGCCTGCGTTGAACTGATCCATAAGTTTGAGGGGAAGGGCGGCTGCGAATTCGTCAGCGAATTTGCCATTCCTTTCCCGTCGTATGTATTCCTCGATCTGATGGGCATGCCGCGCGACAAGGTCGGGCAGTTCATCGACTGGGAAGACCGCATCATGCGCTCGCCCGATTTCATGGACCGCGCCAAGGCCGCGCGCGAGGTTTACGAATATCTGAAAGAGCACAAGGACAAGCAGAAGGAGCATCCCAGTAACGATTTTCTGGCGGGCATGGTCGCAGGCGAAGTCGATGGGCGGCCGCTCAATCACCTCGAGCTGATGGGTATGTTCTATGTGCTCTATGTCGGCGGACTCGACACGGTCTATTCAACACTCGGCTGGATTCTCGACCACCTTGCCACCCATCCCGAACTGCAACAGCGGCTGCGCGACAATCCCGAGATGATCAATGCTGCGGTCGAGGAATACAGCCGGGCCTTCTCGGTGGTGGTCACTCACCGCGAAGTGCGCAATGATTTCACTTTCCACGGCGTGCCCATGAAGAAGGGCGAGGAAGTGAATATGCCGCTCGCGCTGGCAGACCGTGATCCGTCAGTCTTCGCCAATCCGCACGAGATCGATTTGGACCGCAAGCCGCGGCATGTCGCATTCGGCACCGGCACCCACAATTGCCTCGGCATCCACCTCGCCAAGCGAGAATTGCGCATCGTGGTGGAGGAATTCCTCGCGCGGTTCCGCAACATCCGGATCAAGCCGGGCGAGAAGCGGCGCTATCACACCGGGCGGACTTTCGGGATGGAATACCTGCCGTTGATCTGGGACTAGTAACCCAGCCCGGCCAGCAGCTTCTCGCTCTCCGCCCACAGCCGCGCAGCTGCCGCATCGTCGGTACCGTGCGGCTGGATAGCCATTTCCTGCATATCATAGAAATGGCGCGCGCCGGGCATGCCTGTTTCGGCTCCGGTCGCCATCCACACCAGCGTTTCGGCGACTTCTGCCGGTGTCTTGCCGGCGGCGTTCTTGAGGTAGCCCTGCATGTTTTCGTCGCCGTGGCTGGCAAAATTGGTGTGGACCACGCCCGGGATCAGTGACTGGACGGCGATCCCATCCCCGCTGACCCGTTTGCTCAGTTCATGGCTGAACAGCACATTGGCGAGCTTGGCCTCGCAATAGATGCCGCTGGCCGGGAAGTCGCCGGTGAGGTGCTGCAGATCGTCCCAGTGCAGTCCCGGGGTCGATTGATAGGCGAGCGATGATGTCGCGATCACCCGGACATCGCCGGGCTTGCCCGCAGCGGCAGTCGCGCGCAGCAGGGGCAGCAGTTCGCGGGTCAGCAGGAACGGGGCGAGGTGATTGGCGGTGAAGGTTTCCTCGGTGCCTTCGCTGGTGATGTAGCGCTGATCACGCACGCCGCCGGCATTGTTGATCAGCACATCGATGCGGGCTGTCAGCGCCTTGATCTCGCCCGCGATTCGAATTGTTTCGGCCATCAAGGCCATATCCCCGCGCAGCATGTCGAACTTGCCGCCACCCGCAACGCTTTCGCGGATTTCCGCTTCGGCAGCAGCGCTGCGCTCAGGGTTCCGCCCGGTGCCGATGACATGCCAGCCCTTGGCGACAAGCGCCTTGGCCGTTTCCTTGCCGATCCCGGAGCTCGCCCCGGTGACCACTGCAACGCGATGTTCACTCATGCCAATTCTCCCATTCGCCGGTCATGCCGCGCGCCCATGGTTCCGGTGAGGAAGAAGCACAAGGCTCCACCCAGGGTCGCTGCGGCGCAGATAATCAAAAACAGTTTGAAGTTGCCGCCGCCGTGCAGTGTCACACTCAGCAACATCGAGCCCAATGCGCTGGCGAGGCCCATTGAGGTCATCAGCAAACTCAGGATGAAGCTGTAATGCCCGATGGCAAAGCGCCGCGAAGTGAGGACCGATGCCACATCAGTCTCCGCGCCCTGCGCCAGCCCGACCAGAGAAATCGCCAGCGCCAGTGCCCAGCCAGCATCGATCGGTGATGCCAGAAGCAAAAATCCCAGCGCCGGCAGCCCCAGCGAGACTATCGCGACAAAATGCGGCGCTACCCGGTCCAGCGCATAGCCGCCGATAAACCGCCCTACGATGACGGTCGAAGCGTATATCGAAACCAGTGCCGTCGCATAAGCTGCGCTTGCGCCGTTCTCCATCATCATGATGCTCATCTGCGAGGAAACCAGCACCTGCGGAAAGTTGACGAGGAACATCCCCGCCAGCAGCAGCACGAACACAGGATTGCGGCAGAACTCGCGGAATTCGGCCCAGTCCAGCTTGGGGGCCGGAGGCCGCCGATTGCCAGCGGCGTCGACATATTTGCTGATCAGCATCACGGCCGCGATCCCTGCTGTCGCCGAGACCAGCGCCATCACCCGATAGGCCGTGCGCCAGCCGTCGACTTCGATGATGTGCCCGATGATCGGCGCGGCAATAGCCCCGACCAGTGGCGGGCAGGATAGCAGACAGGCGAGCGCCATGCCCCGCGCCCGGTCAAACCGTTCAATCACCACGCGGGTGAAAGTCATAGTCGTGGCGATGATGCCAATCGCGGATTTGACCATGAGGATAGTGTAGAATTGCCAGATCGGCCCGGTCATGAAACTGAGCGCGATGAAGCCGGTGGGAATGACCGAGAAGCCGATCATCGTCGCGGTGCGGGGCCCGAGCACATCGGCGATCCGGCCCGCGATGGGCGTGACCAGCATGCCGATCAGGCCGAGCGAGCCGACAAGCGCAAACTGCGACCGGCTCCAGCCGAATTCGCCGATCAGCGCCGGGCCGAACAGGTTCATCATGTAATGGTTGAATGCCGAGCCAAACGCGAGCCCCAGACCCGCGCCGAGCAGGTTGGTCCAGTTAAGCCGGAATTCGTTCAGATAGCCCAAGACGCTCTCCCCAGTGGCAAGCTTAACGCGGCCTGGCCCCATTAAGGAACAGCTGCACGGCAAAGGCAATACGCTCGTCGATTTCCGCCTTGCTCAGCACATTGCCCGAAACAATGATCCGCACCGGGCCGCTCACCACCATGCTCATGAAGACATTGGCGGCCTTGGCGGGTTCCGCAATCGCCAGCCGTCCCGCCGCTGATTCGCGGCCCAGCAGCTGCGCCAGGAACCGGATCGTCGGCAGCGCGCCGAGCTCGTAAACCTCGTTGAAGATCTCCGGAAAGCGGTAGCTTTCGGTGTTGATGATGCGCTGCAGCTTCATGCCTTGCGCGCTGGCGACCAGATCGATCCGCAGCCGCGCGATGTTGTGCAGGGTCTGCTCAAGATTGCCGCAGTCAGTGGCCTCGATGCGCTCCTGCGAGATCGAATAATGTTCGATGGCGCGATGAACAGCGGCGCGGAACAGCGCGGCCTTGTCGGCATAGAGGCCGTAAACCGTGCGCTTGGTCATGCCGACCGCGCCGGCAATGGCCTCGATGGTTGCCGCTTCATAGCCTTTGTCGAGAAAGTGATCGAGAGCCACCGCCAGCAATTCCTCGTGGCGCGCTTCGGCTTGCTCGCGGGTCGGCCGGCCAGCGCGGGAACGGGGTATGGCAGTCAGTTCGTTCATTCTGCCCTCCTGCCAAATTAGAGCTTGCCCGCAAGTGCCAATCGGCAATAATGAAACGCAAGAGTAGCCATTAAGTCACATTTGTCGAGTCGGCAATTGCGACGATGGACGCAAAATTCTGGAGGAATGCATGGGAGCGGCTGCCGACAAATTGATGGGACAGGTGCGCGCGGACGAGCGGTTCAACTATGATGCCGCAGAGGTCCGCGAAACGCAGATCGCGGCGCTGAACGAGCGGTTTCACGAGCGCAAGCATGTGCTCAAGCTGCTCGGCCACCGCGCCGAGGAAGCCGGCACCACCGAAATCAAATCCGTCGAGGACATGGTCCCGTTGCTGTTCCCGCACACAGCCTATAAAAGCTACCCCGAAAGCTTTCTGATGGACGAGAAGTGGGATCGGTTGACCAAATGGCTGGGCACGGTCTCGCCCTATCCGATTGAAGGCGTCGATCTGGAAAACATCACCGATATCGACGACTGGATCGACCGACTTTCGGCCAAGGGTTATTTTATTTCCTGTTCCAGCGGCACGACCGGTAAATCGGCCATGCTGATCGCCAGCCAGAAGGACATGGACTGGTCGAAGATCGACACCGTCGGCGTGTTTTCCTGGGGATCGGGCGTTGAACCGGCGCAGGACCGCAAGATGATCGGCACGGCCCCGGTCGCATCGGTGCCCAAGAACCTGACCATCGGCGAGGCCCAGCGGCAGGCCTTTGCCAATCCCGATTGGCCGCGTTTCAACTATCCGGTGCCGCCGATCACTGTCGGCAGCCTCACCATGATGGTGGTGATGCGCAAGAAGATCAGCGACGGCACTGCCACGCCGCAAGAGATTGCCGACTTCGAGAGCACTTCCTCAAGCCGCCAGGAAATTCTCGACAAGGCGATCATTCTCGCCGCCGAGGAATGCATTGCCAACCGCGAGAAAAAGCTGATGGTCTCAGGCCTGTGGTCGGGGCTCTATGCTGTCGCCAAGGCGGTGCGCGACATGGGCTATTCGGCCAAGGACTTCCATCCCGACAACTGCATCTATGTCGGCGGCGGGCTGAAGCGTGCGCTGCTGCCGGACGATTACCAGGAATTCGTCCACCAGACCTTCAACATCCCGCACAATCGCGACTTCCAGAACTATTCGATGCAGGAGCTCAATTCCGGCATGCCCAAGTGCCGTGAATGCGGACGCTATCATGTGCCGCCGTGGATGGTCCCGATGATCCTCGACAAGGATGGCGACAAGCTGCTGCCCTATGACCTGACCGGCGGCGAGATCGAAGGCCGCGCTGCTTTCTTCGACCTCTCGCTCGATGGCCGCTGGGGCGGGGTGATCACCGGCGACAAGATCTCGATTGACTACAACCCCGGCACTTGCAGCCATAAGGGTCCCTCGATCCGCAACAACATCGCCCGCTATGCCGACCTCGAAGGCGACGACAAGATCGGCTGCGCGGGGACGATCGATGCCTATGTGCGGGGCGTGGCCTGAGCCAAAAGGACTGATCGGGAGAAATGAAGATGGCAACAGTCGCAGGCGGAACCACCGAAAAGCTGGTCGGCTACATGGGCAAGGCCGAAGGCCATAATCTGCCCTATGCCGAAGTCCGTGAGGCGCAGGTCGCCGCGCTCGACGAGCAGTTGCAGAGCCGCATCGGCAGGATCAAGCTGGTCAAGCACCGCGCCGACGAGGCTGGGATCAGCCAGATAGGCGCCATGGAGGATGTTGTCCCGCTGCTCCTGCCGCACACCGCCTACAAGAGCTATCCCGAAAGCTTCCTCACCGAGAAGAAGTGGGACCGGCTGACCAAGTGGCTGGGCACGATCACGGCCCACCCGGTCGATACCATTGACCTCACCGGCGTCGCCGAGATCGACGACTGGGTCGAGGCTTGCGCCCGCGCCGGGCACTTTGTCGCATGCTCCAGCGGCACCACCGGCAAGTCGGGCATGCTCGACGCCAGCCAGGCCGATCTCGATTTCAGCTGCGCCAACGGCGTTGCGGCGGTGCAGTGGGGCTCGGATATCCGCGCCGGTGACATGCGCACGCCCGCAGGCGCGGCGGGCGCTGTTGCCTTCACCCACAGGAACGCGGTGATTGGCGGATCGATGATGGCCGCCTTCTGCGATCCGGCAGCCCAGCACTTCAAGTCGGGCCTGCCGCCGGTGACCATCGGCTCGCTCACCAAGATGATCACCCTGCGCAAGAAGATCACCGAAGGCACCGCCACGCCGAATGAAATCCAGGATTTCGAAGCCGAATCGGCAGCGCGCGAACAGGGCCTGGCAGCCGCACAAATCGGCGCAGTGGAAGACATCATCAGCAAGCGGGACAAGCGGCTCTACATCACAGGCATGTGGGGATCACTCTATCCCTTCGCCGCCATGGTGCGCGAGCGCGGCTATAGCGCGAAGGATTTTCACTCGGAGAACGCCTGCTACCTCGGTGGCGGGCTCAAGCGGGCGCAACTGCCGGACGACTACCGCGAATTCGTCTATGAGACTTTCAACCTCAATCCGCGTTTCATCTTCCAGATGTATTCCATGCAGGAAATCAACACCTCGATGCCGCGCTGCCAGAAAGGCATGCGTTATCACCTGCAGCCCTGGCTGGTGGCGCTGCCGCTCAACAAGGACGGCGACGAGCTGCTGCCGGGCACTGGCAAGGGGCAACACGAGGGCCGCGCTGCATTCTTCGACCTGTCGATGGACGGCCGCTGGGGCGGGGTGATCTCGGGCGATCACATTCACATCGATTTCGAGCCCTGTGCCTGTGGCAGCACTTCGCCTTCCATCGCGGACAACATCGTGCGCTATGCCGATCTCGAAGGCGACGACAAGATCGGTTGCGCCGGAACCGTGGATGCGTATGTCAGGGGTCTGTCGTAACGACACATCGAGGCGAACCCGGGGAGATAATGAAATGGCAGCCTATGTAGTGTTCATCCGCGAAGGCGAAATTGTCGACGCCGAGGCCATGCAGAAATACAAGGACGGCAACCGCTCCGGAGCGCCGAGCACTGACATGAAAGTCCACACCCTCTACGGCGCAATGGAATGCATCGAGGGCGAAGATGCGGACGGCATCGTCATCCTCGAATTCCCCGACAAGGCCGCCGCCCGCGAGTGGTATTACAGCGACGCCTATCAGGCCTCCGCCAAGTTCCGGATGCAGGCCGCGCCCTATCGCGGCTTTATCATCGAGGGCATGTGATGGCCCAGCCTCGTCGTTGGCTGCTCGTCGGGGCAGGGCTGACTCTGGCCGCTATCGGCATCGCGGGTGCGGCAGCCGAACAGGCGGCAGCGCCGGTTGCAACTCAGGCCGCAGCGCCGATGGATGCAAGGTCGCGGATAGGCGCTGGCGGCTATTTGCCCGCAGGCACTGCGCCCGATTCGAACCTGCTGATCCCGCCGCCGCCCGCGCCGGGCTCTGCCGCCATGGCCCGCGACGAAGAGGCCATGCGCGCTGCTGTCGCGCTGCGCGGTTCGCCGCGCTGGGAGCAGGCGACGACTGATGCGCTGCTGTTCACGCCAGATGCAACGGGCGTGTTTTCCTGCGCTGCGGGTTTCAAAATCGGCGCCGACGTGACCCCGCGCATCAACGCGCTGCTGCGCAAGGCAGCACCGGATCTGGCCATGGCGGTCTATCCCAGCAAGCGCAAATACATGCGCGCCCGCCCCTTCATGAGCAACGGCCAGCCCAGCTGCACCCCGCAGGACGAGGCGGGGCTGCGCCGCGATGGGTCCTATCCTTCGGGCCACAGCGCCATCGGCTATGGCTGGGGGCTGATCCTGGCTGAGCTGGTGCCTGACAGGGCGGCGCAACTGGTCGCCCGCGGCCGCGCCTTTGGTGACAGCCGCCGGGTCTGCAATGTCCACTGGCTGAGCGACGTCGAGGAGGGCAGGGTGGTTGCCACTGCCGTCTATGCCCGGCTCCATGCTGAAGCCCAATTCCGCGTCGACATCGAGGAAGCGCGCAAGGAAGCCGATGTCCAGAGGCTCAAGAAGATTGCGCCCCCCGATTGCGCCAAGGAAAACGCCGCACTTGCGAATAACTGAGCGCGGCGATAGGCGTCGCGGCAAATGTCTCTAGAGGAATGTGACAATCATGGCTGTTGAAATCCTGCTTCCCAAGATCGGCTTTTCGATGAACGAAGGCCAGGTCGCCGAATGGCTCGCCAAGGACGGCGAAGAGGTCAAGGAAGGCCAGCCGATTTATTCTCTCGAAGCCGACAAATCGACCAATGAGATCGAAGCTCCGGCCTCGGGCAAGCTGCGCATCGTCGCGGCTATCGGCGAGACACTGGAAGTAGGCACGGTGCTGGGTTACATCGACTAATCGGCCCCCCGATTGGGGACTGGACTTGGCGAAGCCTCTGGCGCAGATTGCGGGGATGAAAAAGCTCCTCCCCGCTTCGTTGGCGCTGCTCGCGCTTGTCCTCCCCGCATCGATCCAGGCCGCCCTGCCGCAAGGCGCGCAGGCGCCGCAGATCGTGACGCAGGGCGCGCTTGACGGCAAACCGTTCGCCTTCAATCTGCGCAATGCGCTGCGCCGCGGGCCGGTGGTGATCTACTTCTACCCCAAGGCCTTCACACAAGGCTGCACGCTCGAAGCCCACGCCTTCGCCGAGGCGTCTGACCAGTTCAAGGCTGCAGGCGCCACGCTGATCGGCATGTCGAACGACGATCTGCCGACCCTGCAGCGTTTTTCGACCGAGCATTGCCGCAGCAAGTTCCCCGTCGCGGTGGCCTCGCCCGAGACCATCCGTGCCTATGATGTCGCGCTGGTCATGCCGCCGGCCATGGCCGCCCGCGCGGCTTCGATGCCGCAAGGCCTGTCCAGCCGGACCAGCTTCGTGATCGCTCGCAATGGCCGTATCACGCTCGCCTATTCCAACCTCGATTACCGCGATCACGTCAAGCAGACGCTCGATGCCGTGAATGCCTTGAAGGCTGCGCGCTAGCCAGGCGTTGCGTGCGGGCTTCGACAGGCTCAGCCTGAGCGGGAATTGAGTTTGACACTTTGTCCGCTCATCCTGAGCCTGTCGAAGGATGTCGCGCAACCGCAGCCGCAAACTTTACAATCCAGCCCCATCCGCTAAGCGGAGCGCCGGATTTCTCGGAGTTGCCAAGTCATGCGTGCCGAAGGGCAGGCCCATATCGAACAGATCGAAGCGGCGCTGGCACTGGTGCGCAAGTTCCTTGATTGGGACCGCGCGCTGCGGCGTCTCGACGAGCTCAACGCCCGTGTCGAAGATCCCAAACTCTGGGATAATCCCAAGGACGCGCAAGCCGTAATGCGCGAGCGCCAGCGGCTGGAAGCAGCAGTCGGCGCGGTCAACACCATTTCGACGCAAATGGCCGATGCGGTCGAATTCATTGATCTTGGCGAGGCTGAGGACGACGAGGCAACCGTCGACGAGGGCCACGCCGCGCTCGCTGCGCTGGCCGCGCGGGCCGAGGCCGACAAGGTCCAGGCTCTGCTGGCTGGCGAGGCCGATGCCAACGATGCCTATCTCGAAGTCCACGCCGGCGCCGGCGGCACCGAGAGCCAGGACTGGGCGGAAATGCTCCAGCGCATGTATTCGCGCTGGGCCGAGCGCCATGGCTTCAAGGTCGAGCTGATGGAATATCACTCGGGCGAGCAGGCCGGGATCAAGAGCTGCACGCTGCTGATCAAGGGCGAGAACGCCTATGGCTATGCCAAGAATGAAAGCGGGGTGCACCGGCTGGTCCGCATCAGCCCCTATGATTCGTCGGCCCGCCGCCACACCAGTTTCTCCTCGGTCTGGGTCTATCCGGTGATCGACGACGACATCGATATCGAGATCAAGGAAAGCGACCTCAAGATCGATACCTACCGGGCCTCTGGCGCTGGCGGGCAGCACGTCAACACCACCGATTCGGCGGTGCGCATCACGCATATTCCAACCGGCATCATCGTCGCCAGCCAGATGGATCGCTCGCAGCACAAGAACCGTGCCACCGCGATGGGCATGCTGAAAGCCCGGATGTATGAGGCAGAGCTTGCCAAGCGTGAGGCGGAGGCTTCGGGCGAATATCAGGCCAAGACCGAAATCGGCTGGGGCCACCAGATCCGCTCCTACGTTCTCCAGCCCTATCAGCTGGTCAAGGATCTGCGCACCGGCGCGACTTCGACTTCGCCCGATGACGTGCTCGACGGCGATCTGGATAGTTTCATGGCGGCGGCGCTGTCGCAGAAAGTGACCGGCGAGAAGGTGGATGTGGAGGACGTCGATTGAGGCGGCTCCCAGCTGCCCTATTGGCTGCGCTGGCAATTGCCGGATGCAACAGCAAGTCGCAGGACACTAGCCGCCCGGCAACTGCCCGGGATTTCCCGCATGCCTACCGCCCGGTTTCGGCAACTTCGGGCAACGGCTTTTCCACCGAGGCCCAGCGGGATAGTCTCAACGAAGCGCAGAAGGTCATGGATCTGGCCCTGATCAAGGAAGGCTCGACTGTCGCCGATATCGGCGCGGGTGAGGGCTATTATACGGTCCGTCTGGCGACTCGGGTTGGCCGGAAAGGGAGAGTTCTGGCGGGGGACATTGATGCCCATGCCCTGCAGCGGCTTGGCCTGCGGGTCGAGCGCGAGCGGCTGGACAATGTTTCAATTCAACTGGGCACACCGGATGATCCGCGCCTGCCCGAGGCCAGCTTCGATCGCATCTTCCTGATCCACATGTATCACGAAGTGTCTGAGCCTTATGCCTTTCTGTGGAGGCTGCGGCCCGCGCTGCGCGCCGGCGGCAAGGTTATCGTGGTCGATGTCGATCGTCCGACAGGCGAACACGGCATCCCGCCGCCCCTGTTATTCTGCGAATTTGCCGCAGTGGGCTTCCGTTTGTCACAATTTGAACGTAAGCCCGAGCTGCAGGGTTATTATGCGCAGTTTGAAGCTGCCGGTAACCGGCCCGCCCCCGCGGCAATCAAGCCATGCGGCGCACCGGATCGCGAGAATCGGGGCGCTGGCCAGGCGAAGCCAGCGGCGGGCTGAACGAAAGATAAGGTCGCAATGGGTTTTCCGAATGGCTTTTAGGGGTCTCAAGCCGATACTGTACGGTGGCCGCGAGGTCTGGCCGCTGGTCGAAGGCGGCAAGGGCGTTTCTGCGACCAATCACGCAAGCTCCGGCGCCTGGGCGGCTGCGGGCGGCATCGGCACGGTTTCTGCGGTCAACGCTGACAGCTATGACCCCGAAGGCCGTATCGTGCCGCAAATCTACCAGTCGCTGACCCGGCGCGAGCGGCACGATGAGCTGATCCGTTATGCCATCGATGGCGCGGTCGAGCAGGTCAAACGCGCCTATGAGATTGCCGGCGGCAAGGGCGCGATCAACATCAACGTGCTGTGGGAAATGGGCGGCGCGCAGCCGATCCTTGAAGGCGTGCTGGAAAGGACCCGCGGCATGGTGGCCGGTGTCACTTGCGGCGCGGGTATGCCCTATCGCCTGTCTGAAATCGCCCAGCGCTTCAATGTCACATATCTTCCGATCATCAGCTCGGCCCGCGCTTTCCGCGCCCTGTGGAAGCGCGCCTATCACAAGGTTTCGGAGCTGATGTCAGCAGTGGTCTATGAAGACCCATGGCTGGCGGGCGGCCACAACGGCTTGTCCAACGCCGAAGATCCGCTGAAGCCCGAAGATCCCTATCCGCGCGTCAAATTGCTGCGCGAAACTATGCGGGCCGAGGGCGTTGCCGACTCCGTGCCGATTATCATGGCCGGCGGTGTGTGGTATTTGCGCGAGTGGGAAAACTGGATCGATAACCCTGAGCTAGGCAGCATTGCCTTCCAGTTCGGAACACGCCCCCTGCTCACCGAGGAAAGCCCTATCCCGCAGGGCTGGAAGGATGCCTTGCGCGAACTTGAGCCGGGCGACGTCCTGCTCCACCGCTTCTCGCCGACCGGCTTCTATTCGTCTGCTGTGCGCAATCCCTTCCTGCGCAGTCTCGAGGATCGCTCGGAGCGGCAGGTGCCCTATTCGCGCGTCCAGGCGGGCGAACATACCGTCCAGCTTGATGTCGGCGTGCGCGGCAAGAATTTCTGGGTCACACCCAAGGACCGCGAGCGCGCCCGCAACTGGGCGACGCTCGGCTTCGGCGAAGGCCTGCGCACTCCCGACGATACCATCATCTTCGTCGGCCTCGCCGAGCGCGAGATGATCAAGAAGGATCAGTCCGATTGCATGGGCTGCCTGTCGCACTGCGGGTTTTCATCGTGGAAGGATCACGACGATTTCACCACCGGACGCCTGGCAGACCCGCGCAGCTTCTGCATCCAGAAGACTTTGCAGGACATCGCGCATGGCAAGCCGATCGACGACAACCTGATGTTCGCGGGCCACGGAGCCTACCGGTTCAAGCAGGACCCGTTCTATTCGAACAATTATACGCCGACGGTGAAGGAGCTGGTCGACCGGATTTTGTCGGGGGATTGAGGGCGCCGAAATGGCTCTCGCCCTGCTGCTTTCTTCCCCCTCGATGGGGGAAGAATGTGGAGACTTGGCAACTTGTTGCCTAGGCGTAGCTGGATAGGGGTGATCGGGCCTGAAGCGCAGCGCATGATTGAGAGCGCACCCCCGGCCAACCTTCGCTAGGCGGCAAGCCGCCAAGCTCCGGTATCCCTCCCCCATCGAGGGGGAGGAGAGGGCAGTTCGGCGTCAATCAGCAAGTATCTGATTTGCCCTAACGCCGCGAATTGCTCCAAACCACTTGCCCCACGCCGACCAGCGCCAGAATCACGCCGTAAAACGCCCACTTGGGATCGCCGGCCATGAAGCTGCGCATGATCACTTCGGGGCCGAAGCGCAATCCTTGCATGATCCAGATCGAGCCCATGGCGATCAACAGCAGGCCGAGCAGCGAGCTGACGATCCGCATCACGATATTGAACATAGCCCGCATGGCATTCTCCTATTCGGGGCAACCGTGCAGCCGGGGCTCAATCGAACTCCCAGCCGCGCTCGCCGTGGCTGGTCAGGTCCAGCCCTTCGCGTTCGGCATCTTCGCTCACCCGCATCGGGATGATCCACGAGACGCCCAGCGCCAGCACCGCGCTGGCGACGATCGACCATAGCGCAACCACGAAGACACCGATAGCCTGTCCGGCGAGCTGGTGGACGATGGAATAGTCTACATCGCCGGTGCCGCCGAGCGATGGCGCCATGAACAGCGCGAGCAGCAGCGAGCCGGTCATCCCGCCGATGCCGTGCACCGCAAAAACGTCGAGCGAATCGTCGATTTCAAGCTTCGATTTGACGAGCCGGATCATCGGATAACACACCGCCGCCGCCGCCACGCCGATCAGGATTGCCGAACCGGGTGAGACATAGCCCGCCGCAGGGGTAATCGTCGCCAGGCCCGCCACCGCGCCGGTAGCAAAGCCGATTGCGGTCGACTTGCCGACCGCAAAGCGTTCGATTGCCAGCCAGACCATGGCCGCCGCGCAGGCCCCGGCGTGGGTGTTGATGATGGCCGAAGCAGCATCGTCATTGGCCGCAACCGCCGAGCCGCCGTTGAAGCCGAACCAGCCGACCCACAGCAAGGCCGCGCCGGTCATCACCAGCACCGGGCTGTGCGGCATCATCAGCGTTTTGGGGAAACCCTGCCGCTTGCCCAGCAGCAGCGCAATCACCAGCGCCGAAACCCCGGCAGTGGTGTGGACGACAATGCCGCCGGCAAAATCGAGCGTGCCGAACTTGCTCGCCAGCCAGCCGCCGCCCCATACCCAGTGAGCGACCGGCGCATAGACCACCAGGCCCCACAGCGCGCAGAAAGCCACGACCCAGCCAAACCGCGCCCGGTCAACCCAGGCGCCGACCATCAGCGCAGGCGTGATCGCGGCAAACATCATCTGGAACAGGGCAAAGGCGCTTTCGGGCACTTCGAAGCCATCGCGCACGTTGCCGAGATTGCTCAGCATCAGGGCATTGCGCGAGCCAAGCCATCCATTCGTCACATCGCCAAAGGCTATGGTGTAGCCGCAGACGATCCACAGCAAGGACGCCACTCCGGCAATCGCGCCGCACTGGATCATCACCGAGAGCACATTTTTGGTGCGCTCCAGCCCGCCATAGAACAGCGTCAGCCCCGGCATGGTCATCAATAACACCAGCGCCGAGCTGGTCAGGATCCAGGCAGTGTCGCCGCTGTCTCCGGCATCGGCCAGAGCATCCTGGGCATGGGCAAATGCTGGCATGGCGGCGACAGCCGTTGCCAAGGCAAGGGCGCAGAATTTGCGCATAGATCGTTTCTCCCCAATCGGGCGCGATGGCGCGGCGATTTCTCCGCCCCAGCGTCTAGAACAATCCATGGCCCGGAAACAAGCGGCGTTTCGGCGGCCACCCGTGCGCACCGGGATTATACCCAGTCTTCGATCACCTGATCGGGCGGGCGGTGACCATCGGCCCAGTAGCGGATATTGGCCACCACTCGCTCGCCGGCCGCCTCTCGCCCCTCTTGCGTGGCGCTGCCCATGTGGGGCAGGGCGAGGACATTGGGCAATGACAGGAAGCGCGGATTGATCCTGGGTTCGTTCACGAAGACATCGAACCCGGCCCCCGCAATGCGCCCTTCGCTGAGCGCCGCAAACAGCGCTTCCTCGTCGATGAGATCGCCGCGCGCGGTGTTGATTAGATAGGCGCCGGGTTTGAGCATGGCGATCCGTCTGGCATTCAGCAGATGACGGGTTGCTTCGCTCGCCGGGCAATGCAGGCTCAGCACGTCGGCGCGCGCGATCAGCATATCGAGATCGGGCTCATAACGCGCGCCGAGCATGTTCTCGAGCGAAGCGGGCAGGCGGCTTCGGTTGTGATAGACCACATCGAGCCCGAAAGCCCGCGCGCGGTGGGCCACAGCCTGTCCGATCCGCCCCATGCCGACGATTGCCAGCACCCTGCCGCCCAGCCTGTGGCCGAGCAGGCCTGTAGGGGCCCAGCCGTGCCACTCGCCCTGCTGCAGCATGCGCACGCCTTCGGCCAGACGGCGCGGTACCGCAATGATCAGCGCCATGGTCAGATCGGCGGTATCGTCGGTCAGCACGCCCGGTGTATTGGTGACGATGATCTTGCGCGCCCGGGCTGCGGCGATGTCGATATGGTCAGTCCCCGCACCGAAGCTGGCAATCAGTTGCAGCCGCTCGCCCGCCTCGGCAATCATCGCAGCGTCGATGCGGTCGGTGACTGTCGGCACCAGCACATCGGCCGCGTTCATGGCCGCGATCAGGCCCTCGCGGTCCAGCGGTTCGTCGTCGTGGTTGAGCTCGGCATCGAACAACTCACTGAGCCGCGCCTCGACCGCAGGCATCAGCCTGCGCGTGACGATGACGCGGGGCTTGCCCTTTGAGCGGGGCTGCGGCGGAGGCAGGTTCGGGCTGGTCATGGCGCAAGGCGCTATGCCCGGACAGGGGAAGGGTCAAGCAGCCTTGATGCGCGGCGGGGAGCGTGGTTAAGTGTCGCCATGTTCAGGTTCCCGAGTCTTTTTTGTGTCATGCTTGCAGCAGTGCTGGTTGGGACACCCGCCTCAGCAGCTGACCGGGCCGTGCCCTATTGGGCATCGCTGCGGGTCGATGAAGTCAATATGCGAGTGGGGCCAGGCGAGGACTACCGTATAAGCTGGGTCTATCGCCGCAAACATCTGCCGCTCAAGGTTTTGCGATTGAAAGAGGGCTGGCGGTTTGTACAGGATCCGGGCGGCACCACCGGCTGGGTGTTGGCGCAGTTCCTGACGCCTGATCGTGGCGCAATTGTTGCGGGCAATGACCCGGCCGACATGCGCGACAAGCCCCGGGTCGGCGCCAAGCTGATGTGGCGACTGGCACCCGGCGTCACCGGCAAGTTGGGCAATTGCACGGGCGGCTGGTGCCAGCTCGATCTCGGCACCCGGGGCGGCTTTGTCGAGCAGGACCGGCTGTGGGGGGCGGGGCAGCCCTAAAGCCTGCCCGCACCCCCCTATTTAGCAGATTCTATCAGGCAGCAGGCTTGACGTTGACCGTCACACCCTTGTCGTCGGTTGCGGTGAAGCTACCGTCAGCGGCGCGTACGCTTTCGGTGTAGCAGCGGTCCGGAGCGGTCTTGCCTGAGGGATCGAAGCAGACCTTGCCATCGGTCAGCTTGACGACACCGGATTCGGCGAGGCCCTTTGGCGGAGTGTCGGTGTAACCCATATCGGCGCGGATTTCGGTCGTGCCGTCGGGCTTGCCATCACTTGTGGTGACTTCGTATTTGCCAGGCGCGGGCAGGGCAGGGGTCCAGACTGCGGCTTCGCTGGGGGCGGCTGCGTCTGAACTTGCCGAAGCCTCGGGCTCCGATGCGGGCTTGCTGCAACCAGCAATGGCGAGCCCAAGCAGGGCGATGGCGGCGATTGAAACTATCTTGCGCATGAGTCGGGCTTTCCTGTTACTGCGAGGCGGCAGGGCTAACATTGTCCCGCTGCGCCCACAAGCGTTCAGGCAAGCATCCCCGCGATCATACCAGCTCGATCGCCACAGCCGTCGCTTCGCCGCCGCCGATGCACAGCGAGGCAACCCCGCGCTTCAAACCCTTGTGCTTCAGCGCCCCGATCAGCGTGGTGATGATCCGGGTGCCGCTGGCACCAATCGGATGGCCGAGTGCCGTGGCGCCGCCGTTGACGTTGATCTTCTCGTGCGGAATGCCGAGGTCCTTCATCGCGAACATGGCGACGCAGGCAAATGCCTCGTTGATCTCGAACAGGTCGACATCGCCGATTTGCCAGCCGGCCTTGGCGAGCAGCTTGTTGATCGCAGCAATCGGCGTAGTCGGGAAGCGCTGCGGCTGGTGGGCGTGGGCGGCGAGCGCGACGAGGCGGGCAACCGGGGTCAGCCCCTTGGCATCGGCGACGCTCTGCCGGGTCATCACCACGGCGGCCGCGCCGTCTGAAATCGAGCTGGAGCTGGCGGCAGTGATCGTGCCGTCCTTGGCGAAAGCGGGCTTCAGCGTCGGGATTTTGTCCGGGCGGCCCTTGCCGGGCTGCTCGTCCTTATCGACCACGACATCGCCGCCGCGGGTCTTGACCGTTACTGGCACAAGTTCGCTGTCGAATGCACCCGTCGCGATAGCATCCTGCGCGCGGCGCAGCGATTCGATCGAATAGGCGTCCTGCGCTTCGCGGGTCAGCTGGTATTCGTCGGCGACGGCCTGGGCGAAGCTGCCCATCGAGCCGCCATCGTAAGCATCTTCCAGCCCGTCGAGAAACATGTGGTCATAGACTGTGTCATGCCCAGCGCGCGCGCCGGAGCGGTGCTTCTTGAGCAGGTAGGGCGCATTGGTCATGCTTTCCATGCCGCCGGCAATCACCATGTCGATTGAACCGGAACCCAGCGCTTCGGCGGCCATGATCACCGTCTGCATGCCCGAGCCGCAGACCTTGCCGACAGTCGTCGCTTCGACCGAGATCGGCAGGCCAGCCTTCAGCGCGGCCTGGCGGGCAGGGGCCTGGCCGAGACCGGCGGGCAGCACGCAGCCCATATAGATGCGCTCGAAATCCTCACCTGCTACTCCGCTGCGCTCAACCGCCGCCTTGACCGCCGTCGCGCCAAGATCGGTGGCCGATGCATCGGCGAAAACGCCGGAAAGGCCGCCCATCGCGGTGCGGGCATAGGACAGGAAAACGACGGGATCAGCGGCGGAAAACTGGGACATCTGGAAAAATCTTTCGAGTCACGAAGCGATTTGGATGAGGGTCAGTTAATGTTGCACTGCGGCAAAAGCAATGGCATCATCAAAATCGGGAATAGTCCTCCATTTCCCGCATTTCCCCCACTTGCGCCCCGCACGGCTGCGGACTAGGGCGCGGGTCATTGTTCAAACTGACGAGTCAGAACCCCAAAGGACACAATGTGGTAGACCTGTCGCAATATCTGCCGATCATGATCTTCCTGTTCATCGCCGTCGGTCTGTCCGCCGCGCTGGTGTTCCTGCCTATCGGCGTCTCCTATCTCACTGGCGCGCATAACCCCAATGCCGCCAAGCTCAGCGAATACGAATGCGGCTTTCCCGCTTTCGAAGATCCGCGCAGCCAGTTTGACGTGCGCTTCTATCTGGTGGCCATCCTGTTCATCGTGTTTGACCTTGAAGCCGCGTTCCTGTTCCCCTGGGCTGTCAGCCTGAAGGAGACGGGCTGGGCCGGTTGGATCACCATGATGGTTTTCCTCGGCGAACTGATCATCGGCTATATCTATGCCTGGAAAAAGGGAGCGTTGGACTGGGAATGAGTACGCCCCAAAACATTCTTACGCCCGCTCCTGGCTCGCCCATCGTCCCGCCGAACCAGGACTTCTTTCTCGACCTCAATTCGCAGGTCCAGGACAAGGGCTTCCTTGTCGCCTCCACGGAAGACCTGTTCCAGTGGGCACGCACTGGCTCGCTGTGGTGGATGACCTTCGGCCTCGCCTGCTGCGCGGTCGAGATGATCCACGTCAACATGCCGCGCTATGACATGGAACGCTTCGGCGTCGCCCCGCGCGCCAGCCCGCGTCAGAGCGACGTGATGATCGTCGCGGGCACGCTGTGCAACAAGATGGCCCCGGCGCTGCGCAAGGTCTATGACCAGATGAGTGACCCGAAATACGTCATCTCGATGGGCAGCTGCGCCAATGGCGGCGGCTATTATCACTATTCCTACAGCGTCGTGCGCGGCTGCGACCGGATCGTGCCGGTGGATATCTATGTACCCGGCTGCCCGCCGACCGCTGAGGCGCTGCTCTATGGCGTAATGCAATTGCAGCGCAAGATCCGCCGGGTGGGGACGATTGAGCGGTGAGCGTGGTCCATTCCGCCCCCAAATTCGCCTCCAGCCTCGGCGTTCTAGACGCGCTGTCCAAGGCGCTCGGCCCGATGCTCGTTTCGGCAAAGGAAGAGCACGGCGAGGTCGTCCTGACTGTCCAGCGCGACCAGATCGAGAACGCGCTGCGCCTTTTGCGCGACGAGTATCAATACCAGCAGCTGATGGAAATCGCCGGGGTCGATTACCCCGAGCGGGCCGAACGTTTCGAGTGCAATTATTGCCTGCTCAGCCTGACCAAAAACCACCGCATTGTGGTCAAGGTTCACGCCGCCGAGAATACCCCGGTGCCCACCGTCACCACCTTGTGGCCGGTCGCGGGCTGGCTGGAGCGCGAGGTGTTCGACATGTTTGGCGTGATCTTCGCCGGCAACCAGGACCTGCGCCGCATCCTCACCGACTATGGCTTTGAGGGTCATCCCTTCCGCAAGGATTTTCCGCTGACCGGCTATGTCGAGCTGCGCTATTCCGAGGAAGACCAGCGCGTGGTCTATGAACCGGTCGAGCTGGCGCAGGACCTTAGGCAGTTCGATTTCATGAGCCCCTGGGAAGGCGCGGAATACGTTTTGCCCGGCGACGAAAAGGCACCCGCCGCGCCGCCACCGCCTCCACCCGCACCGCCGCCTGCTGCTCCGGCCCCTGCGCCGGTGAAGGCCAAGGCTGCGCCTAAGGCTCCGGCCGCGCCGAAGAAGCCCGCTGCGCCGAGAAAACCCAAGGGAGAAAGCAAATGACCTCCCTTATCATTCATCGTCATCCTGAACTTGTTTCAGGACCCATTCCTCGGTTTGCCCCGCAAATGCCGGTTCTAAGCAAACCGCGCCGTCGGGCTTTGAGCCAGACACCTGAGCTTGCTGCCCAATGGGCCCTGAAACAAGTTCAGGGTGACGGGATTGTTCGGGTTTGGAGGCTGCCCGCATGAGCATGCAACTCGACCACGCCCCCACCACCGGCGACGAGGTAATCACCAACTACACCATAAACTTCGGCCCGCAGCACCCCGCCGCGCACGGCGTGCTGCGCATGGTGATGGAGCTTGATGGCGAGATCATCGAGCGGATTGATTGCCATGTCGGCCTGCTGCATCGCGGCACCGAAAAGCTGATCGAGCACAAGACCTACCTGCAGGCGCTGCCCTATTTTGACCGGCTCGATTATTGCAGCCCGCTGGCGATGGAGCACTCCTATGTGCTCGCCATCGAAAAGCTGCTCAACATCGAAGTGCCGATCCGCGCGCAATATCTGCGGGTGCTGTTCGCCGAGCTGACCCGCATCTGCAACCACATGCTCAATCTCGGCAGCCATGTCATGGATGTCGGCGCGATGACGCCAAACCTGTGGCTGTTCGAAATCCGCGAGGATTGCCTCAATTTCTTCGAGCGCGCAGCCGGCGCCCGCATGCACATGGCCTGGTTCCGCCCCGGCGGGGTGCATCAGGATGTGCCCAACAAGCTGCTGTTCGATATCCACGACTGGCTCGACACCCGCCTGCCGACATTGTTCAACGACGCGATGAGCCTGGTGGTCGACAACCGCATCTTCAAGCAGCGCAATGTCGATATCGCGACGATCAGCAAGGACGACGCGGTGCGCTGGGGCTTCTCCGGCCCGATGATCCGGGGCAGCGGCATTGCATGGGATCTGCGCAAGAGCCAGCCTTACGATGCCTATGCCAAGATGGACTTCGAAGTCCCGGTCGGCACGCGCGGAGATTGCTATGACCGGTTCATGGTCCGCGTCGAGGAAGTGCGCCAGTCCGCGCGCATAATGAAACAGTGCCTCGCCGAAATGCCCGAAGGCCCGGTGGCCTCCGATGATCGCAAGGTAGTTCCTCCAAAGCGCGCCGAGATGAAAAGCTCGATGGAAGCGCTGATCCACCACTTCAAGCTCTACACCGAGGGCTTCCACGTCCCGGCGGGCGAGGTCTATGTCGGCACCGAAAGCCCCAAGGGGGAGTTCGGCGTCTATCTGGTGAGCGACGGCAGCAACAAGCCCTATCGCTGCAAGATCCGCCCGACGGCGTTCAGCCATTTGCAGGCGATGGATTTCATGAGCCGGGGGCACATGTTGCCCGACGCAACGGCGATTCTGGGCGCGCTGGATATCGTGTTCGGGGAGTGTGACCGGTGAACATGATGGCCCTAAAGGCAAAAGATCGTCAGCCGACGAACTTTGACGGTCTTCAGACAACGGCAATGGTAGTGGAAGGCGTCATCCTTCATCGCACCTTCCAATGTGCCTGCGGAAACGACCATTTGAATATACTGGCGGGCAAATGGCCAGATCAGAAAACATGGCTCGACCCAGTTCAGTTTACCTGTCAAGGTTGCGGAGCCTCCAAGGAAATTTTCAACAGCCAGACAGATGGCTATGATGGGAAGCTCTGCGGCGGAGCAGCCTGTCTTCAAAATCCCGATTATGAATTGGTGGAATGCCCTGAATGCAATGGGCGTGACCTGCGGCTCAAAGCGAGCATTTTTTACAATATCGACTACGACGACCCCCGGGAACTGGCGGAGTTGGATGATGATTTCAAAGCAGTATTAGGTGATCTTTACGACGCACTCGGACTGAGCGGCGTATGCAAGGAATGCGAAAATGAGTTTCCGATCGGCGATTGGGAGCTTGCCTAATGCCTAACCACCTCGCCATCGCCGAACAGATGATCGCGCATTACAACGCGCAGGATGCCGACGCCTATGTGTCGTTGATGACCGATGACGCCTGCGAGGCGAACTATCGCGGTGCGGTGCTGCGCGAAGGCAAGCAGGGCACCCGCACGGGGCTCGCCGCCGCATTCGCCAAGTGGCCGCAGAACAAGGCCGAGATCCGCGAAAGGCAGGCCATCGGCGATTACGTCCTGTTCCGCGAATATGTGACGCGCGGCCCTGCCAGCGATGGCTCGGAATTGGTCGAGCCGTTTGAGGTGGTGGCCGTCTATTCCTTCGAGGGCGGATTGTGCTCAAGGGTGGAGTTCATCCGATGAACCTCGCAACACATTCCACCCCAACCAACCCCGTCACCCTGAACTTGTTTCAGGGCCCATCGGGCCGTAAATCCGGAGCAAGCCGGAGAGGAACCCAGACCCTCGGTTTGCTTGCGATCACGCGCTCCGGTGGTGGAGTGAAATGGGCCCTGAAACAAGTTCAGGGTGACGATGAATTGAGTGGAGCGCTTCGTGGCTGACCGTCATCCCGAACCCGATAGCCCGGAACTGCGCGCCCGCTGGGGCCAGTTCGCCTTTTCCAAGCCCTGGGAAGCCAAGGCCAAGCAGGCCATTGCGCGCTATCCCGATGGGCGCCAGCGCTCGGCCGTCATGGCCCTGCTCGACTATGCCCAACGGCAGGTCGGCGAAGAGACTTCCACGCAGGGCTGGCTACCGCTGCCAGTGATGGAATATGTCGCGCGCCAGCTCGACATGCCAGTGATCCGCGTGCTCGAAGTCGCCAGCTTCTACATGATGTATAACCTCGTCCCGGTCGGCAAATTCCACGTGCAGGTCTGCGGCACCACGCCGTGCATGCTGCGCGGCTCGGACGACCTGTTCGCCGCCTGCAAGGCGCGCGGCATGCACAAGGGCCACACCACCGACGATGGCCTGTGGACACTCAACGAAGTCGAATGCATGGGCAACTGCGCCTCCGCGCCGATGGTCCAGATCAACGACGACAACTATGAGGACCTGACCGCCGAACGCCTCGATGCGGTGCTGGATGCGCTGGCAGTAGGCAAGACGCCCAAGGCCGGGACGCAGGAGCCCGGGCGCCATACGGTTGAGCCGCTGGGCGGGCCGACTTCGCTCGCGGCGATGGTTTCGGCGAATCACGATTACCGGAAGGAATGGTAAGCCATGGCCCTCCACGATAAAGACCGCATCTTCACCAACGTCTATGGCTATCAGCCATGGAACCTCGCCGCCGCAAAAAAGCGCGGTGACTGGGACAATACCAAGAAGCTCCTCGCACTCGGCCGCGACAAGATCATCGACGAGATCAAGGCCAGCAACCTTCGCGGGCGCGGCGGGGCTGGTTTTCCGACCGGGCTCAAGTGGAGCTTCATGCCCAAGGAGCCCAATCCGGCTCGCCCCAGCTTCCTCGTCATCAATGCCGATGAGTCCGAGCCCGGCTCCTGCAAGGACCGCGAGATCATCCGCCACGATCCGCACAAGCTGATCGAAGGCGCGCTGGTGGCGGGCTTCGCGATGGGCGCGCGCGCGGCCTACATCTACATTCGCGGCGAATATATCCGCGAGGCCGAAACGCTGTTCGCCGCCGTGCAGGAGGCCTATGACGCCGGCCTGCTCGGCAAGAATGCCTGCAAGTCTGGCTATGATTTCGACGTCTTCGTCCATCGCGGCGCGGGCGCATACATCTGCGGCGAAGAGACCGCGATGCTCGAAAGCCTCGAAGGCAAGAAGGGCCAGCCCCGCCTGAAACCGCCATTCCCGGCAGGGGCTGGCCTCTATGGCTGCCCGACCACGGTCAACAACGTCGAGTCCATCGCCGTTGCGCCCACGATCCTGCGGCGCGGCGCGGCCTGGTTCAACCTGTTCGGCCGCGAGGGCAATCGCGGCACCAAGCTGTTCCAGATCAGCGGCCATGTAAACAAGCCCTGCGTCGTCGAAGAGGAAATGAGCATCCCCTTCAGCGAGCTGATCGAAAAGCACTGCGGCGGCATTCGCGGCGGCAAGGACAATCTGCTGGCCGTGATCCCCGGCGGTTCCTCGGTGCCATTGGTCAAAGCCGAGGACATCTGGGACGCGCCGATGGATTTCGACGGCCTCAAGGCGCTCGGCTCCGGCCTCGGCACTGCCGCCGTCATCGTCATGGACAAGAGCACCGACATCGTCCGCGCGATTGCCCGGCTCTCCTATTTCTACAAGCACGAATCCTGCGGCCAATGCACCCCCTGCCGCGAAGGCACCGGCTGGATGTGGCGCATGATGGAGCGCCTGCGGGTGGGCGATGGCGAGATCGGCGATATCGACATGCTGCAGCAAGTCACCAAGCAGGTCGAAGGCCACACCATCTGCGCGCTCGGCGATGCAGCGGCCTGGCCGATCCAGGGCCTGATCCGCCATTTCCGGCCGGAGCTGGAACGGCGGATTGCGGAGAATGTGCGGGAGGCGGCGGAGTGAGCCACACCCCAACCACCAACCCCGTCACCCTGAACTCGTTTCAGGGTCCATTTCGCCTTCCCCACCGGAGCGGGGTTCGGCAGCAAGGCCGCGCCGTTGGATGTATGAATGCAGCAGCTAAACTTGCGGCACGATTGACCCTGAAACAAGTTCAGGGTGACGATATGTTTTGTGGGGGTGCGCGTGCCTAAACTCACCGTCGACGGCATCGAACTCGAAGTCCCGCAGGGCGCCACCGTGCTGCAGGCCTGCGAGCTTGCGGGCAAGGAAATCCCGCGCTTCTGCTATCACGAGCGCCTCTCCATTGCGGGCAATTGCCGCATGTGCCTGGTCGAAGTCGCGCCCGGGCCGCCCAAGCCGCAGGCCTCCTGCGCGCTGCCTGCCGCTGAAGGCCAGATGATCCGCACTGACAGCGAAATGGTCCGCAAGGCGCGCGAAGGGGTGATGGAGTTCCTGCTGATCAACCACCCGCTCGATTGCCCGATTTGCGATCAGGGCGGCGAGTGCGATCTGCAGGATCAGGCCATGGCATACGGACGCGGCGCGTCGCGCTATGACGAAAACAAGCGCGCGGTCACCGAGAAATACATGGGTCCGCTGATCAAGACGACGATGACCCGCTGCATCCATTGCACCCGCTGCGTGCGCTTCTCCGAAGAAGTGGCCGGAGTCGATGAAATCGGTGCGCTCTATCGCGGCGAGGACATGCAGATCACATCCTATCTCGAAAAGGCCGTGAGCCACGAGATGAGCGCCAACGTGATCGACCTGTGCCCGGTCGGCGCGCTGACCTCCAAGCCCTATGCCTTCGAGGCGCGTCCGTGGGAGCTGACCAAGACGCTCGGCATCGACGTGTCCGACGCCTGCGGCGCCAACATCCGCATCGATGCGCGCGGTCGCGAAGTGCTGCGCATTCTGCCGCGCATCAATGATGATGTGAACGAGGAATGGATCTCCGACAAGGCGCGCTATCTGGTCGATGGCCTCACCGCGCGGCGGCTAGACAAGCCGTGGCTGCGCAAGAACGGCAAGCTGGTCGCCGCGACCTGGGACGAGGCCTTCGCGGCAATCGCCAAGGTCAAGCCCGGCGCTAGCATTGCGGCAGTGGCGGGCGACATGCTCGATTGCGAGACGATGTTTGCGGCCAAGAAACTGCTCGGCGCGCTGGGCTCCAGCCTGCTCGAAGGCCGCCAGACGGGAATGGATTACGACACCTCCAGCCTCGCAGCTGTCAACTTCAATTCGGGCCTTGCCGGCATCGAAAATGCCGACGCCATTCTGATCATCGGCAGCAATGTCCGCACGGAAGCGCCGCTGGTCAATGTTCGCCTGCGCAAGGCTGTCAAGAAGGGCGCGAAGGTTGCTCTGGTCGGTCCGGAGTGGGAGACTACCTTCGGCGGCCTGTTCCTCGGCGAAGACCTTGCGGTGCTGGACAAGCTGCCCAAGGAAGTGGCGGACGCGATGGCCAAGTCCGAACGCCCTGCGATCATCGTCGGCGGCGGCGCCATTGCCAAAGGTGCGATCCCGGCGGCGCTGGCGCTGGCGGATAAGTGGAAGCTGGTTCGTGAAGGCTGGAACGGCTTCAACGTCCTGCACCTCGCCGCAGCCCGCATGGGCGGGTTGATGCTCGGCTATGCCCAGAAGGGCGGCATTGCCGACCTCGTCGCGGCCAAGCCGAAGCTGCTGCTGTCACTTGGCGCGGACGAAGTCGATTACACCAAATTCTCCGACAGCATCGTGGTCTACATCGGCCACCACGGCGACAAGGGCGCGCACGCCGCCGACGTCATCCTCCCCGCCGCCGCCTTCACCGAGAAGGCGGGGACTTATGTCAACACCGAGGGCCGGGTGCAATTTGCCGAACAGGCCGTTTTCGCCCCCGGCGATGCCCGTGAGGACTGGACGATCCTGCGCGCGCTTGCGGATGCACTGGGCGTGTCGGTCGGCTTCGATTCCTACGCAGAACTACGCGCCGCGATGATCGCCGAGGTTCCTGCCTTGGGCACCGAAGGCTTGGCGGACTATGGTTCTACTCTGCCCAAGGGCAAGGCCGGGGCGAAAGGCGTGATCGGCTATCCGGTCAAGAATTTCTACCTCACCAACGCCGTGGCCCGCGCCAGCGAGACAATGCAGCGCTGCTCGGCGGAATTGCTGCACGGTGAACATTATGCGGAGGCGGCGGAATGAGATCCATCCTCACCCTCACAAGTCCCGTCACCCTGAACTTGTTTCAGGGCCCATCGGGCCGAAAATCCGGAGCAAGCCGGAGAGGAACGCAGCCCATCGGTTTGTTTGCGACCGCTCGCTTCGGTTGTGGGGAGAAATGGGCCCTGAAACAAGTTCAGGGTGACGAGAAAAGGGGAGGGGTAAAGTGACTGCACTCTTCCAGAGCTGGGGCCTGAGCTTCGAATGGGCCTGGGGCCTCGCCACCTTGGCGGGCATCCTCCTCATCGCCGTGCCCCTGCTCCTCGCCGTCGCCATGTCGATCTATTTCGACCGCAAGATCTGGGCCGCCATGGCCCTCAGGCGCGGCCCGAATGTGGTCGGGCCATGGGGCCTGCTTCAGTCGTTCGCCGATGGGCTGAAGGTGTTCCTGCAGGAAACCATCATACCTTCCGCCGCAAACAAGGGCCTGTTCCTGCTCGCCCCGATCATCACTTTTGCTGTCGCGCTGATGAGCTGGGCGGTGGTGCCGTTTAATTCGGGTGCGGTGCTGGCGGATATCAATGTCGGGCTGCTCTATATCCTCGCGATCTCCTCATTGGGAGTTTACGGCGTGGTCATGGCCGGGTGGTCGTCGAACTCGAAATACCCGTTTTTCAGCGCCATGCGCGCGGCCGCGCAGATGATCAGCTACGAAGTCTCGATTGGCTTCATCCTGATCTGCGTGGTGCTGTGGGCCGGTTCGTTCAACCTGCAGACCATCGTCCTGGCGCAGAAATCGCACGTCTGGATCATAAACGGCTTCGTGGCCAATCCGCTGCTGTTCCCGATGTGGGTGATGTTCCTGATCTCCAGCCTCGCCGAAACCGCCCGCGCACCGTTCGATCTGACCGAGGCGGAAAGCGAACTCGTCGCCGGCTACCAGACCGAATACTCCTCGATGAGCTTCGCCGCCTACTGGCTCGGCGAATATGCCAACGTCCTGCTGATGTGCGCGCTCAACGCGACGCTGTTCTTCGGCGGCTGGCTGCCCCCGCTCGACTGGGCACCGCTCTATCTGATCCCCGGCTGGATCTGGCTGTTCGCGAAGATCGCCTTCTTCTTCTTCGTGTTCTCCTGGGTCAAGGCGACCGTGCCGCGCTATCGCTATGACCAGCTGATGCGGCTGGGCTGGAAAGTGTTTCTGCCGGTCTCGCTGGGGTTTGTCGTGCTGATCTCCGGCTACCTCATGTTCACGGGTCATTTCGCATGAACGCCGCTCACCTCATCAAAAGCTTCACCTTGTGGGAGTTCCTCAAGGCCCATTGGCTGACGCTGAAGTATTTCTTCAAGCCCAAGGCGACGATCAACTATCCGTTCGAGAAGAACCCGCTCTCCCCGCGCTTTCGCGGCGAGCATGCGCTGCGGCGTTATGCCAATGGCGAAGAGCGCTGCATTGCCTGCAAGCTGTGCGAGGCGGTGTGTCCGGCGCAGGCAATCACCATCGAGGCCGAACCGCGCGAGGATGGCTCGCGCCGCACCACGCGCTATGACATCGACATGACCAAATGCATCTACTGCGGCTTCTGCCAGGAAGCCTGCCCGGTCGATGCCATCGTCGAGGGGCCGAATTTCGAATATGCGACCGAAACGCGCGAGGAATTGCTCTACGACAAGGCCAAGCTGCTGGCGAACGGGGACAAGTGGGAGCGGGCGATAGCCGCGAACCTTGAAGCCGATGCGCCGTATCGTTAGGGGCGAGCCGGGGCCATGATCCAGACATTCGCATTCTATCTCTTCGCCACGCTGGTGATCGCCTCCGGGGCCTTCACGATCCTTGCCCGCAATCCGGTGCATTCGGTGCTGTGGCTGATCCTTGCCTTCTTCAACGCGGCGGGGTTGATGGTGCTCGTCGGGGCGGAGTTCATCGCCATGCTGCTGGTGATCGTTTACGTCGGCGCGGTCGCGGTGCTGTTCCTGTTCGTGGTGATGATGCTCGACATCGATTTCGCCGAACTGCGCGCTGGCTTTGTGCGAAACTTCCCGCTGGGCGTGGCCTTGGCCGTGGTGCTGCTGTGCGAACTGGTGCTCGGCATCGGGGCTGAGCGGGCCGGGGCCTTGAAGCTCGGCGTGCCCGACGGCGCCTCGGCAACGCCGCTGGGCATGAGCAACACCGAAGCCATCGGCGCGCTGCTCTATGGGCGTTACCTGTTCCTGTTCGAAGCGGCAGGCATCGTGCTGCTGGTCGCAATGATCGGCGCCATTGTGCTGACCCATCGCCAGCGCAGCGACACTCGCGGCCAGAACGTGTCGCGGCAAAACCAGCGGCGGCCCGGGGACGCGACACGCAACACCAATCCGGGCGTGGGTGAGGGGGTGCAACTGTGATCCTCACTAGCAACCTCTCCAACCCCGTCACCCTGAACTTGTTTCAGGGTCCATTTCTCGGCACAGGCCGGAGCGTTGTTGGGCAGCAAGGCCGCGCCGTTTGGCGTTCTAACGCCACCTTCAGGCATGGGGCACAATGGACCCTGAAACGAGTTCAGGGTGACGACTTCTTTGTCGGGAAGGAAGCCGCATGATCGGCATCGAACATTATGTCGTCGTCAGCTCGATCCTGTTCGTGCTGGGCGTGCTGGGCATTTTTCTCAACCGCAAGAACGTAATCGTCATCCTGATGGCGATCGAACTGATTTTGCTCGCGGTGAACATCAACCTCGTCGCCTTCAGCGCCTTCCTGCACGATCTGACCGGGCAAATATTCGCCATGTTCGTGCTGACCGTGGCGGCAGGCGAGGCGGCGATTGGCCTTGCCATCCTGGTGATCTATTTCCGCGGGCGCGGTTCGATTGCGGTTGATGATGTCAACCGGATGAAGGGGTAGTCACTTGAACCCGATCCTCTTCATCGTCTTCCTGCCGCTTGCCGCCGCGATCATCGCGGGGCTGGGCAACCGCATGCTCGGCAATGTGGTCGCCAAGTCGCTCACGACCGGCGCACTGTTCGTCTCCTGCGCGCTCTCCTGGCCGATCTTCCTCGGCTTTGTTGCCGGAACCGCCGAGGCCAGCGTCACGCCGGTGCTGCACTGGGTGCAATCGGGCAGCCTCAGCTTCGATTGGGCTTTGCGTGTCGATACGCTGACTGCCGTCATGCTGGTGGTGATCACCACGGTCTCCGCGCTCGTCCACCTCTATTCCTGGGGCTATATGGATGAAGATCCGGACCAGCCGCGCTTCTTCGCCTATTTGAGCCTGTTCACATTCGCCATGCTGATGCTGGTGACCGCAGATAACCTCGTCCAGATGTTCTTCGGCTGGGAAGGGGTGGGCCTCGCCTCATACCTGCTGATCGGCTTTTGGTTCAAGAAGCCCAGCGCCGCCGCCGCCGCAATCAAGGCCTTCGTGGTCAACCGGGTCGGCGATCTCGGCTTCATGCTGGGGATTTTCGGCACTTACCTCGTGTTCAACACTGTCTCGATCCCCGAAATCCTCGCCGCCGCCCCTTCAATGGCGGGCACTACCATTGGCTTCCTTGGCTACCGCTTCGATACGATGACTGTGCTATGCATTCTACTGTTCATCGGCGCGATGGGTAAGTCGGCGCAGTTGGGGCTGCACACCTGGCTGCCCGACGCGATGGAAGGCCCGACCCCGGTCTCCGCGCTGATCCACGCCGCGACCATGGTTACGGCGGGCGTCTTCATGGTCTGCCGCCTCTCGCCGATGTTTGCGACCAGCCCGACGGCGCTGCATTTCGTGACATTCATCGGCGCGGCCACCTGCTTTTTTGCTGCCACGGTCGGCACCTGCCAGTGGGATATCAAGCGGGTCATCGCCTATTCGACCTGTTCGCAGCTAGGCTACATGTTCTTTGCAGCGGGCGTCGGCGCGAACGGGGCGGCGATGTTCCACCTGTTCACGCATGCCTTCTTCAAGGCGCTGCTGTTCCTTGGCGCGGGCTCGGTGATCCACGCCATGCATCATGAGCAGGACATGCGGTTCTATGGCGGCCTGCGGAAAAAGATCCCGCTGACTTTCTATGCGATGATGGCGGGCACCCTGGCGATCACCGGCGTCGGCATCGTCGATGTGTTCGGCTTTGCGGGCTTCTATTCGAAGGATTCGATCCTTGAGGCGGCCTATGCCAGTTCCACCGAACTTGGCACTTTCGCTTTTGTCTGCGGCATCGTGGCCGCGCTGCTGACCAGTTTTTATAGCTGGCGGCTAGTATTCCTGACCTTCTACGGCAAGCCGCGTTGGGCGCAGAGTGAGCATATCCAGCATGCGATTCACGATGCGCATGGCCACGGCGAGCATGGCTATGACAACCATGTCCACGGCGACCATGGCCACCACGATGACGGCACTGCCGGCTATCACCCGCACGAAAGCCCGCTGACCATGCTGGTGCCGCTTGGCGTGCTGAGCCTTGGCGCGGTTTTCGCGGGCTTCCTGTTCGCCCACAGCTTCATCAGCGATGGCGAGGGCGAGTTCTGGAAGGGCAGCCTGGCCTTCAGCGAGCATCTGATCCATCACATGCACAGGGTGCCAACGTGGGTGAAATGGGCGCCGTTCGCGGTGATGCTGACCGGCTTTGCCGTCGCCTGGAACAATTACATCCGCAGACCGGGGGCTCCGGCGGCCTTCGTCGCGCAGTTCAGCCTGCTGCACCGCTTCGTCTTCAACAAGTGGTACTTCGACGAGGTCTACGACTTCCTGTTTGTGCGCCCGGCCTTCTGGATCGGCCGCCTGTTCTGGCAGCAGGGCGATGTCGGGATCATTGACCGGTTCGGCCCGGACGGAGCGGCCTGGGTGGTCGCGCAAGGCAGCCGCGTCGCGCAAAAGGTGCAGACCGGATACCTCTATTCCTATGCGCTGGTGATGCTGCTGGGACTTGTCGGGGCGGTCAGCTGGGTGTTGTGGTCATGATGGGCTTTCCGATCCTCACCCTGATGCTGCTGGTGCCGCTGATCGCAGCGGTCGCCTGCCTGCTTGCCAATGCCAGGGTCGCGCGGCGCATTGCGCTGGTCGCCACCCTCATCGATCTCGCGCTCGGCATTATGCTCTGGACCAACTACGACATCGGCGGCGCGCAGTGGCAGTTTACCGAGCGCGCGCAGTTGTTCGCCGGGTTCAGCTGGGCCCTGGGCATTGATGGCATTGCCCTGATGCTGATCGTGCTCACCGTGTTCCTGATGCCGATCTGCATTGGCGCCTCGTGGCTCTCGATCGAGAAGCGGGTCGGCGAGTATATGGCGGCTTTCCTGCTGATGGAAACGCTGATGATCGGCGTCTTCACCGCGCAGGACCTGTTCCTGTTCTACATCATGTTCGAGGCCGGGCTGATCCCGATGTATCTGATCATCGGCGTGTGGGGCGGGGCGAACAGGATTTACGCCTCCTACAAATTCTTCCTCTACACCCTGCTCGGCTCGGTGCTGATGCTGATCGCCATGCTGTGGATGGCCAATGAAGCGGGAACGACCGACATCCCGACGCTGATGGCATATGATTTTGATCCTGCGGCGCAAAAGTGGCTTTGGCTGGCCTTCTTCGCCAGCTTTGCGGTCAAGATGCCGATGTGGCCGGTCCACACCTGGCTGCCCGATGCCCACGTGCAGGCGCCGACTGCTGGCTCGGTGATCCTGGCCGGCGTGCTGCTCAAGATGGGCGGCTACGGCTTTATCCGCTTTTCGCTGCCGATGTTCCCGGAAGCCAGCGCCCAGTTCGCGCCGCTGATCTTCGCGCTCTCCATGATCGCGGTGGTTTACACCTCGCTGGTCGCGCTGGTGCAGACCGACATGAAGAAGCTGATCGCCTATTCCTCGGTCGCGCACATGGCCATCGTCACAATCGGTCTGTTTGCATTCAACCGGCAGGGCATCGAAGGCGCGATGATCGTCATGCTCAGCCACGGACTCGTCTCGGGCGCATTGTTCATGGCCGTCGGCGTGATCTACGACCGGCTGCACACCCGCGAGATTGACCGCTACGGAGGGCTCGCGATCAACATGCCCTATTATGCGCTGTTCTTCATGCTGTTCACCATGGCCTCGGTCGGCCTGCCCGGCACCAGCGGCTTCGTCGGCGAATTCCTCGCGCTGATCGGCATCTATCAGGTGTCGAGCTGGGTGACGCTGGTCTGCGCGACCGGCATCATCCTGGGTGCAGCCTACATGCTCTATCTCTATCGCCGGGTCGTATTCGGCGTTCAGAAGAACGCCGATACCGCTGCCATGCCTGATCTCGATCTGCGCGAATGGCTGATGATGGCGCCGATTGCCGCTGCCGTGCTGTGGATGGGCGTTTACCCTGAAAGCTTCCTCGCGCCGATGCGGGCAGACATTGCCGCGCTCGATGCGCGGCTGGCCCGGGCGAAACCTGCGGGCGATGCCCAGATCAAGGCTGGTGTGCCAAAACCTGCAACTGCTGCTGAACATGAGGAGGCGCACTGATGGACTGGTCCCAGTCGCTGCGCCTCGCAGCGCCCGAAGAACTGCTGAGCATTGCCGGCCTCGTGCTGCTACTGGTCGCCGCCTGGGGCGGGGACAAGGCGAGCCGCCTGATCACTTGGGCAGCAGTCGCCGCGATTGCCGCCTGCGCCGTGCTGGTCGCCCCGGCGCTGTGCAGCGGTGCGTCAGGCCCCGATACCGTCGCATTTTTCGGCCAATTCCGCGCTGATGCCTTTGCCAGTTTCGCCAAGCTGCTGATCTATGCGGCAGCTGCCACTTCACTGATCGTCGCCCCGGCCTTCTTCGAACGCGTGAAAGCGATGCGGGCGGAATATCCGATCCTGATCCTGTTCGCCGTGCTCGGCATGGGGATGATGGTCTCGGCCACCGATCTGCTCACGCTCTACATCGGGCTCGAGCTCAATTCACTCTCGGCCTATGTGCTGGCTGCATTTCTGCGCAGCGATGATCGTTCGGCCGAAGCGGGGCTCAAGTATTTCGTGCTCGGCGCGCTGGCCAGCGGCATCCTGCTGTTTGGCATGAGCCTGACCTATGGCTTCACTGGCACCACCAGCTTCGAGGGCATCTCCACCGCGCTCCACGGCGGCATGTCGCACGGTGCGCTGTTTGGCATCACATTCATGCTGGCAGGCCTCGCTTTCAAGATCAGCGCCGTGCCGTTCCACATGTGGACGCCCGACGTCTACGAAGGCTCGCCAACCCCGGTCACCACCTTCTTCGCCACCGCGCCCAAGGTTGCCGCGCTGGCGCTGACCATGCGGGTTTCGCTCAGCGCCTTTGGCAGTCAGGCCCACGCCTGGCAGCAGATCGTGATTTTCGCGGCGCTGGCTTCGATCGTGGTCGGCGCGCTCGGCGCCATCGGGCAGCAGAACATCAAGCGCCTGCTCGCCTATAGCTCGATCAACAATGTCGGCTTCATGCTGATCGGCCTTGCCGCAGCGACCCCGCAAGGCGCCTCGGCCATGCTGGTCTACCTCGCGATCTATGTCGCCATGTCGGTCGGCGGTTTCGTCGCCGTGCTGATGCTCAAGGATGCGGACGGCGCGCCGGTCGAGATCATCGCAGATCTTGCCGGCCTCTCGCGCCACCGCAAGGTGCTCAGCCTGTGCCTCGCCATGGTGATGTTCAGCCTTGCGGGCATTCCGCCGCTGTTTGGCTTCTGGGGTAAATTCGTGGTGTTCCAGGCTGCTGTCCAGGCCGGGATGGTGCCGCTCGCCGCAGTGGGTATTGCCGCCAGCGTGATCGGTGCGTTCTACTACATCAAGATCGTCAAGATTCTCTATTTCGATGAACCCGCGAACAAGGCCGTGGGCAAGAGCGACTGGATGCATCAGGCGCTGCTGGCGCTGTCGGCGCTGATCATTTCGCCAGCGGGCTACCTGCTGACCCTGTGGCTGGGGCATTATGCCGATAGCGCGGCTGCGGCGCTGTTCCACGCGGTTTGATCGAAACCATCCACCAAACCGGCTCGACCAGCGCTGACCTTGCCGCGCGCATTCGCGGCGCCGAACAAGTCCCCGAAGGCCATTGGCTGATCGCTGACCGCCAGACCGCCGGGCGCGGCCGGCTGGGGCGCGAATGGCAGGATGGCGCAGGCAATTTCATGGGCTCGACTGTTGTCCACGCTGCCTTCGCCGACCCGCCACCGGCAACGCTGGCGCTCGTCGCCGGCATTGCGTTGCATGAAGTGATCGCGGAACATTTGCCCCCGCCACACCGTGCTATGCTCAAATGGCCCAATGACGTGATGATCGGCAGCGCCAAGCTGGCCGGGATCCTGCTCGAAAGATTCGGCGAGGCGGTTGTGATCGGGATCGGCGTCAACTTGGCTTCTGCCCCCAAGCTCCCTGATCGCGCCACCGTGGCCCTGGCCGATCTCGCCAGCGCTCCAACCCGCGATACATTCGCCGCAGACATCGCAGCCCAGTTTGCAGTGGAACTTGGCCGCTGGCGCGCCTATGGCCTGTCCCCAGTGATTGCCCGCTGGCTGACACTCGGGCATCCGCTTGGCACTGAGCTCACGCTTGGCGACCCAGATGAGGCGGGTCTTGAGGGCAGTTTTGCCGGTTTGACCGACGAGGGACTTTTGCAGCTTCGTCTAGGTGATGGCAGCTTGCACATAGTCAACGCAGGCGATGTCCGCCTCAAACAGGATTGATCAGAATGCTGCTTGCGATCGATGCCGGCAATACCAATGTCGTCTTCGCCATCTATGAAGGCCGCGCCATCAAGGCTCGCTGGCGCATCGCCACCGATCCGCGCCGAACTGGCGATGAATATGCCGTCTGGCTGATGCAATTGCTCGAAATCCGCGGCGTGGATCGCAAGACGATAAACCAGATCATCATTTCAACCGTAGTGCCGCGCGCTTTGCATAACCTCCAGGTTCTGGCAAAACACTATTTCAACATCGAACCGCTGATCGCGGGCGAGGGCGCAGCGAGTTACCATATCGACATCGATGTCCCCGATCCGCGTTCGCTGGGGGCGGATCGCGCTGTCAATGCAGTTGCCGGCCACGCGAAATACTCCGGCGATCTGATCATCGTCGACTTCGGCACTGCGACCACCTTGGACTCTATCGATTCCAATGGTGCCTATAAGGGCGGCATCATCGCGACAGGGATCAACCTGTCACTCGATGCATTGGTCAATAACACTGCAAAACTACCGCGCATTGCCATCGAAGTGCCCAAATCGACTAGTGTCATTGGCACCAACACCGAGGACCAGATGCTGATTGGGGTGTTCTGGGGTTATGTGGCGATGATGGAAGGCCTGATAGCGCGGATGCGCAGCGAAATAGGGCGCCCGGCCAGAGTCATTGCAACAGGCGGTCTCGCCCTGCTGTTCGATGAAGCCAGCGATATCTTTGATGCAGTCGACAGCGACCTGACTTTGGATGGCTTGGCCATTCTTGCCGAAAGGGCAGCAATTAAGTGAAAATTGGTAAGGAGTTGCTCTTCCTCGCGCTCGGCGGGTCAGGCGAAATTGGCATGAACGTCAATCTCTATGGCTGCGACGGCAAGTGGCTGATGGTCGATCTTGGCATGACTTTCAGCGGCAACGAATATCCGGGCGTCGATCTGGTCTTCGCTGATCTCGAATTCATCGAGGATAACCTCAAGGACCTGATCGGTGTGGTGCTGACCCATGCCCATGAGGATCACATCGGTGCGGTGCCCTATTTCGCCGCCGATCTCGGCGTGCCGCTCTATGCGACGCCGTTCACCGCGCGGCTGGTGCAGAACAAGCTCGACGAGGCGGGGATCGCGCGCGATGTCGAACTCAACGTCATCGACCATCTCGACCGCTTCGAATTGGGCCCGTTCGGCATCCGCTATGTGCCGCTGGCCCACTCGATTGCCGAGGGCAACGCGCTGCTGATCGATACGCCCTATGGCAATATTTTCCACACCGGCGACTGGAAGCTTGACGATGAGCCCCAGGTCGGAACTCCGGCGACTGTGCAGGAATTGACTGAAATCGGCGATCAAGGCGTGCTGGCGCTGGTCTGCGATTCGACCAACGTGTTCAATCCCGAACCCTCCGGCTCCGAAGGCGGCGTGCTGCGCGGGCTCACGGCGGAAGTGGCGAAGCACAAGGGCAGGCGGGTGCTGGTCACCACCTTTGCCTCGAATGTGGCGCGGCTGCAGACACTGGGCGCAGTTGCCAGGGCAAGCAATCGCAGGCTCTGTGTTGCCGGACGTTCGCTCGACCGGATCATCGAGGCGGCCAAGGCCAGTGGTTATCTGAAAGATCTGCCCGACACCGTCGATTTCGAAACGGCGATGAACCTGCCGCGCGGCGAAGTGCTGATCGTCGCCACTGGCGGACAGGGTGAACCGCGTGCGGCGCTGGCGCGTATCGCTGATGGCAGCCACAAGATCAGCCTTGAAGAAGGCGATGTCGTGCTGTTTTCCAGCCGTGAGATTCCCGGCAATGAGATCGCCATCGGCCGCATCCAGAACATTCTCGCCGGGCGCGGTGTGCTGCTGGTCAGCGGCAAGCAGAGCCCGATCCACGTCTCCGGACATCCCGGCAGGCCCGAGCTCGAAGCGCTCTATGGCTGGATCCGCCCCGAAGTGCTGGTGCCGGTGCACGGCGAAGTGCGCCACATGCGCGAGCAGACCCGCGTCGGCCGGGCCGCGGGCATCAAGCAGACTGTCTTCCAGAAGAACGGCGATCTCGTGCGTCTCGCGCCGGGCAAGCCGGGCAAGTTTGGCGAAGTGCGCGCCGGACGGCTGTTGCTAGATGGCGACATCATCGCGCCTGCCGATGGCGAGGCCATGGTTATGCGGCGGCGGCTGGCTTTCAATGGCATGGTGACTGTTGCGGTTGCCGCATCAGGCAAGGCGAAAGTGGCAGCGCTCGGCCTGCCACTCGATGAAGACTATGCCGAATTTGTGGCCGAGGCCGAAAAGGACGTCGTCACAGCGCTCGGCCGCCTCAGCCATAGCGAACGTAGCGATCTGGCGAAACGCACCGAAGCTGCGCGGCTGGCGGCGCGCCGGGCAGCGCAGCGCTGGTCAGGCAAGAAGCCGCAAGTGCAAGTCATGATGCTGGAGGATTAAGAGCCGATGCGCTGGACCTCGATTGTCGCCATCTACTTCCTGTTCTGGGTGCTCAGCGCCTTTTGCGTCATGTCGATCGGTATCCGTACCCATGATGAAGCCGGGGTCGACAGGATACCGGGGCAGGCAGACAGCGCGCCTGCCAATTTTCGTCCCCGTACGATCGCCCTGCGCGCGACTGTGCTGGCGGCCGTTCTCTTCGGTCTCTTTTATGCCAATTATGTCGAAGGCTGGATCGGTCCGGACGATTTCAACTACTTCGGCACTCCGCCCGGAATTGACGGTAAGGAATAGGCTCTAGCGCCGCAGCCGCTCGATTGCCTGGGCCAGCACGACATAGAGCTTGCCCATGTCTGAAGAGAGCAGTGTCACGCCCAGCGCGTTGCCGTCTCGGGTCGAAAGTACCTGTCGCAGCATGGCTTCGAAATCGTGGATGTAGCGACTGACCTGGTCGTGGAACCCAGAGTCGTTCTCATAGACCTGGACGATCGCCTTGGCCTCGCCGCTCTCGATCAGGCTGACCGCGCGGCGGGTGAAGATGCCGCGGTCTCCCTTGAGATAGGCGGCCCATGCCGTGTCGCTGACTTCGCTGTCCAGCGCGCGGGCAATGTCGATGGCATTTGAATTGAGTGATTCGGTGATCAGCGCCACCCGCCGGACAAAATCGTTTTCGACTTTCTCTTCGGCCTGTTCGCGGGCACGGGCGACGCGGCGTTCCAGATTTCCGGCCAGCTCATCGATCCGGGAAAGCTGATCGCGCAGCTGGATCGTGGTTTCGCGGGTAAGCTCGGCAGCACGCTGGCTGGCCTGTTCGATTGGGGCTGCAATCGCGTCGCTGCGATCGAGAACAGTCTTTTCGATAGCTGCCTTGAGTTCGGTTTCGAGTTGTGACGTCAGATCGGCGCTCTTCGCCTGAATGGCATCGAGCGATTGGTGCAGGCTATCCAGCACCGTGCCCTGGCCCTCGGCCTGCTCGCCCAGGCGGACATGCAATGCTTCAAGGCCACTCGCCGAACTGGCAATATCCAGCTGCGAAGTGCGGATCGCACCCTGAATGCGCTCGCCAAGCTCGGCCACTTTGCTGGCGCTATCGTGCATGGCCTTGATCCGAGCTTCGACACTACTCAGATGTTGTTCGGCGACAGCCAGGGCAGCGGGAATATTCTCGCGGCTGTGCTGCGATCCGGCCTGGATCAATTCAAGCAAGCGCACGCTGGCGTCGGTAAGCTCGGAGATCTGCTGTTCAGCGCCAGCCAGTGACGCCCGGCTTTCAGTGATCCGGCCTGCAAGGTTTTCGGCACCCAGCGAGAGGTTCTGCCCTGCCGTTTCGGCAGTCACTGCGATACCGACCAGCCTGGTTTCGAGTTCGGCCAGAGTCTCAACCACTTCAGTACTGTGGGTTTCAACAGCGCGGACATGCTCCTGATGGCGTGATTGCCGTGCGACGAATTCGCCGTCGAACGCCGCCAACTTGTCGGTCAGTGCCTCAAGTGCAGAATCCTCATCGCTCTTCAAACGGCTCGCCAGCGACGTGCTTTCTGCCTTGAGCAGGTCAATTCGGCTGCGCAGAGCCGCAAGGCGATCAGTCTCGCCTTCCGCTAGCGTGGTTTGCGCCTTGGCGATTGCTTCGGCCATGGCCTCGCTCTGCGCGCCCAGTGCGGCAAAGGCTGTCGCCTGATAGTCTTCCAGCTCACTGCGTAATGTCGTGCCACGCTCGGCGATTCCCGCCAAGCGACCCGTCACCAGTTCTTCGATTTGCCCGGATTCGGTTTGCAGCTCAGCCAGCGCATCGACCACCGCCTTGCGCAGGATTTCGACCTGCCGTTCGCTGGCTTGGCCGAATTCGTTGAGCCGCTTGAAGCCAGAGATCATTTCCTGCAGCTGGCCATGCGCAGTGCGACCGGCACTGGCCACATTGTTTGTCACGTCGCGCGCCGAATTGGCGATCACCGGCAGTTGCCCGCGCAGCTTTTCCATATTGTCGAGAGCGGCGGTGCTGACTGTTGCGATCGATTCAACCTGCGCGCTGTTGTTCCGGATCAGCTCCTGCAACTGGCCGGCGTTTTGCGAGATCCGTTCAACCGCGACGCGGCCCAGTGAATCAAGATCGCGGGTCTGCGCGGCGATGAATTCGCGCGCCATGCTGAGCTCACCGTTTACCGAAGTCAGCCGTGCGGCGAGGCGCTCTGAATCCTCGCCAAGCTGGCGCGCGACATCGGTAAATTTGCCCGCTTCGCGGCGGCTGGTTCGCATGGCCAGCAGCCAGATCACACAGACCAGCAGCACCGGGCCCGACCACGTGCCGATCCAGCCGATCACCAGATCGAGGTCTGGTGCGGTCGCAAAGGCGGCACGTTTCGACCACGCAAACACGGAAGTCCAGCCGACGATTGCGAGGAGAGCAAGCGCTGGCGCAACCATGGCGCGCCAAAGCCGGGGACTTGGCGCTGGCGCCCAGTCCTCGCTCCAGTCCTGCACCTCGGCTGCAGACGCTTCGACCTGTTCGGTCAGCAGGAATTCTTCGCGTTCAGCATCAATGCTGCCAGCGTCGAATGCGACTATTTTGTTTCCCCCGTTCATGCCGCTGATACTAACACACTTGTCCACAGGATAAACCCCAGATTAACCTTCTTCCGTTAAACCGCCGGAATGGCTTATGAATCAGGTGCCCTGGACGCGACTTTGGCGGCTGCTGCCGGCGATGATCCGCAGTTGCTGGCGGAATTGCGCCGTGCGTTCATCGACAGCCTGTCGCGTCAGATCGATTTGCTGAGCCGCTCGCGCTGCGATGGCAACTGGCAAATGGCCGCAATGCGCCTCAAGGGGCTGGCGGCCAGCTTCCATGCCGAACCCCTGACAGACCTTGCCGAACTTGCGCTCGATGCCGCGCCGGGTGACCCGGTGATCGTGCGGCGTTTGCAGCACTATCTCATCGAGATTGATCCGGGCTGACCCGAGTCCGGCCGTCGAGGTCGGCCAGGCCAGGGCAGGATTGGGGCGGGCCGCACTTGGCATGTCCGCCGGCCTCCCTTATGAAGCGGCCCTGCTTGCAGAAATCCGGGCTGCGAAATTCCAGCTTAAAAGGAGACGGGCGCTGCGCGTCGCTGTGCTATCGATGCTCGCATCTGCGGGTGAGGCCGAGGGTTCTCCGCGCGCCTTCCTGCGGATCGGTCCGGCCAGCCTGGCGCGGTTCCAGCTGTCGCTGGCGCTGGCTCTAGAATGTCAGCGCATTGTCTGCATTGCCCGCGGACTGTCGCCCGAACTGTTGGATCTGCAGGCTGTGGCGGAGCGGGCCGGCGCGCGGTTTCACACCATTGCCGACCCGCGAGCGCTCGCCGGGCTGGTGACTGCCAACGATGAGGTTGTGGTGGTTGCCGATGGCCTTCTGGCACCGGTCGCAAGCGCTTTGGCTCTGCTTGAAGGCCGCCATTGTGTCGTGGTTCAGGGCGTGGACAGCGGCATTGCCGCCGGCTTCGAACGGATCGATCTCAATCACGCTTCTGCTGGCCTGATGCGGATACCGGGCCGGCTGATCGAACGCCTGCAGGAGCTTCCTGCCGATTGCGACGCCGCCTCTGCGCTGACCAGGATCGCACTTCAGGCGGGAATAGAGCAGCGTCCCTTGCCGAACGAAGCGCGCGACGGTTTGCGCTGGAAGTTGATCCGCAACGATGCCGAGGCTCATGCTGCCGAGGCCGGGTGGATAGGCCTGCATCTCGATGGCGATGAGCCGCATTCGCCAGGGACTGCGCTTGCCCGCATCGCGGTGCGCTCGTTCGGACCGGCCATTTTGCACGCAGGCAGCGGCGGCAATATCGTTGTGCTGTGTGCTGTGGCGCTGGCAATCCTGGGGCTCGGAATTGGCTGGGCCGGCTTTCCGGCGACTGCGCTGGTGCTTTGCGCCCTAGCCTGGATCACGCGGCGCGCTGCGGCGCAATTGCATGCGATTGAGCGCGAATCACTGGCGCTTGCTTCGGCGCGCTGGCCACGTGTGAAGCTGTTCGAATGGGCGCTTGATCTGGCCATGATTGCCATAATGGTCTGGAATGCCGGGCCTTTTCCGATGAGCTCGCTGTGGCAACGCGGCTTCGCACCGTTGATGTTGCTGTGCCTGGTAAGACTGCTTCCCCGAATAACTGACCGGGGCTGGTCGGTTTGGCTGGCCGATCGGGCATTGCTGGCGCTCGTGCTGGCGATTGCGGCTGGCCTGGGTCATCTCAGCCAGGCCCTGCCTCTCCTGGCCGCAACGCTGGCCCTCTTTGCCGTGGTGTGGCCAGGTGGGCGAGCGCGGCTAACATGAGCTTAACCATGTGGCGCTAGTAAGGGGAGCATGATGGATAGTGCTGCCCAGTCTCCGAGCGCCAGTGGCGTTGAAGCATTGCTGCGAGAGGAACTCTGCGCCGGCGATGCGGCGGCGTTAAACGTTGCGCCGATTCTGCGTCATTTGCTCGATAATGGCGCGAACTCAATGTTCTCGGATGCGATCATTTCAGGCGTTCGCGGTATGCTGAGCGATCTGGCGCGTCAGTTGCTCGATGCCCGCGCCCGGTCTTCGGGAGAGCTCGAGCGGGTCGATCACCCTGCTGAATACCTGAACGCACTTGCGGATGCGCTGAGCGCCAGTCCGGCTCTGCTCGGCCATCTGCATGCTCTGGCCTGCGAATGGCAGCTGACCCAGCAATTGCACGCGCGGCTTGCGCTTGATCCCGTGCTTTCGCCTCTGCTGCAGGCTCAGATGGCATCGCCTGATCCCGAAACCGCCTCGTTTGCGATGAAGCTGCTGGCCGCGCAGGCGCGATATTGCCAGGAGCAACGGCGCATGCAGCTGTCGCTGACCGAATTGCCGGGCGACTTGCTGCACGGCGTCCTCGTCGCCATGCGCACTTTGGCAGGGGTCGAGGATGATAGTCATGCTGCCGCAGCCGAGGCAGCTATTCGTCTGGAATTCCACGAGGCCCGCACCCGGCTGGGACTTGCCGCGCGGCTCATCGCCGGAATGGGCGGGGCAGCCCTTTCGGCACTCTCGATCAGTCATGCCGGAACGGCGCTGTTTCTGACTGCACTGGCCATGGCATCGGGGCAAGATCGCGATGTGGCCGTCATGTCGATCAACGAGACCCAGCTTGCCCGTCTGGCTCTGGCGCTGCGGGCCTCGGGCCTGAAGCCGCAGGCGGTTGAAGAACAGTTCCTGGCGCTCCATCCGGACATCGCCTTGCCCGAGCATTTCGAGCAAGTGAGCCCGGACCATGCTGCCGCATTGCTGGCAGCCGCTGGCCCGCTCGCCGGAGCCTGATCATGTCGCCCAAGCAACCGGCGCTGGCCCGGGCCCTGAGCGACGGTGATGATCAGCTGGTTTCTGCCGATGAAGCCCTGGCCGATCTGCAATTGCGCTGCGGCGGCGAAGTGCCGGGGACGATTGCGGTGCCTGCGTTGCTGGAGGCAGTGCGCAAGGCGCGTCGCTATCAGTTGAAGCTCGCCCGCGCCATAACCGCGCAGGCGGACGACGAATCCGTCACAGCCTGGGTCGAGGTTGAGCCGCGCCAGGATGGTGAGCAGGGCTGCGAAATCGTTCTGCGAAACTGGCAGACGCAAGCGCTTCCGCCCGAAAATCTCGATGCAACACAGGTGCTACGCGCCGGGATAAACCGGCATCTGGCCGAGCTGACCGCCGTTCTCGATGCGCGACAGAATGTGCTGGCGGTCGACGCTGAAGCGTCTGACTTGCAGGAACTCGCCGGCGCGATGACCGCCAGTCTGGGCCAGGGCTGGACGCAATTTGTCGAGATTGATGGCAACAACCATCGCCAGCCCATGCACTGGCGCCTGCTCGATGGCGCTATGCTGCGGGTGCCTGGTTCCGAGCGGAGCTGGCGGGCGAGTCTATATCCGCGCGCTGCTCCAGGCGCTGCGCCGGACGGCTTCGATCTGTGCCTGACTTCGGACGAGCCACTGCCCGAACCTGCTTGCGAGCCGGAGACCGATGCGGATGAGGAAAGCGAAGCACAGGCCAATCGCCGGCTGATCGGCCGCGATGTCGCGCCGGCGCTGCGTCTGCCAATCGCCCGGATCATCGCAAATGCCGAGACAATCCGCACGCGGCTTGCCGGGCCGCTGGCCGCCGAATATGCCGACTATGCCGCCGATATTGCGGCGGCGGGGCAGCATTTGCTCGCTCTGCTCGATGATCTTGCCGATCTCGAAGTGGTGGAAGCCGAGGAATTCAAGACTGCGCCTGATCGCATCGATCTTGCCGATGTTGCACGGCGTGCTGCCGGAATCCTGGGCGTCCGCGCCCGAGAGAATGGCATCGTCGTTGACCCGCCGCGTGCTGGTGAGACACTTCCGGCCGTTGCCGAATTCCGCCGGGTCCTGCAGGTTCTGCTCAATTTGCTGGGCAATGCGATCCGCTATTCACCGGCCAATTCGCAGGTCTGGATCAGGATTGAGGCAGAAGGCGGGCGGGCGCGGGTGATTGTGGCCGATCAAGGGCCGGGCCTTGCTGCCGAACAACAGGCCAGGGTTTTCGAAAAATTCGAGCGGCTTGGCCGCAGCGGCGATGGCGGTTCAGGCTTGGGGCTTTACATTTCGCGCCGCCTGGCGCGCGCGATGGGTGGCGAGCTTAGCGTGGAAAGCGCGCCGGGGCAGGGCGCGCGCTTCATTCTCGACCTTCCGGCCGATCCCGAAGCGCGCGTTTAATCCTTTTAACGCTTGGCCACCGGTACATAATCGCGCTCGGGCGCGCCGGTGTAGAGCTGACGCGGGCGACCGATCTTCTGGTATGGATCGGAAATCATTTCGTTCCACTGCGCCACCCAGCCGACCGTGCGGGCAAGCGCAAACAGCGCAGTGAACATGGTGGTCGGGAAGCCGATCGCCGACAGGATGATGCCTGAATAGAAATCGACATTGGGGAACAGCTTCTTGTCGATGAAATAGGGATCGTTGAGCGCCATGTGCTCCAGTTCCAGCGCCACATCGAACACCGGATCCTTGACCTTGAGCGCGTCAAAAACCTCGCGCACGGTCTTTTGCATCACAGCAGCGCGCGGGTCGTAGTTCTTGTAGACGCGGTGCCCGAAGCCCATCAGGCGGAATGGATCGTTCTTGTCCTTGGCGCGTTCGATATAGTGCGGAATGCGATCAACCGTGCCGATCTCGCGGAGCATGTTGAGCGCAGCCTCATTGGCGCCGCCATGCGCCGGGCCCCACAGGCAGGCGATGCCAGCCGCGATACAGGCAAACGGATTGGCGCCTGACGAGCCGGCCAGCCGCACGGTCGAGGTTGAGGCATTCTGTTCATGATCGGCGTGGAGGATGAAAATCCGGTCCATCGCCTTTTCGACTGCGGGGTGCAGTTCATATTTTTCGGCCGGAACGCCGAAGGTCATCTGCATGAAATTGCCGGTATAGCTCAGCGAGTTATCCGGATGCATGAAGGGCTGGCCGACCGAATATTTGTAGGCCATCGCGGCGATAGTCGGCATCTTGGCGATCAGCCGGTGCGAGCTGATCTTGCGGTGCTCGGGATCGGCGATGTCGGTCGAATCGTGATAGAAAGCCGAAAGCGCGCCGACCACACCGCACATGATCGCCATCGGGTGCGCGTCGCGGCGGAAACCCTGATAGAGCTGGCGCAGCTGTTCATGCACCATGGTATGGCGGCTGATCGTCGTGGTGAAACTAGTGAGCTCGTCCTTGCCCGGCAGCTCGCCATTGAGCAGCAGATAGCAGGTTTCCATGAAGCTCGAGTGTTCGGCAAGCTGGCCGATCGGATAGCCGCGATGCAGCAATACGCCTTCTTCGCCGTCGATGAAGGTGATCGCGCTTTCGCAGGCCGCAGTCGAAGTGAACCCGGGGTCATAGGTAAACAGCCCCGTGTCGCCATAGAGCTTGCGAATATCGACCACATCGGGACCGATACTTCCCGAAAGGACCGGATAGGCGATGTCTTTTCCGCCTACGCTCAGCTTTGCCTGTTCACCCACCTGATCTGCTCCTTTACACCTGTGTTGCTGTAGCTGCGTTCACCTGATCGGCAATCCGCGCCAGGCTCTCGTCCCGCCCCAGCAGAACCAATACATCGAATATACCCGGGGAGGTTGTCTGACCCGTTAGCGCTGCCCTAAGGGGTTGCGCAAGCTTGCCGAGCCCCAGTCCCAGTTCCTCCGCCAGTGCCTTGAGACTGGCTTCGAGCCCTTCGCTTGTCCAGCCGGATTCATCACCAAGACGGAGATGAATTTGGCCCAGCAGGCCGCGCGTGTCATCGCTCAGCAATGCCTCCGCCTTGGCATCGGGCACCAGTGGCCGCTTGGCGAAGAGAAAGCCTGCGCTTTCCGCCAGTTCACCCACGTCCTTCGCCCGGACCTTCAGGACCGGCATTGCCACTTCGAGCAACGGTGTTGCGGCGGAATTCTGCAATTTGCCGGCCACCAGAGCAGCCAGCCGCAGGTCATCCGCCTCGCGCAGATAGTGCCCGTTGAGATTGAGAAGTTTCGCCAGATCGAACCGCGCAGGGCTCTTGCCGACATCAGCAATGTCGAACCATTGGGTGGCCTGTTCGCGGGTGATGAACTCGTCATCACCGTGGCCCCAGCCGAGCCGCAGCAGATAGTTGAACAGCGCTTCGGGGAGAATTCCCATGTCATCGCGATAGGCATCGACGCCCAGCGCTCCGTGACGTTTCGAAAGCTTGGCGCCATCGGATCCGTGAATCAGCGGAACATGCGCATAGAGGGGAACTTCCCAGCCCATCCCGTGGATGATCGCCAATTGGCGGAAGGCATTGTTGAGGTGATCGTCGCCGCGAATCACGTGGCTGACCCCCATGTCATGGTCATCGACCACCACGGCGAGCATATAGGTCGGGGTGCCATCCGAGCGCAGCAGCACGAAATCGTCGATTTCGCCATTGCTGACCGTGACCCGGCCCTGCACCAGATCATCGATGACGGTTTCGCCGTCTTTGGGGGCCTTGATCCGAACGACGAAGGGCTGGCCGGCCGGGGCGCTGGCCGGATCTGAGTCCCGCCATTCGCTGTCAATGCGGAACGGGCGGCGCTCGGCCTGTGCGGCGGCGCGGCGCTCAGCCAGTTCTTCCTGGGTCAGATAGCAGCGATAGGCGCGGCCGCTTTCAAGCAGTTGAGCGGCGACTTCGGCGTGGCGGGCTGAGCGAGCGAATTGCATCACTGCAGGCTCGTCGCCGCCAAGACCCAGCCAGTCGAGACCGTCGTGGATGGCGGCAATGGCAGGCTCGGTTGAACGGGCGCGGTCGGTATCTTCGATACGCAGCAGGTATCTGCCGCCGTGGCGGCGGGCGAACAGCCAGTTGAACAGCGCGGTGCGAGCGCCGCCGATGTGGAGATAGCCGGTGGGCGAGGGCGCGAAACGGGTGACGACAGGCCGGGCCGCATCAGAGCTGGCGGTCGCGTCAGTGCTTGCCATCATCGCTTCCTTCCTGTCCTATGCGGGGCATGGCCAGCGAAGCCACAATCCCGGTTCCGGCAGCCAGCGAAGCCGAGCCTCGCGCTGCACTGCAACATCGCTCTTGGCGCAGCCTGAGCGGCTTGTCTAGCGGCCCAATCAAGTTAGCGCGCGCCGTGGCGGCGCGGCTGGAACAATTTCTCGGCGCTGCAGGCTTCGAGCGCGCACCTTGGCTGGCAGTAGGTTTCGCGGGCGGAATTGGTGGCTGGTTCGAACTGGGCAGCCGCGGACAATGGCAGGCTCTGATCGGGAGCTGCCTTTTGGGCGCAATTGCCGCGTTCTGGCTATTTTCACGCGACGGCAGCTTTCCGTGGTTGCGTCAGGCGCTCGGCTGGTTTTTGCTGGCCGTGGCAGCCGGCTGCCTGATCGTCTGGGCGAAATCGTCGCTGGTGGGAACGCAGGCCATCGCCCGGCCTTATGCCGCAACGATAACCGGGCGAGTGCTCGATCGGCAGGAGCAGCCAGCCGAACAGCGCGTCCGGCTGGTGCTGGCCATACGCGAACCGGGCAGCGCCCGCGCGATCCGGGTGCGGGTCAATGTCCCGCTGGAACACGATTCCGCCGGGGCGCTCGAAGGTGCAGTCGTGCGGCTCAGGGCCAGGCTCATGCCGCCGGCACCGCCAATGCTTCCGGGCGGCTACAATTTCGCTCGGGTAGCCTGGTTCGATGGTGTGGCAGCAACCGGTTCTGCGCTCGGACCCCCTGAAATCATCTCGCCTGGCGCAACCGGCGGGTCGATCAGGCATGTGCAGCGCTGGATTGCCGCGCATATTCACCAGCGGATTGCAGGTTCGGCAGGCGGCATTGCGGCGGCCTTCGCCAGCGGCGATCGCGGCGGAATTGCCGATGCGGACGAGCAGGCGATGCGCGATTCGGGTCTCACTCACCTGCTTTCGGTGAGCGGATTGCATGTCAGCGCGGTGATTGCGGGCGGCTATCTCATCACCATATCCCTGCTCGCGCTTTGGCCATGGCTGACTTTACGGGTGCGGTTGCCGGTGGTCGCGGCTGGCGTCGCGGCGCTGACCGGAATTGGCTATACCCTCCTGACTGGCGCGGAGGTGCCAACAGTGCGGAGCTGTACCGGGGCACTGCTGGTCTTGCTGGCCGTGGCGCTGGGGCGCGAGCCCTTGTCGCTGCGCATGCTGGCGATTGCTGCTGTGCTGGTCATGCTGCTTTGGCCCGAGGCGGTCGCCGGGCCGAGCTTCCAGATGAGCTTTGCCTCGGTGCTCGCGATCATTTCCCTGCATGGCAGTGAGCCGGTGCGGCACTTTCTCGCACACCGCGAGGAAGGCTGGCTGATGCGCCCCGCGCGGGGGGCTGCCATGCTGCTCGCCACTGGTCTTGTCATTGAACTCGCGCTGATGCCGATTGCCTTCTATCATTTCCACCGGGCGGGGGTTTATGGCGCATTGGCCAATGTCGTGGCCATTCCGCTGACTACATTCGTCTCCATGCCGCTGATCGCGCTGGCGCTTTTCCTCGATCTGGCGGGATTGGGTGCCCCGGTCTGGTGGCTGGCCGGAAAGAGCCTCGAATTGCTGCTTGGTATTGCCCACTGGACGGCGGCGCGGCCGGGCGCGGTCAATCATCTTCCAGCGATGGGTGAGGGGCGGTTCCTGCTGTTTGTTGCAGGCGCGCTTTGGCTGGCCTTGTGGCGCGGCCGGGTGCGGCTTTTTGGCTTGATCCCGGCGACAGGTGCAGCCCTGTCGCTGATCGCACTCCACCCGCCCGATCTGCTGATTTCGGGGGATGGCCGCCATGTCGGGATTGTCGGCGCGACTGACGGCAGCCTGCTGGTGCTGCGCGAGGCCCGCGATCCGGCCAAGAGCAGCTATGCGATAGACAATCTCACTGAGGGTGCCGGTATGGATGGCAAGACCCTGGCGCTGGCGGACTGGCCCGGCGCGAGCTGCAGCACGGACTGGTGCACGCTGGTGCTGAACCGGAAGGGGCGGGATTGGCACATGCTGATCGCACGCGGTGCAAATCCGGTTCCCGAACGCGCGCTGGCGGCGGCCTGCGATGTCAGCGATGTGGTGATTGCCGCGCGCTGGCTGCCGCAATCATGCCGTCCGCGCTGGCTCAAGGCTGACCGCAACATGCTCGACAAGACTGGCGGATTGACGATTGATCTGGCCAGCAAGCAAGTGGTGACGGTGGCGGAAGGTGAGGGCGAGCATGGCTGGTGGCATCCGGTAGTGCGGGCGCCGTTCCGCGCAAGGAACACCCCATCGAGTGTTCCCCCTGTCGCTCAACCGCGCTTGCAAGGGGACACCCGATAGGGTGTCCCCGCGTTTGCGCTTGAATCAAAATATCCGGCGGCGAGCCGGACTGTAACGCCATGGGAGAAACACGGGAACCACGCGGCCGGCGCGGGCACTGAGTGGCGCGCGCTGGGGGCGGCGAGGGGTGTTGCGAATGGCCGGGCGCCCCTTGCGGCACGACCGGCTCGGCCCCTTCAGCAAACGGCCGACACTGCAGGGGCGGGCTCGCAAGCTGCCACAGCGCCACGCGGCTGAATATGCCGCGCCAATGGTGGAACCAGCCCCGGCCTGGAGTCGCATCTGCCGCCAGGTGGCTGGCATGGTGCGCAATAGCGGGAACGGCAGTGGCGACACAACATCCGGTTTACCGCTTCCGGTGCCATGGCTGGCGATTGCCTGGGGCTTTTCGCCCCGGATACCGCACGCCCCGCGCCGACCGCGTTGCATCCAACCCCAAAGGGATGGACGCGAAGGACAAAGAGTTGGCAAGCCACGCACGCCCTGGTCCCGCTGCCTTCTGGTGAGAAGGCGCCGCATCGGATAACCTATATGGTTCGTTTTGTCAAGAGTAAAAGGGGGTAAAGCCAGGGCAATCGCATTTGCCAGAACCCCGACAGTTCCGTCACCCTGAACTTGTTTCAGGGCCCATAGTGTCGCAAGCTCGGAGCCGGCCGGGAAAGACTCTAACCCCCTCGGTTTACTTGAAACTTAGCACTCCGATTGTGTGGAGAAATGGGCCCTGAAACGAGTTCAGGGTGACGATGCATGATATGTTTGTGTCAAATGCGATGGCCCTGGGGGTAAAGCTCAACCCTTCTAGTGATAACGCCGCAGCAGCCCCGCCAGCTTGCCCTGCACTTCGACTTCGCCGGGCTGGTAGAACTGGGAACCATAGGCGGAATTGGCCGGATCGAGCCGGACCATGCCTTGTTCGCGGCGCAGATATTTGAGCGTGGCTTCCTCGCCGCGCACCAGCGCGACAACGATCTCGCCATCGCGGGCGGTGTCGGTGCGGCGGATCAGGGCATAGTCGCCATCGAGAATGCCTGCCTCGACCATCGAATCGCCTGACACTTCCAGCGCATAATGCTCACCAGCGCCGAGCAGCGCGGCAGGCACCGGCAGCATCGCCTGACCTTCCAGCGCCTCAATCGGGACACCGGCAGCAATGCGGCCATGCAGTGGAATTTCGATCACATCGTTGGCCGGCGGGCGCGGCGCGGCGGGCTTGACCAGCGGAGTCAATGAGGAATTGCTGTTGGCTGCGGCGCGGGCGCTCGCCTTGGTGGTAACGTCCTCGGGCTGCTTGAGAACTTCCAGTGCACGAGCGCGGTTGGGCAGGCGGCGGATGAAGCCGCGTTCTTCCAGCGCCGAAATCAGCCGGTGAACCCCGGACTTCGATTTGAGGTCCAGCGCTTCCTTCATTTCCTCGAACGAGGGGGAAACGCCGCTCTCCTCGAGACGTTCCTGAATGAAGCGGATCAATTCGTGCTGCTTGCGGGTGAGCATGCCAAGGTTCCTCGCGCCAGATGTTCGCCAAACAGGAAGTTCAGTGAACGAATGCGGAACAATTAAGCAACGATTCGATGCAAGTCAAGCCAGACTCAAGCCATGCCGCCATTTTCGAGCAGATAGGCCCTAACCGCTTCGCCGGCCGCTGCGGGCGGGGCGCCAGCCGCGCGGTCGATCAGGGCATTGCTGTTTGCCAGCGATGACATGGCGCCGCTGTCCTGCAGGCTCTGCGCTGCGACCTGGTCGCCGTCCCAGCGCGCCCGCAGGAATTCGCGCCGCGATCCGCCGGGCCCAAGCGGCGCGGCCAATGTGGTGCGGATCGTGCGGGGCAGCGCATCGGCGGCGCCGGACAGCGCGCGCAGCAGCGGCAGCATGAACAGGAAAGCAGTGACATGGCTCGAGACCGGATTGCCCGGAAGGCCGAGGATTACCTGGTGCCCCTGCGCTTTGGCGCGGGTCGCAACCAGCAAGGGCTTGCCCGGTTTGATGGCGATACGCCAGAAATCGATCTTGGCCCCCCAGGCCTCAAGCGCCGGGCGGATCAGATCGTGATCGCCGACCGATGCCCCGCCGCTGGTGACGATCAGGTCGGCCGTTTCGGCGCGGGCAAGCACTCCGGCAATGGCACCCAGGTCGTCGGCGACGGGCCCAAGTCGTTCGATTGTGCAGGGGATGTGGGCGGCCAGCGCCGCCAGCATTGCGCCATTGCTGGCCGGGATCTGGTGCGCGGCGCAGGCCTCCCCGCCGCTCGACAGTTCGTCGCCGCTGTCGATGATCGCGATACGCGGGCTGCGGTGCACGGCGATCTGGCTGTGACCAGCGGTGATCGCCAGGCCAAGCTGGGCCGGACCGATGCGGGTGCCTGCGGGAAGCAGGAGATCGCCGAGGCGGAAATCCATGCCTTGGCGGCGGATGTGCTTGCCGGGCGGCGAGGGCGCTTCGCCGCTCAGCGCGATGCTGTCGCTGTCGCGCGCAATGTCTTCCTGCAGAATTACTGCCCCGGTTCCCGCTGGCAGCAGCGCGCCGGTCGAAATCCGTGCTGCCGTGCCGGGGGAGAGCGTGCCGGCAAAGGGATGGCCGGCCGCGCTTTCCCCGATCACCCGCCAAGGGCCACAAAGATCGCCCGGAGGCACGGCATAGCCGTCCATTGCCGACAGATCGGCGGCAGGCTGGGTGCGCCGGGCCAGCAAAGGCTCGGCGAGATAGCGCCCCAGCGCCTGTTCGGGAGCGAGGCGTTCGACTTCCAGCGGTGCAACCAAGGCCAGCAGGCGCGCCTGGGCCTCTTCCAGAGGAAGTGGTGCGCTCTTCACGGCTGAACTCGCCATGTCCCCGACTTGCCGCCGCGCTTCTCGATCAGCCGCACCTCTTCGATGACCATGCCCTTGTCGATCGCCTTGGCCATATCGTAAATTGTCAGGAGAGCGATGGAAGTGGCTGTCATCGCTTCCATTTCCACCCCGGTCCGTCCCGTCAGACTCGCTGTTGCGGTGGCGCGGACGCAGCCTTCCTCGAATGCGAAATCGACGCCCACGCTATCCAGCGCCAGTGGGTGGCAAAGCGGGATCAGCTCGGCGGTTTTCTTGGCCGCCATGATCCCGGCGATGCGCGCGGCGGCCATGACATCGCCCTTGGGCACGAGGCCATCGCGGATCGCGGCGAGGGCTTCGGAAGACATGCGGATGCGGCCCGAGGCAATGGCCACGCGGGCAGTCTCGGGCTTGCCGCCGACATCGACCATGCGGGCATGGCCGTGTTCGTCGAGATGGGTCAGGTTGCTCATCGTACGGGAATGCTTTCCGGCGAAAATTCGAACATCAGGCCCAGATTGGCCCCGGCGGATATGGCCAGACTGTCCGGGGCAGACCCGGCAACCAGCGTGATGCCCTGGCCTTCCAGGCTATGGCGCGTCTGCTCAATATCGCGCACGCCGAACACTGTCGAGCGAATGCCCTGACCATTGCGATTGAGATACTGGCGCAATTCGCCCTCGCTGCTGGGAGTCTGCAGCTCGATCACCGCGTCGGCCACCTGAAGGCCAATTGCGCGTGCGCCAAGCGCGGGCCGTTCCATTGCATAGACCGGCTGCGCGGACAGGAACGATTGCAGGAATGCGCTGGCCGCTTCGATGTCCTCCACCGCATGGGTATAACCGATCAGCCCGGTCAGTCCGAGTGGCTGTTCGTCGCGCCAATATTCGGCGGATTTGATCTTGCCGCCGCCCAGCAGATCCCAATCGTTGTCGTGGAAATAGCCGCTGTAGAATTCATATGAAACGCCGAAGCAATCCGCTGGATCGGTGTGCAGCGCGAGGCCGATGTCGCGGACGATGCCAAGGCCATGATCGGCCACGGCGGCGCGAACATCGTCCATGTCGGCTTGCCATTCGAGCCCGAGATAATGTGGGCCATAGCGCGCGCAGGTCAGGAAATCGTGTGGCACGAACAGTTCGAAAATCACTTGCCCGATCTCAAGCAGACTGGCGTGGAATTCCTTTTGCAGCATATCGACCATGAATTCCGCGCCGAACCTTGCCTCCAGGTGGGCAACGCTGGCGTCATGATCGCGCAGCACCACGTTCATGTGATTGACGCGGATTGGCCGGATCGAACTTGGCATGGCAATCTCCCTGTGTTCCGGGCCGATTAATCGGCCTCCTTATGATCCGCGAAGCAGCGCTCTTGTTGCCGCCTCGACATCGGCCTCACGCATCAGGCTCTCCCCGACCAGAAAGCACCGCGCGCCGCAAAGTGCCAGTCGTTCAAGGTCACCATGCGAATTGATCCCGCTTTCCGCCACCAGCAGCGTGCCTTCAGGGGCGAGCGGGGCGAGACGTTCGGTGGTGCCAAGGTCCGTCACGAAGCGCTTGAGATCGCGGTTGTTGACCCCGATCAGCCGCGAGCGCAGCATTGCAGCGCGCTCCATTTCGGCCTCGTTGTGCACTTCGACGAGCACGTCCATGCCGCGCTCACAGGCTGCTGCCTCGATCTCCTGCATCGCGAGGTCATCGAGTGCAGCGACAATGATCAGGATCGCGTCCGCCCCGATCGCGCGCGCTTCGGCGACCTGCCAGGGATCGACCATGAAGTCTTTGCGCAGCACCGGCAGGGCGCAGGCAGCGCGGGCGGCGACAAGAAAGTCCTCGTGGCCCTGAAAATAAGGCGCATCGGTGAGCACGGAAAGGCAGGCTGCACCGCCTGCTTCATAGGCGCGGGCATGGTCTGCGGGGTGAAAGTCCTTGCGGATGAGCCCCTTGGAGGGCGATGCTTTCTTGATTTCTGCGATCAGAGCGAAGCCTTGCAACGCCTTGGCTTCCAGCGCAGCGCGAAACCCTCGCGGCGGCGCTTGTGCAGCGGCGTGGGCATCAAGATCAGCGAGACTGGAATCGCGCTTGCGGGCGGAAACTTCGAGGCGCTTGGTGTCGCAGATTTCGGTGAGCTTGTCAGACATGGTTCTGCCCTAGCGACAAGTCACGCCTGATGGAACCACCTCAGCTCAGGCGATCAATATCGGCTTCGCTCAGCGTCCCCGGCACCACAAAGACCGGGCAGGGCAGGGTTCCCGCGTGCGTTGCAGCGAAATAGGATACCAGCGGACCAGGCCCGGCCTCCTGCGCTGCGCCCAGCACCAGCGCCGAAATTTCGGGGTGCTGCTCCAGATAGTCACGCACCACCTTGATGCCATCGCCCTGCTGCACCGAGATCACGGGCATGGCTCCGCCTTCCGACAGGATTGAACCGGCCGCTGTGGCGGCAGTGGTCTGCGCTCGCTCGCGCGCTTCCTCGTCGATGGTCGCCTGAACTGCGGCAAAGGCAACGAAAGGCTGCGGTTCGATCAGGGCAATGATGTGCAGTGCGCCGCCGGTCTTGATCGCCCGGCGCGAGGCAAAGCGCAGCGCCACCAGCGCTTCGGCGGTATCGTCCATGATCACCAGATAGACGCGCATCCCAGTTGCCCCTCGTCGATGCCCCGCCGGATGCTATCTGCCTCTTCGGCAATCCGCGCAAGATACTTGCCTGCGCCCGCCAATTTGGCCAATGACGGACCTATGCCGATAGAAATCAAGATGCCCGCCCTTTCGCCCACCATGGAACAGGGCAAGCTTGCCCGCTGGCTGGTCAAGGAGGGCGATACTGTGGCCTCCGGTGACCTGCTGGCCGAGATCGAAACCGACAAGGCGACGATGGAATTCGAGGCGGTCGACGAGGGCACGATCCTGTCGCTGGCGGTGCCTGCGGGCGCGGATGACATCAAGGTTGGCACAGTGATCGCGACGCTGGCGAGCGAGGATGAAGGGCAGTCTGCGCCGCCGCCCGCGCCTGCTGCCGCACCTCCTGCGCCGCCAGTTGCCGCCGCACCAGCGCCTGTTGCTGCTGCCCCATCTGTTGCCCCCACAGCGCCGACAGCAAAAGGAGATCGCGTGATTGCATCTCCTCTCGCCAAGCGTCTGGCCGCCGGAAAGGGTGTCGATCTTGCAGCACTTGCTGGCAGCGGCCCGAATGGGCGGATCGTCAAGGCGGATGTCGAAGCCGCTGAGGGTGGCACCGCGCCGAAGCCGGCCGCTGCGGCCCCTGCGCCAGCTCCCGTCGCGGCCCCGGCCGCTGCTGCCGCTGCCCCCGCAGCGGTCGAAATGGCCGAGGAAACCCGCGCCCTGCTTGATCCGCGCATTCCGCACAGTGTCGAAAAACTCTCGGGCATGCGCAAGACCATCGCCCGCCGCCTCGCCCAGTCAATGCAGACCGCGCCGCATATTTACCTGACCGTCGACATCCAGCTCGACAAGCTGCTGGCGCTGCGGGCCGAGCTCAACGATGTGCTGGCCAAGCAAGGCGTCAAGCTTTCGGTCAACGATCTGCTGATCAAGGCGCTGGGCAAGGCGCTGATCGAAGTGCCTGCCTGCAACGTCGCTTTCGCCGGGAACGAGCTGATCCGCTATGCCCGCGCCGATATTTCAGTGGCGGTGAGCATTCCGGGTGGCCTCATCACGCCGATTGTCTCGGAAGCCGACAGCCGCAGCCTGTCCTCGATTGCGCTGGCCATGAACGACCTCGGCACCCGCGCCAAGGAAGGCAAATTGAAGCCCGACGAATATCAGGGCGGCACGGCCAGCCTGTCGAATATGGGTATGCTGGGGATCAAGCAGTTCACCGCCGTGATCAATCCGCCGCAAGCGACGATCCTCGCCATCGGCGCGGGAGAGAAGCGGCCTTGGATTTTGCCGGATGGGGCTCTCGGCGTGGCCAGCGTGATGTCGGCAACCGGCAGCTTCGATCACCGCGCGGTGGACGGCGCCGACGGGGCGCGACTGATGGGTGCGTTCAGGGAATTGTGCGAGAGGCCGCTGGGGCTGGTGGCATGAGTCTGACCACATTTCAGAAAGTGGTTTTTATGGGGGCGGTCCCTCTCCTCGCAGCTGGCATAGGTGCATTTGCAACTTATGAATCGTCTTCACCATCGAAGGAACAGGTCATCGTGACTGGTGACGCGGCGAAGGCTGCTAAGGATGGCAAATTGACGATTGAAATTGTCAGAAGGGATGAGGGACACAATGAGTGGGCGATAGTTTTCGCTCCGCTCGGCATTTTGCTGGGCTATGCTGCACTGACTTGGGTCTCAAACCGATAACAAAACTGAGCCATTCGAAATGCTTGACACTCCCCCCACCCACGAACCCGTCATCCGCGTCGTCGCCATGCCGGCCGACACCAACCCGCATGGCGACATCTTCGGCGGGTGGCTGATGAGCCTGATGGACGTCGGCGCGGGAACGGTCGCGATGCGCGAATGCAATGGCCGTGCGGTCACCGTGGCGATGGACGGGATGCAGTTTCTGGCGCCAGTTTCAGTCGGCGATGAAGTGTCGGTCTATGGCACACTGCTGAGCACCGGGCGCACATCGATCACTATTGCGGTGGAGGCCTGGCGGCGCTTGCGCGATGGCGATGCCTCTGAAAAGGTCACAGCAGCAAAATTCACTTTCGTCGCCATCGATGAGCAAGGGCGTCCGCGCCCGGTGCATGGGTAGTCAAAGGTGACAAATCAGACACCCAAGCAGAGGTTTCCTCTCTACGTGGGTCAACCTTCCATTCCACTATCGCCGCACAACCATTTCATCGGTTCATCCGATGCAAAATATGACAGGGACGCGTTAGAAAGAATATACTCAGCCAGCTTATCCAGAACGAATAAACGGCATCGGCGAAAGAAAAATCGTGACAAAGATCTCAGCTTCGCACGATGCGTAGAGAGCGTTTTAAAAAGTGCTGAGTTGCGAAGGTTGAAATGGGGAAGAATCAAAAAACTAAATTCACCCCCCCCATCAAATAAAATCTGAAATAGGACGGATAAGCGTAATATGTGATGTGGATTTACCGGTGCATTTTAAATACGAAGATATCGAAATAAAAGGGATAAATTGGATAAATATATATGCTGGTCCCGGTATCAAAGATAACGATATCAGGTTAAAATTTATCGAGTTTATCTGGATTGTTATTCACAGTAGAATCAATTCGAGGAAACAATTGTAATGTCCGATCCCTATGATCTCATCGTCCTCGGCTCCGGCCCCGGCGGCTATGTCGCGGCGATTCGTGCGGCGCAGCTGGGGCTGAAGACCGCGATTGTCGAGCGCGAGAACCTGGGCGGCGTGTGCCTCAATTGGGGCTGTATTCCGACCAAGGCACTGCTGCGTTCAGCGGAAGTGTTTCACCAGATGAAGCATGCGGCGGTCTATGGGCTCAGCGCGGACAATGTGACGGCGGACCTTGCCGCCATCGTCAAGCGTTCGCGCGGGGTGGCAGGCCAGCTCAACAAGGGCGTCACCGGTCTGATGAAGAAGAACAAGATCGACGTGCACATGGGGCAGGGCAAGCTGACCGCGCCGGGCAAGCTGTCGGTCGAGGCGGACGGCAAGACTGCCGAACTCACCGCCAAGCACATCATCATCGCCACCGGCGCCCGTGCGCGCGAGCTGCCCAAGGCCAGGGCTGACGGCAAGCGCGTGTGGACCTATCGCCACGCGATGAACCCGCCTGAATTGCCGACGAAATTGCTGGTGATCGGTTCGGGCGCGATCGGCATCGAATTTGCCAGTTTCTATAATGATCTGGGCAGCGAAGTAACCGTGGTCGAGATGATGGATCGGGTGGTGCCGGTCGAAGACGCCGATGTTTCCGCCTTCCTCGAAAAGGCGCTGAAGAAGCAGGGCATGACGATCCTGACCTCGGCCAATGTCGGCGCGGTGGAAGTGTCCGATTCGGGCGTCAAGGCGACCATCAAGACCAAGGACGGAACTGAGACCACCCACGAGTTCAGCCACGTCATCGTCGCGGTCGGCATCGTGCCCAATCTCGAAAACATCGGCCTCGAAGAGCTCAAGATCGAGCCCGACAAGCGCTATCACATCAAGGTCGATGACTTTGGCCGCACCAATGTGCCCGGCGTCTGGGCGATTGGCGACTGCACTGACGGGCCGTGGCTGGCGCATAAGGCGAGCCACGAGGGCGTCACCGCCGCCGAGGCCATTGCGCAGGAGCTGGGCAACAAGGAGGTTCATCCCCACCCGCTCGACCGCCGCAACATCCCCGGCTGCACCTATTGCCACCCGCAGATTGCATCGGTCGGCATGACCGAGGCCAAGGCGAAAGAGGCCGGTTACGAGGTCAAGGCTGGAACCTTCCCGTTCATCGGCAACGGTAAGGCGATTGCGCTGGGCGAGGCCGAAGGTTTCGTCAAAACCGTGTTTGATGCCAAAACCGGGGAACTACTGGGCGCGCATATGATCGGCGCGGAAGTGACCGAGATGGTGCAGGGATTTGTTGTCGGCAAGACGCTTGAGACGACCGAGGCCGAGCTGATGCAAAGCGTGTTTCCGCACCCGACCGTCAGTGAGGCCATGCACGAATCAGTGCTCGCAGCTTTCGGGCGGGCGATTCACATTTAGGCTCAGTGGTTTATCGGCTGATCGGCCCATCGATTCGCGCATGGCGGAGGATGTGTTCGAACACCGCGACATGCAGCGGTTCGGTAAAGGAGCAGCCGACGGATTTGCCTTTTTGCCAGCGGATATCGGCAGTCAGCATCTGCAGGCCGGGGATGCGGATCCGCAGGGGGCGTCCGACTGCCGCCTCGGGCAACCATGCAATGCGGAAGCCGGACTGCGAAATGTCTTCAAGTCGCACCATTTTCCACGGAGCGAGACCCTGACGCACTTCGCACATCAGCGTGACTTCGGCGCGGTCAGCACTTTCACGGTTGCATGATCCGGGTTCGGAAATGGGCTGATGATTCACTGCGGTCTCCTAAGCGACTTCCATAGCCGTTGCAGGTTTCCATCCGGTTAGCGCAATGTCATTCAGTGAACGACATCGTGCTGCTGCGGTTGGGCTTCGGCCATGGGCAGAACGCCAGGGCCGCCAGACCCTTCGTGCTTTTCGCCCGGGCCGAGCAATGCCGGCTCGAAAATCAGCGCGCAGATCAGCGTCCATACGAGCGAAATCATCAGGATCAGGCCCATCGAGGCGGTCCCCGGATGGTTGGAAAACCACAGCGCACCAAAGGCACTGCCGGTCGCCAGCGCGCTGAACAGCACCGCGCGGGCGAGGCTCGATTGCAGCAATTCGCGCTCGCCGTGCCACCAGGCCATGACGAAATAGATATGAAAGGCAACGCCCACCCCGAACAGGAGCGGAAAGGCGATGATATTGGCGAAATTGAGCGGCTGGCCGATGGCGACGCAGCTGCCCAGCGTCAGGAAACCCGAGAGGACCACAGGGGCCAGCGTAAAGGCCACTTCGTGCACCGAACGCAGCACGAAAAACAGCAACAGGCTGACCAGCACCAAGGCCAGCACCCCTGCCTGGATGAAGGCGCGCGCCACGGTGTTTGCTGCTTCCTGGGTCGAGACCGGCATTCCGGTGGCATCGGGCGCGACCTTGCGCACAGCGGCGGTGAAGCGGGCAAGCACATCGCTGTCAGCGCTGTCGCCCTTGGGGATCACTTGCACAATGGCCCGGCCATCGCGGGCGATCCAGTCGGCAGTCATCGCGGGCGGCAGGGCCTCGCGGGTAATCTCGCTGGCCTGCAGCGACAGCCGCAGCTTGTCGAGCGTGACGCCCAGCGGCTGGACCAGCATGGTCTCGATCCGCGCGCGCACGTCAGGCGGGGCCTGGCCGAGGCGCTCGAAATCGGCGGCCAGCAAGCCAGCAGCCTTGCCAACCGGGCCGGGATTGACTCCGGCCAGCCGGTGCAGGTCGCTCGCTGCCTGCGCCAGTGCGGCAAGCGTTGCGGTATCGTCGGAGGGCGGGGCGAGGTCGAAGGGGTTGATGGTCGCGTCAAGCAGCAGGGAGGCGTCCTGGATCAGAGCGAGTTTTGCGGGCTGATCGGAAGGCAGGAAACTGTCCAGCGTGATCGCATCGCGCACTTCGGGCAGTTTGCCGAGCTTTGCTGCCAGTTCGCGCGCCGCCGCTTCGTTCGCGGTGAGAACCGCGACTGTGTTGGGTGTGCGGTCGGGATCGGCGATGAGATTGCGCAGCATCCGCATCGCCGGAGTATTGGTGTCGCGCAGGTTGAGCGGGTTGAAGTCGAATTTGACCAGGGGCAGCGTGGCAATCGAGAGCAGCATGGCAATGGCAAATGCCCAGAGCACCTTGCGCCGGTTGCCCGCCAGCCAGCGGTCCAGCGGCGCGGCGGCGGCAAAGCCCACGCGCTGGGCAGGGACCGGCGGGTTCAGCAGCACCAGCAAGGCCGGCAGCAGCGTCACATTGAGCACCAGTGCGACTACCATGCCGAGCCCGGAAATAACGCCGAGCTGGGCAATGCCGATATAATCGGTCGGCAGAAAAGCACACAGCGCAAGGCAGATCGCGCCCGCCGCCAGCAGGATCGGCTTGCCGATGGCGGCCGCGGCATGATCGAGCGCTTCGACCAGATAGGCCCCGGCCCAGCGTTCGGCATTGAAGCGCACACAGACCTGGATGCCGAAATCGACGCCGAGGCCGACGAACAGCGGGATGAAGGCAATCGAGATCAGGTTGAGCTTGCCGACCGCGATCAGTCCCAGGGCAAGGGTGATCACCAGCCCCGAGACGATGGTCAAGGTGATCGCAGCCACCGTCTTGACCGACCGCGTCGCGAACCACAGCGCTACCAGCATCGACAGGCCCATCAGCAGGCCGACTATGCCAATGTTTTCCTCGATCGAAGCGAACTCCTCGTCGGACAGCGGCACTTCGCCGGTGATGCCCAAGGTCACGCCATGCGCCGGATCGATGCCGAGTGCCGCTGCCTTGCTGTGGATCGCCGCAACAGCCCTTGATCCGGGCTGGATGTCGCTGAAATCATAGACCGGCTCGGCCAGAATGACCTTGCGCGTCTGCGGGGAAAGCTGACCCTTGCTGGCAGTGAACAGTTGCTGCCACGAGAAGAAGGCACTCTTGCCCGCAAGCTGCAGCGAAATCGCTGTGTGCAGGCCAGTCAAGGGCTGTTCCAGCTGCGCCGTCGCCGGGTCTGCCGGTTCGTCGGCAGCGCCTGAGGCTGCGGTTGACAGCGCCTTGCCAATGCCGCGCAGTGTGGGGTCCACTGCAAGGCTGCCCAGCAGCGGCTGAGCCTCGATAAGCTTGGCTGTCGTCTGTTTGACTTCATCGAGCGAGCCGAACAGCAAGCCGCTGCGATCAAAGAATTCGCCGCCATCGGGCCTGCCTGCTCGCACGAAATTGGCCTTGTCCTCGATCAGCGCAGCAGCGAGGCGAGTGGCTGCGTCTTCGGCTGCTTCGGGCGTGCGCCCGTCGATGACCACGGCAATACCCTTGTTGGCCTCCGGGAAGGCCTTAGCGACAATATCCTCGGTCTGCCGCCATTTGGTCTTGGAGGAAATCAGGGCGCCGGTATCAGTGCTCATGTCGAAATGGGTAGCCGCGAAGCCCCCAGCGGCGAGCATCAATGCCAGGGCCAGAGCCACGACCCGCCTTGGCTGGCGAGCCGCATGCGATACCGCGCGTTGGAGGAGATGGGTCAGCATGGCCGGGTTCCATAGTCACACACGGGCAAAAGGGGAAGCTTGGGCAATGCAGTGTGTTTCCTTTGATCCAGCCAAGCTGTAGGGAGCCAGTCCCTTGGGCCTCGCGCCATGAACCGGAGGATAATGTGATTTCGGCCCTGTCTGGCGCGATCTGGTGGTGTGTGCTGGCGCTGTGCGCAGCAGCAACTGCCTATCGCCTGCTGGCGCTGGCCGCAGTTGCGAGCTGGAAGCCGGGGCGCGGGCCGGGCTGGCCGCTCCCGCCACAGGTCACCTTGCTCAAACCGCTGTGCGGGTTGGAGGATGGGCTTGAAGAGGCCCTTACCAGCTTTTTCGCGCAGCAGCTTGCATCGCCAGTGCAATATGTCTTCGGAGCGGCGCGGGCAGACGATCCCGCGCTCATGCTCGCCCGGGAGATTGCCGCGCGTTACCCGCACTGCGATGCCATCTTTGTCGCTGACAGCCAGCAGCATGGCGGAAACCCCAAGGTCAGCAACCTGATCAACATGTGCAAGGGCGGTCTGGCGGAGGTGGTCGTGGTCTCCGATAGCGACATCGTCATCCCGCCCGGTGCCTTGCAGGCCTCAATCGATGCCCTGTCTGCCCCCGGGATAGGCGGAGTGACCTCGCTTTATCGTGGGCGTCCGGGGCATGGCGGAGATGCCGTGCGCAGCTTCGGGGCCTGGTATCTGGACTATTGGTCGCTGCCGATGGCGGCATTGCATGCGCGGCTGGGCGCGCTCGATGTGACCTATGGGCCATTGACGGCAGTGCGGCGCGAGGTGCTGGAGCACGGCGGCGGATTTGCCGCGCTGGCCTCGCAATTGTGCGATGATGCGGCATTGGGCCGCATGGTGCTGGCGAGCGGCTACAAGCTGGCTTTTGCGCCGCATGTCGTTGAAACGCTGGTCAATGATGTCACGGTGAGCGAGTTGTTTGCCCACGAATTGCGCTGGTCACGCACTGACAGGGGCGAGCATCCCTTGGGCAATCTGGCGACTGTGGTGAGCCACCCGGGGCCGCTGCCCCTGCTGTTGCTGCTCCATCCAGGGCTGATCGCGGCTGTCTGCTTCATCCTGCCGATCCTGTTGCGCTGGCTGCTCGCCCGGCTGGTCGAACACCGCTTTGGCCGCGCGGAAACCGCCGCTCGCCCGGGGCTTGCCGGGATCTGGCTGCGCGATCTGTTCTGCTGGGCCGTCTGGCTGCGCGGTCTGACCGTGCGGCAGGTGGAGTGGCGCGGGAGCCGGCTGGATATGCAGCGCGGCGGATTGCTGAAGCAGGAGCAGGGCCTATGACCGCGCGTTTGATCGTTACTGCCGACGATTTTGGCATGTCGCTCGAGGTCAACGAAGCGGTTGAAGAAGCTCACCGCAATGGCATCCTGACCTGTGCCAGCCTTGTCGTTGCAGGCGACGCAGCGGAAGATGCGGTGCGCCGGGCGAAGCGGATGCCGGAGCTTGGGGTCGGCCTGCATCTGGCGATCTTCGGGGCCCGCGCGAGTGCAGAGGGCCGCTCGGTCATCGCGCCGGATGGCAAAAACCTGGGATACAACCCGGTGCTGGCTGGCTCGGCGATCATGGTCACGCCGGGCGGGCGCAAGGCTGCCCGCCGCGAAATCTCGGCGCAGTTCGAGGCATACCGCAAGACTGGCCTCGCACTGGGCCATCTCGACGGCCACTGGCATTGCCACCAGCACCCGGTGGTGCTGGCCATGGCTCTGGAATATGGCGTGCCGCTGGGGCTGAAGGCGCTGCGCGTGCCTTATGAACCCTTCGGTTTTTCACGTAGGGTCGCAGGCAAGAACAAGAGTGCCGCGCGGCTCGGCCATGCGATTTTCGGCAAGCCGCTGACTTCGGTCATGCGCCTGCAGGCCCGTGCTACCGGGGTGGCAGTCAACGATACATTCTTCGGCAAGATCGATGATGGCTTCATCAACGAGGAGCTGCTGCTGAGCCTGTTCGCCAATCTGCCAGCCACCAAGCATGGGGGCGCGACCGAGCTTGGCCTGCACCCGGCGACCGAGACCTGGGGCGGCGAGCATTGCCCGCCAGCGCACTGGAAGCAGGCCAATGAGCTTGCGGCTTTGACCAGTCCGAAAGTGCGCGCCGAAGTGGAACGTCGCGGCATTGACCTGATCCGCTGGGCTGATCTGGCTTGAGCGACATGCAAAGAAAATCAGGCTGGGGCGGGGCCTTGCTCGGGCTGCTGGTGGTGCTGGCCCTGATCGGGCTGGTGCTGGCATCGGCCAATCTTCGCGCGCTGCTGATCGAAGCCATGGCGCAAGTGACCCTGCTTTCGGTGCTGGCGACTTTCCCCGCGCAGGCCGTGGCCATGCTGCTCTGCGCAGCGGCGCTGTGGGCGCTGCGTCCGGGGGTGAGCTACATGGCTTGCCTTGGCTCGCGGGTGCTGCGCGATGCCAGCGGCAATCTGCCGGTCTCGGTTCCCGGCTTCAGCGCTGCGATCGGCGCGCGGACCTTGGTGCTGGCGGGCGGCGAGACGCGCGCAGCGATCAGCGCCAGCTTTCTCGACAAGGTCGCGGAAATCGCGGCGCAGTTTCCCTTCATCGGCTTTGCTGTCTGGGTCCTGTGGCACAAGTGGCCGCTTGCGCTGACACTGCCGCAGCATTCCGGCCTGTTCGCATCGGCCGGGGCGGGGGCGGTGCTGGCGGTTGCAGTATTGTGGTGGAAATTCGGCGCGGGTTCCCGGCTGGCCCAGAGTCTGATTGGCGAGTGGCACAAGCTGGTGGCGGAAGCGCGCCGTCAACAAGGCGGCATGCCTTTGGCTTTCTTGCTCCATGCCGTGGCCTGGTTCGGGGGCGGGGTACAGATCTGGATGGCGGCCTCGGCGCTCGGCTATGATCTTACGCTTTATGAGGCTGTAGCGATCGAGAGTGCGGCCTATGCCGGGCGGGCGATGTTCTTCTTCATCCCGGCCGGGCTGGTCAGCCAGGAAGCCGCACTGGTCGCCGCGGGCCTGCTGTTCGGCCTGACCGTGCCGCAAGCGCTGGCGCTCGGGCTGATCCTGCGGCTGCGCGACGCGCTGATGGCCTTGCCGTTGATCCTGTGGCCGCTGTTTGAGTGGCGACGGCGCAAGCCTTAGGGAGCGGGTGTCGGTGCCGTTGCCGGGGGCGTTGCTTCGGGATCGACCAGCGGATCGCTGAACCCTTCGGCCGCCGGAGCCTCGCCGTCCTTTGCCCGCAAGGCGGCAATTTCACCGGCGCGATCCTGCAGATAGTTGGCACGGAGCGCGGCATAAGGATCGACAGAGTCGCTCTTGAAACGCTGCAGATCGTCATCGCTTTCGGCCCGCTGATCGAGACCACTTATGACCGTGATGATCGTTCCCGATTTCCCCAGCTTGGGCTGAGTTCTGAAATAGGGGCTTCGTCCATTGGGGTGGATCAGCTTGTGGAGGTTGCGATCCCAGAAATAGGAATCGCCGTAAGATCCGGCTGAATCCCGCAGTGTGGTCGGGCCCAGCACTGGCAGATAGACATAGAGGATCGGGCCGATCCCGATGTAGCCCAAAGTGTCGGCAAAGCCGTTGTTGTGATGCTCGATGTGGAACGGCTTGCGCTTGGCGATGTCGAAAATGCCGCCAAGTCCCAGAATCGAATTGATCAGAAAGCGGCCGAGCGTGCGGATCGCGCGCTTTGGCCGCAGCTGGATGACATCGTTGAGGAAGACGATCGGTTCGCCAAAGTTGGAAATGGCATTGCGCGCGCCATCGCGGGCAGGTTTGGGAATGACGGTCTTGTAGACCATGGCCGCCGGTCGCAGAATAAAACGGTCGATCGGCTGGCTGATAGCGTAGGAAATGCGGTTGATCGGTTCCAGCGGGTCGGGAAATGCCTTGGGGGCAGCCAGATCGATATCATCGAGCGATGCCTCAGGATCGGGCTTTGCGCTGGCGCTGGCTGGCAGAGTGATATCGACGGTTGAGTCGCCAGGTGCGGGTTCAATCAATCGGGGTGTGGCAGTTTCGCCCGGGCCAGGTGCCGCATCTGGCGCATCGGCAAGGCCTGAAACGAAGTAGCGAAAGCCAGGAATTTCCCCCTCTTTCGGAGGCAAGGGAATAAGGCTGGCAGGTGTTGCGAGCGCAATGCCCTTTTGCTCAGCAGATAGCGTCGCTTCTGCCGCAACAACGGGAGAAACGGCGATATGGTCGCTCGCCGGTGTTACCGTCAGCGTCGCAAGTGCAAGGTGCGCCGCAAGCATCGCTTCAGGCGGCTTCCTTCCGGCGGCGCAGGAAGTCGAAGAATTCGACGCCTTCGCGCAAGCGCCGCTTCATCATGTCCCAATCGCGCAGCATCTCGCCGACGATAGAGCCGATCTTGCGCGGGCGGAAATAGAAACGCCGGTACATCTCTTCCACCTTGTCGAAGATCACAGCGCTGGAGAGGTGCGGATAGGAGAGCTGGGCGATCTGGTTGCCGCCATCGTCGAGCAGCATATCAGTGCCCGAGAACCAGCCGTTTTCGGTCGCCTGCTTGTAGAGGAAAGTCCCGGGATAAGGCGCGGCGAGGCTGACCTGGATGGTGTGCGGGTTGAGCTCCATCGCATAGCGGGTGGTTTCTTCGATGGTCTCCAGTGTTTCGCCGGGCAGGCCGAGGATGAACGTGCCGTGGATGGTCAGGCCAAGCTCGTGCGCGTCCTTGGTGAACTCGCGCGCCTTGGTGACCAGAATGCCCTTCTTGATGTTGTGCAGGATCTGCTGGTTGCCGCTTTCATAGCCGACAAGCAACACGCGGCAGCCGTTTTCCTTCATCACCTTGAGCACATCGCGCGGCACGTTGGCCTTGGCGTTGCAGCCCCAGGTAACCGGAAAGCCGGGCTTGCCGAAGCCGAGCTTGCCGAGTTCGACTGACAGTTCTTTGACGTGGTCGTGCGCGTCGGTCAGGGTATCGTCGTCGAAGAAGATCTCCTTCACTTCCGGCATTTCGCGCAGGATGTAGGCGACCTCTTCCGCTACCTTACCAGCCGAACGATGCCGGAAGTTGTGGCCGCTGATGGTCTGTGGCCACAGGCAGAAAGTGCAGCGGCTCTTGCAGCCGCGCCCGGTGTAGAACGAGATATAGGGGTGGCGCTGATAGCCGCCGAAGTATTTGGAGGTATCGAGATCGCGCTTGTAGATGGGCGAGACCATCGGCAGCACGTCCATATCCTCGATCTGCGCCCGGTCCTTGTTGCGAACCAATGAGCCGTCGGGGCCACGCCAGGTAATTCCGTCGATCTCGGCCAGCGGCCTGCCTTCGGCCAGCTCGACGCAAGTGAAATCATACTCCTCGCGGCAGACGAAATCGATCGCATCGCAATCCCGCAGACTTTCCTCGGGTTGCACCGCGACTTTCGCGCCGACGAAGCCGATCATGATTGCGGGATTGCGGAGCTTGATCAGCTTCGCGGTGCGGGTGTCCTGATTGAAGCTGGGAGTCGAGGTGTGGAGGATCACCAGATCGCGCTCGTCGAACTCATGCGCGATATCTTCCCACGACAGATCGTGCGCCGGCGCGTCAATCAGCTTCGATCCCTCGACCATGGCGGCGGGCTGGGCCAGCCAGGTGGGATACCAGAAGCTCTTGACCTCGCGCTTCATCTGATAGCGCGCGCCGGCCCCGCCATCGTAGCCGTCAAACGAAGGGGCCTGAAGAAAGAGGGTCCGTTTCATGAATTTTCCGATGCAGAAGGATTCTGGTCCGCAATGCGGCCTTGGCCCATTATTCTAAGACGGCTGCCGCGCCAATCAATCTTTCGGGCAAAAAGACTGGCGATAAACACCGCAAATTCGAGGAAGTCGGCCAGTGGAAGAGCCAAGATGAACCTGCTGCGAACGCCCGCTATTCGATTGACACTCAGGGCCATGGCCACGCGCACCGCCAGCGCTGCAGCAATCAGCCAGAATCCCGGAACTGGCAGAAACAGGGCAGCAATTGCCGCAAAAGCAAGGGCATGAGTCACCCCTGAACCAGCATGACGCATCGGCGCGACCCCGCGGATTGTCGCCGACCAGCGCAAGTGCTGGTGCCACAGTTCGGCGAGGTTACGGTGGGCGCAGGCATGGGTGAGCACCATCGGCGGCACTGCGACTTTCAGGCCCAGTCCGGCAACCGCCTCGCCAATCGCATAGTCGTCGGCCAGAACATCGGCAAAGCGTTCAAACCCGCCGATCGCCGCCAAATTCTCGCGCCGGATGGCTATTGTCGAGCCGAGGCAAGGCTGGGCGATGCTGGTCGCCAGCGCCATGACCATGTTGGGCAGGCCCGTGTATGACATGGCCGCTGCACTGATCCGCGACCACCCGCCGGCATCGCCGCGGCCGGCATAAAGGCAGGTGACAGCACCGATACCTGGCTGTTCGAGCGCGCCGAGGATGCGGGACAGGTATAAGCTATCGACCACCATGTCGGAATCGGAGACCACCAGCACATCGTGCATCGCCGCCGGCATCATGGCGATGAGATTGCCGATTTTAGCATTGGCTCCCGGCGCGAGGGGGCCGGTGTTGAGGGTGATCACACCATTCGTAACAAAACCAGCCTCGTCATCCCCGCGAAAGCGGGGACCTAGCTCCTGAGTTGTGGTCACACCTTGAGCCTGGCTTTGGAGGCTAACCTGGGAGGTGGGTTCCCGCTTTCGCGGGAATGACAAGGCTTCTGATTTGCGTGACAGTTCGTGAACCGCAAGAACCGCCGGATCCTCGGCGCCACCCACCCCGCAGACCATCTGCACCGGTCCGGCATAAACCTGCGCCAGAAAACTGGCGAGATTTTCCACAAGTCGCGGCTCCGCGCCGTGGAGTGGCTTGAGAATGGTAACAGGCTCGGTGCCAGCGCTGCGCGGCGCAGCCCTCGCAAAGAACCGCCACACTGCCGCCAGCGCGATCAGCTGGTAGGCAATGCCGACCACCGCCAATGCGGCAAAAAAATATCCAATCGCGAGCGCCAGAGTCATCGCGGCGCCCCTACACGGCTTCCGCCCTCGCGCAAAACCTTCTAGGGACGCCCGCGTGAGCGGCGATATAACAGTTGTGACCGGTGTCGCGGGCTTCGTCGGCTCGGCGGTGGCGCATGTGCTGGCGGCGAGCGGGCGGCGGCTGCGCGGCGTCGTGCGCGCCTCGAGTGACCGCACCAACCTGGCCGACTTTCCCGGCGAGCTGTTTGAAGCCGACCTGCGCGATGCAGCAGCCATGCGAGACGCAATGGCCGGGGCAGGGGAACTGTTCCACGTTGCTGCCGACTACCGCGTCTGGGCGCCCGACCCGGCAGAGATTGTCCGCAACAATCTGGCGATGACCGAGGCAGTGATGCAGGCCGCGCTGCGTGTCGGGGTGCGCCGGGTGGTCTATACCAGCTCTGTCGCGACTCTCCTGCCTGGCGACAACGGCCCTTCCGACGAGACGCATCCCGCCACGCCAGAACAGGCGACTGGTGCCTACAAGCGCAGCAAGGTTATCGCTGAGCGGCTGGTCGAGCGCATGGTTGCGGAACAGGGCTTGCCAGCCGTCATCGTCAACCCATCGACCCCGATCGGCCCACGCGACGTCAAGCCGACACCCACGGGCCGCATCATCGTCGAGGCGGCCAAGGGCGGCCTGCCGGCCTATGTCGATAGCGGGCTCAATCTGGTCCATGTCGACGATGTCGCGCGCGGGCACTTGCTGGCGCTGGAGAAGGGGCGGATCGGCGAGCGCTATGTTCTGGGCGGGCAAGATGTCGCGCTGTCGGAGATGCTGGCAGAGATCGCCCGGATTCTGGGCCGCAAGCCGCCCAAGGTGGAGCTGCCTGTCACGCCACTGTTTCCGCTGGCATGGGCCGCCGAGCAATGGGCGCGGCTTTCAGGCAAGGAGCCATTCCTCACCCTCGATTCGCTGCGTATGGCCCGGCACAAGATGTATTACTCTTCGGCCAAGGCGGAGCGCGAACTGGGCTATACGGCGCGGCCTTATGCCGAAGCCCTGCGCGATGCGCTGAATTGGTCGCGGGCACAGGGTATGATCCGGTGATCTGGGTGGGCGCGCTGGCGCTGGCGATCTGGGTGGCCCTGTGCCTCACCGGCTTCTGGCTTTGCCGCGAGCGCGATGATGGGGTTCAATGCGCCGAACCGGCGGCGTGGCCCGATGTCGTTGCGGTCGTCCCGGCGAGGAACGAGGCTGATGTTATTGCGAGGTCGCTCGGCAGTGTCGCCGGGCAGGATTATCCTGGCAATTTCCGCGTCTTGCTGGTCGATGACAATAGCGAGGATGGCACTGGGGACGTTGCGAGTGGATTGAATGCTGAACGCATCGAAGTCCTCGGCGGCAAGCCGCTCGCCTCTGGCTGGACCGGCAAGCTCTGGGCCGTCAGCCAAGGCATCGCACACGCCGGAACCCCGCGCTTCCTGTGGCTCACTGACGCCGATATCGAACACGCACCCGATACACTGCGGCGTCTTGTCACCATTGCTGAAGGCAAGCAGCGCAAGCTCGTCTCCTTCATGGCCCAGTTGCACTGCAAAACCTGGCCTGAGCGCATGCTGGTCCCTGCCTTCGTCTACTATTTCTCGATGCTCTATCCGTTCAACTGGGTGAACCGCCCGGGGCCCATCGCGGGCGCAGCCGGTGGCTGCGTGCTGGTCGACTGCGCCGCGTTGGAGGCCGCTGGCGGAATCGCCGCGATCCGCACCTCATTGATCGATGATTGCGCACTGGGGGCGCTGATCAAGCGGCAGGGGCCGATCTGGCTGGGCCTGACTCATCGTTCACGCTCGATCAGGCCCTATGTCAGCTCAGGCGAAGTCGGCGCGATGATTGCGCGCTCGGCCTATGCGCAGCTGCGCTATTCGCCGCTGTTTTTCGTCGCCACCGTGATCGGGCTGGTCCTGATGTTCGTCGTGCCGGTGGGGCTGGCGCTGCTTGGCCATGGCACCGAGCAGATGATCGGTGCGCTGGCATTTGCCCTGATGGCCACGATGTATCAGCCGATCCTGCGGTTCTACCGGCTCTCGCCCTTGTGGGGCCTCGCGCAGCCGCTGATTGGTTCGTTCTACACCTTCTGCGTGGTCTGGTCCGGCTGGCAGCACTGGCGCGGGCGCGGCGGGATGTGGAAAGGCAGGGCCCAGGCCAATGCGGTGGCCGCACGATGAGCGAACTCGATTCCGGAAAGGGCCATAAGGACGAGAACTTCCCCGTCGCTTCATGGATTCTCAAGCCCGAATACCGCGCGCCGATCATGGCCTTCTATCGATTTGCCCGCGCAGCCGATGACATCGCTGATCACCCTTCCGCAGCGCCAGGCGACAAGCTTGCCCGGCTGGCACATATGCGCGCCGGACTGACTGGGCAGGGCGCGCCCGAAGCCATGGCACTGGCCGAAGTGGCGCGGGAGAGGGGGCTGGACCTGACCCACGCGAAGGACCTGCTCGACGCCTTCGTTCAGGACGTCACCGTCAATCGCTGTGCCGACTGGGAAGCTCTGATCGGCTATTGCCGCAATTCGGCCATGCCGGTCGGCCGCTTCGTGCTCGATGTTCACGGCGAAGACCGCGCGGTCTGGCCGCTGTCCGACGCGCTGTGTGCGGCATTGCAGATCATCAACCACCTTCAGGATTGCGGCAAGGACTACCGCGCGATTGGCCGGGTCTATGTGCCTGGTTCCAACCTTGAAGCCGCCGGGATTGGCGTCGAGGCGCTGGCCGAGTCACAGGCATCGCCCGCCTTGCGCGGGGTCATCAAGGGACTGGCGCAGCAGACCGCGCTGCTACTCCAGCGCAGCGCGACCTTTGCGGCGCATATCAAAGATCGCCGCCTTTCCGCCGAAGTGGCCGTGATCCAGCGGCTGGCCGAGGATCTCGTGCAACTGCTGCTCACCCGCGATCCGCTGAGCGAGAATGTCCACCACTCCAAGCCGCGCGCCGCCAGCCTCGCCTTGGGGGCGATTTCCCGCAATCTGTTTGCGAGGAAGCGGCCATGAGCGAAGTGCTCACCGCCGAGCAGCTCAAGGCCGCCGTCTCCGGCAGCTCGTTCTATGCCGGCATGCGCGTCCTGCCCAAAGCCGAGCGCGAGGCGATGTTTGCGATCTATGGCTTCTGCCGCATGGTCGATGACATTGCCGATGACCAGCAAGGCGATCCAGCCACTCGCGCCAGTCAGATGCAGCAGTGGCGCAGCGATATTGCCGCGCTCTATGCCGGGGGCGATCCGGGGCAAGCGGCGTTTCTGGTCCAAGCCGTCAAACAGTTCGATCTGGCCGAGGCCGATTTCGTCGCGGTGATCGATGGCATGCAGATGGACCTCGATGGCGACATCCGCTGGCCGCCCTATGCCACACTCGATCTCTATTGCGACCGGGTTGCCTCGGCTGTCGGGCGACTGTCGGTGAGGGTGTTCGGCATGGAGCGTGAGCCGGGCCTTACCCTTGCGCACCATCTCGGCCGGGCGCTGCAGCTGACCAATATTTTGCGCGATATCGACGAGGATGCCGGGATCGGCCGGGTCTATCTGCCCAGGGACGCGCTGGACGCTGCCGGGATTGTCCCGACCACGCCTGAGGCGCTCGTCGCCGAGCCCCGCCTCGATACAGCGGCGCGCTGGCTGGCCGAGAAGGCGGCGGCGCATTTTGCCGAAGCCCACGCTATCCTTGCGACCCAACCCAAAGGCCGCCTGATCGCGCCCAAGCTGATGGATGTAGCCTATTCGCGCATCCTCGATCAGCTGATCGCGCAGGGCTGGCAGAGGCCGCGCAAGCGGGTCAGCACCAACAAGGCACTGCTGGTGCTCAATCTGCTCAAGCTGTGGCTGCTGGGATGAGCTTGCGTGAAGCCTATGTTGTCGGCGCTGGCCTCGCCGGACTGTCGGCTTCGGTCGAGCTGGCCCGCGTCGGCGTCCGGGTCAAGCTGGCCGACAGCGCGCCGCGTGCCGGCGGGCGATGCCGAAGCTATTACGATCCGCAGCTCGGCCAGACCATCGACAACGGTAATCATTTCACTTTCTCCGGCAATCAGGCCGTGCGCGCCTATCTCGAAACGCTGGGCAGCTTCGGTGCCTTGCAAGGCCCGCCGCATGCCGACTTCGCCTTCCACAATCTCGCTGATGGCAGCCGCTGGACCCTGCGAATCAACGAAGGCCGCGTGCCGTTGTGGGCGTTCTCCAAAAGCCGCCGCACGCCCGGCACCCGCCTGACCGATCACCTGCCGCTTGCCCGCCTCGCCATGGCCCGGCGCGATGGGCGCTCGATCGGCGACATGATCAGCTCGCAAGGCCCGTTCTGGCGCCGCGTGGTCGAGCCGATGATGCTTGCGGTGCTCAATTGCCCTGCCGCCGAAGGCTCGGCCTGGCTGGCAGCGCGGTTTCTGCGCGAAAGCTTCCTGCGCGGCGGGCGGGCCTGCCGGACCATGGTTGCGCATCCCACGCTTGACGCGGTGTTCATTGATCCGGCGCTGGCATGGCTCAAATTGCGCGGCACTGTGCCACGCTTCAGTGAGCGCCTGCGCGGGATCGGGTTTGACGGCGACCGGGTCGCCACGCTCGATTTCGGGGACCATGTCGAAAAGGTCGGCGATGCGGCGGTGATCCTCGCAGTGCCCCCCTGGGTCGCGGCGGATATGGTGCCGGAACTAACCGCGCCAGACCAGTTCTGCTCCATTCTCAACGGCCATTTCGCAATTGCCCCGCCAGCTGGCGCGCCGCCGATCACGGCGCTGCTGGGCGCCACATCGCAATGGGTGGTTTGCCACGAGGCCCGCGTTTCGGTCACTGTCTCGGGCGCGGATGACATCATCGATCAGGACCGCGAGGCATTGGCCCGAAAGATATGGGGCGAAGTCTGCGCCACGCTTGGTATGTCCGGTCCTCTTCCCGCATGGCAGATCGTCAAGGAAAAGCGCGCAACATTCGCCGCCACGCCGGATCAAGACGCCAAACGACCAACCACACAGACCCGCTGGCAAAACCTTTATCTCGCCGGGGACTGGGTGCAGAATGGCCTGCCCGCGACCATCGAGGGCGCGCTGCGATCGGGCGACAGCGCGGCGCGCTTGGCGCTCGGCAAACCACTGCGCTATAGGCCTGCGTGATGACGAAGCACTTCACGACTGCCACTCCTCTCCCCCTGCGGGAGAGGAAAGCGAAGCTTGCCCCTTCAGGGGCTAGCGCAGCTTGGAGAGGGGGGCGTTCATGTGCTGCGCCCCCCCCCTCTCCAACTGCGGCTAGCTCGCTCCGCTCCCAAGCCTTCGTATCCTCTCCCGCGAGGGGAGAGGAGTAGTGACTGATGCGCTCGACAAGGCAATCACGCGCTCTTCCGATGCGCTGTTCGCAGAGCAGCGCAGTGACGGCCATTGGGTCTTCGAACTCGAAGCCGATGCCACCATCCCCGCCGAATATATTCTGCTGCGCCACTATCTCGGCGAGCCGGTCGATGCGCAAATGGAAGCCAAGATCGCCACCTACCTGCGCCGCCGCCAATCGGGCCTCCACCACGGCTGGCCGCTCTATCACGACGGCGGCTTCGATATCTCCGCGACGATCAAGGCCTATTACGCGCTCAAGATGATCGGCGATTCGCCCGATGCCCCGCATATGGCCCGCGCCCGCGCCGCAATCCATGCGGCGGGCGGGGCCGAAGCCGGCAATGTCTTCACCCGCATCCAGCTTGCGCTCTATGGAGCGGGGCCCTGGGACGCCGTGCCGACCATCCCGCCCGAACTGATGCTGGCGCCGCGCTGGTTCCCGGTCCACCTCACCAAGATCAGCTACTGGGCGCGCACCGTGGTGGTGCCGCTCCTGGTGCTCTGCGCGCTCAAGCCCCGGGCGAAGAACCTCAAGGAGGTTATGGTCGATGAACTGTTCATCGGCAGGTCGGCCAAGCTCTCCAGTCAGGCCGATCATGTCCATCAGGGCTGGAAGCTGTTCTTCAACGCGCTCGATGTCGTCCTGACCAAAGGCGATCGCCTGTGGCCGCGCCGCTTGCGCGCCCATGCGATACGCCTCTGTGAAGAATGGGTGACAACGCGCCTCAACGGCGAGGACGGTCTCGGCGCGATCTATCCGGCCATGGCCAACTCTGTGATGATGTATGCTGCGCTGGGCTATGCCGAGGACCATCCAACGCGCGCCATTGCACGAAAGTCGGTCGAGAACTTGCTGGTGGTGAAAGACGAGGAAATCTATTGCCAGCCCTGCGTATCGCCGGTCTGGGACACGGCGCTTGCGGCTCATGCCATGCTTGAAGTCGGCAGTGAAGAGGCCGTGACGCGCGCGCACAAGGCGCTCGATTGGCTCAAACCGCTGCAGGTGCTCGATGTGGTCGGCGACTGGGCCGATCAGCGACCAGACGTGCGCCCCGGCGGCTGGGCCTTCCAGTATAACAACGATTATTATCCCGATCTCGACGATACCGCTGTGGTTGCTATGGCCATGGACCGCGCCTCGGGGCGGCGTGGCGGCATCGACGACGAGGCCATCGCCCGCGCCCGCGAATGGTGCGAAGGGCTGCAAAGCCGGGATGGCGGCTGGGCGGCCTTCGATGCCGATAACGACAAGCTCTATCTCAACAACCTGCCTTTTGCCGATCACGGCGCGCTGCTCGATCCTTCGACAGCCGATGTCGGCGCGAGAGTGATCTCGATGCTGGCACAACTCGGCGAGCCGCTCACATCGCCGCATATGCAGGCAGGCCTCGCTTGGCTGGAGAAGGAACAAGAGCCCGAAGGCAGCTGGTTCGGCCGCTGGGGGGTCAATTACATCTACGGCACATGGTCGGTGCTCTGTGCTATCGGCCGCGCCGGGATCGGCCGCGAGCATCCTATGGTGGCGAAGGCGGTCGGCTGGCTGGGGGCTATCCAGAACGAGGATGGCGGCTGGGGCGAAAGCTGCGATTCCTATGCGCTCGACCGCAAGGGCCACGAACCTGCGCCTTCAACAGCCTCGCAGACGGCATGGGCCGTGCTCGGGTTGATGGCGGTGGGCGAGGTGGGCTCACCGGCAGTCGAACGCGGTATTGCCTGGCTGGTTGCGCATCAGGAAGCCGATGGCCTGTGGGGCCAGGAACTCTACACCGGCGGCGGCTTCCCGCGCGTGTTTTACCTTCGTTATCACGGCTATCCCAAATACTTCCCGATCTGGGCGCTGGCGCGCTATCGCAATCTCAAGACGGCCAATACGGATCAGGTCGCTTGGGGGATGTGAAGCAGGTCCTTGTGGTCACCGGCACCCGGCGCGAAGCGAGCGTGCTGCGCGGGCTGGGCGTGACAGCAGTGGCGATAGGCGGATCAGCCGAGGCGCTTGACGGCGCTTTGGTTGAGCGAGGTGCCTCATTGGCTGCCATCATCAGCTTCGGCATGGGCGGTGCGCTTGGCCCCGATTTGAAACTGGGAGACTGGGTGATCGGGACAGAGGTCTGCGGCGCGGCCAATGCCCTGTGCGATGCCGAATGGGCGGCAGTTTTAGCCAAGCAATTGCCAGAGGCACGATCGGGGCCGTGCTATGCCGATGGCAGGCTGATCGGCGACAGTGGAGAAAAGCAGGCGCTCAACCGCAAGCACGGCGCGCTGGTAGCCGATATGGAAAGCCATCTCGTCGCACAGGCCGCAGCTAAGCTCGGCATTCCCTTCGCCGTGCTACGCTGCATTTCGGATGAGGCGGGGGCCGATCTGCCGCCTGCCATCGCCGTGGCCATGCGTCCCGACGGCAGTCTGGCGCTGGGCGCAATTCTCAGGTCAATCCTGACCAACCCGGCCCAATTGCCTGAATTGATTGGCAGCACAGCGCGGTTCAACCGCGCCTTCGCCTCGCTCAAAGCAGGTGCAAAACTCGCTTTCAATCAGCGCTGATCAGGCAGCAGCAACCCTCGTCGCCCGGCGATAGGCCTCGGGGTCTTCTACCTTGATCCGTTCGACTTCGCGCTCGACTTGCGCGTCGTGGACTTCGACCGCTTTGCGCTGTTTCGAGAGGTCAATGTCCGGCGCCATCGGCCCGTCGGTGCGAACCCCGCCAAGCGCGACCTTGAGGAATTCCACCGGGCGCCGCATCGAATCCGCGGCCGCCGTGCCTTCGAAGCCGCAGTGGACCATGCAATTGGCGCATTTCTCGTATTTGCCGACGCCGTAGTCGTCCCAGTCAGTGCCTTCCATCAGCTCGCTGAAGCTCGACACGTAGCCTTCGCCGACCAGATAGCAGGGCTTCTGCCAGCCGAAGACCGTGCGCAGCGGCATCGACCAGGGAGTGCATTCATAGCTACGGTTGCCCGCTAGAAAATCGAGGAACAGCGGTGAATTGGTGAATTTCCAGGCCTTGCCGCCCTTGCCCCGGCTGAACAGGTCGCGGAACAGGTTCTTGGTCTTCTCGCGGTTAAGAAAGTGCTCCTGATCGGGCGCGCGCTCATAGGCATAGCCCGGCGAGATCGTCGTCTCGACGCCCTTTGCGGCCATCAGATCAAGGAATGAAGCAAGACTGGCGGTGTTGGCATCGTTGAACACGGTGCAGTTGATCTGTACGCGGAAGCCCTTCGACAAGGCCAGGTCGATGGCTTCGATAGCGGTATCATAGACCCCATCCTGGCAGACCGACTTGTCGTGCATCGCCTTGTCGCCATCGAGATGGATCGACCAGGTGAAGAAATCGGAAGGGCTGTAATCGTCAATTTTCTTCTTGAGTAACAAAGCATTGGTGCAGAAGATCACGAACTTCTTCTTGGCGATGAAGCCCTTGACGATCTGCGGCATATCCCTGTGCAGCAAAGGTTCGCCGCCCGCGATGGACACCGCAGGCGCGCCGCATTCGTCCATTGCCGCCATGCATTCGTCATAGGACAGGCGGCGATTGAGGATGGCGTCGGGATAGTCGATCTTGCCGCAGCCCTTGCAGGCAAGATTGCAGCGCAGCAGCGGCTCGAGCATCAGCACCAGTGGAAATTTGCCGCCCTTGATCTGGTTCTTGACGGCATGTGCGCCGATTTTGACGAGAGGGCCGAGGGGAAGTGTCATGGAGTTCTCGATTGCAAGAGGTGGCTGGTCCATACAAGCAAATGCGGGTCATTTACAAATTCAGAATTTCCTTCCCTGTGCATCACAGCGCTGAACGCCGGTTGAATTGTGCTGTTCATCGGCACTACAGGCAGGGCCTGCTAAGGGAGACCGGCAATCCGGATGGAGCATCATGAACAAGTCACTCATTGCAACTCTCGCGCTGGCCCTTTCTTCGACGCCGGTTCTGGCTCAGGTCGCCGACCCGGCTGCCGGGACGGTGCAGGCGCTCAACAGCGGCTTGCTCTCGATCATGCGCGCGGGCGCCGGGGCCGGGCAGGCCGGTCGGGCACGGGCGATTGCGCCGGTCGTCGATCGCACATTTGACATTGCGCTGATGACCCGGCTTGCGGTCGGCCCGACGTGGACGACCATCGCTCCGGCCGATCAGACGGCGCTCGTTGCGGCCTTCCGGGCGCTGACCGTGGCGCAATATGCCAAGAATTTTGACTCTTATGGCGGCGAGAGCTTCACCATGGTGCCGCAGGTCGAAACGCGCGGCGGCGACAAATTGGTGCGAACGGCGATTGTGTCCAAAGGCTCGTCGGAAGCATTGAATTACCGGCTGCGGCAGAGCGGCGGGCAGTGGAAGATCATCGATGTCTATTATCGCAATGCCATCAGCCAGTTGGCGACGCGGCGTTCGGAATTTGCCCGGCCGCTGGCGACTGGCGGCGCGCGCTCGCTGATCGCGCATCTCAATCAGCTGGCGGCAAGGCCTGCCGATGGCGGCGTGCGCTAGCTTAAAGTTGGATCAGCGCGGCGGGTTAGGACCCTTGGCGCCCATGAAATAGCGCAGGCTGAAGCGCAACACTTCGGCGCGGCCGCGATGGACGAAATAGGCATCGCGCCATTTCGGCGGGCCAAGCCCGATGCGGGCATCGCGCGAAAAGCCGACGCCTTCGCGCGGGATGCCAAACATCGCACGGTCGACTTCGCCGTTGGCATTTTCGTCGTGGAAGGCCTGGATGGCACATTCCCCGGCGGGCACACCCTGCACGGTGACGACGGTTGTCCCGGCGCGGGCCGGGGCTTCGCCGTGATAGGCGCAAGTGTCATCGAGGAATTTGTTCTGCGGGCAGATGTCGATCATGACATTGCCCCGGCTGCTGCGGACATTGCCGATATTGACCGTGACCGAGCCAGTGGTGGCTTCGGCAAGGGCCAGGGCCAGGGCCACTAGAATGCTCATGCCCGGATCTCCACAATCCCAGCCTCATTCCACCGCAGCGCTTTCAGCACAGAATCGACGATACCGCCTGCATTGAGCCCTGCGGCGTCATATTGCTTGTCCGGTGCATCGTGGTCCTGGAATGTATCGGGCAGGCGCAGCGTTCGGATTTTGAGGCCGGCATCCAG
>CANJCQ010000003.1 GCA_947473355.1 Sphingomonadaceae bacterium | reverse complement strand
GAGCGAAGTCGAGACACGCCAGCGTGGCGTGTCTCGACTTCGCTCGACACGAACGGCGTTGGTGGTCGAATGGTCTGTTGACACACCCATCCCGATTGCGAAAGAGGCTGCATGGCCGAAAATTACCAGCTCTTCATCGATGGCAAGTGGCGGGATGCCTCCTCGGGCGAAACCATGCCCGCGATCAATCCCTACAACCAGGACGTCCACGCGCATGTCGCTGTTGCCAGCCTCGGCGATGTCGAGGAAGCCGTCGCCGCCGCGCGCCGGGCCTTCAGCACGGTGTGGAGCAAGACCACGCCGGGCGAGCGGGCTAAACTGCTCAACAAGGCCGCCGATCTGATCGACGCCAGTGCAGACCGCATGGCCATGCTCGAGACCACTGACAACGGCAAGGTGATCCGCGAGACCGGCACCCAGATGGGTTATGCTGCGCGCATCTTCCGTTACTTTGCCGGCTGGGCTGACAAGATGCACGGCGATGTCGTGCCGCTCGACCAGAAGGATACGCTCGATCTGGTCATCCGGGTGCCGTTCGGCGTGGTCGCCTGCGTCACGGCGTGGAACTCGCCGGTCGCAATCCTCACCAACACGCTCCCGGCGGCGCTGGCTGCTGGCAACTGCGTGATCCTCAAGCCCAGCGAGCATGCCTCGACCACCACGGTCGAAGTGGTCCGGCTGTGCGAACAGGCAGGCTTTCCGGCGGGCGTGGTGCAGGTCGTCACTGGCGCGGGCGATGTCGGTGCGGCGCTGACTAGCCATACCGGGGTCGACAAGATCAGCTTCACCGGCAGCGCCGCTATCGGCCGCAAGATCGCTTCGGTGGCGGGCGGCAACCTCAAGCCGGTGACCATGGAGCTTGGCGGCAAGAGCCCCAACATCATATTCGACGATGCCGATTTCGACCGGGCGTTGGTGGGCGCGCTCGCTGGCATTTTCGGCGCCACCGGGCAGACCTGCATCGCCGGATCGCGCCTGCTGGTGCAGCGCGGCATCTATGACCGCATGGTCGAAGGCCTCGCCGCGCGCGCCGGACAGATTGTGATGGGCGATCCGCGCTTGCCCGAAACCGAAATGGGCACAGCCGCCAACGAACCGCAGTTCGACAAGATCCTCTCGTTCATCGAGGCCGCCAAGCATGACGGCGCACGGCTCGTCGCGGGCGGCGGGCGCGCCGAAGGGCCGGGGCTGGACAAAGGCTGGTTCATTCAGCCGACCATTTTTGCCGACGTTCGCAACGATATGAAAGTGGCAGCGGAGGAAATCTTCGGCCCGGTGCTCTCGATCATCCCCTTCACCGACGAGGAAGAAGCCGTGCAGATCGCCAACGACACGCCCTATGGCCTTGCCAGCGGCATATGGTCGGAAAACATCAGCCGCTGCCTGCGCATGATGCGCGCCGTGCAGAGCGGCGTGGTCTGGGTCAACACCTACCGCGTCGCTGCCCCGCAGGCGCCGTTTGGGGGGATGAAAGATTCGGGCTTCGGGCGCGTGCGCGGCGAGGCCGGGATCCTCGAGTTCACCCAGACCCGGAACATCTTCATCGACTTCTCGGGCGACAAGCGCGACCCGTTCGCGATGAAGTTTTAGGAAGTGTTTCGCGCAGAGGCGCAGAGAAGAACGAAGGGCGCAGAGATGTTGCACATGCGGCGAAGCCGTTTGCCGATCATGGCATCGGACAATCAACGTGGGCCTGCGGCCATGCACGACCTCTCTGCGATCTCTGCTTCCCTTGCTGTCTCTGCGCGAACCGCTTGGAATTCCTTATGACCTACCTTGTCGCCGATGACCTCGTCTCCGAACCCGCAGGACTCCGCTTCCGCCGCCTCGTCGAGCGCCCCGGCATTTTGCAACTACCCGGTGCCTACAACGGCCTGTCCTCGCTGCAGGCCAGAAATGCCGGGTTCGAGGCACTGTATCTATCCGGCGCGGCGATGTCGGCAAGCATGGGCCTGCCCGATCTCGGGATCATCTCCATCGAGGACGTCTGCTTTTTCATCCGCCAGATCGCCCGCTCGTCGCAATTGCCGATCCTTGCCGATGGCGACACCGGCTATGGCGAAGTTCTCAATGTCATGCAGATGGTTCGCGCCTTCGAGGATGCAGGCGCTGGCGCGGTGCAGATCGAGGACCAGATCCTGCCCAAGAAATGTGGCCACCTCAACGACAAGAAGCTGGCACCGGCAGAGGATATGGCCGCCAAGGTCGCTGCTGCCCGCAAGGCCCGCCGCCATCTCTATATTGTCGCACGCACCGATGCCTTTGCCAGCATGGGGCTTGATGAGGCGATCCGCCGGGCCAAGCTCTACGTCGAAGCGGGAGCCGACGCGATCTTCCCTGAGGCGCTGAGCGATCCGGATGACTTCCGCACATTCGCGAGCGAAGTGAAAGTGCCGCTGCTCGCAAACATGACCGAGTTCGGCAAGACCCCGTTCATGACTGCCAAGGAGTTCGAGGCGCTGGGTTACAAGATGGTGATCTGGCCGGTCTCCGCGCTGCGCATGGCGGCAAAAGCGCACGAGGAGCTGTACGCGATGCTGCGCGAAACCGGCTGGGCCAAGCCGCTGGCGACGCGCATGCAGACTCGCGCCGAGCTCTATGCGACAATTGGCTATCACGAGTTCGAGGAGCTCGATGCCTCAGTTGTCCGCTCGCTGATCCCCAACGGGAATCCGGAGTGATTTGCCTTAGGCTCCCCTCCCGCATGCGGGAGGGGCTGGGGGTGGGCCAGTCCGGCAAGACCCTCCGATGACGCGCCCACCCCTAACCCCTCCCGCCTGCGGGAGGGGGACTGAGTGACACCCGATTTCGCCCCCGGCGAGGCGACTGGCATTGCCATGCCGGCTCATCCGGAGGCCCTGCACCAGGCCGGGTCCGAATGGCTGACCAGGGCTTTCCATGCCTACGGCGCCCTGCCCCCAGACAATATGGTGGCGAAGGTCACTCGCTGCGAGAGCTTCGCCGGGGGCAATTCGGGCGACAAGCTGCTTCTCGATGTCAGCTACGCCCGCCCCGATCCCGCGCTGCATACGCGGCTCTTCGTCAAATTCGCGCGCTGCCTCGGCGACCCCTTCCGCGACCGCCGCCGCTCCGAGCTGCATGGCGAAGTCCGCCTAGCCGCACTGTCGCGCCATCCGGCGTTCCCGGTGGCGGTGGCAAAGAGCTATTTTGCAGATTTCGATCCCGAAAGTGGCAACGGCGTGCTGATCACCCAGCGCATCAATTTCGGCGAAGACGGCATCGAGCCTGCCCGCGTCAAGAACATGGACCACGAGCTGGCGAACCCGCTCGAATATTACCGCGCCACTGTCACTGCGCTGGCGCTGCTGGCCGCCGCGCACCAGAGCGGGCGGCTAACGCCAGAAGCCGAGCGGCTGTTCCCGTTCGATGCTGAAGCTGCCGCAGCGAATATGCCTGTGCCGTGGGATGCTGACCAATTGCGCGAGAAGGCGGCGGCCATCGCCAGCTTCATCGCCGCATGCCCGCAACTGTTCCCCGCCAGTCTCGCCGCACCTGCCTTTGCCGACCGCTTCGCGCGAGGCACGCAGCAGTTCCTCCAGCACGACGCCGCAATTCGCCGCTTCCTCTATGCCGACCCGCGCTTCGTCGCCCTGGCCCACTGGAACACTCACATCGACAACGCCTGGTTCTGGCGCGACGCGGAAAGGGTGCTGCAGGCCGGGCTGCTCGACTGGGGCATGGTGCGCCAGATGAATGTCGCTACTGCGCTGTGGGGCGGGCTGTCAGGCGCGGACCTGTGGGTGACGGGCGATCATCTCGGCGAACTGCTGGCTTTGTTTGCCGAAGTGCTCAGCGCCAATGGCGGGCCGCAGATTTCGGGCGATGAGCTGGGCCTCCACTTCGATCTGGCGGTGGGTTCGATCACGCTGGCCCTGCTGATGGACACCCCTGCCCTGCTGCTAGCGCGCATGCCGGACATCGCCCGCGCCGCATCCCCGCACGATCCGCTGTTGCGCTGTGACAAGGTGGTGCAAGGCTTCCTGCACACCTTCACTGCTGCCCTGAACCTTTGGGAGCGGCGCGATATTGCGCTGAGACTGGAGAGGATGGGAGGCTCGCCGGCACTTCGCAAACCCGAGTGCTGAAGCGATGACGTTTTTCGCTCGTCACATCATTTCAGAAACAACTGGAAAGCCGGGACAAAACACATAGTTTCGAACCTGCGGCGTGCGAGTCGATTTTGCAGAGGGAGTTGGGAGCAATGCAGACTGAAAGCTACAAATCGCGCAGCTTCAAGATTGAAGATAGCGATGCGCGGCTCCGCAAGGGCTCCACCTTGCAGGATTTTGTGCTGGATGCAGCCGGAGCAATTCGCATCATCCCGCAGGGACGCGAAATCAAAGTGAAGGAGATCACGACTGTGCCAACTGGGGCAAAGTCAGTGAATGTCTATGTCCTCGCGCTTGATGCCTCAAATGGCGAAGAACTGGGCTGGACTTCGGCAACAAACCTGGCCGGAAAATTCTATTCAGAAACGATCGGACTTATCAAGGCGCCCAGCGGCGGAAACAAGTTTGGACCACATGCCGCCTGGAAAGACGGCGCCTATATCGGCCAGATCGATCTCGTGCGCATCGTCGGAACGAACTATGAGGTGGAGCATATCGCCGCTGACAGCTGCGATGAATTCGTCGCGCTCACTACTGCAGCCCGTCAAGATGGAGCCAGCATAAGGCTGAACAGCGGCTTTCGCAGTTATCCGGAACAGAAGTATCTCTACGACGGTCGCAAAAAGGGTCTGCCTGGTTTTAATCCGGCAAATCCACCTGGCTCATCGAACCATCAAAATGGTGTCGCCTTCGATCTCGATGTCAAACCCGGGGAAGGCAATCCCAACTACGAATGGCTCAAGAAGAACGCTACCCGATTTGGATTTGTCCGAACGGTAAGGACTGAAGCCTGGCATTGGGAATACCTGCCCCAAAAGGCGGCAAAGGCTCGGACAAACGGCAAGTCCACTACCTGGTAGCTGCCCCGCCTCCCGCCTCACCCGCCGCCGGCAGACCCCAGCGCGCCGATGCCATATCTTCAGTAGTGGTATCGCGCGGCGGCATGGCGGGCGGCGGGCCCCATTCGCGGCGTTCGAGGAAAGTCCCGGTCATGTCCGGATCCCCGCGATAATACATCTCGAACAAGCGCCAGTCGAACAGCCAGCGGTCACCTGCCTCGACGAAGTGCTCATAGTAGCAGCCGATCGAGATATTGGTGTTGCCGTTCTTCCAGGCGCAGCGCTCGTCGATATAGGTGCGGCCCGAAGCCACTCCGTCGCCGACGGTCAGGATCGGGTTGCGGAAGGTGATCAGCACGCCGTGGAATTTGCCCAGGATCACCGCGATGCCGTCGCGGATTTCCTGCCGCCCGCGAAAAATCCGGCCGGAAATCCGCCACTCGCCATCAGGCGTGAAGCACTCCGCAAAAGCATCGAAGTCCTGCCGCCACACCGCATCGGTATAGCGCGCATGCAGATCGCGGATACCGGCCTGGGCCTCCGCCAAACTTGTCATGATCTGGGCGAGGTCATCAGCTCAGCTTGCGCTTCGGCTCGATCACCACCACCGGAATCTTGCGATCCGTGCGCGCCTGATAGTCGTTGAAGGCAGGCCACTGGGTGCAGGCCTCGGCCCACATGGCCTCGCGCTCAGGCGATTCGGCGGTGCGGGCAATCCCTTCCCATTTGTCTCCGAGGTATTGGATTTCGACGTTCGGATCCTCGAGGATGTTGAGATACCAGATCGGATGGGTCGGCGATCCGCCCTTGCTGGCGATAATCACGAAGTTCTCGCCGACCTGCTTTCCGATGATGGCGATGGTCCGCATCTCGCCCGATTTTCGCCCCTTGGTGGTGACCAGGACGGCGGTGGCGCCATTCCACACGCCGCCCTTTTCGCCATTGGTCTCAAGATAAGCAGCGACGTGGCTCTCGTTGAGCAGGGAATAGTCGAGACCCGGGGTCTTGCCGGGCTGGGTTGGGGTGTCGCTCATCAGTCGTGCTCTCCTAGGCTGCCTTGGCCTGCTGGCCGGCATTCTTCCCCGCCAGTCTGCCGAAGACCGAACCGTTGAGCAAGCCAGTCCCGCCCGGATAGTTCTCGTAGAAGATGCCGCCCACCAGTTCGCCCGCCGCATAGAGCCCGGGGATGGGTTTTTCGGTGAGATCAAGCACTTGCGCATCGCTGTTGATCTTGAGGCCGCCGAAGGTGAAAGTGATGCCGCAAGTCACGACATAGCCATGATAGGGCCCGGTATCGATCGGCAGCGCCCAGTTCGACTTGGGCACTTCGAGGCCTTGTGTTCCCACCCCGTCGAGGATCGAGGGGTTGTAGGTGGTGCCGAAGGCATCCTTCGGGCAGGCCGCGTTGTAGGCGGCAATCTCCGCCTTGAGGCCTTCGACATCAATGTCGAGCGCTTCGGCGAGGCCTTCGATGGTGTCCGAGGTGGCCTTGGTCACCTCGCGGATGCGGTATTCATCGCGAACGTTGGCGTGGGTCTTGTCGTCGAAAATCTGCACCGCAGCGCGGCCGGGCTGTTTCATCACTTCCTTGCCATATTTGGCATAGGTGTGGTTGCGGTAGTCCGCGCCCTCGTCGATGAAGCGCTTGCCCTTCATGTTGACGACGATGCCGATGATGTAGCTGTGCTTCTGGAAGTTATCGAGGATCACCCGGTCGCCATAGGGCGGAGCAGAAATGTCCCATTGCACCGCGTGGCAGCTCGACCAGCCACCATGCGGCCGCGCGCCGATGCGCATCGCGGCCTGGATACCGTCGCCGGTGTTGTGCTGCGTGCCGCGCACCCGGCACAGATCCCAGCCAGGTCCAAGGTAGCGCACCCGCATTTCAGGCGAGCTTTCAAACCCGCCGCAGGCCAGCACCACCGCCTTGCCGGAAATGTCCTCATAGCCATCCGGCCCGAAGGCACGCACGCCAGTGACGCGACCTTTCTGGTCCTGGATCAGATCGCGCAGGCCGGTTTCATAGCGGATGGTAATGCCCATGCGATCACAGGCGGAGACCAGCATGTCGACCAGCCCCCAGCCGCCACCGACGGCCTCGATGTTCACCCCGCCATAGAAGTGGTGCTTGCCCTCGATCTTGAAGCTCTGCCGACCGAACATCGGGATGAAGCGGATCTTGTGCGTGCGCATCCAGCGCATGGTCTCGCGCGACTGGCCGATCAGGATGCGGCCCAGCTCCTCGTCGGCCTGGTGATCGGTGACTTTCATCAAGGTCGCCATGAATTCGTCTTCGCTGAGCGGCGGCAGGTTGCCGATCGATTCGTATTCGCCAGAGGTCATGTCGTCGAGGATATCAGTGCGCAGGTCTTCCACGCCGCTGTGGCAGAAGCGGAAGCCGCCAGCAGTGAATGTCGAATTGCCGCCGCGATCTTCCTTGGTCGCCTTTTCCAGCACCAGCACTTTCGCGCCCTGCTCTGCGGCGGAAAGCGCAGCACACAACGCTGCATTGCCGGCGCCGACGACGATGACGTCCCAAGTTTGACTGGCGGTCATTGAATTCTATCTCCGTGCACTAAAATGAAACTCTCTCGGTGCCATTAACCTCTGCGCCCTAGAAGGCGCGGCTGCAACGTGTCAACCGGTGTAGAGCACATTGCCTTCAAACAGCCGCCGCGCCGTCCGATAAACCGCGCCGTATTCTGCCTCACCCGAGGCATCCAGCGCGGCATCGACCATGGTTACGCCCGAGGGGTGGGCAATGCGGATCCGGCCCTCGCTCGCCGCGCAGAGGCGATGCGGCAGCGTACCGGGGGTGCGGGCGGCGATGGCGAGGCAGATAGCGCCTGTGATTGGCGTGGCGCGGTGGGGCTGGCCCATCGAGATCATGCGGACCTGGATGTCGGCATCGCCTGCCGCCGCCGAAACCATCGCTACCAAGGGCACGCTGGCTGAGCCGGGAATACCCATCAACTGAGCCCCCGCCTCGCGGATCGCGGCCATGCGGGCGAGGAATACAGCGTCGGCTTCGAGTTCCTGCGCGGTCTCGCTGCCGGTCTTGCCGAGCGCTTCGGCGATAACGAAGACGCAGGGGTTGGCGGCGTCGATGCAGCTGACTACCACGCCCTCGATCATATCGACCGGCTGGCCCGTCGGCAGCAACCTGCCCGTCTTCGCCCCGCCGGGTGCGAGAAACTCCAGCCGTATCGGTGCGGCGGTTCCTGCCACGCCGTCGATGGCCAGATCGCCCGCCGAGGCCAGCGCGCCCTGTTCGACCGGGAAGCGGGCAACGATGATCTTGCCAGTGTTGGTGTTATGGATGCGGACCATGGCCTCGCCGTCTTGCTGAGCGGCGACCAGCCCCTCCTCGAGGGCGAAAGGCCCGACAGCGGCGGACATGTTGCCGCAATTGCCGCCATATTCGACCTTGGCATCTTTCACCGCGCATTGCGCGAAAGTGTAATCGACATCGGCGTCCTCGCGGCTCGGCGGGCCGACCACGCAGACCTTGTTGAGCGAAGATAGCCCGCCCCCCATGCCGTCGAGATTTCGCACCGCCGGATCGGGCACGCCCATCGCGGCGAGGAATATCGCGTCCCAGGCCTTGCGGTCGGCGGGGAGGTCGGCGGCGCGGAACATCAGCGCCTTTGAGGTGCCGCCGCGATAATAGGCGCAGGAGATGCGGGTTAACGGCATAACGGGCGAAGCCCTTCAAGGAATTGATTCGCGCAGAGGGCGCAAGGAAACAGGGAGCCCGCAGAGATTCGCGACAGGACCGTCACCTTTGCGGCCTCTTTTCTTCTTTGCGAACTCTGCGTGAAACCCTTCATGATTTGCTGCGCAGCCAATCCGTAAGCCGCCGCACTCCCGCCTCGACGCTCACTTCCGGCTCCCAGCCGATCGCGGCCCGGATCTTCTCGCGGCTGAGCTTGAGCGAAGCGCTCGACGTCGCCTTCACTGCCCCCACCTCATCGGCGTAGACCGGCTGCAGATCGCTGCCGGCGATCTCGAGCAGTATCTCGGCAATCCGCTTGACCGTCGTCTCCACCCCGGAAACGACATTGAACACCTCGGCTGTCACGTCCGAAGCCATGGCCATGACATTGGCCCGCGCCACGTCGGCGACGTGGATATAGTCATGCACTTCGCTGCCATCGCCCGGCAGGCTGGGCGCTTCCCCGCGCATGATGCGGTCGTAGTTCTGGATGATATAGAGCGCGTTGACCCCGCGATAATGCTGGCGCTCGCCGTAGACAGTCGAATAGCGCAGGGCGACGGCATCAACCCCGTGCTTCTGGCTATAGAGCTTGCACAGCGCCTCGCCGATCAGCTTGGTGCAGGAATAGAGCATCGAGCCGGGCTGGTAGCTTGCGAGGTTCGCGGGCGACATTTCGTCGATCACGCCATCGCCTTCGGGCTCGCCATAGGCGGCGATCGAGGAGGAGAAGATCACCTTCCCCACCCCCGCATAGCGGCAGGCCTCGAAGACATTGACCTGGCCTTCGACATTGACCGCCAGCCCCAGCGGCGGGTTCTGGCTAAGCGGCAGGGTTAGGAAGCCGGCAATCGCGAAGACACCGACCGCACCCTTGAACGCGTCATACAATTCATTGATCCGCAGGATGTCGCCCTTGACCAGTCGCACGCGGGGCTCACCATCCAGATGCGCCACCGTCTCGGGTGTGCCGAGCGAGAAATTGTCGAGCAGCACTACTTCGCCCGCGCCTTCTGCCAGCAGCCGGTCGGCAACATGGCTGCCGATCAGGCTGGCGCCCCCTGTGATGACGAATTTGCCGCCCGAAATTTGCATGATTTCTCCCTCGCGCATGCTCGCCTTGTCCCTTATGCTGAGGACTAGCCAAGGTCAAAAGAACTGGAGAGGACATGCGCAGGTTCACTGTCGACGAAATGCTCATCGCGTTCGAGCTCGAACAGATGCTCTATGATTATATCGAGGAACTGGATCTGGGTGGCAGCAAGGATGCCGGGCGCTTCTATACCGAAGACGGCGCTTTCGTGACCCCCGGCGGGTCCTTCGTCGGCCCCGCCGCGATCCAGGCCTTCTATGACAAGCGCAACGAGAATGTCGCGAAATATCAGAAGAACGGCCAGCGCACCGGGCGGCACACCTTCCTCAACGTGCGCTGCCACATCCATGATGCCGACAATGCGACGCTGCTGTTCACCAACGTCAACTATGCCGCCGAAGGCCCCGCGCCTGCGACAGGCCTCGTCGGGCCCAGCGCAGTGGCCGATTGCAGCATGAAGTATCGCCGGCAAGCCGATGGCTCGTGGCTGTTCACTGAATTCAAGCCGAGCCAGGCGCTGCTGGGCGAGGATGATTTCATGAAGCTGATGCTGTCGATGGCTAACAAGTAGGCAGATGCTTGCTAAGTTAGGCGAGAGACTTCAATCGACGAACGCGCTCAAGCAGGAGCACTGTCAGTTGTTGCGTCAAGTCGGCGGATCGCCCCGCAATTTTGCAATGTCCTCTGCAACAAGCTTGCCGTGCCCCTCGATCGTATCAGCTTCGCGAAGCACGCCAAACGCATATGAGAGCGCCTTGTAGGCTCCACCAAACGTGCTGACGATGGTTGCAAGTCCACCCAAAACCTTGCCGAACAGAGCGACGCACAAGATCAGAAGTTGCATCGCCGCCCAAGCGATGCCCCCCGCAAGCCAAGGGCCGAAGCCAATCAAGGCCAAAGTGCTGAGAAATGCAAAGCCCGCCTCATTGTTGCGCTCAGCATCTTTCCAGACGCCGCGCATCATCAGCACGATAAGCAGCAATGAAGCCGCGAACAGCGCGCTGCTGTACCAACCGGTCTCTTGCCATACCCGCACCGCGACCGGAGGGGTTTCCAGAAGTCTTGCTAAAGCAGAGCGCAGCAACCAGACGATATTTCCGTCGCTGGTGCCGCTTGCCGGACGGGCAATATCATGCACCCACTGGCCCAGCCACAAACTCCCGCCCTGCGCATCGACCTCGCCGTAATAATTGGCGATCTGGAACGGCTGGACGCGTTCAAGCGAGTCATGCAGCGCAACTGTCTGTTGATGCAGCGGCTTCAGCACTTCGTGACTTTCGAGCCAGTGGCCCGCAAACGCCAGCAAGGCGGCGGCAAAGAGCCAATACCAGCTGCGCTTGCGCAACAGAAATTCCCGAAAGTGATGCACGATTCCCATGGGAAGCACCCCCGCACCTGAAGGCGATGCTATGCCGATATCTCCGAGTCGGCAACGCAAATCGAGGCCCGTCTGCTTTGTGAAACCTGCGTCGCCGCGCTTTCAAGCGCGATCTGCCAGATGGCCAACTCCCACCGGCGTCACCAGCCCCGAGGTGACCCGCACCATGCGCCGGCGATGCGGCGCGAAATCATCCGGCGCGAGGTGCAACGTTACCAGCTCGTCCCACACCACCAGATCGCCCGGCCGCCAGCGGTGGCGATAGACGAAGTCTGACGAGGCGATGTGGGTGAACAGGAAATTGAGCAGATAGCGGCTCTCCTTGTGGCTGAGCCCCTCGATATTAACCGTGTAGCTTGGATTGACGAACAGCGCCTTGCGGCCGGTTCGCGGTTGTTCGATCACTACGGGGTGCTCGCGGCGGGGGAAGGCATCGGAAAAGGCCTGCTGCACTTCCTCGCTCTGTTCGTGGAGCTTGAGCGCCTGGCGATAGCCCTGCGGTTCGGCGTGGACGGCGCTAAGGGTGGAGAGCCAGCGCTGCATTTCGCCTGACAGCTCATCATAAGCCGCGCACAGACTGGTCCACGAGGTCGCCCCGCCCACCGGCGGGATCACTTCTGGGCGCAGCACCGCGGCGCGCGGCAGCTGGGCGGTGAAGGTCGAATCGCTGTGCCAGCCCTGATGCTCGCCCCATTGCAGCGAGGCCGGGCGATCCCTGCGCGCGGCGACGATCTCCTCGACATCGAGCACTGCATCCCAGCCGAGAAACTTGAGCGGCGGCAAGGGTTCTAGCGGCCCAAACACCTGCGCCAGCCGCTTCTGCTCCTCCAGCCCCGCCTGCTGGTCGGAAAACAGCAGCACGCCATAAGTATCGAGCGCACGGTCGATCTCTTCCGCCTCGTCCGGTGCAAGATTGCCGACGTCGACACCGTCCACCCGCGCGCCGATGGTCGTGGTCAGCGGTTCGATGCTGAGCGTGCCTGTCATCCTGCTTCTCCCGAACTATTTTGCCGCATGGTTTCATGTTCACCGCCGCCGATCAAGCGTGCAGCGTTGACATAGGCCCTGGCTGCTGCCCTATTCGCTCGCAATAACAAGATGGGAGAGAGAACCATGCCACAGAACAATACGTCCGCGCCCCCCGCGCACCACCCCGGCGCAGGCCTGCTGGCCGGCAAGGTCGCGATCATCACGGGCAGCGCCATGGGGCTTGGCAAGGCCATGGCTCGGGTCTTCGTGCGCGAGGGCGCGAAAGTGCTGGGCGCCGATTTCGATCCGTCAAATGCCGAGGCGCTGGCGCATATCGGGGCCGACTGCGTGCCCTTCCATGCCGACATCCGCAAGGAAGCCGACGTGCTGGCGATGTTTGCAAAGGCCAAGGAACTTTTCGGCAGGGTCGACATTCTGGTCAATAATGCCGGTACAATCGCCACCGGCGGCGATACCGACCTGACCGTTGCCAACTACGAGGAGTTCACCCAGACCAATTTCCTCGGCGCGGTGCTGTGCACCCGGGTCGCAGTTGAGACCATGGTGCCGCAGGGCGGCGGTTCGATCATCAATATCAGCTCGGTCGGCTCACTCAACTGCGAGGACCGCGCGCCGATTGTCTATTCAGCGGCGAAAGCTGCGGTCAATTCGCTGACCAAAGCGATTGCGGTGAAATACGGCGCGCAAGGCATCCGCGCCAATGTGCTGGCCCCCGGCTTCACCCACAGCGAAAAGACGCTGCATGCAACGCGCGAAGTCATCGCCCCAATGGAAGAAAAAAGCGCCTTCGGCCGGGCGGGCGAGGGCGAGGAACAAGCGCAGGTCGCGGTGTTCCTCGCCTCGGACCGTTCGAGCTATGTCAACGGCGTGGTGCTGCCGGTTGATGGCGGCTGGTCAGTGCGGATGGCCTGATCGCCCGAAGCCTGACCGCCTCAATCATTGCCGCCAAAGCGCACCCTGACCCGCGCACCGAACATGCGCGGCTCGCCGGCGGCCCAGGTATCGATCCCCAGACCCGTCAACCCGCCGCCACCGGTGAAATATTGCTTATTGGTGACATTGGTTGCGAACACGGCCAGATCAACCGGGCTGCCGCCGACGCTGTTCCAGTTGAGGTTGAGATTGAGCAGGGTGAGCGGGGGCAGCTCGCCAGTGTTGAACCCACCGGTGAAGGCTGTCACCTGCGGATCGGTCAGCAGCGTAGGATTCCGCAGGGCCGAGTAGTTGGTGATCTGGCTGCTACGATGGGTCACGGTTGCGCCAATCGTGACTTTGCCGATGCTGTCAGCGAGCGGCAGCCTGTAGTTTGCCGCGATCGAGAATTTGTGGCTCGGCGCGAGAATCAACGGATCGCCAGCCCGGATCGAAGCGCTGACGACATAGGCATTGTCACTCGGCAGCGAGACGTTTCTCGTCTCCAACACCCGGGTATTGAGGTAGGTATATCCGCCTTCCAGACTGAAACCCTCGAACAGGTTGAGCCGGAAATCCATTTCAATGCCCCAGATGCGTGACTTGCCGACATTGATAGGGCCGGCATTGCCAGGCACCGAGATCGGCGGAAGGGCCGCGCCGGTTACGGGATCGCGCCGGTTGGTATTCTGCAGATAACCGAGCGTGATCTGCTGGTTGCGGAAATTGTTATAGAAGCCCGACACATTGAAGTTTCCGGTGACGCCGCCCGTCTCGAAGCTGGTCTTTACGCCCAATTCATAAGTATCGACATGTTCCGGATCAATGATGTGAAATTCAATCGGCGTGTCCGACTTGATATTGCCTGTGCGATAACCGCGCACATATTTGGCATAGAGCAGCACATCGTCATTCGGCTTGAAGTCGAGCCCGAGCAGCCAGGTCGGCGCGCTCCAGCTCTTTTGCTCGCTCAGTGAGCAGCTCGGGGCGACGCGGACCGGCGCCTGGTCGGTACAATGGGAGACTCCCGCAGTCGCCGGATCGCTGGTGAGACTGACGACCGGCAGCAGCGGCGAGGCATTGGGCACGAATGTGGCGGGGTTGGTGGCGTTCGGGAAAACATAAGTGATCCGCTGGCTGAAGCTCTGGACCCGGTCCCAGGTGTAGCGGATGCCGCCAGTCAGCTTGAGCTTGTCGTTCAGTTCATATGTCGCCTGGGCAAAGATGCCGGTGCTGCGGAAAGCGTTCGTCGCCGCTGTGAAATTGACGCCGGAGTTGGGCAGCGGCGCCGTGCAGATCAGCGCATCGATATCCTTGCAGCCGATGAAGGTCGGCGACTGCGAGCCGATGAGGCCGCGCGGCGTCGCATTCTCGTAATAGGCCCCGACCTGATAGTTGAGCTTGCCGTCTGCGGACTTGCCTTCGAGACGGAACTCCTCGGTGAAGGTCCCCTGATTCGAGGAGAAGGCGTTCGGGAGATGGCGGATGGTCGCGAAATTGAACGGGATGTCGATGTTCGGGATCGGATTAACAAAGCCTGGAACGCCGGCAAAGAACGTCCCGCGCGGCAGCACGAATTGAGTGCCGAACAGCGAGGTGTGGGTCCTGGTCCACAGCTGCGCATAGCTGACGATATTGTTGACCGTCAGATTGTCGTTCACCTGCCACTTGGTCTTGTTGATCACCTGCCAGCTGCGCATCTTCTGATAGGGATCGGGCATGTCGTTGGTGACTGACCAGAAGCCATTGGCATTCTGCTTGGCGACGCTGCCGATCGCCTGAAAGGCCAGCAACCCGCCAAACGGATCCAGCTTGGGCACGCCATAGAGCAGTTTGTTGATATGGCCGTTGGTATCCGAATTGACGTAAGACCCGATGGTGTAGTTCTCGATATCGGGCGAAACATCGACCACCAGGCTGGCGCGCAGCGCGACATAATTGGTATTGTCGAAATTGTTCGGGCCGATGGTCGTGACGTTTTTCATGAAGCCATCGCGTTGCTGCCAGTCGCCGCCAACACGCAGCCTTGCGGCTTCGCCGAGCGGCACGTTCAGCACGCCTTGCAGCCGGCGCAGGTCATAGTTGCCGATCGAGCCTTCGACATAGCCTTCGAACTTGTCGGTCGGCCTGTGCGGCACCAGCAGGACAGCGCCGCCGGTGGTGTTGCGTCCAAACAGCGTGCCTTGCGGGCCCTTGAGCACCTGCACGTTCTGGAGGTCAAAGAACATGCCGGGACCAGCACCGTCACCGGCCGGGAATCCCTGCGAAGGGCCGCGCGGAGCCACGACTTCAGCAAAATAGACGCCGACCGACGGTGCCGTGCCGGTTTCCTGCACAAAACCGCGCAATGCATATGTCGAATTTTCGGTACCGAATGTGGTCGTGGTGGAAAGCGACGGCGTAAACGCTGCCAGATCCTGCGCATTGGTGACGTTGCGATCGGTCAGCTGCTGCTGGTTGAACACGGTAATCGAGATCGGCACGTCCTGCAGTTTCTCTTCGGTTCTGCGTGCCGTGACGATGATGGGGGCGTCGCCGCTGTCCGTTGCCCGCTGCGCGCTGGTGTTCTGTGCCTGGGCCGGTGCAGCAATACTCAGCAGCATGCCTGCCGAAAGCGCGGTGGTAGCGATAAGTTGAAGCTTGTTCATACTTTCCTCCCATTGGTATTACTTGATAGTCTATCAGGATGTACGGCCACTCCCTAACCGCTTTTACTTGCCTTGCTTAGCTTCCCGCCGAGCGCATTGCGCCCGGCGATCAGCCCGGCGCTCAGTTGCCGAAACGGTATTTCAGCTTCACGCCCCACATCCGCGGTTCGTTCGAGTGACCACCATCGCCGCCGAAGGTGAAGTAGCCACCGGTCGGGAAGACCAGGAACGATTCGTTGGTGACGTTGGTCATGAAAAAGGCCAGATCAATTGGCGCACCCAGCACCGAATCCCAGTTGGCATTGAGATTGAGGTGGTTCGACGCCTTGACGAGATAGCCGTCATTTGGACCCGTCACGCCCTTGGAGCGCGCCGCGTTGGAGTCGGTGTGGGTGAAGGTCGCGCCGAACGAGATCTTGCCGACATTGTCAGTCAGCGGCAGCGTATAGGTCCCGGAAATGGTGATCCGGTTCTTTGGCGACAGTGGCAGCGGACCGCCCACGTCCGTGGCCGGGGTCAGCGACGAATAATAGACCGGGACCGGCGGCGTCTTGAAGGAAATCAGCTTGGTATCGAGATAGGTATAACCAACATCTAGCTTGAAGCCGCGAAACGGGCTGACAGCCGCATCAATCTCAATACCCCAGATCCGCGACTTGCCGGCATTGACCACCGGCGCCGCCGGCGGAATGATACCCTGATAGGCCGGCGCGATCACAGAGTTGGTCGCCAGCTGCTGGTCGCTGAAATCGTTATAAAAGCCCGCGATGTTGAAATAGCCCGGCATGGCGCCGTGGAAGCTGGTCTTGGCACCGATTTCGAAGGAATCGACCTTTTCCGGGGTCGACAGTTCCAGCCCGATCGAATTGTTGGTGATCGAACCCATGCGATAGCCGCGTGCATATTTGATATAGACCAGCATATCGCTGTTCGGCTTGTAGTCGAAGCCGAGCAGCCAGGTCGGCCGGCTCGACGAGATATTCAGCGTCTGGTTGCAGTTATCGCTGTTGGGCACGATCAGCGGCTGCAGCAGGCCGGCAGTGCCATGATAGAGCAGCTGGTTCTGGCAGGTGTAGATCGGCACGCCGACCGGAGCCCCGGGGAAGCGGGTGCTGGTCGCGGTCGGGAAGTTGATGTTGAGCAGTTGCGCGTCGTCGCGCTGCTTGTCCCAAGTATAGCGAATGCCGCCGGTGACACTGAACTGGTCGCTCAGTTTGTAGGTCCCCTGAGCATAGAGGCCCTTGTTGTTGAACCAGTCCTTCGAGCTGGCGTCGGAAATCGAACCGGTGTCGGACGGCGAACAGATCTTCTGCTGGACGCTGGTGCAGTTGATAAAGATTTCGACGAGCTGGCTGTTCCAGGCCAGCGGCTTGGCGATTTCGATATAGGCACCTGCCTGCCAGTTAAGGCGGCCATCCGCGGCCGTACCCTGGAACTGGAGTTCCTCGGTAAAGGTCGATTGCGCGGAGGTTGGGCCTTTCAGACCTTCCTGCAGCGCGATGGTCTTGCTGCCGATGGCGCCTACCGGCGGCAGGAACAGTCCGGCAAACGGCGTGCCCGGCGGGATCAGGAAGTTATCGCCCCACAGGCTGAAATTGGCCCATTCGCGGTATTCGGCATAGGAAATGATGTTCTTGATCGTCAGATTGTCAGAGGCCTTCCAGGTGGTGGTGTTGATCACCTGCCACTGCTTGATCTCCTCGCGAGGATTGGGATTGTTGGTCTCGACATCCCACAGGCCGTCGCCGCGGGCATTCTGCCGGGCGATCTGCGCGCAGGACAGATAAGGCAGGAAACCGCTGAAATTGAAGGCCAGCGCCTGCGACGGAAAGGCTGCTGCTGCCGCCTGGTTGCAATAGGCCAGCTTGGGCACATCGCCCTTGGTGTTGGAATGGCTGAATGTGCCGATCGTGTAGTTCTCGAGATCGGGCGTCAGATCGGCAACGATGCTCAGCCGGGCCGCGACATAATTGGTATCGCGATAGCGATCCGGGCCGATGCCGCTGTGATTTTTGACATAGCCATCGCGCTGGTTCCAGTCGATTCCGCCGCGCATCCGCACCGTATCACCCAGCGGTACGTTAAGCACCGCCTCGACCCGCCGCGTATTATAGGCGCCGGTCGAACCCTCGATATAGCCGCCGAAACTGTCTTTCGGCTTTTGCGGCACCAACAGGATCGCGCCGCCCGTGGTATTGCGGCCGAACAGCGTGCCTTGCGGCCCCTTCAGCACCTGCAGGTTTTGAAGATCGAACAGCGAGCCAACGCCAGCGCCATTGCCCGAGGTTGTCGGGCCCAGCGCGCGCGGCGCGATGACGTCAGCGAAGTAGACGCCGACGGTCGGCGCGGTGTGATATTCCTGGGTGAAGCCGCGGATTACGAAGCTGCTCTTTTCCGGACCGAACTGCTGGTTGACCGCGAGCGAGGGAACGTAAGTGCCCAGATCGGCGGTGCTGACGATATTGCGCTTGGACAGGGCTTCCTGGCTCAGCACGGTGATCGAGATCGGCACGTCCTGCAGCTTTTCCTCGCTGCGCCGCGCGGTAACGATGATGGCGCCGTCGTCTGCGTCCGAGGCCTGAGGGGAAGTGGCATTCTGCGCCAGGGCCGGTGCGGCGAGGCCCAACAGCAGTGCTGACGTAAGTGCAGTTGTCGCGAAAAATTGAAGTTTGTTCATGAAACCCTCCCAAGTTTTTGACAGGCTATCAACTTCTGGCCGGATGCCAAGCAAGATTTTGCCTTGGCCCGCTCAAGCCATCCCGGGATCGCCGCGATTGGGCCTGATTTTGCCTTGCGGGCCAAGCAATGTTACGGCTCTGTCATGGAAGCGAGAATACTTCACCGTCAGGATACCGCGCCCACCGATGCGCGGCAGGTGCGCTCGCGCCGGGCGCTGACCGGTGCCTTGCTGGCGCTGCTGGGGGAAATGCCCTTCGACCAAGTGACCATCCGCGAGATCACTGCCCGCGCCGACATCGGCTATGCCACTTTCTTCCGCCACTACCCGCACAAGGAAGCGCTGCTCGGCGATGTCGCCTCCCAGGAGATCGCCAGCCTGCTCGCCATGGTCATGCCGCTGCTCGGCTCGGGCGGCAGCGGCAGGACGACCAGCGCGCTGTGCCGCCATGTTGGCGAGAACCGCAAGCTGTGGTTCGCCCTGCTGACCGGCGGCGCAGCGGGTATCCTGCGCGCTGAATTCATCCGCCAGGCCCGCGATCTTGTGCAAGGTATGGATCAGACGGAAAGCTGGCTGCCGTCCGATCTTGCCGTGGTCTATGGCACCGGCTCGACCATCGACCTGCTTGCCTGGTGGCTGGCGCATGACGATGCATGGTCGGCTGACGAGATTGCCGCGATTCTTGACCGGCTGATCATCGCGCCATTGCTGGACGGCAGACCCCTGCCGCAAGCAGCATCACGGACTGTCGGCAGGTAGGCGCTGTCCGCCGTTCACCGGCCCGCAATCCGCCGGGACTTATCGGCGAAGCGTCGGCAAAATTGCCGGGCGTTCTTAGTTGACTGTGCAAACCGGCTGGCACGCGGTAGATTTGCGTGTATCTGGAGTGCCAAGTGCCCTTCTGTTCAATGGAAAAGGATTGATCATGAACAAATTGCTTCTCGCCGTCGCCGCAGCGACTGCCTCTCTTGCCTCTGCTCCCGCTTTCGCCATCGATCCGCCGGCTGCCGCAGCGCCTGCCGTCAAGCTGTCGACTGCTGACAGCACCATCGGCGATCTGCTCGACAACCCGGCTGCCAAGGCCGTGCTGACCAAGCATCTTCCTGCCCTCGTCGGCAATGCCCAGATCGAAATGGCGCGTTCGATGACGCTCAAGCAGATCCAGCCGATGGCTGGCGATCTGCTGTCTGATGAAGTGCTCGCCAAGATCGACATGGATCTCGCGGCGATCAAGTAAGCCTGCCTGATCGGTCAGCAGGAGGGGGTGGCCATGGAAGACGATACGGTTGAGACCGTCAGCTTCACTGTGAATGGACTGCCGCAGCGGGTCGAGGCCTATTCCTCGACCCCCTTGCTGTGGGTGCTGCGCGATCATCTGGAGATGACCGGGACCAAATATGGTTGCGGCATTGCCCAGTGCGGCGCCTGCACAGTTCATGTGAATGGCGAAGCAGTCCGCAGCTGCCAGCTCCCGCTCAGTGGCCTTGCCGGTGCCGATGTCACCACGATCGAAGGTCTCGCCAGCCATGGCGGCGCGACCCTGCAACGCCTGTGGGCCGAAATGAACGTGCCGCAGTGCGGCTATTGCCAGGCAGGCATGCTGATGGCGGCGGCGGACCTTCTGAAAAAGACCCCCAAGCCCAGCGACCCCGAAATCGACGCGGTCATGACCAACATTTGCCGCTGCGGCACCTATCCCCGCATCCGCGCCGCGATCAAGCGCGCGGCGGGAGTGGCCGCATGAACCAGCTTGCACTCGCCCCCCAGCTGGACCGCCGCCAGTTCCTCGTCACCACCGGCGTGGTGGCCGGCGGCATGGCGCTGGCGCTGTCTCCCGCCGATGCGGCGAGTGCCATGGCACCGCCTCCCGCCCCCTGGGGGCCTGACGCAGCGCAGGGCTTCGAATTCACCCCCTGGATCGAGATCGCTGCCGACGACTCTGTCACTGTCCGCGTCCCCAATCCCGAATCGGGCAATGGCACGATGACCCAGATGGCGATGAACGTCGCCGAAGAGCTGGGTTGCGCCTGGAAAAACATCCGTGTCGAAATCGCCTCGATCCACCGCAACTATGCCGAGAACCGTGTCTATACCAAGGGCTCGCTACCGTTCTTCGGCGGGCATGGCACAGACAAGGTGCGCATGGCGCACACCATGCGGCTGGGCGCATCCGCGCGCGAGCGGCTGAAGGCAGCGGCGGCGGCGCGCTGGAAGGTTCCGGCCTCGGAGATCACTGCGGCGGAGAGCATGCTCAGCCATACCGCCAGCAAGCGCAGTCTGCGCTATGGCGAAGTTGCCGCCGAAGCCGCGAAAATTTCGCTGCTGGCTGAACCCGAACTCAAGCCGCAGGCCGAGTGGACCCTGATCGGCAAGGCGAGCCCGGCCAAACTCTCGATCCCCGCCATTGCCGATGGCACGGCGGTCTTTGGCATCGACGTCAAGCTCCCCGGCATGGTCCACGCGGCGCTGAAGCAAGTGCCGGTAATGGGCGGGCGGCTCAAAAGCTTTAAGCCGGATGCCGTGAAACACATGCCCGGCGTGCGCGCGGTTATCGCGATCGATCCGGCCAAATCAGGCAAGTCGCCGGTCAAGGACGAGACCAGCTTTGGCCTGGGTAACTCCGAGGCCCAGCATGCCGTCGCTGTAGTCGCCGACCATTTCTGGCAGGCCAAGATGGCGCTGGAAATGCTGCCGGTCGAATGGGACCTGGGCAGCGGCACGCATTACCGCGACCAGACCGACATCTATGAAGGCATGCGCTCGATCCGCGATGTCGGCGAAAGCGACGAAGTGCTCAAGAAGGGCGATGTTTCGACCGCCACCGGCAAGCGCATTGTCGAGGCCGAATATCTCAGCCCTTATGGCGAAAACGCGGTGATGGAACCGCTTGGCGGCACGGCGCTGGTCACCTCGGACACCTGCGAAGTCTGGTGCGCTACACAGGATACGATGCAGGCCTTCTGGGTCAGTGTCGATGAAACCGGCCTAGCCCCCGCGCAGGTCAAGATCCATGGCACCGCGATGGGCGGCAATTTCGGGCGCCGCACCCAGGCCGAGGACATCCGCATGGCTGTCGCGGTTGCCCGCCAATATCCGGGCGTTCCGGTCAAGACGATCTGGACCCGCGAGGAAATGTTCCGCCAGGGCCGCTATCGCACACCGATCTCGACCAAATTCCGCGCCGTGCTCGACGATGCCAGCGGCCTGCCGCAGGCTGTTTCGGGCGATCTGTGCTTTGCCGGCGACCGCAAGCTTTTCCAGCTGACACAAGGCTATGCCGATCCGCCCTATTTCAACAGCGGCGCGATCCCCCATGTAAAGCTCACCACCATCAATTTTCCGGTGCACGTGCTGAACGGCGCCTATCGCGGGCCGTGCTTCAATTCGAACGCCTTCATCACCGAAACCTTCATCGACGAATGTGCCCATGCCGCCGGCATCGACCCGGTGGAATACCGGCTGGCGCTGCTGGCAAAGTGGGAAAAGCCTTGGAGCGATGTGCTGAAGCTGGCAGCCGAGAAGGCTGGCTGGGGGCAAAAGCTGCCCCGGGGCGAAGGCATGGGCATTGCCATCACCAACTGGCCGATGGCGACCATCCCGCATTTCGGCTCGACCATGGCGACCGTGGCGCGGGTCGCGGTGAGCAAGGACGGGGTGCTCGCAGTTAAGCGTATCGACATCGCTTTCGATTGCGGCAAAGTCGCCAATGCCGATGCAGTGCGCGCGCAGATTGAAGGCGGCACGCTGTTTGGCCTGAACATGACTTTGAACGAGGAAGTGACAATCAGGAATGGCGCGATTGTCGAAGGCAATTACGACGAATATCCGATGCTGCGCATGGGCGACAGCCTCCCCGAAATCCACATTCATTTCGAGGCGCTGTCAGGCCATGACCGCTTCGATCTGATGGGCGAGCTGCCCGTCGGGCCGGTGGGTCCAGCGGTCGGCAACGCCATTTATTCAGCTACGGGCAAGCGGTTGCGCGCTACGCCCTTCAGGAAACAGGACTTGAGTTGGACATGAACCGCAAAGCTTTTCTCGCAATACCTACTGCCGCTTTGGCCGCCGTTCTGATCGCCACGGCCAGCGTGGCTCCCGCCGCCGGTCCGGCACCCGATGGCGCATTGCTGTTCCAGCAACGCTGCGCCGCCTGCCATACCGTGGTTCCCGGCGGACGGGCCGTGCTAGCGCCGAATCTAGCGGGCCTGGCCAACCGCAAGGCAGCCTCGACTGCCTTCAACTATTCGCCAGCGCTGAAGGCCTCAAACCTTACCTGGACCCGCACCAATCTTGATCGCTTCCTGGCCGCGCCGGGCCGCATGGTGCCCGGCACGCGAATGGTGATCGCGATCACCGATCCAGCCCAGCGCGCTGCAGTGGTCAACTACATCTCGACCCGGCCTGCCCGCTAAGGCATGACTGCGCCGGGTATCGCAGGCGCCGATTGGCCGACCTTTGGCTGGAGCGATGATGTGCGCCCGGCGCTGGCTGTCGCCGTGGCAGCCGGTCGCCCCGCGGTGCTTGCGACATTATTCAAGGTCGAAGGCAGCGCGCCGCGCGGGCCGGGCGCGCAGATGCTGTTCGATGGCAATATGGCGAGCGGCTATTTCTCGGGTGATTGCATCGAAGGCGATGTCGCGGCCCACGCCGCCGAAGTTCTCGCGGATGGCCAGCCGCAAGTGCTGCACTATGGCATGGGCAGCCCGTGGATCGACATCCGCCTGCGCTGCGGCGGCGCGCTGCATGTACTGGTCGAGCAGATCGCGGCGGACAGCGCGGCAGCGCGGGAACTGCTTGCATGTGCGACAGACCGCCGCCCTTGCCTGTGGTCCAGCGACGGCAGTGAACAGCGCGTTGAACTGGGCGAAGGCCCGCTGTTGGCGCTCACCGAACCGCCCTTGCGCATTGCCCGCCGCTACGATCCGCCGCGCCGCCTGATCGTCTCGGGCGGCGATCCCGGCGCGCTCGCATTGGCCAAGCTGGCCGGCGAGGCCAATTTCGAGACCATCCTGATCCGCCCCGACGGCCCCGAAGCGCCGCCGCCCTTCCCGGTGGCGCGCTATATGCGGGAGCCAATCGAAGCGGCGCTGGCCGCAATCGGCGTCGACCGCTGGACCACCTTCGTCGGCGCGACCCACGAAGACCACCACGACCTCGCCGCCTGCCTCTTTGCCCTGCGCCATGATGCCGCCTGGACCGGAATGATCGGAGCGAAATCGCGCGCGGGCGGACGCCTTGCCGCGCTGCAGGCCACCGGAGCAAGTGCTGATGAGCTCGCACAGCTGCATCTCTCCCCCGGTATCCCTGGCCTCGGCAAGGCCCCGTGGGAAGTGGCGACCGGAATTCTGGCCGAAGTCATGCAGGCGATGAACCCGGCGCGGGACCGGGTGTGAACCTTGCCGCAATTGTCCTTGCGGCAGGCAAGGCCAGCCGTTTCGGCAGCGACAAGCTTTCCGCCTCATTCAGAGGTGAACCCCTCCTCGCCCATGCCCTGCGCGCCGCCCGCGCCGCACCGGTGAGCCGCGTCATCCTGGTCTGCCCACTCACCTTCGATACCAGCCCTTGGCCGGACCTCGACGTTATCCGCATCGTCAGCCCCGAAATGTCCGGCTCGCTAAAGGCCGGCATTGCCGCAGCCGCAGGCGCAGACGGTGCCTATATCTTCCTCGGCGACATGCCGCTGGTGCCGCATGGCGTGGCAGCAGACCTTGCGGCAGCGCTGAACGATAATTTCGCCGCTGTCCCCCGCTGGCAGGGCAAGAGCGGCCACCCCGTGCTGCTCGCGCCCCGTGCCTTCCCGCACATCGCCACTCTCACCGGCGATAAAGGTGCCGGATCGCTGCTCAAGACGCGCAAGGATGTTGCATTCGTCGAAGCGGCGGACGAAGGTGTAATCTTGGACATAGACCGCGCGGAAGATATCGCCCGGCTGGAGAATCTCGGAGGGGCCTGATCATGACCAGAACTGCCGCACTGCTGCTGGGCGCAGCCATGCTGACTGTTGCCCGCCCACTTGCGGCCGATCCCGCTCCTGCAACGCCAGATATTCAACTGGGCGCTGATGCCAATTCCGCCAATCCCGCCGCCGACGCCATGTTCAAGGAGCCCTTCATCGACGTGGACGAATTGCGCACCACGCCGGTTCGCCACCGCTATGTCCACGGCGGCTTCAAGGGCACAGACCTGAAGTTCAGCTTCTACCTTCCGCCCAAGGAGCAGTTTCAAGGGCACTTCTTCCAATATGTGACCCCGGTGCCCGATAGCGAGAACCTGTCGCAAACCGTGCTGGCCAGCGACAACAACATCGGCTTTGCCGCTGCCTCGGGCGCCTATTTCGTCGAGACCAACGGCGGCGGCACCAGCGCCACGGCAGGCCCGGCCTTCGCCGCCGATCCCACCATCGGCGGCTACCGCGCCAATGCGGCGGCGGCGCGCTATTCGCGGGTCGTGGCGGCGCAGATGTACGGGCCGAAACGCATCTATGGCTATATCTACGGCGGCAGCGGCGGCGCCTACCGCACGATGGGCTCGATCGAGCACACCAGCGGCGTCTGGGACGGCGCGGTGCCTTTCGTGATCGGCACACCGATGGCCTCGCCCAACAATTTCTCGATCCGCATGCATGCCATGCGCCTGCTGTCGGACAAGTTCCCGGCAATCGTCGATGCAATGGACGCCGGCGGCAGCGGCGATCCCTATGCCGGACTGAATGCCGAGCAGGCCGCCGCGTTGCGCGAGGCGACGCGGATGGGCTTTCCGCCGAAGTCATGGTTCGCATGGAAGACCATGGGCGTCCATGCCTTCACCGCAGTCTATCAGGGCATGATGATGGCCGACCTTGGCTATTTCGAGGATTTCTGGACCAAGCCCGGCTACCTCGGCTTCGATCACCCGGAAAGCTTTGCGAATGCCCGGCTCCAGTTCCCGACCAAAATCGCGGTTCCGCTTGCTGCAGAACAGATGGAAGCGCGAGGCCTCACGCCGACGCGCCTGCCTGGCCAGCCACGCGACACCGGTCGCGGCTCGGCAGATCTTGCATGGCAGAAGCTGGTCAGCGACGGCGCCGCCCGCCCGCTGGCCTTTGAGCTGGCCGATCTGCCGCCTGACAAGAGCTTCATCGGCGGCGACATGTATGTCTTGTCGGGCGAGGCCAGAGGCAAGCGCATCGCGCTGCTGGCGCTGTCCGGCAAGGTGGTGACTCTGGGCGTGATCGCGGACCTTGCCACTCTGGCCAAGATCAAGCCAGGCGACGAAGTGCGGATCGACAATTCGAACTTCCTCGCGGCGCAGACCTATCACCGCCACCAGGTACCGGAAGCCAGCTACACCAATTACGACCAGTTTCGAGGGCCAGATGGCAAGCCAATCTATCCGCAGCGCAAGATGCTGCTCGGGCCGCTGTTTGCAGCTGGCGCAGCAGGCGCGCCGATAAGCGGCCACTTCAATGGCCGGATCATCGTCGTCTCCTCGCTGCTCGACCGCGAGGCAGTCGCCAATCAGGCGGACTGGTATGCCCGCAAATTCGATACGCTCTATGGCGCGCAGGCACCCGACAAATATCGCCTGTGGTACACCGAAAATGCGCTGCACGGCACCAATGAGGACAAGGACGCCGCAACCCGGGTGGTGACTTACCTGCCTGTGCTGCAACAAGCGCTGCGCGATGTATCGGCATGGGTCGAGAAGGGTACAAGGCCGCCAGGCAATACCAGCTACCGGGTGGTGGAGGGCCAGGTTGTCGTTCCCGCGACAGCTGCGGCGCGCCGCGGAGTCCAGCCAGTGGTGACTCTCACCGCGAATGGCGCAGCGCGCGCCGAAGCTGCCGTCGGCCAGCCCGTCCAGTTCACTGGCACGATCACCGCACCGCCCGGCACTGGCCTGGTGGTCAAGGCAGAGTGGGATTTTGACGGGAAGGGTGCCTATCCGGTCAGCTCGGAAGTCAGCGGCAAGGCGCCGACCGCTCTGGTCCGCACAAGCTACACCTTCACCAAACCCGGCACCTATTTCGCCGTGCTGCGCGGATATTCGCAGCGCGCCGCCGCCGCTGGCACCCCCTTCGCCCGCATCCGTAACCTCGCCCGCGCGCGGGTGGTGATCAAATAGCCCCCGGAGCCGACCTGCATGACCGATTTCAGCCCGCTGTTCACGCCGTTCCAGCTCGGCAAGTTCACCCTGCCCAACCGCTTCATCTTCCCGCCGATGGGTCTGGAAGTCTGCGAGGGCGGAGTGCCGAGCGACGAGGCGGCAGAATATTATGCGCGGCGCGCCGAGGGCGGGGCCAGTCTGGTGATCACTGAGGGGGTCTATATCGACCATCCAAGTTCGGGCGATAATCCGCTGCTGGGGCGCTTCCATGGGCAAGATGCTTTCGATGGCTGGCGCAATGTCGCTACCAAAGTCCACGCGCGTGGAGGCATCTGCGTGCCTGAGCTGTGGCACGTCGGGTTGATCTTCAGTGGCCCCGATGCGCTCGCGGGCAAGGATGTCGCCTTCAGGCCCGAGCTTGGCCAGGTCAGCCCATCAGGCTTCATTGCGCCGGGCACCCAGGTTTGCGACGGCATGACGCACGGCCAGATCGACGAAGTCATCGCCGCCTATGCTCGCGGCACCGCCAAGGCAGTTGAGCTGGGCTTTGACGGCATCGAGCTGCACGGCGCGCATGGCTATGTGATCGATCAGTTCCTGTGGAAGGAGCTCAACCACCGCACCGACCGCTATGGCGGCAGCGCCCGTGCGCGCGGGCAGTTTGCTGCCGAAGTGGTCAAGGCCTGCCGTGCCGAGCTGGAGCCGGGCATGCCGCTGATCGTGCGGACCTCGTTCTGGAAGATGGTCGATTTCAATGCCCGGCTGGCCGATACGCCGCAAGAGCTGGAAGAGCTGTTCGCGCCGATGGTCGAGGCCGGGGTCGATCTGTTCGATTGCTCGCAGCGGCGATTCTGGGAACCGGCTTTCGAGAATGAGGGCGACATGAATCTTGCCGGCTGGGTCAAGAAGGTCACCGGAGTTCCCAGTTGCACGATTGGCTCGATCGGCCTCGATTCAGACTTCTTCACAAACCTTGCCGACGGCAAGCAATCGGAAATCGAGACCAGCCGCCTTGATGACCTGATGCGACGTTTCAACCGGGGCGATTTCGATTTCGTCGCGGTCGGCCGCGCGATGATCGCCGAGCCCGATTGGCCGAAACTGGTGCAGGCCGGCAGGCTCGATCAGCTCAAGCCGTTTTCGCCCTCACTGATGGCCGATCCGCTGGTGGCGCATATCCACGAGTGAGGTTAAACGGTCAGGCCCTCGCCCGCATCCGGCCAATCCACCAGCCGCCCTGCCCCGCGATTGAAGAATAGCATTGGCAGCTTCACCAGCATCAGCAGCTTGTGGATCGACCAGTCCGCGATTTTCTCGTTACAGCGCCCTTGCGACTTGCCCTGACGCTCCAGCCAGTGCTGATAAGGCAGGAAGTGGCTCGGCTCGTCGGCATGGATTATAGTGAAAATCCGCGTCATCACCGGGTCGGCAAGGATCAGCCGGTTGCGCAGCAGCACTTCGACCTGGGCAAATCCGCGCTGTTCGGTGAGCATGATCACCCGGCACAGGCGCTCGAATGAGCTGCCATCCGCAATCACTGCCGATGTATCAAGCTCGTCGATCTTGCAGCCGAATACGCGCTGGATGAAATGGTCGATGTGGCCGCAAGAGCGATCGACGCTGAGCGGCATTGAGCCGCGCCGTTCGAACCAGCGCTTGAACATCACATAGTGCTTGCGCTCATCGTCGCGGTGGCTGGCGACGGCTGCGATGAATTCGGCCTCGTCCGGACAGCGCGCGCGCGCAGCCTCAAGCACCCGGTCGAGCGCTGTATAGCCGCGATACTCGTTATAGAGATAGATCGACGCAACGACTTCGAGATAACGATCCCTCAGCCGCGCGCCGATTCTCCCTCTTGACCCCGAATTTGCCCCCGCCTGAATGGCGGTCACAATATTCTCCTACTTGGCAAGCTCGGCTTCGATTGCCGAGACCAATTCGGCATCGTCCGGCGCAACCGAAGGCGAAAAACGGGCCGCAACCGTGCCATCTTTGGCGATCAGGAACTTTTCGAAGTTCCACAGAACTTCGGGATCTTCGGTCGGGGTCATGCCATAGCCGCGCAGGCGTTCGCGCCAGGCGGCGGGATCACCTTGCTTTTCGGGCATGGCTTCAGTCAGCGCGGCATAGAGCGGCTGCTTGGCGGCGCCGGTCACGTCGGCCTTGGCGAACAGCGGGAAGCTGACGCCATAGTTGGCCTTGCAGAACTGGACGATTTCCTCGTGCGTGCCAGGCTCCTGCGCGCCGAAATCGTTGGCGGGAAAGCCAAGCACTTCCAGGCCTTCGCCCTTCTTCTTCTCGTAGAGCTTCTCCAGCCCTTCATATTGCGGCGTCAGCCCGCATTTGGAGGCGACATTGACCACCAGCAGGACTTTGCCTGCGTGATTGGCGAGGCTGTCGCTGCTGCCATCGATGCGGGTCAGCGGAATTGCGGTAAGATCGGCCATTGATTCTCTCCTGTCGTAAGCTGGCGCAGTCTATCGCGGCAAACCGAGTCTCGCCAGTCCTATCCTACAGGCAGACGCCGGTAAAACTCCGCAGACGCGATTTTGTGCCCGGGCCGAAGAATCTCAGTGACATTGGCAAGCGAATCCGCATATCGGCGAGCCAGGGCCGGGAATTCCGGCCGCCACTCTGGGAGAGACCAAAGCCATGACTATCCTGCCCGAAGGCATGCTCATCATCGATGGAAAGATCCGCAAGGCGGAAGGCGGCAAGACTTACGAAAACATCGGTCCGTGGACCGGCGAAGTGGTCGGAGTTGCTGCCGACGCAAGCGCCAATGATGTCGAGGAAGCCATTGCCTCAGCCCGCCGCGCATTCGACACAACCGACTGGTCGACCAACCACGAAAAGCGCTTTGCCCTGGTGAAGAAGCTGCACGGGCTGTTTCTTGCCAATATGGACCGGCTGGTTGCCATTGCCCGCCACGAAGTCGGCGCGCCGATGGGCGCGGTGCATGGCGCACAGGTGTCGCAGTGCATCGGTGCATGGGAAGATCTGATGTCGGTCTATCCCAATCTTGAATGGGAAAAGAGCGGCGGCGACAAGGAAGCCTATGGTTTCACCACGCACCGTATCGTCGCGCAGGAAGCGATCGGCGTGGTCGGCGCGATTACGCCCTGGAACTTCCCGTTGTTCGTCAACGCCGAAAAGGTGGTCTCGGCGCTGCTGGCTGGCTGCACCGTGATCCTCAAGCCCGCGCCCGATACCCCGCTGGCCGGCACGATCTTCGGCGAGCTCGGGCTTGAAGCCGGACTTCCCCCCGGCGTGCTCAATGTAATCACCGGCGCGGACCCTGCGATGGCCGGCGAAATGCTGGTCACTGACCCGCGCGTCGATCTCATCACTTTCACCGGATCGACCGCGATCGGCCGCCACATCATGAAGCAGGGCGCGGAAACGCTTACCCGCGTTTTCCTCGAGCTTGGCGGCAAGTCGGTCAACATCGTGCTTGAAGACGAGCCCAACTTCGCCCAGATCGTCGCGCAATCGATCCTTGTGTTCCACGCCGGGCAAGGCTGCGCCGTTCAGAGCCGCCTGCTGGTGCCCAAGTCGCGCGAGGCAGAAGCCAAGGCGATCCTCAAGGCGACCTACGATGCCTATTCAACCCAGTGGGGCGATTTCGATGCGCCGGCCTGCATGATGGGCCCGGTGGTTTCGGAAAAGCAGCTCGGCCGGGTCAAGGCCTATGTAGATCTGGGCGTCGAAGAGGGCGCGACCCTGCTCGCGGGCGGCAAGCTGCGCCCCGACATGGGCAGCGGCTGGTTCATTGAGCCGACCTGCTTTGTCGATGTCACCAACGACATGCGCATTGCCCAGGAAGAAATCTTCGGCCCGGTGCTGGTGGTCATTCCCTTCGAGGACGAGGAAGACGCTATCCGCATCGCCAATGACAGCATCTATGGCCTGTCGGGCGGCGTGTGGTCGGCCCGTCTCGATCGCGCGATGAATGTCGCCCGGCGCATCCGCACCGGCACCATCGGCGTCAACGGCGGCGCGCCGATCAGCGGCGACCTGCCCTTCGGCGGCTACAAGCATTCCGGCATCGGCCGCGCCTGGGGCGTTCCGGGGATCGAGGAATATCTCGAAACCAAGGTCATCGGCTACCGCGACTGAACCAAGCCGCGCAAACCCGCAGAAACGAGTCACATTCGTCTGGTTTTACCTACGAAAGTGGCTCGTTCTGGCGAGTCGCGCGAGCGTGTCAGTGGTATTTTTCCATTGACGCAATGACTCCACTGGGAGCAAGCGACAGTCGGGCCATGAAATTTAACCATCTTTTGCAGGCTAAACGCCCCCCGATCCGGCTGGCCGGCACACTGGCCGCAGTCATGCTGCTCGCTGCCTGCAGCACTCCGCCCAAACTCGGCCAGAACGTCCCGCTGCGCTCGGCGGATAGTGTCGCCGCGCAGCAAAGCATCCAGCCGCAAGGGACTGGCACCTGGCCGGTAGAAGGCTGGTGGAGGGCCTATGGCGATGCGCAGCTCGACGCGCTGATTGATGAAGGCCTGCGCAATTCACCCGATGTCGCTACAGCCGCCGCGCGATTGCGCCGGGCCGCAGCGCAGGCGCAGGAAGATGGGGCCAGGCTCCAGCCCTCGCTCGATGCTACCGCCTCAGCCGGTGCCGAAAAGCAGAGCTTCAACAATGGCTTCCCGGAACAGTTCATCGCGCTGCTGCCGCAGGGCTTTCAGGACAATGCCCGAATCGGGGTCAATCTGGAATTCGATCTCGACCTGTGGGGCAAGAACCACGCTGCGCTGGCCGCCGCCACTTCCGAAGCGCGCGCCGCCGCCATCGAAGAGGCCCAGGCGCGGCTGCTTCTGGCCACCACGATTGCCGCCGCCTATGCCGATCTCGCTCGGCTGTTTGATGCCCGTGATATTCGCGAGAATGCAACACAGATCCGTATTGCCTCGGAAAGACTGGTCACCGAACGCGAGGCCAATGGTCTCGAAAACCGCGGCAATGTCCGCCAGGCGCAAGCCGAGACGATCGCCGCGAAGAGCGACCTGGCCCATGCGGGTGAGCTGATCGCGCTGCGTCAGCACCAGATTGCCGTGCTGGTTGGCGCAGGGCCCGATCGCGGCCTTGCCATCGCCCGTCCGGCGCTGGCCGCAGACCTGCCGGTTGGCCTGCCTGACACAGTCACGACCGACCTCATCGGCCGCCGCCCGGATATTGCTGCGGCGCGCGAACGGGTCGAGGCCGCAGCCAAGCGCGTCGCCATGGCCCGCGCCGATTTCTATCCCTCGGTGCGGCTCTCTGCCATGGCGGGCTTGCAGGCAGTGGGCATTGGCAAACTGTTCGAGAACAATTCAACGTTCGGCAGCGCCGGCCCGGCGATCAGCCTGCCGCTGTTCCACGGCGGTGCCCTGCGCGGGCGCTATCGCGGCGCTGCAGCAAGCTATGACGAGGCGGCGGCGAGCTACAACCAGACCGTTCTGTCGGCCTATGGCCAGGTCGCCGATGCGGTCACCTCCCGGCGGACCTTGACAGCGCGGCTGCTGGGCGCGCGCAAGGCACTGGCGGCAGGCGAGGAGGCCTATGCCATCGCCAAGCTGCGCTACGAAGGCGGGCTATCCGCCTATATCGACGTGCTGAATATCGAAGACCGATTGCTCTCCGTGCGGGTCGCGGTGGCCGAACTGGTCGCCGCCGCGCGCAACACCGACATTGTATTGGTCCGCGCGCTGGGTGGCGGCTATGATCCCGACATCCGGCTGGCCAGGGCTGAACCCAAATGAACGACGCCGCAATCGATAGTGCCTTGCTGAGCGCCGAAGCCGAAGCGGCAGAGACGCGCGCACGCCAGAGCCACACGCGGCGCACCTGGCTGACCCGGCTCGGGCTTATCGTACTGGTCGCAGGGCTGATCTATGCCGCCTGGTACTATCTGATCGGCCAGAATTCGGTCAGCACCGACAATGCTTATGTCGGCGCCGAGATCGCGCAGATAACCCCGCTGGTGGCAGGCGCGGTCATTGAAGTGACGGTCAAGGACACCCAGGTGGTCAAGGCCGGCGATGTACTGCTGCGGCTCGATCCGGCCAATGCCGCGATCGCCATTGCGCAGGCCCAGGCCGATCTTGCTGCCGCCCGGCGCAAATTCCGCCAGGCCGTGGCCGGCAACGATGCGCTGGCGGCGCAGGTCACCTCGCGCACCGCGATGATCGCGGCGGCCCGCGCCCAGCAGGCTGCCGCCCAGGCCGAGTTCGAGAAGGCCGCGGTCGATGCCAGCCGCCGTCAACGCCTTGCCGCCAGCGGCGCAGTGTCGGGGGAAGAGCTGACCTCAGCGCGGCGCGCGCTGGCCTCTGCCCGCGCTGCCCTTGCCTCGGCCTCGGCCGGGATCGCCCAGGCCGAATCGAACCGGGTATCGGCAAAGGGCGAACTCGCCGCCAGCGCGGCGCTGACCTCCGGCTCGACCGAAGCGACCGACCCCGCGGTCATGGCGGCCATGGCCAAATTGCAGTCCGCCCAGCTCGATTATGAGCGCACCACGATCCGCGCACCCATCGCCGGGATCATCACCCGCCGCCAGGTCCAGCTAGGCCAGCGCGTGACGCAAGGCCAGCCGGTGATGAACATCGTGCCGACCACGCAGGTCTATATCGACGCCAATTTCAAGGAGCGCCAGCTGCGCGGCGTGCGCCCCGGCATGCCCGCGACAGTTACTGCCGATCTCTATGGCTCCAGCGTCGTCTATCACGGCAAGGTCGCCGGGATCGGCGGCGGCACGGGCGCCTCGATGGCGATGATTCCGGCGCAGAACGCGACGGGCAACTGGATCAAGGTGGTCCAGCGCCTGCCGGTGCGAATCGAGCTTGATCCGAAGGAACTCGCCGCGCATCCGCTCCGGCTCGGCCTCTCGACCGAAGTCGAGATCGACATCACGGGCCACTAGAGCCGGATGGCCGATCAATACGACATTGCCGCGAACCTGACTCCTGCCCAGCTGCGAATGGCGGCGATCATCCTGGCCTTCAGCAATTTCATTGTCGTGCTCGATATGACCGTCGCCAATGTCTCGGTGCCGCATATCGCCGGCAGCCTCGGGGTTTCGGCGAGCCAGGGCAGCTGGGTGATCACCTCCTATTCAGTCGCCGAGGCAGTCAGTGTGCCGCTGACCGGCTGGCTGGTGCAGCGCTATGGCGCGGTGCGGCTCTATCTGTTCGCCATGGCGGGCTTCGGCCTGTTCTCACTGTCTTGTGGCATTTCGCAAACGCTGGCGATGATGGTCGTGAGCCGAATTTGCCAGGGCCTGTGCGGCGGTCTGCTGATGCCGATCTCGCAAACCCTGCTGCTGCGTATCTTCACCGGGGTCAATCGCCCCAAGGCGATGCTGGTCTCAGCGATGACGACCATGGCCGGCCCGGCGCTCGGCCCCAACATCGGCGGCCTGATCAACGATTATGCGAGCTGGCACTGGGTGTTTCTGATCAATCTGCCATTTGTCGCGATTTGCCTGGTGACCGTCTTCTCTCTGCTGCGGGCGCACGACGGGCCGGGCAGGCAGGTGCCGATCGATACAGTGGGCCTTGTCCTGATGCTGATCTGGGTCGGCAGCCTGCAATATATGCTTGATATCGGCCGTGAACACGATTGGTTCTCCGACCCGCTGGTGGTGGCCCTGGCGATTGCATCGGCAGTGGGCTTTTGCGCTTTCATGATTTGGGAACTGACCGAAGAGCACCCGATCGTCGATATCCGGGTATTCCGCCACGGCGGCTTCACTTTCGGCGTGCTCGCGCTGTCGCTTTGCTTCGGCGCCTATTTCGCCAGCATCGTCGTCATCCCGCAGTGGCTGCAAACCTCGATGGGCTATCCCGCGACCTGGGCCGGCTTCATCACCTCGTGCACTGCCCTTGCAGCGCTCTCCACCTCGGCACTGGCATCGAAGGCCGTGGCCAAGGGCGTCGATCCACGTCTGATGGTGTCTCTGGCGGTCGCATGGATCGGCATAATGGCACTGGCGCGATCGACCTGGACCAGCGATGCGGATTTCTGGACGCTGACCTATCCGCAAGTGGTGCAGGGCTTCGGTATGAGCTTCTTCATGCTGCCACTGACGGTGATTTCGCTCAATTCGGTGACGCCGGACGAACTCGCCTCGGCCACCGGCATCCAGAATTTCGTGCGCACCATCGCGCTGGGCGTCGCCACGGCGCTGACGCTGACCTATTGGGGCAATGCCCAGCAGGAAGCCCACGCGGAAATCGCCGGCAAGCTCCAGCCGGACGAAGTGATGCGGACCATGACCAATGCGGGAATGACCAGCGATCAGGCCCTGCGCACCATCGCCAATCTGGCCGACCGCGAATCCGTGACCATGGCAATCGACGCGGTGTTCCTGGTCACTGCTGCGGTGTTTTTCCTCAGCGCCGCCGTGGTCTGGCTGGCGCCTCGGCCTAAGGCAAATGCGATGCCAGGCAAGGCTGCGGACTAATCCGCAATCATCAGCCGGAACTGGCGCCCGCCAAAAATGTGGACATGCAGATGCGGCACTTCCTGGTGGCCATCATGCCCCATGTTGACCATCAACCGGTAGCCCGATGACAGCCCCAGCTCGCGCGCCACGAGGCCCACGGCGCGAGTGAACCCGGCAAGTTCCGCGTCGTTGGCCGTGTTGGTGAAGTCATCCCAGCCAACATAAGCCCCCTTGGGGATCACCAGCACATGCACCGGCGCCTGCGGGCGGATGTCATGGAAGGCGAGGCTCCACTCGTCCTCGAAAACCTTGTTGCAGGGAATCTCCCCGCGCAGGATCCTGGCGAAGATGTTCTGGTCATCATAGGGGAGGCTGGAATCGATTGGCATCAGTCGCTTCTCCGTGCGGCTTTCTCGGCAATGCCCGACACCCCTTCGCGCCGGTCCAGCTCGGCCAGCACATCGGCCAGCGGGATATCCTTCGCGCCGAGCAGGACCATGAGGTGAAACAGCACATCGGCCGCCTCGCCCACCAGCTCTTCGCGATCACCGCTCAGCGCCGCGACCACCGCCTCGGTCGCCTCTTCACCCAGCTTGCGGGCGATGACCGGCAGGCCGCGCTGATGCAGCTTGGCGACATAGCTTTGTGCGGGATCGGCACTGCGGCGCTGCGCGATGACCGCCTCGAGGCGGGCCAAAATGCTGTCGGGGGTGTAATCATCGGCCATGGCGCAAGGCATTGCGGCGGGAGCGCGGCGGGGTCAAGAACGAAGAAAGGCAAGAAGAATGGCAAGAAGAAAGGGGCGCCCGGGTTCGGGCCGGACGCCCCTTTCAGGCACCGTCAGCGGCAGGGCAGGGAGTGCCCCCATGGTGCTGACGGAATTCGTTAATCGACCGGACGCTTGCGGGCCCCGTACCAGCCGACCGTGAGGCCGGTCAGGACCATGGCATAGAGCGCATAATCATTGGGCTGCGGCAGGTGAGCGAACAGGCCGACATAGGCCGAGCCGCCAAGGGCAATCGAGCCTGCCACGGCCAAAACCAAATGGTTCATCGCATCAATTCCTGCTTTTCCGAACTGGAGGTGTTAACGCAAGGCTCGTGCCATGCGCGCGCGTGGGCAGGAATGTGGGCCTCGCGATGGTAAACGCAGGAGGATTGATAGGCTGGTTTGTAAAGCGATCCGGCGCTATCAGCGGGTTCAGCCCCGCGCGGGCAATCCTGCCGCTCGGAGGGCCGCATGGGCCTCGGCAATCGAATAGGTGCCGAAGTGGAAGATCGAGGCGGCGAGCACCGCGCTGGCGTGTCCCTTGGTTACGCCCTCGACCAGATGATCGAGCGTGCCGACCCCGCCTGAAGCAATCACCGGCACCGAAACGGCATCGGCAATCGCGCGGGTGAGTTCGAGATCGTAACCCGCCTGCGTTCCGTCGCCGTCCATCGAAGTCACCAGCAATTCGCCCGCGCCAAGTTCGGCGAGGCGGATAGCATGGGCGACAGCATCGATCCCGGTGGCCTTGCGTCCGCCGTGGGTGAAGATTTCCCAATGGTCGCCTGACCTGCGGGCATCGACCGAGGCGACGATGCACTGACTGCCCATCTTCGCGGCAATATCCGCCACCACTTCGGGCCGCGAGACGGCAGCAGAATTGACCGCCACCTTGTCCGCGCCTGCCAGCAGCAGCGCGCGGGCGTCCTCGACCGTGCGCACCCCGCCGCCGACGGTGAGCGGCATGAAGCAGACTTCGGCGGTGCGGCTGACAATATCGAGCAGGGTGCCGCGCGCCTCGTGGCTGGCGGTGATGTCGAGGAAACACAGCTCGTCGGCGCCTGCCAGATCATAGGCGCGCGCCTGCTCGACCGGATCGCCGGCGTCCTTGAGATCGACGAAATTGACGCCCTTGACCACGCGGCCATCGCGCACGTCGAGGCAGGGGATGACGCGGATGCGAACGGTCACGCCGCCTCCGCCAGCGCAATCGCCGCCGCAAGGTCCAGCCGCCCGTCATAGAGCGCCCGCCCGGTAATCACCCCTTCGATCCCGTCGCGCGCCAGCAGCGAAAGCATGCGGATATCGTCCAGCCCCTTGACCCCCCCGCTCGCGATCACCGGCAGCTCGGTCCGCCGGGCAAGATCAACCGTCGCCTCGATATTGCAGCCCTTGAGCATGCCATCGCGGCCGATATCGGTGAACAACAGCGAGGCAACGCCGGCATCCTCGAAGCGGCGCGCCATGTCGTATATCGAGACTTCGGACAGCTCCGCCCAGCCCTCAGTCGCGATCATGCCATCGCGGGCATCGACTGCAACGACAATGCCGCCGGGATAGGCTTTCGCCATGTCCTTGACGAATTCCGGGTCCTTCAGCGCCGCCGTGCCCATCACCACGCGGGAGACGCCGAGATCGAACCAGCCGTCGACCGATTCGCGGGTGCGGATGCCGCCGCCCAATTGGACGTGGCCGGGGAAGACCTTGAGGATGCCCTCAACCGCCTCGCGGTTCTCCGCGCGGCCTGCGAAGCTGCCATCGAGATCGACAACATGCAGGTATTCCGCGCCCGCATCGGCGAACAGCAGCGCCTGCGCGGCGGGATCATCGCCATAGACCGTGGCGCGCGCCATATCGCCCTCGGCGAGGCGGACGACCTGGCCCTGTTTGAGATCGATGGCGGGGAAGACGATCATGGGCGGAGACCCCCTCTCCAAGCTACGCTAGCCGCCAAAGCGGCAAGCTGCGCTTTCCTCCCCCGCAAGGAGGGAGGAGCCAAGCGGCACTGCTCCTCTCCCCTCGTGGGAGAGGATACGAAGGCTTGGCTGCACAGCAGCCTAGCCGGAGTTGGAGAGGGGGCCCTCATGGCCGCCACTCCAGAAACCGCGCCAGCAATTCCAGCCCATAGGCCTGGCTCTTCTCGGGATGAAACTGCACGCCGACAATCGTATCGCGTGCCACCGCCGCGATAATCCCGCCGCCGTGGTCGGTCATGGCAGCAATATGCCGGCCCTCGTCGGGCACGAGATGGTAGCTATGCAGGAAATAGGCCTCGCCCGGCTCGATCAGCTGTGCGCCATCCATGTGGCGCATCGGCAGGACGTCGTTCCAGCCCATGTGCGGCACCTTAATGGCGGGATCGCTGGTATCGATGTGGCGCACTTCGCCGGGGATCCAGTCGAGGCCCTCGGTCACGCCATGCTCCACGCCGCGGCTCGCGAGCAATTGCATGCCGACGCAAATGCCGAGGAACGGCGCGCCGCCCACATGCACCCGCTCTTCCATCGCCTCAATCATGCCTGGGACAGCGCGCAGCCCCTCGGCGCAGGCCTTGAAACTGCCGACGCCGGGCAGAACGATGCGGTCCGCCGCGCGCACCACCAGCGGATTGGAAGTGACGGCAACATCCTCAGCGCCAGCTGCCCGCAGTGCGCTTTCCACCGAATGCAAATTGCCCGCGCCGTAGTCCACTAGCGCAACAATCTCAGCCACCGAGCTGGCCCTTGGTTGAAGGGATCGCCCCGGCCTTGCGCGGATCGAGCTCCACCGCCTGCCGCATGGCGCGGGCGAAGCCTTTAAAGATACCTTCGATGATGTGGTGGTTGTTGTCACCATAGAGCTGCTCGACATGCAGCGTGATGCCAATGGCTTGCGCGATCGAGTGGAACCAGTGCTGGAACAGCTCGGTATCCATTTCGCCAAGCCTTGGCTGGGTAAAGCTCGCATTCCACACCAGCCACGGCCGCCCGGATATATCCAGCGTCACGCGGCACAAGGCCTCGTCCATCGGCGAATAGGCCATGCCATAGCGCCCGATCCCGGCCTTGTCGCCCAGCGCCTGGACAATGGCCTGGCCAATGGCAATGGCGCTGTCTTCCGTCGTGTGATGCTGGTCGACGTGCAGGTCGCCCTTGATCTGGCAGGAGATGTCGATCAGCGAATGGCGCGAGAACTGTTCGATCATGTGATCGAGGAAGCCGATGCCGGTGGAGACGGCATAGGCGCCAGTGCCATCGAGGTTTACCTCGACGGCAATATCGGTTTCGCTGGTCTTGCGGGCGATAGAGGCGGTGCGCATGGGTGAGGCCTATAGACCCGGGGGCGCGGGAATCAATGCTCGCATCAGCTCTGGCGCCAGTGGATTAGGGCAAGCTGCCTCTTGACCCGCGCAATTGCGCGGGCCACTTGACTGACGCGATGAACGACAGCGGCCCCGACAGTCTGATCCCTTACGATGAAATCGTGCAGGAAGCCCTGCGCGCCGTGGTCGGACGAGTGCTCGGCCAGGTTCAGGTCTCGGGCGGCACCCTGCCCGGCAACCATCATTTCTACATTACTTTCAAGACCCACGCCCCCGGCGTGGCGATCCCGCCGCATCTCAAGGAACGCTTTCCTGACGAGATGACCATCGTGCTGCAGAACAAGTTCTGGGATCTGTCAGTGGAAGCCGATCACTTCTCGGTCGGGCTGACTTTCAACCAGGTGCCGGCAAAACTGGTCATTCCGTTCGCTGCGATCACTGGCTTCGTTGACCCCGAGGTTGATTTCGGGCTGCAATTCCAGGCCGAAGTGACCGAGATCGAGCCCGAACCGCATGAAGCGACGGAAAACGATGCGCCTGATGCCGAGTCTGGCCCCCGCGCCGCGCCCGCCGGCGATGGCTCGAATGTCGTTTCGGTCGATTTCGGCCGGAAGAAGTAAGCGCAGGGCCGCATGCCGCTCGATAATCGCCTTCTTGCCCGGATCGCCCGGAGCACTGGCGGCAAGTTGCTGGACAAGGCCGCGCAGCGGCTGTTTCCCGCCGTTTCACAAGCACCAAAGGCTGCGCCGTCGATCACCCGCGCGATTGCCGGCGCCGCGCTGACCCGCATCGCCGCGCGTTCAGTCCCAGGCGCAATCGTGGTCGGCGGCGGGCTCCTTGCCAAGGAGCTTTACGAAAGGCGACGCGCGCATCTGGCCCGGCGCAAGGCAGCCAGCTCCATTGAGGGCCATGATGCCGACGCGTGACGCGCTCCAGCGCCGGGGGCTGATGCTGATTCTGTCGTCACCCTCGGGCGCGGGCAAGACCACTATTTCGCATATGCTGCTGAACCGCGACGAGGATATTCGCCTCTCGGTTTCAATGACCACGCGGCCGATGCGGGTCGGCGAAGTGGAGGCAAAAGACTATTTCTTCGTCAGCCAGGACCAGTTTGACCGCCTGGTTGCAGAGGATGAATTCTACGAATGGGCGCATGTATTCGGCCATTCCTATGGCACGCCAAAGGCCAGTATTCGCGCCGGGCTGAAAGCGGGGCAGGATTTCCTGTTCGACATCGACTGGCAGGGCACCCAGCAGCTCTATCAAAAAGATCAGCAGGACGTTGTCCGCATCTTCCTGCTGCCGCCCAGCATCGATGAGCTGCACCAGCGCCTTGCGGGCCGCGCCACCGACAGCGCCGAAGTGATCAATGCCCGCATGGAACGCGCCCGCGCCGAGATCAGCCACTGGGACGGCTATGATTATGTCGTGATCAACGACGACGTCGAAGAATGCTTCACGCAGGTGCAGCAGATTCTGGCGGCGGAAAGGCTGCGCCGCGCGCGGCAGACCGGGCTGATCGGGTTTGTGCGGGAACTGATGAAGCCGGCCGCCTAGATTCTTCCCGAGCCAAGCTGGGGGACGAAGTTCAAAACTGCCGCTGGCCCGTCGCGTCGCTTTCCTTGAACACCGGAATTTCCTCCGCCAGCTTCATCATCACCAGCGGGATCACCCGCGTGGTCGATTTCTGATAATTGGCATAGAACGGGAAGTTATCGACCATTACAGCCCAGACCTTCTCGCGCTCGGCCCCTTCGGGCTCGCGCCAAGTGCCGCGATAAGCCTGCGTTGCGATCTGGAACTCGACCTCAGGGCTGGCCACCAGGTTGAGATACCAGTCGGGATGGGTATCGGCCCCGCCCTTGGAGGCGCAGATCACTACTTCGCCCGCGACAATCGAATAGCATAGCGCCGTGATGAACACCTTGCCGCTCTTGCGGCCCTTGTATTTGACCAGGCAGTGCGCCCCCAGCGAATAGGCCCCGACGGCGGTGATATCCATCAGGTGGCCCTGCGCGCCGCCCGATTGCAGATACATATCGCGATGTTCGCTCACCCAGTCCTTGCGGACTTCACGGATTGCGGCTGAATCGGCGTCGCTCATGATTCTCTCCTGAACACTGTTCTTGCTAGCCATTGTCGGGATTTCGCCTGCCGTGTCCACAGGCAATTGCATCTGGCGAGATAGGCGCTAGGCAAAGCGCAAGCGGTCCAAACCGCAGAGATGAGTGGAGAGCGAGATATGGCGGAAATCAACTGGTCCGGAGAAGGGCGGACAAGCAGCGGCTATCTGGCCGATGGTTCGGGCGGCAGACAAGCCCCCGGCGTGCTGGTGCTGCATGAGGGCAATGGCCTCAGCGCCAATACCCGCTCGAAATGCGATGCGCTGGCAGCGCTTGGCTATGTCGCCTTTGCGCCCGACATGTTTGCCGGGTCCGAAGGCGAGCCGATGGCGATCCTCGGCGCGCTGGTGCAGGACAATGCCGAATGGCGTGCGCGGCTGAATGCCGGGCTTGCAGCACTTGCCGACCAGCCACACGTCGATGCGAACAAGCTTGCGGCAATCGGTTTCTGCTTTGGCGGAACTTCAGCGATCGAGCTGGCGCGTTCGGGCGCGGATGTGAAGGCTGCAGTCGGTTTCCACTCGGGGCTCGGCTCAGGGATTGCCACCGATTCGAAGAATATCAGGGGATCGGTGCTGGTCTGCATCGGCGACGCCGATCCGCTGATCCCGAAGGACCAGCGCGATGCATTCATGGCCAATATGGCCGAAGCCGGGATCGACTGCCAGATGCTGCTGCTGACCGGGGTCGAGCACTCGTTCACTAACAAGGATGCCTCTTCGATAGGCATGGCCGGCCTCAAATATGACGCCCGAGCTGAACGCCGCAGCTGGGCGGCAATGCAGTATCTGTTCGACGAGGCTTTTGCCGCCTAAATGGCTCTGATAGGCTTCGCGGCAACATATCAATTCAAGGAAGACGAAACATGGGCGAGATGGGCAAGGTTGTCGAAGTGGCGGACGAACTGGCGCAGCCAGTCGTCATTGGACCAGACGCGTATATCAGCGCGGAATTCGCCAAGGCCGAGCGGGACAAGCTGTGGCGCAGCCATTGGCTGCAGGCCGGACGGACCGAGGACATCCCGAATGTCGGCGACTATATCACCTATGATATCGCCGACGATTCGGTGATCATTACCCGCGCCGATGACGGCACGATCCGCGCCTTCCACAATGTCTGCCCGCACCGCGGCCGCAAGCTGATCGATACGCCTGCTGGCCAGCGCAACGCGCGCGGCAACAAGACCAACATCGTGTGCGGTTTCCACGGCTGGACCTTCAACCGCGAAGGCAAGTGCACTTTCATTGAACATCAGGACGACTGGAACGGCGTACTCACCGAGGATCGCACCAGCCTGGGCAAGGTCGCCGTGGGCGAATGGGGCGGGTTCCTGTGGGTCAACATCGATTCCAATGCAGGCCCCTTGCGCGAATATCTAGAGCCTGCCGCGACCATGCTCGATCCCTTCAAGCTCGAAAACATGCGCTGCCGCTGGCGCAAGTGGGTGATCTTTGAATGCAACTGGAAGGTCGCCATGGAGGCCTTCTGCGAGACCTACCATGTGCCGGGAACGCACCCTGAATTCATGGAATTCGGCCAGTTTCGCGGCTGGGGCCGCAATCAGGGCAAGCATTCCAACATCGGCTACGATGCGCCCAAGGGCCAGGAAGAGGACGCCGCCAAGCTGCGCCTGGGCACCGGCGATCCGCGCCTTTCGACTGCCGAAATGCAGAACTTCACCTGGGAAAACGCCAATACCAACACCACCCGCACCCTCGTCGATGTCGCCAACCGGCTGGCGGATGAACTGCCCGAAGGCACGCCCGCGCCCGATGTCTCGAAGTACTGGCTGACCACCGCGCGCGCGGTCGATGAAGCGCGCGGCGTGGTCTGGCCCGTGGTCGATCCGCAGCACACCGCCCAGAGCGGCACGTCGTGGCAGATCTTCCCCAACCAGCAGATCGGCCACGCGGTCAACAACATGCTCTGCTACCAAGCGCGGCCCTATGGCGATAACCCCGACATGTGCATCTTCGAAGGCGCGGTCTACGAGCTCTATCCCGAAAGCGAAGCGCCTGCGACGGACTGGGAATATACCAAGCCCGAAGACTGGCCGCCGGTGCTGCAGCAGGACTTTCAGAACATGACGGCCGTGCAGAAAGGCATGAAGAACGCCCACTGGCGCGGCGCCCAGCCCAACCCTTACATGGAGCGGACAGTGGCGAGCCTCCACTACAACCTCGCAAAGGTCATCGGCATGGGTGGACCCAAAAAGATCGAGAGCTGATCGCCCATGAAGGTCAATCTCGGCCTGTCATCGACCAATTCGCAGGACTGGCTCCGCATCATGGCGGGCGACTATGCGCAAGCGCCAGAGACGCCCGACTGGCAATGCGTCGAATCGATGATGGCGCTGGGCGACATGGCCGAACCGCTGGGGTTCGACGGCATCTGGGCGCCCGATCATTGCGGCTCACCCTATGGCATGACCCCCAACCCGCTGCAGCTGCTCAGCTATTTTGCTGGGCGCACCGAGCGGGTGACTTTCGGCACCATGGTGGTGGTGGCGCCCTGGTGGCACCCGGTGCGGCTTGCCCACCAGATCGCCTTCCTCGATACCCTCTCGAACGGGCGCTATGAGACTATCGGCCTCGGGCGCGGCGTGGCCAAGAACGAGTTCGAAGCACTGGGCATCCCGCGCGAGGAAAGCCGCCAGCGCTTCAACGAGACGCTGGATATCCTGAACCTCGCCTTCTCGCAGGAACGCTTTTCCTACGACGGCGAGATATTCAAAGTCCCCGAAACCTCGATCCGCCCCGCGCCCAAGAGCCAGGACCTGCTCACCCGAATCTATGGCTCTTCGGCAACGAAGGAATCGCTCGAAATCCTCTCGCGCAAGGGCCTGCGCCCGCTGTTCGTAGGCAACAAGCCGCTGGAGAAAGCCTGCGAGGATGTCCGCGCGGTCAACCAGTTTCGCGCCGAGGAGGGCATGGGCCCGTGCCAGCCCAAAAACGTGCTGTTCCTCTATTGCGCCGCCAATGCGGCCGAGCTCGACCAGTCTGACCAATGGGTGTTCGAGGCCAACCGCGACGTCAATCTGCACTATGGTTTTGCCGACCCGTCGAACTTCATCGGCATCAAGGGCTATGAGGCCTATGCCGACCGCCAGGGCGCGGCCACCGCGATCCTCGCCGCTGCGGTCACGGGCGAACCTGCAAAGAACGTCGCCCGCCCCTCGGGCTATCACGAAGACAACCTGATGATTGGCACGCCCGACGAAGTGATCCGCCGGATCAAGGTGGCGCAGCAGGCCTGTTCCTTCTCGGAAATCACCGTGGTGCCCAATTTCGGCACCATGCCGCATGAGGCATGCGCGGCGAGCATCGAGCTGTTTGCCTGCGAAGTCCTCCCCGAAATCCAGAAAATGGAAGCGCCCTTGCATGCAGCCGTGCTTCCCGAAAAGGTTGCCGTCTGACATGAATGCCAATCCCAATTTCATAAGCTGCGGCGCAACCGACACCCCCGATATCGACATCGAGGCCCTGCGGGCGCGCTATGAGGAAGAGCGTCTCAAGCGCCACCGCGCCGAAGGCTTCGCGCAATACATCGAAGCGCGCGGCGAATATGAAGAGTTCTTCGAATTCGACCCCTACACCAAGCTGCCGCCCCGCGAGCCGGTAAATGACGAGATCGATGTTGTCGTGCTCGGCGGCGGCTTTGCCGGGCTGATCACGGCGGGCCGGCTCGTCGAGGCGGGGATCACCAATGTCCGCATCATCGATCGCGGCGGCGATTTCGGCGGCACCTGGTACTGGAACCGCTACCCCGGCGTGCAGTGCGATGTGGAGAGCTACACCTACCTGCCGCTGCTCGAAGAAATGAACTACATGCCGAAGGATCGCTATTCCTACGGCACCGAAATCTTCGAATATTGCCAGTCGATCGGACGCCATTTCGGGCTTTACGAGCACGCCCTGTTCGGCACCACGGTCGAAGGGCTGCAATGGGAAGAGAGCAGCCGCCGCTGGCGCGTCACCACCCGGCAGGGCGATACGATCCGCGCCCGCTTCGTCATCATGGCAGTCGGCCCGATCAACCGGCCAAAGCTGCCCGGCGTGCCCGGCATCAAGAGCTTCAAGGGCCACAGCTTCCACACCATGCGCTGGGACTATGATTATACCGGTGGCGGGTTCGGCAATCCGGTGCTCGACAAGCTCAAGGACAAGCGCGTCGCCATCATCGGCACCGGGGCGACCGCGATCCAGTGCGTCCCAAATCTCGGTAAATATGTGAAGCAGCTCACCGTGTTCCAGCGCACGCCGAGCTATATCGACTTTCGCGGCAACATGCCGACCGATCCCGACTGGGCGAAAAAGCTCAATCCCGGCTGGCATGCCGAACGGATGAACAGCTTCCACACCGGCATCAACGGCATCTATGGCCCCGACGACGAGGACCTGATCTGCGACGGCTGGAGCGAGCTCAACCGCAATGTCCAGGCCCGCCGCAAGGAGATGGGCTGGCCGGAAATGGGCTTCGAGGAACTGATGTCGCTGCGCGAGGTGGAAGATCACCGCGCCATGGAGCGCATCCGCAAACGCGTTGATGATACCGTCAAGGATCCGCGCAAGGCCGAGATCCTCAAGCCGTGGTATCGCTTCCTGTGCAAGCGCCCCTGCTTCAACGACGACTATCTCGATGCCTTCAACCGCGACAACGTCGATATAATCGATGTCTCGGCGACCAAGGGCATCGAGGCGATCACCGAAAAGGGGATCGTGGCAAACGGCGTGGAGCACGAGTTCGACTGCATCATCTATTCAACCGGCTTCGAGAGCACCACGGACCTGCGCCGCAAATACGGGATCGACACCATCGAAGGCCGCGGCGGGCAGTCGCTCTATGACTACTGGAAAGACGGCTTCCGCACGCTGCACGGCATGAGCCTCAACGGTTTTCCTGGCCTGCTATGGACCGGCTGGATTCAGGGCGGCGTCTCGGGTTCGACTACCCTGATGTATGACCAGCAAGGCCGCCACCTCGCCTATATCATCGGCGAAACCATGAAGCGCGGCGGCGATACAGTCGAACCCAGCGCCGAGGCCGAAGCGGCATGGGTCAAGCACGTGCGCGAAACGTTCTATTACGACGGCGACTTCTGGGCGCAATGCACGCCCGGCTACAACAACAACGAAGGCATCGAGGCGAGCCGCTATACCATCTTCGGCGACATGTATGGGCCTGGCTATAACGCCTTCGACGACCTGATCCGCGCATGGCGCGATGAGGGCAGCATGGCGGGAATGCAGATGGTGCGCGAGGGGCAAAACGAGAGTGTTTAGCGCATAAAATACCTCCCCGCACCGGGGAGGTATTGAAACGGGAGAGTGAAATGGCAACAGCCGCCCTGACCCCAACCCCCATCCCGCCCCACGTCGATCCGGCGCTAGTGGTTGATTTCGACTACACCAACCCGCCCGGCCTCGCCGAATTGGGCGATGTCTACCGCGCCTTCGATGTGCTGCATAATGGCCCCGACATTGTCTGGACCCCGCACCACGGCGGCCACTGGATCGCCACCCGTGCGCCCGAGACCAAATGGATTCAGGAGACGCACCAGACTTTCTCCAGCACCGAAAAGGCCCCGCCCAAGGGCTCGATGCCGTTCATGCCGCCGATCACCTGCGATCCGCCCGACCATTCGCGCTACCGCGCCGTGCTCAACCCCTATTTCGCCAAGAAGCAGATCGAAGAAAACTACACACCCAAGGCGCGCGCGGTGATCGTGGAACTGATCGAGGCGATGAAGGCAATGCCTGAGAAGGCCTGCGAATTCGTCAGCACCTTTTCGACCGTGGCGCCGCTGATGATCTTCTGGGACTTTGTCGATCTGCCCTATGATCGCAGAGAAGACTTTCTCGGCTGGGGCAGGCACATGGCGGGTCGCGGCACGCGTGATCAGCGCGGCGCTGCCTTGATGGCGACCATGCAATACCTCAGCCAGCTGCTCGACGAGCGGCTGGAAGCGCCGGGTGACGACGTCTTCACCGGAATCTCGCAGTGGCGAAACAATCCGCGTTTCCAGAGCCGCGACGAGCTGGTCGGTATGGCGCAGCTGGTGTTCTTCGGCGGGCAGGACACGGTCGCCTCGCAGATGGGCTTTGCCATGTGGCGCCTGTGCGAGCAGCCCGAGCTGCAACAGCGGCTGAAGGACGATCCGCGTGTAGTGCCCGCAGCCGTCGAGGAACTGCTGCGCCGCCATGGCCTGTCCAACACCGTGCGGCTGCTGCGCCACGACACAGAGCGGCATGGGGCATTCCTCAAGGAAGGCGATCTTATCATGACCGCCAATGCGCTTTCGGGCACGGATGACCGGGCCTATCCCGATCCCTTCCGGGTCGATTTCGACCGGGGCCCCGTTCCCTACAACAGCCTCGGCAATGGCCCGCACAAATGCATTGGCCAGCATCTGGCGCGGTTGGAGCTGCGGCTGTTTCTGGAGGAATGGGCGAAGCGCATGCCGATTGTCCGCTTCGATTCGTCCCGGCCCAGCCCGCGCAGCCATGCCGGCGGGGTGATCGGGGTCGACCACTTGCACCTCGCCTGGGATTGATGGCAGGGTGGGCGCATGAGCACACTATTTGACCTCCCGCCCCGCCCTGCCGTGCCGATCCTGGGCGAAGCAGCCACATTCCCCGTCAACCGCATATTCTGCGTCGGACGCAACTATGCCGCGCACGCCGCCGAAATGGGCTTTGCCGCGACCAAGGACGCGTCGTTCTATTTCACCAAGACGCCCTCGGCGATCTGCCATTCGGGCACGACGATTGCCTATCCGCTAGGCACCGCGAACTGCCATTACGAGATGGAACTGGTCGTAGCCATCGGCGCCCCCGCCTTCCGCATTGCCGAGGCCGATGCCCTGTCGGTGGTGCTGGGCTATGCCTGCGGGCTCGACATGACCCGGCGCGACCTGCAAAATGCAGCGCGCGATCAGGGCCGCCCGTGGGACCTCGGCAAGGATTTCGAACAGGCTGCTGTCATCGCCCCGATTACCCGAGTGGAGGCTTTCGGCGCGATGGAGGCCCAGCGCATCCAGCTTTCCCAGAACAGCGCGGTGAAGCAGGACGCGGTGCTGTCCGATATGATCTTCAACGTCGCAGACCTGATCGCCGATCTCTCCAAGTTCTATCACCTGGCACCGGGCGACCTGCTCTACACCGGCACCCCCGCCGGCGTCGGGCCAATTGCGGTGGGCGACAGGCTGGTAGGGACAATCGAAGGCCTTACCCCGATCGAGCTGGCAATCGGGCCTGCTGAATAGGTGCGCGGCGCGGCGGCACTGGCCGCGATCAGGGATTGGTCGGAAGGCTGCGGCCTCGACTTCCGCCATGATCCGGCAGGCGGCCTTGGCGCGGTGTTCAGCGCATGCGGAGCTTACCGCTATCTCCTCTGGCGCCTGCCCAGCCCGCGCGCCGCCGTGCTCGGCATGGGCATGCTCAACCCTTCGACAGCTGACGAGCGCGCCGACGATCCGACCATCGCCCGCTGCCGCCGCATCGCCGCTCAGGCCGACCATGCCAACCTGCTGGTGTGGAACCTGTTCGCCTACCGCGCCACCGCCCCCGCCGATCTCAAGCGCGCCGCCGAGCCGATAGGGCCGCATAACGACGCGGCCATCGCGCTGGCTCTCGATCTCAGCCGCCGCACCGTGCTCGCCTGGGGCAACCACGCGAGCCATCTGGGGCGCGGCGAACATGTGCTGACACGCTTGCCCGCTGACATGCCCGTTGCCGCACTTGGCCTCACCCAGCAGGGCCAGCCGCGCCACCCGCTCTACCTTGCCACCACAGTCCGCCCCCGCCGCTGGCGACCAGCAGGCTTGCTTTTCCCGGTCGCGGAGTGCCATGCTGGCGCATAACGCGAATCCCGGCACAGACCGGCCAATTGGGCGAGGCAATTGCAATGAACTCCGAGATCGCACCGACGATCCTGTCCTACCTCGCCGACCTCGAAGGCGCGGTCGGCAATCTCAAGGACACCTGGCACCCGGACGACCCGGAGTACCGCGCGGACATCTATCGCCAGACGATGACCAGCCTTTCCTACTCCTATTTCATGTATTTCCACGCTGATGCCGAACACCCGGACTGGGCGCCGCTGTGGAACCCGGTCTTCACGCTCCAGCCCAATCCCGATGACATCTATGTCCAGTCGCCAATCCGGGGTGATCTGACCTACCGCGTCTCGGGCAATCGCGGCACCTGCAAGATTTTGAGCTTCACGACGCAGGCCGCGCTGTCGGGTACCTATGACGATCCGCCAGTGCCCAACGGCCACAACGAGCTCGATACCAACGATATCGGCATCGAGCTCGGCTCCGATTTCGAGATCATTTTCAGCGCCGAGCGCCCTGCTGGCTACCAAGGCCACTGGGCCCCGATCCACCCGCAGGCGGGCGGGCTCTATACCCGTTACCGGCTCTATGACTGGGCCAACGAAGTGGACCCGGTGCTCTCGATCGAATGCCTCGACAAGGTCCCGCCCAAGCAGCGGCTGAGCCCGGAGGAAATCCTCACCCGCATCCAGGAAATGGCCAAGTTTCCGGCCCGGAAAACCAAGCAGTATTTCAAGATGCAGAACGGCGTGATGGAGCGCGTTGGCTACAACGTGTTCGAGCCGATCCGCATGGCGGGCGCCTTGGTCAAGCAGACCTACTGGCCAGCCAACTTCCAGCTCGATGAAGACGAAGCGCTGATCATCGAGACCGAAATCCCGGAGCGCGCGCCCTACTGGAACGTGCAGCTCAACGATCCGCTGTTCAACGCGCTCGAATATGTCCACCGGCTCTCCAGCACCAACGGCGCCATGGCCACGCTTTCCAGCGATGGCAGGTTCCGCGCGGTGATTGCGCTGGAGGACCCGGGCGTGCCCAACTGGCTCGATCCGGCGGGCTACAAGGAAGGCGGCATCTATGGCCGCTGGTATGATTGCGACAGCGAGCCATTGCCGACGATCAAGCGGGTCAAGCTGGCGAGCCTGCGCGATCATCTGCCGTCTGACACGCCGGTGGTCACCCCCGAACAACGCGCCGAGGAATTGCGCATCCGCGTGCGAGCCTGCCAACGCCGGAGGCGCTGGTAATGATTACGGACCATCTCAGCTTCACCGGCAAGGTCGCGATTGTCACCGGCGGCGCCACCGGGATCGGCTATGCCACCGCCCTGCAACTGGCGAAGCTCGGCGCGAGTGTCGTCATCTGCAGCCGCACTGTCACCGAACTCGAAATGGCCGCCACCCAGATCGCCATGGATAGCGGCAGCCAGTGCCTCGCTGTGCCGACCGATGTGAAGAACGAAGATGCATGCATCGCGCTGGTCCAGAAGACCGTGGACACCTTCGGGCGCATCGACATCCTGATCAACAATGCCGGGGGCACCCGGATGGGACCGCTCGAGTCCATCCCGACCAAAGGCTGGGATTCGATCTTCGATCTCAATGTGAAGAGCGCCTACATCCTGACCCGCGAGGCCGGAAAGCACATGATCGCGCAGAAGAGCGGCGCGATTGTCAGCATTTCATCCGGCGCCGGGGTCAACGGGGTCAAGGGCGGCGCACACTATTCCGCTGCCAAGTCCGCACTGCAGATGTTTACCAAGGTGACGGCAGCCGAATGGGGCAAACACGGCATTCGCGCCAATTGCGTCGCCGCCGGGGCGATTGCTTCGGATCGGGTGCTGGAGGCGTGGCGGGTGGCGGGTCTCGATATGGACGCGATGAGCAGCGCCATGCCGCTGCGCCGCACCGGCACGCCCGACGAGATGGCCAACATGATCGTGTTCTTTGCCAGCGATGCAGCAAGCTACATCACCGGACAGACGATTTCGGTCGATGGCGGGCCGAGTTTGGGAGGGATTCCGGATGCTTGATCTGCTTTCCAATCCTCCCCCTCCGGGGGAGGTGGCAGCGCGGAGCGCTGACGGAGGGGGCGATCCAATGCGTTACCCCCTCCGCCTCACTCCGTTCGGCACATCCCCCGGAAGGGGAGGATTTAGGACATAAACATGGACACCACCTACGATCCTCCCGCGCAGTTCCGCACCGCCTCGGACCAGCTCCACGACATCGTCGCAAAGGAGCTCGGCACCACCGACTTCGGCCCATCAGACTATCTGCCGGGTCTCAAGGTCCTGCTCCAGTCGATGGACTGCGACCCGCATTTTCACGAGGCCGGCAAGCGCCTCGCCTGGGGGCAGGTGATCGGCGTGCTGCGCAGCCGGGCCACGGCGATTGCCTCAATGAAGGCCAATCCCGGTTTCGATGAGAGGCCCATCCTCGATCCCGTCGTCATCGTCGGCGTACCGCGCACCGGCACTACCGCGCTGCACCGGCTGATGGCAGTCGATCCGCGCTTTCAGGGCCTGCAGACCTGGCTGATCGACAACCCGATGCCGCGCCCGCCGATCGAGCGCTGGAGCGAATTCCCTGAGTTCCGCAAGACCGTCGCCGGGCTCGACGCGCACTATGCCGCCACCCCCGAGGCACGCGCCGCGCACCACCGCGCCGCCGAAGAAGTCCACGAATGCTGCATGATCCTGTGGCAGAGCTTCAACAACAACATCTGGGCCTGCGGCAACTGGCCCAGCCCGACCTATGACGCCTGGCGGCAATGCCAGGAGGAAGATGCGGCCTACGCCTATTACTACAAATGCGTGCAACTGATCGGCAGCAATGAGCCCGACAAGCGCTGGCTGCTCAAGAACCCCGGTCATATCGAACAACTCGACCTGCTATTCGCCTGTTATCCGCAGGCCCGCGTTATCCAGACCCACCGCGATCCGGCCAAGGCGATCCCTTCACTCTGTGCGCTGCTGATGCACGCCCACCCGGTCTATGAGGCAGATCGCCGCGAAGAGCGCGCGCACAACATGCTGACGCGCGAAGTGGCCAAATGGGCGCGCGACATCCGCCGCTCGGACAAGGTGCGCGAAAAGCATCCGGGGCAGGTTCTGGATGTGGTCCACGCGGATTTTCACGCCAATCCGATGGCCGTGCTCGATCAGATCTACAGCTTCATCGGCATGGAGATCGGCGAAGACCTGCGCGGCGCATTTGCCCGGCGCATCGCCGACAAGCCCGAGCTGCAGCACGGCGTCCACAAGTATGATCTCGCAGACTTTGGTATGAGCGCCGAGCGGGTGCGCGAGCAGTTTTGTGATTATGTTCAGCGCTACGATCTGGTGGAGAAAAGCAAATGAAAGCCGCCATCTATCCCGGCCATGGCAAGCCGGTGACTATCGAAAGCCTGCCCGATCCCGAACCGGGTCCGGGCGACGTGATCATCAAGATCGCGCGTTGCGGCATTTGCGGCACCGATATCTCCTTCACCAAGGGCGGCATGTTCGATTTCGGTGAGAACGCGCAGTTCGGCCATGAATATGCCGGCGAGATCGTCGCCAACGGCAGCGGGGTCAGCCGGCTCAAGATCGGCGACCGTGTCGCTGTGCTGCCTTCGGTAGCCTGCGGGACATGTTCCTCTTGCAAGAGCCACGGCAACAACGTGCTGTGTCAGGCAAGCCCCGGCTCCGGCATGCTGGGCTTCGCGGAATATGCGAAGATTTCCGAAAGCGTGCTCACCCGCCTTCCCCAGACACTTTCGATGGCCGACGGGGCACTTGTCGAGCCGATGACGATCAGTCTTTACGGCACCAAATTTGCCCGCATCCAGCCGGGCGAGCGCGTGCTGGTGCTGGGCGGCGGCGCGGTGGCGCTCTATGCGATCTACTGGGCGCGGCGGCTGGGCGCAGGGCGCATTGTCGCCATGTCGCGCTCTGAGCGGCGCAAGGCCATGTCCCTCGAGATGGGCGCTGATGCTTTCGTGCCCTTCGGCGACAGTGAACATGGCGAAGTGATCGAAGCGCTGGGCGGCAGCCCTGATGTCGTGCTCGAAGGCGTGGGCGCGGAAGGCATGATGATGAAAGCGATCAGCCACGCCGGGCAGTTCGCAAGGGTAATCAGCCTGGGCTTCTGCACCAGCCCCGATCCGCTGATCCCGGGAGTCGCCAGTTTCAAGTGCCTGTCGATCCAGTTCATTGTCGGCTATTCGATGAAGGAATTCATCTATGTCGCCGAGCAGATGGACAAGGGCCATGTCGACCCCAAGGCGATCATCACCAACGATATTCCACTGGTCGATTTGCCCCGGATGATGGAGATTCTACGCGGGCCGAATGAAGAGACCAAGGTTCACGTCTGCATGTAAGGGAAGTCCATGACTGTGTTTGAAGGCCGCTGCTATTGCGGCGCAGTGCGTTACCGGGCCGAGGGCGAGCCCATGATGAAGGCCGAATGCTTCTGCCGCGAATGCCAGTTTATCACTGGCGGCGCTTCGGTGCTGGTGATGGGCATGCCGGCGGCGGGCTATGAAGTCACGCAAGGCGCGGTCAAGGGCTTCACGCGGCAGGATCTTGCCAATGCGGTGACCCGCGAATTCTGTCCCGATTGCGGCACGCACCTTTCCACCCGCGCGCCGGCGCTGCCTGGTGTGGTGATCGTCAAGGTCGGCTCGCTTGATGATCCCAAGGCTTTTGGCGGGCCGGAATGCGCGATCTTCACCTGCGATGCCCAGCCCTACCATCGGCTGCCAACCGATATTCCGGTATTCAGCAAAGGCCCGGAGCGGCCAGCATGAGCGCACCTATCCCCGCAGTGGTCGTCGGCACCGGTTTCGGCTGCCGCATCCATGTCCCCGCGCTCCGCGCCAGCGGCTTCGAAGTTGTCGGACTGGTCGGAAGCAATCCGGGCAAGACCGAGAAGCGCGCCGGGCAGAATGGCATTGCCGCCTGGTTCACCGATCTGGACGAGGCTATCGAGAAGACAGGCGCAAAGGTCGTCACTGTCGCCACTCCGCCCAGCACCCATATGGCGCTCACTCTCAAGGCCATTGCCCATGGCTGCCACGTTGTCTGCGAAAAGCCCTTCGCCTTCGATTCCGCCGAGGCGCGGGCCATGCTGGATGCCGCCGAAAAGGCAGGCGTGTTCCACATGGTCGCGCATGAATTCCGCTGGATGCCCGATCGTGCGCTGTTCGGGCGGGCGATCAGCGAGGGGCTCATCGGCGATCCGCGCTTCCTGGTGATGGACCAGTTTATCCCGTTCTGCGCCGATCCCGAAACCCCGCTGCCCAAATGGTGGTTCGATGCCGGATCGGGCGGCGGCTGGCTGGGCGCTGGCGGCAGCCACATGATCGACCAGATCCGCGCCTGGCTGGGCGAATTCGACACGCTGAGCGCTAACCTGTTGCTGGTCTCCGACCGCGTGGCCGACTGCGAAGACACCTATTCGATGCGCTTCCGCATGAAGAGCGGCGTCGAAGGCTCGATGCAGCAATCGGCCGGTGCCTGGGGCCCGATGGCGACCATGTGGCGCTGCGCGGGAACGCACGGCACGGTGTGGACGGATGGCGGCAAGGTCATGGTCGCCGACAAGGCGGGCAGCCGTGAGCTGGCCGTGCCCGACGATCTCGCCCTGCCCCCGCCCCCGCCGGCAGACGAGAGCAATGCCGCCAACCGCGTCTCGCACTTCGAGATCGGCCCGTTCACCCGGTTCTGCGAGGCGCTGCACGCCGGGATCGAGGGGCGAGAGATAAAGGCGCCGGTGCCGGTTCCGACCTTCCGCGACGGCCTCGCCTCGATGCAGATTCTCGATGCGATGCGTGCCTCATCGGCGGCAGGCGGGGCGCTGAAACAGGTTTGAACGGGAGACGGTTCGATGAACGAAGACTTCGAAAAAGGCCTGGCTCTGTTCGCCGATGTCTATGGCCAGGACATGGCCGACGGCTGCCGCAAGGGCGCGGAATCGGGCGACGATTTCACCGCGCTCCACATCAAGTGGACGATGGAATTTCCCTTCGGCCAAGTCTGGACCCGCGAGGACAAATTGTCGCGCCGTGATCGCAGTCTGGCCGTGCTCGGCATGTGCATCGGCCAGCGCTCGTTCGACGAGATCAAGTATCACACCATCATGGGCGTCGCGAATGGCCTGACCCGCGCGGAGATCGAGGAGGTGTTCTTCTCGACCATCCCCTATTGCGGCTTTCCGGCAGCCAATACCGCCAAGGCGGCGATGACGGAGGGCTTCAAGGCGCTCGAGGAGGCAGGGAAGCTTTGAATTCTCCCCTACCGCTTGCGGGAGGGGTCGGGGGGAGGGCTTCTTGCGGAAAGAAGGCGGGGTTCGGAAGATTGTGCCGCTGGGGCTCTGAAATCCTCCCCGAGCAAGCTCGGCGAGAGCTGATCAGGCAAACCGCGCGTCGAGCACCACTTCCGGCACGGCTACATCGCCCGGCAGGTTCACCAGCCACCTGATCTGTGCGCCGGCGCTTTTAAAGCGGGCGATGGCCTGTTGGCCGGGCACCCACCCGCGCTTCGCGTTTTCCTCGGCGAACTGCTTCAATCGCTCGGGCGGCACGTTCCAGGTGGAATCCTCGTCATACATTTTGCAGACGCGCAGCATGGTGACGCGAATGCCCTGCGGCGCGAGTTCCGCGAACAGCGCTTTGCTGAAACGCTCCAGCCCCCATTTGCTCGCCTGATAGACCGACAGCATCGCCGTCGGATTCATCACCCCTTCGCTGCCGACGTTGACGATAATCCCGCCGCGATCCAGCAGCGGGATCGCCGCGCGGCAGCACCAGATCAGCCCCTTGAGATTGGTATCGAGAATGCTTTCGACCTCGTCGGTCGGCGCCTCGGCGATCAGGAAGGGGGTGAAGAAGGCGGCGTTGTTGATCAGGCCATCGATTTTCGGGTGACGTCGGGCGATCTCGGCAAAGGCTTTGTCGACGGAAGAAGGATCGGATATGTCGCAGGCACAGGCCCACGAGCCGTTGCCCACTTCGTCCGCCACAGCTTGCACCTTGTCGAGCCGCCGCCCGAGCAGAACGCAGGTCTCTCCATCCGCCGCCAAGGTCCGCGCGAAAGCCCGGCCCAAACCAGTGCCGCCGCCGGTGATAACGAATATCCTGCCCATCGTGCCGCTTCTCCCTTGCGTGTTGCCGCACGGTATCTAGGATCGCAGCCAAAGCAACAATGGAGAGGCACATGAACAATCTGGACGGGCTCGGCTATCGCGGCAAGACAGTGGTCGTCACTGGCGGCGCATCGGGCATGGGCGAGCAGGTGGCGCGGATTCTCGGCGAACTTGGCGCCAAGGTCCACATCGTCGATATCCAGACGCCAAAGGTTCCCTGCGAGAGTTTTCAGCAGTGCGATCTATCAGACTTCGCGGCTGTGCGCGCCACGGCGGAAGCGCTCAAAGCGATTGCCCCGATCCATTTCCTGTTCCCCTGCGCTGGCCTGCCGCCGCATATCAAGGGCGCGCTCTATTGCATGCGGGTGAATTACATCGGCACTCGGCTGTTCACCGAACAACTGGTGCCCTCGCTGGCGGACGGCGCTGGAATTGCGCTGATCTCGTCTGATGCGGCGATGGGCTGGCAGAAGAATCAGGCGCTGAGCATGGAACTGCTGGCGATCTCCGATCCGGACCTCGCCTATGCCTGGTGTGAGGCCGATCCCGAAAAGCGGGTGCGCGATGGCTATACCAGCTCGAAGGAAATGCTGGTGATCTGGACGCAATTTGCCGCAGTCGAGCTTGGCAACAGTCGCCGCATCCGGCTCAACGCGATCGGCCCCTGCCCCACCCAGACCGCGTTCGTCGACATGTCAAAAGAGATCATCACCGACGAATTCATCGCCGCATGGCCCTTCCCCTCGCTCGGCCGCATCGCCACGGCAGAGGAACAGGCCTGGCCGCTGATCCTGCTCAACAGCTCCCTGAACGGTGCGGTGAGCGGCGCATACCTCGTGACCGATCAGGGCTTTGCTGGCGGAGTTTACACTGGCGCGATCAACGCGGCGTTTATGGGGGGATAAAGCCTACTCCGCCGGAACCGCCAGCGGCTTGCCGACAGTCGCCATCCGGAACAGCATCAGCGCCAGCATGGCACAGGCGATCACTGCCACGGTCAGCATCGCGGTGCTGGCCCCGGAATTTCCCAGCAGCGTATCCTTGAGATAGATGCACAGCGGCGCCGAAAGGAAGTGCGCCGTCTTGACCAGCCCTGCGGCGCGCGCCTGGCGGGCAGAGGTCAGCTTAGCGCCCAGCGCGGTCATGATGTTAGGCACGAACCAGGCAACCCCGATGCCGTGTGCGAGAAGGCCTGCAATCAGCAGCGGAACGTTCGAAGTCAGCGCCGCCGTCAGTGCCCCGGTGCCAGCCAGAGTGAAACTGACGACGAAGGCCTGATAGGCAGAAAGCCTGCGCCGCGCGCGTCCGTATTGCGAAGACAAGGTTGCGCCCATCAAGGCCCCGCCCATCAGCACCAGGCCAATCGCGCCCGGCCCGAAGTGCGCTTTTTCGGCGAGCAGGAAGGGGCCGTAGGCAGTCGGCATGAAGGTCATCGTGCCAAGCAGCAGCGACAGCGGGAAATAATGCCAGGGGAACCACGACAGGATTGAATCTTTCTGCGCCCCCGGCGCAGCAGCCTCAGCCCGTGCATCCGCCCCCTCGTTATCGCGCGGGGAGGCGATCAGCACGGCGAATAGCGCCAGACTCACCGCATATTCGGCGAAGGGCAAGTGCCAGGATATCTTGCCGAGAAACCCGCTGAGCGGGCTAATCAGCAGAGTGATAAATGTCGCAAACGAAACATGCAGCCCCATCCACTTCGCCCTGTCGTTGCCGTCGCACTTGGTGTTGATCAGGGTCAGGCTCATCACCTGGATCGCTGCGGCGCAAGCCCCCACCGCCAGCCGCGAGACCAGCAGCAAGGGCAGGGTATTAAGATAGAGGCCAGCGGTTCCGGCAACGGCATAGAGCAGACTCGCCACGATAAGCAGCCGCCGCATGCCGAACTGTTTGGATGCCCACGCCCCCAGCGGCGCGCCCACTGCCATGGCCAGACTGGTGAAGCCGAATAGCTGGCGCACCAGCGAGCTATCGGCAGGGCTGTGCGACAGCGCCTTGTCGATCGACGGCAATACAGGGTTCAGCACGGCGAGCGCCATCGCGGCAAGAATACCGCCGACGATGACGACCATCTTGTCGCTGAAATCGAGTCCAGACGCCCCATGCGCTTGAGCTTGCACTGCTTCAGCCATTTTGCATTTCCCCCTTTGGTGCCTCACCGGGCGCCTCAGGCACGATTATGCGGATATGATCCGGAAATGTCGAACGAGATTTCGTAAGAAAGTTGGGGGCGGGCTCAAGGCCTTTCGGCCAATGACGCATCCTCTCCGATACAGCCCGCCCCCTCCTCTCCCTTTGCGGGATGAGGAAAGTGAATATTGTCACGATGACGGACCAATACACGCCCGAGGACAGTTAGCAAGCGCTTGGTTACAAATTTTGCGCCAAGGCGACCAATTTTTCCGCCACCTCGCGCGGGACTGGTTTTCCCGCCCGATCGGCAGTGCGGACGCCGCGCATAATGAAGGCCAGATAGAAGTCGGTCAGCTGGTCGAGCGAGAAGTTTTTCAGCGCATCAAGCGGCGAGCCGTCTTCGTGGGTGTACCAGTCGGCGCCGGAATTCAGCAGGCGGACAATCGTCGAAATTGTCAGGAAAATATCGATGTCGGGGCGGAACAGGCCCTGGCTGGCTCCCTCGCCCAGCACCTGCGCCCAGGCGTCGTAGGTCTCCTTCTTGGCTTTGACCACATAGGCAAAGTCCGCGCTGCGGCGAAAGAACTTGCGTTCGTTGAACAGGATCGCGTGGATAGACTGGTGTGCAGTCAGCTCGCCCAGATCGGCGACGATCAGCGCGACGAGTCGCTGCTCGGCATCGGCCGGGGCGGCAGCGATGGTCATTGAAATGCGGTTTAACCGTAGGGCGGCATCCCGCACAATTTCCCCAAGGATTTCCTCCTTGGTGGCAAAGTGGTGGTAGAGACTGCCAGAGAGAATATCGACGTCGTCGGCAATCTGGCGCACTGTCGTTGCGCCAAAGCCGAACTCGGCAAACCGCGACGCTGCCGCCGCCAGAATGCGTTCGCGGCGGTCGGCCATGGCCGGCACTTCCGGCTTGGCCCGCGTCACCTTGGGGTTCCCTGCCATCGCGTCAGGTCCGCAGCACGACAGCGCAAGGATCGTGGAAGAAGCTGCCGATGGCAATCAGCGCGGCCTCGGGCACCCGCGCTATTTGCCGCGCGCCTTCTTGCCCTCGCATCTGGCGCACTGCTTCGCTGAAATAGTTCGCGCCCCCGGCCCGGCCCATTCCCAGCCCGCCGCCATGCGTCATCACTTCGCATTTGCCGTTCAATCGCAGCACCTGACGCGCCTCGTCCCAATTGTCCTTGAAGAAATCACCGCATTCGCCGGGCTTGCAATAACCAGCCGCCTCGGTGACGCCAACCCCGTCGATGGTATATCCGTCATAGGGGAAAAACAGGTCGATATCGTCGAGCTTCAGTTCGCTGCGCGCCCACAGGCCTTTCAGAGTCACCCAGAAGGCATTCTCGGTCCATGGCAGCGAATTTTCGTAGAATTCACCGACCCGGGTGCCGCCCAGGCTCATCGCATGGATCAGCACCGGCTTGTCGGTCATGTCGCGAGCGCGCTCGGCCGTGGTGATGACGAAAGCCTCGGCGCAATCGACCGGCACGTCCATGTCGAGCATCTGCATCGGCTCCCAGATCTGGCGCGAGGCGTGATAGTCGTCCAAGGTGATCGGCTGCTGCATGACCGCCGCAGGATTGCGCGCTCCATGTGAACGCGAGTTGACTGCCAGATAGGCGAAGGCATCCTTGTTCACACCATAATCATGCATGTAGCGGCGCATCCAGCCAGCATAGGGCTCGCCCGAATGGACCCAGCGCTTGGCAAAATCGCTGCCACCGATGTCGCCGCCGATATCGCCGAACTTGGTTAAATTGCGGCGGAACGGATCGGCATGGGCCGAGCGCGACATGCCGGGATCGCGCACATAGGTCTGCACCACCAGGCACATGTCGGACAGGCCCGAAAACACCGTCTCGGCGGCATAGACGAAGCACGAGCCGAGCCAGGAATTCTTGCCCCAGGTGATCTCGTCGATCCCCAGAGCGCCTTGCAGGCTGAGGAAGCCTGAGCCGCCCTGTGCCAGCGGTGTCATGCCCGAGCCGCAAATGCCGTCGATCTCGTTCTTGTCGATTCCCGCATCGCGGATCGCGGCAATCGCTGCCTCGAGCCCCAGCGACAAGTGCGAGCGCTGCAGGTCGCGGCCATATGGTGTGGAGCCGATGCCGACGACGGCGAGCTGGTCCTTGAGCGGATTGCGGGCCATCAGCGCGTTCCTCCCCGGCCAGAATCAGATATCGGCTCGAAGGCAGGCCATTCGAGATTACCGATCTCGATCCAGGTCAGCTGCACCGGCATATCGTGATAGATGTCCTCAGGCCGGCAATTGACGATACGGGAAAGATAACGCAGCCCCTTCTGCTCGGCGAAATCGACTGCTGCCACCGGCACTGGCTCATGCGGGGCGGAAGGACTGCGCTGCTGCATCAACGTCGTCCACATGAACACGCTGCCCAGCCCGCTGACTTCCTCTGCCTTGATATTCCACGACCAGCATTCGGGGCAGATCGGCCGGTGCGGATAGATCCATGTGCCGCAATCGCCGCAGCGGTTGATCAGAAGTTTGCGCTCGGCAAGGCCGCGATAATATTCGACATTGTCGCGATTGACCTGAACATCAGAGTAAAGCTCGATGACGGTGAAATCGTCGATGGGTCCGTAGTTTCTCATTTCGCCACATCCTCGTCCGCCATGCGCTGCAATGTCACCCGGTCGATCTTGCCATTGGCGAGGCGCGGCAGGGCGTCGACGAAAATAATATCGCGCGGCTGCTTGAACCGAGCGAGGCGCGCCTCCAGCCAGGGCCGCAGCTCCGCCTCTTCGATGGCATGGCCGTTCCGGCGCACGACATAGACCCGCACCACTTCCTGCCGCCGCGGATCAGGCACCCCGGTCGCGCCGCAGGCGGCAATCGCCTCATGGCTTTCGACGACATTCTCGACCTCCTCGATCGAGACATTCTCGCCGCCCACCTTGAGCATCAGCTTGATCCGCCCGACGAACTGGATGAACCCCTCGGCATCGACCGAAATCAGGTCCTCGCTGCGCATCCAGCCATCTTCGGTGAACAGCTTTGCGGTTTCCACCGGCTTGTTCCAGTAACCCTTGGTAATGTTGCCCCTGATCCAGGCCTCGCCGGGCTGGCCGGGGGCGACATCCTGTAATGTCTCGGGATCGACAACGCGCAGCTCGTTGCCATCGAGCAAGGTGCCCGAAAGCCCCAGCTTGTCCGGCGGATCGCTGCGGCTGGAAGCGGCAGCGGGCCCACAGGTCTCGGTGAGGCCGAAGGGCATGATGTTGAAATCGATATTGGGGAAGACCTTGCGTCCATCCTCGTTAGGAATGTAGCCAGTGCGCATCGAGGGGAAGCTCTTGCCCTCCTTCAGCGCAATCTCGATCACTTCGGCGGCGAGCACGCCGAACAGGATCGTGGCCTGCTCCTCCGCGATCAGCCGCACGGCCATTTGCGGATCGAAGGCCTCGGTGAAGACCAGCTTGCCGCCGTTCATCAGCGTGGTCATCTGCCCCCAGATCGAACCACCACCGTGGAAGAAGGGCATCATCGAGAAGAACACCGTATCAAGACCCGCATCGACCCGCTTGGCATGGATGATTCCGCTCGCCACCATGCCGCCCTGATCGAGCATCACGCCCTTGGGAAAGCCGGTGCTGCCCGAGGTATATTTGACCATGCCAAGGTCCGTGGGGCGGACGGCCGAGGCCATCTTCGCGGCAATATCACGCCACATGCCGGTGTCGCTGCGCCCGGCGCCCTCGATGGTCGCGAAATCGTGGGTGCCGGCATGTTTGCCACCGCTGCGTGACAGCATCAGCACGTGGCGCAGATCAGGCAGGCCGGGATCGCACAGGTTGCCGGGCTGATCGGCATGGGCGAACTCAGGGCTGATTTCCGCCAGCATCGCCGGGAAATAGAGCTTGCGGAATTGATCCAGCATGATCAGATGCCGCGCGCCTGATTGCTCGATGACATAGCGGATTTCGGGAGCCTTGAGGAAGGTATTGACCGGCACCACTGCCGCGCCCAGCCGCATCGCCGCCTGCGCTGCAACCACCCATTCGAGCGAGTTAGTCATCCACAGCACAACCCGATCGCCGCGCCGTACACCAGTAATGGCAAGGCCTATCGAGAAATGTTCAATCCGCCGGGTCAGCTCGCTGTAGGTCAGCCGCCGCACTTCGCCGTCGTCGCTCGCCCCGACCAGCGCAACCTTGTCCGGATTGGCCTGCGCGACCTGGCTCAACGCCTGCCACAGCGTGCGGCTGCGCGCCTCTTCCAGCACGCGCCCACCTTGTGCCCCGCCGCCGCGGATTATCCGCTGGCCGGCTGGTGCCTCCGCCATTTGCACTGCACTCTCCCACTTGGCGTCTTGTTGCCGCAAAGGTTCGGCGCGCGCTGGCACCGTGTCAAGGGGAGAAGGGTTAGGCTGGCTTCTTGCTGACCATCGCCGTGCGCTCCATCCGCAGCACCGTCTCACCGCGCTGGTTGGTCATCTCGTGTTTGAAGGTGACAATGCCCACGTCAGGCCGCGACTTCGATTCGCGCAGGGCGATCACTTCGGAGGTGCCGGTAAGCGTATCGCCCAGGAACACCGGGCTTGGCGTGGTGACTTTGTCGAAACCGAGATTGGCGACGACCGTGCCCTGCGTTGTCTCGGCAATCGAAATGCCGACCATCAGCGAGAAGGTGAAACAGGAGTTGACCAGAATCTGCCCGAACTCCGAGGCGCGGGCCACTTCCGCGTCGATATGCACCAGCTGGGAATTGTGTGTCATCAGCGAGAACATCAGGTTGTCGGTCTCGGTAACCGTGCGGCTGATGCCGTGGGTGACCTTGTCGCCGAGGGTCCATTCGTCGAAATATCTGCCTGCCATTTTCAGACTCCCTGTTCCCCTCTCCCGTTGGGAGAGGATTGCGCAGACTTGACAGCTTGTTGCCTAGTCGAAGCTGGGTGAGGGGCTGTGACCTGTCGAGAGCGCAAAACCCCTCACCCAACTCCGCCTAGCCTCGCTTCGCTCACCAAGGCTGCGTATCCTTCCCCCAGTGGGAAAGGGATTACTCCGCTACAACAGCCTCAATCTTCGCCAGCAAGGCCTCGACCTGAACCTGCGCCCCAGCCTCGGCATTCAATTCCGCCACCACGCCATCAAACGGCGCGGTCAGCGTGTGCTCCATCTTCATCGCCTCGAGAGTGAGCAGCTTCTGGCCCTTGGTGACAAGATCGCCCTTGCGAACCTCGACCGCGATGATCTTGCCGGGCATCGGCGAGAGGATGGTGCCGGAACCCGCCGCCGCCGCGCCGCCGCCGACGCGCCAGGGCGACAGCTGCCAGACCATGCCGCTTTCGGCGATCAGCATGTCGGTCGAAGGCTCATCAGCACCTTCGCCTGCCAGCGCGACATCCACGCGAACACCATCCAGCAGGAACGGCGCCGTGCGGCATTCGGGGGCATTGAGCCGGAAACCGGAAGCGAGCGATACCGGGACCATGGCCATGGCCGCATCGGTCAGCGCCTCGGCCGAAGGCGCAGGGTCCGCCGCCATCGCCTCGCCATCTCGGCCGATCAGCCCGGTATCGACTTCGCCCGCGGCAAATTCGGGATGCGCCAGCGCCGCGATCAGGAAGGCGGCATTGGTGCGCACCGGCCAGATCGCGGTGTCGTGCAGCATGTCGGACAGGGTTTCGCGGGCTTCATCCCGGCTCTCGCCATGCGCAATCAGTTTGGCGATCATCGGATCGTAAAATGGCGAAACTTCGCCGCCCTCATAGACGCCGGTGTCGATGCGGCCGCCGGGTGCCTCGCCCAGCTGGAACAGATCGAGCGGGCCGATGCTTGGCAGGAAGCCCTTGGCGGGGTCTTCCGCATAGAGCCGCGCTTCCATCGCCCAGCCATTGATGGAGAGCTGATCCTGCCTCAGCGGAATCGCCTCGCCCGAAGCAACCCGCAGCTGCCACTCGACCAGATCGACCCCGGTGATCTCCTCGGTCACCGGATGTTCGACCTGCAGCCGGGTGTTCATTTCCATGAACCAGATGCGGTCCGCGCGCAGGCCTTCGGAGCCATCGGCGATGAATTCAATGGTGCCCGCGCCCTGATAGTCGACCGCTTTTGCTGCACGAATTGCTGCGCAGCATAATTCTTCACGCGTCGCAGCATCCATGCCCGGCGCAGGCGCTTCCTCGATCACTTTCTGGTGCCGCCGCTGCAGCGAACAATCGCGCTCGAACAGGTGGACGACGTTGCCGTGGGCATCGCCGAACACCTGCACTTCGATGTGGCGCGGGCGCTGGATGTATTTTTCGATCAGCACATGGGCATTGCCGAAAGAGGCCGAAGCCTCGCGCTGGCACGAGGCGAGCGCATCGGCGAAATCCGCCGGAGCCTCAACCAGCCGCATCCCCTTGCCGCCGCCGCCCGCGACGGCCTTGATCAGCACCGGATAGCCGATCTTTCCGGCCTCGCTGGCAAGGTGCGAGGGGTCCTGATTCTCGCCGAGATAGCCCGGCGTGACTGGCACGCCTGCATCCGCCATCAGCTTCTTGGCGGCGTCCTTCAGGCCCATCGCAGTGATGCTGGAAGGCTTGGGGCCAACCCAGACGAGGCCTGCATCGATCACGCTCTGCGCGAATTCGGCGTTCTCGGAGAGGAAGCCATATCCGGGGTGGATTGCTTCCGCTCCGGTCGCCTTGGCTGCAGCAATGATCTTCTCGCCGACGAGGTAGCTTTCGCGCGCAGGCGACGGCCCGATATGCTCCGCCTCGTCGGCGGAGCGCACATGCAGCGCTTGCGCATCGGCATCAGAATAGACCGCGACCGTGCGGATACCCATGGCGCGGGCCGTGCGGATAATCCGGCAGGCAATTTCGCCGCGATTGGCGATGAGGAGACTTTTGATCACGCTTCTTTTTCTTCCTTCAATCCTCCCCGAGCTTGTCTCGGGGAGGTGGCACGCCGCAGGCGTGACGGAGGGGCAATCCCGGCCCTGGCCGAGTGGTGGAGGGGCAAGCGCGACAGCGCCATTGCGACGATGTTATCCGCCACAGCAGCAACATCTTTCAAAACCTCGGTAGCCGGAATTCGCACCGTTTCAAGCTGATGCGACCGCAGCCATGCATCCCGTTTCGCATCCCGCTCCGGCCTGTCGCCGGTATCATGCGCGAAGCCATCCACCTCGATCACCAGCCGCGCATCGAGGCAATAGAAGTCCATGCCGATCTTGCTGCTGGGATGCTGACGCCGGAATTTCACACCCATCGGCTGGCCTTTCAGCAACCGCCAAAGCAGCACCTCGGGCAGGGACATCTCCTTCCGCAACTTGCGCGCCTGCGCGACAGCGCCCGGAGCGGGTTTGGGCGCAATGTCCCTAAGCACAGAATGCCCCTCCAAAATCCTCTCCGAGCTTGTCTCGGGGAGGTGGCGCGCCGTAGGCGTGACGGAGGGGTCCGAGCGAAGCGAGCCTCTTGCTGGCCGTAACGCCGCAAACGCAGAATTCCCCTCCACCACCCGCTACGCGGGCGGTCCCCCTCCCCGAGACAAGCTCGGAGAGGATTAAGAAAGGCCAGCGCCTCACCTCTTCAATCCTCCCCCAGCTCGTCTGGGGGAGGTGGCAGTGCGCAGCACTGACGGAGGGGCTTTCCACAATCAATTTCAACACTGACAATTCCAATGGCCCGACAATGTCACTTCCTGACCGCCGCCCTCAGCTGTCATTCTTGCTGACATCGAATGCCCATCCTCGCCAGGGGTTACATTTCCTCGCCCCAGAATTGAAAGGCGGCTTCCCGCACACTCAATCTTGCCTTCGTTGTTTTCATAGAGGTGAGTGAATTGCTCGCTTCCCAAGGCGCAAACCTTACGGATACCATTGGGCCGAAAAATTGCTCGGTTATCTCCTCCGGCGACAAATATGATCTTTTTTCCAACCTCAAAAGCACAAGCGCATCCCATTCCAAGTTTCTCCCAATCAGAAGCTCCAATCGGGCCTAGCGCCAATTGTTGCGGCATAGGTTTCGCAGCGATAGGAGGATTAGGTGCTTGTGGAGCCGCAACTGGTGTCAAGGTTGATCTAGTCACAGTTGTGGCTGGCGCAGGTTGCTCAGTAGATTTTTGACCAACTAGATAGGCAGCCGCGACAGCGAACAAAAAAACCGCTGCACACAGGATGCCGACAATCCACTTCCCGGGATTGATTGCGCCACGATTTGCATTTGCCGGGTCAAGGCCCGTTGGTGCTCCGAGCAATCTATCGCGATCGTCCTTCCCCCTCACATCCGAAACACCCCAAACGCCGGCCGATCCGGTATCGGCGCTTCCAAACTCGCCGCCAGGGCCAGCCCCAAAACATCCCGCGTCTGCGCCGGATCAATCACCCCGTCATCCCAAAGCCGCGCCGTGGCGTAATAGGGGTTGCCCTCGGTCTCATATTTCTCGCGCACCGGCGCCTTGAAGGCTTCCGCCTCGCGCTCGTCCCACTTGGCGGCGTCGCGGTGGACTGTCGCCAGCACTGACGCCGCCTGTTCGCCGCCCATCACCGAAATCCGCGCATTGGGCCAGGTGAACAAAAACCTCGGCGCATAGGCCCGCCCGCACATGCCGTAATTCCCGGCACCAAACGACCCGCCGATCAGCACAGTGATCTTGGGCACCGTTGCCGTCGCCACTGCCGTCACCAGCTTGGCGCCGTGCTTGGCGATGCCTTCAGCCTCATATTTGCCGCCGACCATGAAGCCGCTGATGTTCTGCAGGAACAGCAGCGGCACCTTGCGCTGGCAGGCCAGCTCGATGAAATGCGCGCCCTTCTGAGCCGACTCGGAAAACAGCACGCCATTGTTGGCAAGGATCGCCACCGGCATCCCATGGATATGCGCGAAGCCGCAGACCAGGGTGGAGCCATAGAGCGCCTTGAACTCGTGGAATTCGCTGCCGTCGACAATCCGGGCGATCACTTCGTGGACATCGTAAGGCGCGCGGACATCGTCGGGCACCACGGCATAGAGTTCCTCGGCGGCATATTTCGGCGGGCGCGGTTCCTTCAGCGGGAGGCAGTTATCATGCACCGGCCCCAGGTGGCTGACGATATCGCGCACGATGGTCAGCGCGTGTTCGTCGTTTTCGGCCAAGTGATCGGTGACGCCGCTCTTGCGGCTGTGCAGATCGCCGCCGCCCAGCTCTTCCGCCGTGATCACTTCGCCCGTCGCTGCCTGCACCAAGGGCGGCCCGGCAAGGAAGATCGTGCCCTGTTCCTTCACGATGATAGACTCGTCGCTCATCGCCGGAACGTATGCCCCGCCCGCGGTGCAGCTGCCCATGACGCAGGCGATCTGCGGAATGCCTTTGGCGGACATGTTCGCCTGGTTGAAAAAGATGCGTCCGAAGTGATCACGGTCGGGAAAGACTTCGGCCTGATGCGGCAGGTTGGCCCCGCCGCTGTCGACGAGGTAAATGCACGGCAGATGATTGGCCTCGGCAATCTCCTGCGCCCGCAAATGCTTCTTCACCGTCGAGGGATAATAAGTGCCCCCCTTCACCGTCGCATCGTTGCAGACGATCATGCACTGACGGCCCGAAACCCGGCCGATCGCGGTGATGATCCCCGCACCCGGAATATCCTCGCCATAGAGGCCATTCGCCGCGAGTTGCCCCAGTTCGAGCAAGGGCGAGCCCGGATCGAGCAGCCGCTCCACCCGTTCCCTCGGCAACAGCTTGCCGCGCGCAGTATGCCGCTCGCGCGACTTGGCATTGCCGCCCAGCGCCGCCTCGGCGACCTTGGCGCGAAGCTCGGCGGCCAGCGCGCGGTTATGCGCCATGCGCTGCTGCGCTTCGGGGCTGTCGATGTTGAGCGTGGTGGGAAGGACGGGGGCGCTCATGCATTGGCCTTTTTGCGAATAAGATAGCGATATACGCCGAGTAGATTGACGCCGAACATGATTACGTTCTGCACCGCAAGTGGCGCGGTGTGGTTCATCGCGCTGCTGATGATCCAGGCGGCAGAGGTTGTGCAAAACACCACGAAACCCCAGCCGGTTATGCGGCGGCTGTGATCCCAGGCGATCATTCCTGAGGCAATGATACTAGAGATGGCCGCATACCAATCGAGCGGTCCGTTCATGCCCTATTCCCGATCAATTCGCGCCCGATCAGCATCCGCCTGATCTCATTGGTGCCTGCGCCTATGTCCAGCAGCTTGGCATCGCGCAAGTAGCGTTCGACAGGCCAGTCCTTGGTATAACCCGCCCCGCCCAGCGCCTGCACGGCCTCGCCGCTCACGCGGAAGGCGTTTTCGCTGGCCAGCAGGATCGCGCCTGCCGCATCGAAGCGGGTGGTCTGGCCCGCGTCAGCGGCGCGGGCAACGGTGTAAACATAAGACCGCGCCGATTGCAGCGCGACATACATGTCCGCCACCTTGGCCTGCATCAGCTGGAAGCTGCCGATAGGCTGGCCGAACTGTTTGCGCTCGCGGACATAGGGGATGACTACATCGAGGCAGGCCTGCATAATGCCGATAGCGCCCCCCGCCAGCACCACCCGCTCATAGTCGAGCCCGGACATAAGCACGCCGACGCCGCCGTTCAGGGGCCCGATCACGTTCTCCTCCGGCACCAGGCAATCGTCGAACACCAGTTCTGCCGTGGGCGAGCCGCGCATGCCCATCTTGTCAATCTTCTGGCCGATCGAGAAGCCCGCCATATGTTTCTCGATCAGGAAAGCAGTGATGCCGCGTGAGCCTTCACCGGTTTTGGCATAGACCACCAGCACATCGGCCTCGCTGCCATTTGTGATCCAGAACTTGGTGCCATTGAGCCGGAATCCACCCGGCACGCTTTCGGCCTTGAGCTTCATCGAGACCACATCCGATCCCGCCCCGGCCTCGCTCATCGCCAGCGCCCCGACATGCTCGCCTGAAATCAGTTTCGGCAGATAGCGCGTCTTCTGCTCGTCCGAACCCCAGCGGCGCAGCTGGTTGATGCACAGGTTCGAATGCGCGCCATACGAAAGCCCGACCGAAGCGGAGGCGCGGCTGACTTCTTCAACCGCTATCACATGATCGAGATAGCCAAGCCCCAGCCCGCCCCATTCCTCCTCAACGGTGATCCCGTGGAGCCCCAGTTCGCCCATGGCTGGCCACAATTCGCGCGGGAACCAGTCCTCGGCATCCGCTCGCACGGCAAGCGGCGCGATCTTTTCGTCGGCGAAGCGCGCTGCTGCCTCGCGGATCATTCGGGCACTTTCGGGCAGGCCGAAATCCAGGTCTGGGGTTGCTCTCATGCCAGTGGGTTACGCTTTCGCCGCGGGCAGGTCCAGATGGGCAATTGACTGGACGCTGCGCCTTATCCATTGCTGGGTTCAAAGCACAATCCGGGAGAACCAGCGGCATGCCGCACATCACCTATGTCGCGCATGATGGCGCGAGCCAGACGCTGGACATCACGGCGGGCGAGAACGTCATGCACGGCGCGCTCTATAACGGGGTTGAGGGCATTGTCGGCGAATGCGGCGGGGCGCTCGCCTGCGCCACCTGCCATTGCTACATCGACGCGGCCTGGGTGGACAAAGTCGGCGGCCCTGCCAGCGATGCCGAACGTGACATGCTGGGCAGCGCGGGCGCAGAAGTGAAGCCCGAGAGCCGCCTCGCCTGCCAGATCGTGGTCAGCGATGCGCTGGACGGACTGGTCGTGCACATGCCCGACCGGCAGTTTTGAAGGAATAGCACGATGGCCAGCCGCCCCGTTCCGGATCACGTGCCGCCCGAGCTGATCCACAACATCGGCCTGATCGAAAGCCCCGAATTCCTCGCCGCGCCGCATGACTTCATGGCCGCGCTGCATGATCGTTGCCCGCCGATCTTCTGGTCGACCGGAACGCAAAGCGCCGGCTGGAACCTGATCAAGCACGAAGACGCCTTCTTCATGCTGCGCAGTGCCGAATATTTCACCAACAAGGGCGGCACCCCCTTCCCGCGCGATCCGGCCAATCCGTTCCGGCTGCTGCCGGTCGAAGCCGATCCGCCCGAGCATCGCCAGTTCCGCAATGTGCTCGATCCGATGCTCTCGCCGCAAGGCATCCTGCGGCTCGAACATACCATCCGCAAGCTCGCCAATGATCTGATCGACGAGGTCGAGGCAAAGGGCGAGTGCCAGTTCGACGAGGCCTTTGGCCGGCCCTTGCCGGTCTCGATCTTCCTCGATCTGATGGGCCTACCGCAGGACATGCGCGACACTTTCGTCGAATGGGCAGTCGATCTGCTGCATGCCACTGATCCCGCAGTGGCGGGGCGGGCCTATTGGGCGATATGCGGCTATCTTGAAGGGGCGATCGAGGACAAGCGCAAACGCCCTGACGATGGCGCGATGAGCCGGATCATCAATGGCCAGATCGATGGTGAACCGATGAGCGCGCAGGATGTCTTCGGCTTCACCGTGTTCCTGTTCATCGCCGGGCTCGACACCGTATTCGCCACGCTCAACAACATGTGGCTGTGGCTGGCGCAGAACCCTGCCAAGCGCCGCGAGATCATCGCACGGCCCGATGATATCATGGCGATTAACGAGGAACTGCTCCGCCGCTTCGCCGTGACCTTTTCGGGCCGCACCTTGCTGAAGGATATCGAGATGCGCGGCGTCAGGATGAAGGCCGGCGACAAGGTCATGTCGATCCTGCCGGCCTGCAACTTCGATCCCGAAGTCTTCCCCAATCCGCTCAGCGTCGATTTCGACCGCAAGCGCAAGCCGATCCTGTCGTTTGCCGGCGGCGTGCACAGCTGCATGGGCGCGCATCTGGCCCGGCTGGAAATCCGCATCGGCTTGCAGGAATGGCTGCGGCGGATCCCCGATTTCGAGCTGAAGCCCGGCTTTACCGCAGAATTCCGTCCCGGCGGCGTGGTCGGGCCGGAGCATCTTCCGCTGGTGTGGTAACCCGGTCAGTCGCCCAGGGCGGGGTCTCCGCGCGATGCACTTCCTGCAGCGCCTTGAGCGCCTCAAGCTCGCGGCGCAGCCATTTGTTTTCCGAGCGCAGCGCAGCAAGATCATCGCGCGGCGAGCCATCCTTGCGCGCTGGCCTGCGCAGGCTCTCCGGCAGTCTGGGACGGCGGGTGGCCAGGCGCAGCCACGAGCCGATCAGGCCGAACAGGCCCCGCTTGTTGTAGCGCGCCAGCGAAGCGCTGCGCGGCAAGGGCGTGATCAGCAGCGGTTCGGCTGCATCAGCTTGCCGTTGGCGCGGCAGGCTGATCACCGGTGTCGTGGCGGGCGACGGTGTAGCAGGTTGGGGCGAGGTGAAAGCGCCGTGCGCCATTTCTGTTTCAATCCTCCCCTTCCGGGGGAGGTGGCAGCCCTGCAAGGGCTGACGGAGGGGGGGCGGGCTAGTCGCAATTTTCGCAGACTGGCCCCCTCCGGCATTCGCTTCGCTCATGCCACCTCCCCCGGTGGGGGAGGATTTTTGTCGGTGCAGATTCTTCGCAAGTGGCTCTAGCGTCAGTGAGATCGGCTTCTCGGGGGCACGCGATTGTGGCTGATTGGCCGCTGCGACCAGCGGCTTGGCGAGCTTGGCCGCATCAGGCTTTTTTGCTCTGCGCTTGGTCGCCTTGGGCTTGGCCGCCCGAGCTTTGGCCCCATTGGCCTTGCGCCGCGGCGCCGCGCGCTTGCGAACCCTGGGCTTGGTGGCAGGCACTTTCGCCGTGACCAGAACTTCGGCCTGATCGTCCTGCTTGTCCGTCAGCATGAAGCCGCTCGCTTCAACTGGTCTGGATAGGTCTGCGCTGACCACTTCCAGGCTGGCCCTGGCATAGGCCGCTTCCGCCAAGCGGATCGCTCGCTCTTCCGCCTCGCGCATTCGTTGTTCTTCGCGGCGCGACTGTTCCAGCCTGTCGAAAGAGTCCTGCCAGCTTCGTGTACTATGCATTGGCCCGTCCCCCCATGGGTTGCGGATGGTGCAAGGCTGACACACTACATACTGTATCACCCAGAAAAATTGCACCCATTATGGTGTGAACCGGCGGCAGGATCGGTGGCGATCTGCCAGGCATCGCCCAAGCCCTCTGGCAATATGCGGATTTGACTCGGCTTTTCGCCACACCTAGCCTTCCTGCAAACAACGAAAACGGAGAGAATGCATGGCACGCGCCGAAATTCACGGAACCGGCATCGAATATGAGCTGCATGGCAAGGACGGCGATCCGCCCGTCGCGCTGACCCCGGGCGGTCGTTTCACCATGGATGTGCCGGGACTGCGAGAGTTTGCGGCCGAGTTGGTCAAGGGTGGCCGCCAGGTGCTGATCTATGATCGTCCCAATTGCGGCTATTCCGACGCCTGCCTCGAAGGCGAAAGCGAATCGGAGAATCAGGCCGACCGGCTCGGCGGCCTGATCCGTCACCTTGGCCTTGGCCCGACCGTGATCGCGGGCGGATCGGGCGGGGCGCGGGTCTCGATGCTGGCTGCATCGCGCAATCCCGATATCTGCTCGCACCTTGCCATGTGGTGGATCAGCGGCGATCCGATCGGATTGATGCAGTTGGCGACCTACTATTGCGGCGAGGCGGCAGTTCTTGCCAGCAAGGGCGGCATGGAAGCGGTGATGCAGGCGACCTCCTGGGCCGAACATTTTGCCAAGAACCCGGCCTCGCGCGACAGGATCCGCGCCATGGATCCCGACCGTTTCATCGAGGTGATGCAGAAATGGGCCTCGGCCTATGTGCCCTCGCTGGTCTCGCCGGTGCCCGGCATGCGCCCGGTCGACTTCGCTCGGCTGACCATGCCGACGCTGGTGTTCAAGAGCCACAAGTGCGATCTTTCGCACACCGAGACCACCAGCCTTTGGGTTCACCGGCTGATCCCGCATTCGAAACTGGTCATTCCGCCCTGGCGCGACGACGAGTGGAACTACCAGTCGGGCGAGACAGCAGCCGGCAAGGGCCACAGCCTGTTCACCTCCTGGCCCAAGCTGGCCCCGGTGATCCTCGACTTCGTCAAGGGCTGAATCTCCTCTCCCGCTTGCGGGAGGGAGACCTGGAAAACAATTCAAGAGAGGATAACCAGATGGCCACCTGTGGCATTTTTTCCGGCGTGCGCGTGATCGAACTCGCACAATTTGTCTATGTTCCCGGCACCGGCGTCCTGCTCGCCGATCAGGGCGCGGAAGTGATCAAGATCGAGACTATCGACGGCGATCCCTATCGCACGCTCAAGGTCGGCGGCGACCGCAACCTTGGCAATATCAACATCTCCATGGAACAGAACAACCGCAACAAGAAGAGCGTAGCACTGGACCTCAAGACCGAGGAAGGCCGCGAGGCATTGCTCAAGCTGGTCGAGACAGCAGACGTGTTCCTCACGTCGCTGCGCCCCAAGGCGATCAGGGGCCTGCGGCTGGATGTCGAAGAACTGCGCGCGCGCAACCCGAAGATCATCTATGCACGCGGCAACGGCGCGGGCTTTCGCGGGCCCGAGGCCGACCGGCCGGGCTATGACGCCTCTGCCTACTGGGCGCGCGGCGGCGTCTGCTATGCGCTGACCCGGCCAGGCGAGCAGCCGACCAGCCCGCGCCCTGCCTTCGGCGATCACACCGGATCGATGGCGCTGGCTTTCGGCATCGCTTCGGCGCTGTTTCACCGCGCCCAGACCGGCGAGGCGACCGTGGTCGAAAACTCGCTGCTGGCGACCGCCACCTGGGTGCTCTCAGGCGATCTCACTCAGGTGCAGCTGCCGCAATACCAGACCCACCCCAAGGTCTCGATGCGCCGCCCGCTCACTTTCAGCTATGCCGCGAAGGACGGCAAGCTGATCCAGCTGATGGTGCTCAACCCGCAGCCGCGCTGGTCGGCCTTCTGCAAGGTGCTGGGGATCGAGGCGATCGAGAACGATCCGCGTTTCGCCACCGACGACGCCCGCAATGCCAATGGCGATGCCCTGATCGCCATCCTCGAGGCGAGCTTCCTGACCCGCGACTTTGCCACCTGGCAACCGCTGCTCGAATCGCTCGACATTCCCTGGGAGCTGATCAGCTCGATCGAGGATGTGGCCAATGATCCGCAGATCAAGGCCAATGGCATGATGCGCAAGATGTCGGTCGAAGATACCGAGATCGACATCGTCGCCGGGCCGACCATGTGGGACGGTGCACAGTTCTGCCGCGAGCCGGTCTGCGCCCCGGTACTCGGCGCGGATACCGGCGCCATGCTTGCTGAGGTGGGTTATTCCGCCGAGGCCATCGCAGACATGCAGGCGCGGGCGGTGGCAAATTGAAGCCAATCAGATGGGAGATGCAACCATGAACAAATCAGAAGTCCCCTTCCCGCGCGGCGCTTGCCCGATCTTCAGCTTCGGACCCGAAGACCGATCCTCACCGCTGGTGCTGTTTTTCCCCGATGCCTTCGGCCCGCGCCCGGCCTCGTTCGATGTCGCCGAGGAGATCGCGGCAGCAGGCTGGCGGGTGCTGATGCTCGACCAGTTCTACGAGAACATCCCCTACGAGCTGCTGACCCCCAAGTCGCTGTTCGAGGAAGGGCCCGAGCGCGACCGGGTGATGCAGATGTTCATGTCGGTGACCATGGCCAAGATCGATGAGGACGTGGCGGCCATGGTCGCTCTGGCTGAAGCGCAATCTGATGCCGGTGTACCCTTCGCCGCAGTCGGCTATTGCATGGGCGGCCGCTATGCCTTGAGCGCAGTGACCGGCTCGGCGCGGGTCAGGTTCGCCGGTGCCTTCCACGCCAGTAACATCGCGCCAGCCGGGGGCGACAGCCCGCACCAGCGTTTCGCCGGAACCAGGGGCCGAATTTATATCGGCGTCGCCGGGATCGATCCAACCTATGATGCCGAGGAGCACGGCCGCCTCGCCCAGGCCCTGCGCGATGCCGATGTCGATCATGTCATCGAAAGCTACCACCAGATGGGCCACGGCTGGGTCTATCCCGACCTTGCGATCTACGACGAGAAGGGCGCGAAGAAACACATGGCGCGGATCAAGGAACATTTCGCCGAGATGATCGGATGACCGCCCGCCGCCTGATCGCAGCAACCCTGCTCACCCTCGCCCTGCCCGGAGCCGCCCTCGCCTTGGAACTTCCCATGATCATTGCCGGAGGCCAGCTCGATCCGGCCTTTTCGAATGCCGACGTTTATATCGGCACACCGGCCACGCCGAGCGTGCCGACCACCCGCGCCTGCGCGCTGGCGCGGCGCTATGTCGAGCTGGTCAATGCGGGCAAATATCTGGAAGTCGCAGCCCTGTTTGCCGATGATGCCACTTTCCTTGAGCCGATGCGCCCCAGCCTGCACGGCCGCGCCGAAATCGACTCCTTCTACACCACACGCATCGGCGCCATGGCGCCGCAGGTGATGGGCGTGAGCTTCTTTGGCAATGACAGCGAATGCATGGTCGAACTGGCCCTGCAGACCGAGATGGGCGGCGAGAAGCGCTGGGTGCTGGTCTCGATCGACCACTTCATCCTGAACGACGACGGCAGGGTGAAGAGCATGACGGCGTTCTCGCGGCCTGCGCGCTCCTAAGCCAAGGCCCCCAACACCGCCAGGGCATCCAGCCCCGCCAACGGTTCGCCGCTGTCTGAAAAATCGCTGCGCCAGCCCTCCATGCGGGTCGACTGCTCGGCTTGCGGCAACTGGTAGTTGTAGCAGACGCCCATCCGCTGCGATCCCTGATCGGCTGCGTGCAGGCCGGGCGGCGGATTGAACTGGCGCGCGCCCGAAACGAACACTGCCCGGCGCAGCATGGTCACACGTTCCGCATCGCGCGGCGGCAGATCCTGCTTCCACTTCGAAAGCTGCTTCAGGTCGCGCCCCGCGAAGGGACCGGAGCCCGAAATCGCCGTGCCATCAAGCTGCCAGCGCAGCAATTCGGAGCCGTTCTCTTGCAATGTAGCAGTGGTGCGCTCGTCGACGCGGTCTGCCACCTTGAGATCGAAGCGGGTGGGGGTGCTGTCATGTGCATGCGCCGCCATGACAACCGCGAGATCATAAAGATGGGTGCAATGCTGGAATGGATCGCGCGCAGCCACCTGAGCGAGCAATTCGCCCTTCAACTCGCCCGCGATATGCGGGGCTGCCCCGGGGCAGGCTGACCAGGGGTGGCGGATGGCTTCAGCGTATACCGAGGTTATCCGCTCCCCATCATGATCAAAGCGCATGTGGAAGCGGTGAACATCGTCCTCCAGCGCGCCGCCGATCCAGCCGGAACCGGGCTGGATGATGACACGCCGCCACAGGCCGGGCGGCCATGTGGGGAATTGGGTTGTGCCGGATTCCATGCTCTCTCCCTTTTTTCTTTTAACTCCCCTCCCGCAGGCGGGAGGGGCCGGGGGTGGGTCAGTTAGCTGGAGCGTTACCCACCCCTAACCCCTCCCGCAAGCGGGAGGGGGACTACCCCTCGGCAAAGGCAAACGGCTCCACTGCCCGCCGATAATCATCAGGCAGGATCTCGCGCCCGATCGGCGGAACTGCGCGTGCGGTGCAGCTTGCGCGGTGGCACAGGCTGCAAGTCACCCCGATCGGCGTCGGCGCCCCCCCCGGTGGAGGGCCGACTGCATCGCCACCCTCGGAATAGACCAGTTTGGGCGCGTGCTCGGCGGCGCAGGCGAGCGCAATGGCGCGGGTGACGCGGGGCCGGCCATAGCCGCCGCCGCCCGAGGTCACCGTCCGCGCAATCGAGAAAAAGCGCGCGCCGTCAGGCAGTTCGAGCCACTGGGTGACCACCTCACCGGGCGTTCGGAACACGGAGTGGACCGACCACAAAGGGCAGCCGCCGCCATGCGCGGCAAAGGGAAAGCCAGCGCCATCGAGCCGCTTTGAGACATTGCCCGCCTCATCGACCCGGATGAAAAAGAACGGCACCCGCTCCATACCCGGTCGCCCCAGCGAAGTCAGCCGGTGCGCGGTCTGCTCGAAGCTGGTGTCGAACTGGCGGCTGAGCACTTCGACATCATAACGCCGTGCCTCCACCGCTGCGGCGAACAGGCCATAGGGCATCAACAGCGCCCCTGCGCCATAGCCGCCCAGCGCGCGGCGCAAGTGCACCGAGGCGCTCTCGCTGGACAATGCCGCACTGCGCACCACGGCGGAAATTTCGGCGCGCATCGCGGTGTAGGCCACATGCACCGCCAGCTGATAAGTGCGGCTGGCCCGGTCGAGACCCTCATCAAGCAGCAGCTGTTCGTTGTGGCGATCATAGCGGCGGATCGTGCCCGCCAGGACATCACTTGGCAGGAAGCGCACCCTTGTGCCGCGCGCCTTGAGCCAGGCTTCTGCCCCGCCCGCCTCATTGATCTCGTCAGCCAGCGCCTCGGCCTTGACGTCGAGCGCGTCGAAATAGTTGCGCTGCGAGGCAGCATAGCGCCGTGCTTCGCCCATCGGATCACTGCCCGCCGCCCCAATGCCCTGGCCCCCGCCACCCGGCCGCTGTTCGGCCAGCACCTGCTGCTCTCGCTGGTAGGCGCCATAGACGCGGAGCAGGGCCTCGCTGATGCCGGGAAAATTGCTGGCCATATCGGCAACTTCGAGCGGCGGCAGATCGATACCGGCGAACAACGGATCGCGCAGCGCATCGCCGAGCCGGCGGGCATAGTCGCCACCATCACCTTCGGCCAGATCGGCAATATCGAGCTTGTAGGTCCGCGCCAACCGCAACAGCAGGGGCACGGTCAGCGGGCGCTGGTTGCGTTCGAGCAGCGCAACATAGCTGGGTGAAATTTCGAGGTCGTCGGCCATCGCCTGCTGGGTCAGTCCCAGCTCGCGCCGCAGCCGCTTGAGCCGCGGACCAAGATAGAGGGGTTGCGATTCGGCCATTCACATCGTTTTGTCAAAACTACACAACATTACAAGGATTATTTGTAAAGTCTGACATGCCGACATCGCGGGCTGTTGCCGCAACGCACAAATGGCGCTCTAGGCGCGCCACGCACAGTGCCACACCGCACAGCTAAACGGCTAACCAAGGAATCCACGTAGTGACCTACCAGAACTCGATCATCGAAGCCGGCCGCGCCATCGGCCAGTACCAGTCCACCTGGAGCGGCATCGAGCCCGAATCGGTCGCCCGCATGCAGTTGCAGAACCGCTTCCGCTCCGGCATCGACATCGCCAAGTTCACTGCCGCAACCATGCGCCGCGACATGGCCGCCTATGATGCCGATCCTGCCAACTACACCCAGTCACTGGGCTGCTGGCACGGCTTCATCGGACAGCAGAAGCTGATCTCGATCAAGAAGCATTTCGGCACCACCAAGGGCCGCTACCTCTATCTCTCCGGCTGGATGATTGCCGCGCTGCGCAGCGATTTCGGGCCGCTGCCCGATCAGTCGATGCATGAGAAGACCAGCGTCCCCGCGCTGATCGAAGAGCTCTACACCTTCCTCAAGCAGGCCGACGCCCGCGAGCTTGGCATGATGTTCCGCGATCTTGACAAGGCCCGCGAGAAGGGCGACGCCATCGAGGCCAAGCGGCTTGAGCATGCCATCGACAACTATGAAACCCATGTCGTTCCGATCATCGCCGATATCGATGCCGGGTTCGGCAACGCCGAGGCGACCTACCTGCTTGCCAAGAAGATGATCGAAGCCGGCGCCTGCGCGCTGCAGATCGAAAACCAGGTTTCGGACGAAAAGCAGTGCGGCCACCAGGACGGCAAGGTCACCGTGCCGCATGAGGACTTCCTCGCCAAGATCCGCGCCTGCCGCTATGCCTTCATGGAACTCGGCGTCGAGGACGGGATCATTGTCGCGCGCACCGATTCGCTGGGCGCAGGCCTCACCAAGCAGATCGCCTACAGCCGCGAGGCTGGCGACATTGGCGACCAGTACAATAGCTTCCTCGATTGCGAAGAAGTCGATGCCGCCAATCTGAACCACGGCGACGTGCTGATCGCGCGTGACGGCAAGCTGATGCGGCCCAAGCGCCTGCCCAGCAACCTGTTCCAGTTCCGCGCTGGGACTGGCGAGGACCGCTGCGTGCTAGATTGCATCACCAGCCTGCAGAACGGCGCCGATCTGCTGTGGATCGAAACCGAAAAGCCCCACATCGAACAGATTGCCGGCATGGTCGACCGGGTCCGCGAGGTCTTCCCCAATGCGAAGCTGTGCTACAACAACAGCCCCAGCTTCAACTGGACGCTCAACTTCCGCCAGCAGGTCTATGATCGCTGGGAGAAGGACGGCCTCGATATTTCGGGCTATGACCGGGCGAAGCTGATGTCCATCGACTACGACGAGACCGAACTCGCCGACGAAGCCGACGAATTCATCCGCACCTTCCAGAAGGAGTCAGCGCGGCGCGCCGGCATCTTCCACCACCTGATCACTCTGCCGACCTATCACACAGCGGCGCTCAGCACCGACAACCTCGCACGCGAATATTTCGGCGAAATGGGCATGCTCGGCTATGTCGCCAACGTCCAGCGCGCGGAAATCCGCCAGGGCATTGCCTGCGTGAAGCACCAGAACATGTCCGGCAGCGACATCGGCGATGATCACAAGGAATATTTCGCCGGTGAAGCCGCGCTCAAGGCGGGCGGCAAAGACAACACTATGAATCAGTTTGCAGCGTGATAGCTTTGGCCTGAAGGAGACTCGCCATGGCTGCACCAATCCGTTCAAAGGTCCTGTTTTCGGACGAAGATTTCAAGCTCTTGAAGGAAGCCGTGCGCTTCTGGATCCAGAACCACGATGAAAGTGAACTCACTTCCAAGTACGCGCATTTGTATCATCGTCTCGGGACTGCCGCCGGAAAACCTTAAGTCTGGCACCCCAAGACACGAACCCTTTCCTGGGGAGGAAAGCTTGGCCCGTCGCACTCACTCCCTGTGGTGCGGCGGGCCATTCTATTTTGTGAATGCCGCTTAGGCTCAAAAATCCACCGCAATCCCGTCGCGCACCCAGTCGCCATAGCGGGTCGGCGACAGCCCCGCCGGATCGGCTTCGCCCTTCGCTGCCTCCGGCCTGGGCGCAGGAGCATTGGTCCAGTGCGCAGGCTTGGTGAATTTTGCTGGGCGTTTGGTCGCGCGGGGATTCGGCTTGTCCATGCCGCACAAATGCGCGCGCTGGCGCCGCAATGCAATCGCGGATAGGGGACGCCATGGACATCCCCGGCCTCCCTGCGCGCACAGCCGCCCTGCGCCTCACCGATGCCGTGCTGCGCCGCGGCGAGACGCTGGAGCAGGCAGGGCCTAATGCGTTGCAAGGCATCCGCAGCGACGCCGACCGGGCGCTCGCCCGCGCGCTGGCGTCCGAGGCGCTGCGCTGGCTGACCGATCTCGACGCCATGATCGATGGCGCCACCCAGCAGCGTCTGGCCGATGACACCAAGGCGCGTTCTGTGCTGCGGCTGATGCTGGCGGGATGGCTGCGGCTGGAAACCCCGCCGCATGCCGTTATCGCGACCGGCCTGCCCCTGCTCGCAGGCGGACCCCGGCGGCTGGCGCACGGGGTGTTTTCGACACTGGTGAAGCAAGGCGCCCACCTGCCCCCCGCCCCGACCCTTCCCGAAGCGGTCACTATGCGCTGGGGGACACGCGCAGAGAGTATCGCCGCCGCGTTGGCCGAGCCGCCACCGCTCGACCTCACACTGCGTGATGCCGCCGAAACTGCCCGCTGGGCGGAAGAGCTCGGCGGCACATCGCTGATGCCCGGCCACGTCCGCCTGCCGCGCGGCGAGGCGATCGAGCGGCTGGCGGGGTTCAAGGAGGGTGCCTGGTGGGTCCAGGATCTCGCCGCCAGCCTTCCCGCGCGGCTGCTGGGTGCCGGAGAGGGCAAGACAGTGCTTGACCTGTGCGCCGCGCCCGGCGGCAAGACCCTGCAACTGGCCGCAGCTGGCTGGCAGGTCACTGCGCTCGATGCCAGCGCCAAGCGGCTGCAGCGGCTGGACGAAAATCTGGCGCGCTGCGGGCTCACTGCCGAGGTGGTCAAGGCCGATGCGCTGGAATGGGATGCCGCTAACCGCTTCGACGCTGTCCTGCTCGATGCCCCCTGCACTGCCACCGGCACCTGCCGCCGCCACCCCGATGTGCTCCACCGCATCGGCGCGCGCCACATTGCGGAAATGACGCAGCTGCAGGCAAAGCTGCTGACACGCGCAGGCGGGTGGCTCAAACCCGGCGGGCAGCTGGTCTATGCAGTCTGTTCGCTGGAGGGTGAGGAGGGCGCGCAGCAGGCTAGCCAGGTCGCGCTGACCCGCGATCCGATCCGCGCAGAGGAATTGCCATCGGGCATCACGCCCTCGTCTGATGGCTGGGTCCAGACCAGCCCCGAACTGCTGGCTGAAGCAGGCGGTCTCGACGGGTTCTTTATCGCGCGCTGGCGAGGCTGACGCCGAACGAAGGCAACTGCAGGATCGGCTCCGGCCCGTCAGCAGGCTTCCAGACCAATTCATGCAAGGCCGCGCTGTTGATGGGCGCCGCAAACCGGATCACCAGCACCCGGTCATTTGCCGAAAAGACGCGCCCGTGGATATCGCCGAAGCCTGAGATCTCGATGGTCACCGGCATATCCGGTTCGAGCTGGTCATGCTGGCTGGTGCTGACCCGGCATGCCTCCAGCGAAAGTTCGATCAGCAAGGCACCGCAGGCGCGGCCGAGGCGATTGCGCAGTTGCACCTGATGCCGGACGGCGAATCTCTTATGCCGTGGAATAATGAATGCTGACATCGATGCCCCCTGCAACCTCAACTGTATTTCCGGCCCGTTACCTTGCGCTGATAGTTCGACTACGCCCCGACTGATGACATATTACTCAGTCGCCAGTGTATCCGTCAAATGCGCCATAATGAATCCCGAATGCTGATTACGAACAGATTTATGCGCCGCATGGCCGTGCATTGGTCCGTGGCTTGCCAATATCCTCTCGCTGCAGCGCAAGTCGTGCTTTGTCCGGCGCGCTCTGGCTTTGGCCCGCCAGCCGGGCTGCGGCTTGAGCCGGCGCGCATAGAGAAGATGCTTGCGCTGCTCCGGGCCGGGCTTTCCGCCACCGCGATAATACTGACGCGTGATGGCCGCCACCTTGGCGGCATAATGCGTGATACTGGCCACCATAGTGAGCACGGCCAGAATGCCAGCACCAGCGAACAGGGCGATGAGCAGCGCTGTCATGACTGCCCTCCCCATCCGGGCCTGCGCGCCGAGCCAGTGCCGAATTCCGGTTTCATGGCCAAATTCGTGGGGCGGCAAAGTCTATACTTTTGCCAGACATTCAACTTACGGTGCGAACCGAATTTCATATTTGTTTTCCAGCATTAACCGGTGCCCCCTTGGCACCTGTCAACGCCCCCAAAACGAATCAGAATCGATAATGACTCACGAGAGCAAGCGCGCATGCGACCAATGGCCGCATATTCGGGACGAATGCTTTTGGCCGGTCGGTTCGTCGCAGCACCGGCGCGTTTCGTCACTGGCGGTGGCCCGGGCTAAGCCTTGACGCGTGCCGCAAAGCTCTTGCGCAGCTTCTGCAATTTGGGCGGGATCACTGCCAGGCAATAAGGGTTGCGCTGGCCTTCGCCTTCCCAATAAAGCTGATGATAGTCTTCCGCCGAATACCACACTGCCGGGCCTTCGATGGTCGTCACTGCGCTGCTGCCCGCATGATCGCCGTTCCACCGCGCAATCGCGGCCTCCGCCTCGGCGCGCTCAGCCTCGCCGTCAGGGAACAACGCCGAGCGGTACTGCGTGCCGACATCATTGCCCTGCCGGTTGAGCTGGCTGGGATCGTGGGTCGCCATATGAATGTCGAGCAAGTCGCCATAGGTCAGCTGCGCCGGATCAAAGGTTACCCGGATAGCCTCGGCATGCCCGGTGGTGCCCGAACAGACCGCCTTGTAAGTCGGATTGGCACCCGCGCCGCCGATATAACCGCTCTCGACCTCGCTCACGCCGATAACATCGCGGAACACCGCCTCGGTGCACCAGAAGCAGCCGCCCGCAACGATTGCTGTTGCCTGTTCACTCATCTGTCCATTACTCCTTGCACACGAAGATAGGTGCACTCGCTGCGCTTGTCATCGGCCTCTTGCGAAAGGTTATCCAATGCGCTTCTCCAGCATGCTTGCCTCCGCCCTGTTCGCTGTGGCTGGCCTGGCGGTTACACATGCTGTGCCTGCCCATGCCGGCCAGCCGCGCTATTCGGCGCATGCCACGCTGCCCGCCGCCGCACGCGCTGCGCTGGCGCCAGTGCTTGCCGACCCGCGCCGCGACAAGGACCGCTTGCGCGACATGTGGCGCCGTCCTGAAGCCATGCTGGCATTCTGCCATATCGAGCCGGGCATGAGGCTCGTTGACTTTATGCCCGGCGGCGGCTGGTGGACGAAGATCCTCGTGCCCTATCTTGGGACAAGCGGCCGCTACATCGCGCTCAACCCCGATGTCCGTGCCGCCTCGCCCCAGTTGCAGCAGTTCTACAGCAACACGGCGGCGAGCTATCCCGCCAAGGTGACCGAATGGACCGGTGCGCCGCCCGCCCGCTTCGATGCCTTCAACACCGACGTCCTGCCGCCAGCGCTGAATGGCACAGCCGACCGGGTTATGATCATGCGCCAGTTCCACAATTTGCACCGCAACGGCATGCTTTATGCGGAAATGACCGCAGTCCGCCGCCTGCTCAAACCCGATGGCCTGGTGTGCATCGAAGAACATCGCGCCCGCGCCAATGCCTCCGCCGACTATACCGATGGCAGCAAGGGCTATTTGCGCCAGACCGACGTAGTCGCCCTGATGCAGGCCCACGGCTTCGATCTGGTCGCCAGCAGCGAGCTAAGCGCCAACCGCAAGGACACTGCCGACTACCCCGACGGCGTCTGGGTCTTGCCCCCGACCTTCAGGTTGGGCGCCAAGGACCGCGAGCGGTATGAAGCGATCGGCGAGGCGGACCGGATGACCTTGCTGTTTCGCAAGCGGCCGTGAGCAAGGCTGTGGCCTGCACCAGACCTTACCGGGCCAGACCTTCCCGGGCCGGAATCTGCTGGGCCGAGCCATGCGTATAGCACGAGTCTCCGGCGCAGTCGGAGCCCGGATCACTGGCGTGGATCTGGCCGCACGGCTAGATCCCGCCACGCTTGGCGCTATCGCCCGCGCCCTTGACACTCACGGCGTGCTGTTTTTCCCCGGCCAGCCGGTACTTTCGGCAGAAGCGCATGTCCGGCTGACAGCGCAGTTCGGCGAGGTCGAAACGCCGCCGTTCCTGACCAGACAATCCGAGCATCCGCAGGTGCTGATTGTCGAATTCGAGCAGCCCAAAGGCAGCGGCGCCGATGTCTGGCATCAGGACGGCACTCATATGGAACAGCCGCCCAGAGGCACCTTGCTGCAGGCGCAGGTGCTGCCGAGCTACGGCGGGGACACCTGCTTTTCCTGCATGTATGCCGCCTACGAAGCCCTGTCTGCGCCCATGCGGAAAATGCTCGACGGGCTGACCGCGCTGCATTCATACCAAACTGCGCTGTGGGTGACTCGCATGGGGGGATTCCCTGTCGGCTGAAAGTCTGAATCTATGAGGTTGTGCTTTGGAGGGCGCGATCATGGGTTCAGCGATTGGCTTGCGTGATGATTTTGACGGCCCTGCATTGAGGCGGTTG
>CANJCQ010000002.1 GCA_947473355.1 Sphingomonadaceae bacterium | reverse complement strand
GGGACACGCGAATTTTTCGGAGAAGACGATGCGGTTGGGTGGGAGGCCCGCGCCTTTCAGCGCACTGATCTTTTTCCTCTCTCCGTTCGCCTCGAGCGAAGTCGAGAGGCCGCTCGCAGGTGTCTCGACTTCGCTCGACACGAACGGAGAAAAGTGATTCCTTTCCAGACATCACGGCGCTTAGCCCAAGGAGAAAAGCATGGACGTCCTCGCACACTATCTGGGCAAGCGCGTCGTCGTGACCGGCTGCTATTCAGGCATTGGCCATGCCACAGCGCAATTGCTGATCGAGGCAGGCGCGGAAGTTTATGGCTTTGACATCAAGCCTGCCGATCTGGCCCTCGCCAGGTTTGCCGAACTGGACCTGCGCGACCCCCGCAGCATCGAAGCGGCGGCAGCATCGGTCAGCGCCCCAGTCGATGCGCTGTTCAACTGCGCAGGCGTGTCGCATGCCCTGCCCGCGCCCCAGGTGATGAAAGTCAATTTCATCGGCACGCGCTATCTGACCGAGCTGCTTGTGCCCGCCATCGCGAGCGGCTCGGCAGTGGTCAGCGTCGCCTCGAACGGCGGCGCGGGCTGGCAGAACAATCTGGCGCTGCTCAAAGAGCTGACCGCAACCACTTCGTTTGACGCGGCGGCGGACTGGTATGAGGCGAACAGTGCGGCGGCGCGGGCGGCCTATTCCTTCTCCAAGGAAGCGATTATCGTCTGGACCATGCAGGCTTCGGCCACATTGATCGCGCGGGGCATCCGGATCAATTGCACCAATCCCGGCGCGGTGCAGACGCCGATGCTCGAGCAAATCGAGGCGATGACCAGCGCCGCAGTGATCGACGTCGTCGCCCAGCCGATCGGCCGTCGCTCCTCGGCGCAGGAGCAGGCCTGGCCGCTGCTGTTCCTGAACAGCGCGGCGGCCTCTTACATCAACGGCGCAGTTCTGCCGGTCGACGGCGGGTTCCTCAGCGCGCGGGCGATGGACGAGGCTGCGTCACAGGCGCCTGTCGGGCGCGCCTAGGCTCAGGCCACCCCCACCGCATTGCTCGCCGCGACATAGCCCCAGACGAACGACGGGCCGACGCTGGCCCCGGCTCCTGCATAGGCGCGGCCGAACACCGAGGCGGTGCTGATGCCGGTGGCATAGAGGCCATCGATCACTGAGCCATCGTCGCGCAGCACGCGGGCCTTTTCGTCCGTCACGACGCCGCCATAGGTCCCGACATCGCCGGGGACGACCTGCGCAGCATAGAACGGCCCCTCGGCGATCGAGCCGAGCGAGGCGTTCTTCGGGTGGAACTTGTCGCCCAGCCAGCGATCATAGGCGCGCTCGCCGCGGTGGAAATCCTCGTCGCAGTCCTTTGCGACAAAGCCGTTGAATCGGTCCACCGTGCCGCGCAGCGTGGCGGGATCCATGTTCAGCAGGGCAGCCAGTTCCTCCAGCGTATCGGCCTTCCTGAGGAAGCCCTTGTCATACCATTCCTGCGGCTTCTTCGCGCTCGGCAAGGGCGATATGAAGCCGTAGTTCTTCATGTACTGGCTATCCATGATCGCCCAGCTGGGCACGGCAGGCACTGTCTTGTGGCGCGCCAGCATGCCCTGGCAATAGGTCATGTAGGAGCCGCTCTCGTTCATGTAGCGAAGCCCCGACTGATCGACGAGGATGGCATGCGGCGCGGCTGTGACGCCCTGCACCACCGGCTTTACGGCCGCATCCTCCATGCCCGGCGGGATCGACATCTGATTGCCGACCATTTCATCCATCTGGGCAATGGCGGCGCCGTGGCGCATCATTTCGAGGATCATCTCGCCGGTATCGCCCTCGGCAGTGTTGGTCCATTTGGTGCTGGTGTTGGGAATATAGAGGTCGCGCATCTTCTGGTTGTGGGCAAAGCCGCCGGCATTGACCAGCACGCCAAGATTTGCGCCAAACCGTCGCGGCTGGCCATCCACCATGGCGACCACGCCAGTAACCCGGCCGTCTTCTTCCACCAGTTCCTTGACCGCAGCATTGGTGCGGAATTCGACGCCGGCCTTGAGCGCAGCCTGGAACATCCGCCCCTGCAGCGCCGCGCCGGCCGTGACAAAGTGCTTGCCGGTGAGCTTGGCGACTACAGTGCGCAGCGCAAAGCGGACCGCGATGCGGCGCGATTCCCAGCTCTTCTTGATGAAGCGCAGTTTCAGCATTTCATCGAGCGTGCTCATCATCGGGATGAAGTTGGGGCGCAGCATGGCCTTCTTGTCGCCCAGCTCATTGACATCGAACAGCTCGGCAACGACCGTGCGCCCCTTCTCCGATCCGCCAGGCGCCTCGTCGCGGTAGTCCGGCCAATAGGACACGCGGTTCAGCCTGATCCCCTGATCGACCAGGAAATCGACCATCCGTGTTGCTTCGGCAACATAAGTCTGCCGCCGCGCACGGCTGGCTCCGGGCGTATCGTTATGATCGCCGACCACGGCATCGAGATAGGTATTCGCCTGGTCCTGGCTGTCGGGAACACCGTCGCGCTTCATGAAGCGGTTGTCGGGGATCCACATCACCCCGCCAGAACGCGCCGTGGTCCCGCCGACCAGCGCGGTCTTCTCGACAATCAGCACCGACTTGCCATTCTCGCGCATGACCAGCGCCGAACACATCGAGCCGCCGCCACTGCCAACCACGACAAAGTCATAGGTTTCGTCGAACGTGCTCATTTTGGATCATTCCCCGAAAGGCATGCAAGCCCTATTGCGCAAGAGCAATTGCATTGCCTCAAGCGCAATGGGAATGCAAGCCGCGCTTGTCCGTTTCCCTACCTGCCGTCGGAGCGCGGCTGGGCCGGAGGGCGTGTTGGCTGAGCCGGGGGGCGCGCGGGCGGGCCGGGAGGCCCGGGCTGCACCGCCGAAATGCTCGAAGGCACGATCGACACGCCATAGAGTCGCCACTTGCCTTGCAGCCACTGATAATAAAGATCGAAGCCGATCGCGGTCGGGCGCAGGCCGAAGAAGCCCTTCACGTGCAGGATGCCGCCGCTCATGATCACTGGCGCGAATTCATAGGTCGGGGCCAGCAGCATGGTGTTCGACAGATCAACATTGCTGGCGCGCAGGGTTTCGAAGATCTTCGCCAGCCGCGCCGAATCGTTGTTCATCTGGAACGCCGGGGCAGAAAGATCACGCAGCACCGAATAGTTGCCGGCCGCGTTGGCATGATCGACCGCAGCCATGGTCGACCAGATCAGCTTGGCCAGTTCGAGCTCGTTCGGCACTGGCATCGGCGATGGCGGCGGCATGGCAGTTGCAGCCTGCGCCATTGCCGATTCGGAGGAGAGCGCCAGGACGATCCCGCCACCGATGCCGCCGATTCCGAGACAAAAAATTATAGCGGCGAGAATCGTGCGAATTCGGACCATCCTGATCCCTGTGATTTTCGGATGCATCACTTTGAAAATATTGATCATTGTATTCCGCTTACCCCGAATGCCTGCGCCCTCGCCGTGCCTCTTGCCCCATTGTGGTGCAACCGGCCCGGCTTGGCATATCCGGGGCGAGTCTAGGAACAAAAACACCATTTAGCCATAGCAGCTTAACTGAATCTGCAAGGTCAGCAATCGCGGTTAATCCGTAGTGAATTCAGCCCGTTTTCGGCCAATTTTCCGACTTTTCGCGCCACTCCAGGTAGAGCAACGCACTGTCCGGCACCTGGCCCCGGGGCCCGCCAAATCTGCGCGGCCTGTCGCAATTCTACAATCATATCCTGCCATCCATGCCTTTAACACGCACGGCCTGGCGCAACTTTTGTGCAGCGACAGGAGTTGCTCTTGTCGTTGCAAATGGTTATCCATGGTCGGGTGTGAGTCGTTACGATAGTTAAAAGGGGCATTTATGGTTTTGCAGGAAGTACGCCGGACTCAGTCTATGTCCGCACCGAACGGCTGATGATGGCCAATGGCCTGGTCGGACTGGCGCTGAATGGGTTGAAGGAAGCATTCTACGGTCACAACAGCGATCGTTTGATGGTTATTTCCTACAGCAGGTTGGTCAGCAACCCCGCAGCTGTGATCGATCAGATCTACCAATTTATCGGCGAGCCGACGCATGGGCACGATTTCGACAATGTCGCCTTCGCGGAGAAGGCATTTGACGCCTTGCTCGGCGCGCCAGGGCTGCATGATGTGCGGCAGCAAGTGGGCGCGGTGCCATCCAGGGTCATACTGCCGCCCGATGTGGTCGCCAGGTATGCAGGCGTTCCGTTCTGGGAATCGGACACGGAGTTCACGCGGGCCAACACAGCAATGGTTTAGCCCGCAAAGGCTTAGCGCGCAGGCGCGCTATGCAAAGCTCACCAGCACCGGGATGCCGTTCGTCAAATCTTCCGAACTGACCAGCTTTGGCAGATTGAGCGGCTCGGCTTCGCTGGGCCGGAACACGAGATTGACGTCATAATGGTTGCTGCCAGGCTCGGGCTGGAAATCATCATCCGGCCCATAACGCCTGCCGACAAACCAGAAGCCGGAATAGCCGTGGCCAGCCAGAAGATCGCGCAGCAGGTCAGCATTCTGAGCCGAGCCGGGCTCGACGAAAATGTTTGGCCGGTGCCGCGTGATGAGCTTTTCCGCTCCGCGGATGACATCCACCTCATGCCCTTCGGCATCAATCTTCAGCAGGTCGACCCTGGTCAGATGTTCGAGCGCAGGATCTTCATCGAGCGAAACAATATCGACCATTTCGCTCTTTATCTGGCCGGTAAAGTCCCCTTCCTGATCGAAACCCTTTGAAATTGAAAAGGAACCATAGTTCCACGGCGTCTCATAATCACTCGACTGAATCTCGATCCGGCCTGCCCTTGCCCCAACCGCCGCCCGGCGGGTGCAGACATTGAGGCAATTGTTCAGCGCGACATTGGCACACATGACATGATAGATCGGCCGCTGCGGCTCATAACAGATCACCTCACCGCGCGAGCACAGCTGCGCCAGAGGAACAGTATGCATGCCGATATTTGCGCCAACCTCGATGCATACGCCTGTCTCATACGGCAGCAAGGCGCGGAACAGATCGACCTCAATCGCAGACCAATGGCCCAGCTTGTCAACATAGCCGCTGATCATATCGCCCTGGATAAGGAGGAACTGACCCCAGCGGCATTGTTTTAGAAAGGTCTTCATCGCACCCTCAGTCGCAATTCCTGCATTTGCGGAAGTCGTTCACCTCCCGCAGGCTCTTCCGAACTGCATAGTGTAGCCGTCAAACGACACAACCTTGTCGAGCTGAATTTTCGCTGATTGAGCTGCAATGTGGCGGTTTACCCGCCGGGAGTGGATGGCAGCAGGTGCCAGACACCGCCCATACCGTCGCCAGAGGCCGTGCCTTCGCTGTCACGGACAAAGGTATAGACCGGCTTGGCATCGAATGCCCATTGCAAGGTTCCATCAGCGCGCACGATTGTGGTCCACTTGCCAACCGGTTTTGCACCCGCTGGTGCGGTGACGGCGGGCCAGGCCATGATGCAGCGGTCGATGCAATTGGATTTGCCGGGCTCATCGCGGTCGAAGGTGTAGATCGGCCTGGACCCATCAAGCGTGCGCATGACGTAGGCATCGCCTTCCTTGATTGTCTGGACCTGCGGCGGGGTCGCTGGCGGTTGCACTGTTGCAGCCAGTGCATAAATCAGAATGGACATTTTCAATTCTCCTTACAACCAATACGGCTCATTGCTGGCGGCCAAATTTATCAGGCCGGTAGATCGGGATAGCTGACGCGATCAGCGCGCGCTGGCAGCGCGGGCAGGTGCGTCAGCATTTTCGCTCCACAAACTTGACAACAGTTCAAAAAGAGAATGAAATGTGATGCACGTTCAGCTTTACAGCAAGAGGGAATGCGGAAGTCGCTGTTTTAAAGGACATGTTTGCTGTCTCTGACAGAGCGGAGGAAGCAGTGGCTCGAAATTCTGCTGTGAAGTGATGGGATACGGGTTGGAGGATCACCAGAATTGATCCGCATCTGAGGGGGGAAATCTATGCGTAAGTTTCGGAATCTTGCTTTTGCGAGCGTGAGCCTGTTGTCACTGGCAAGCCCGGCATGGGCCGAAGAGGCGGCAACCGCAGCCACTGATGATTCCGATAACGGAGAAATCATCGTTTCGGCGCGGCGGCGCGACGAGGTGGCGCAGGACGTGCCGATCGTGATCAACGCGGTCACCGCCGAAACCATTGAAAAGCTGAACCTGCGCAAGTTCGAGGACATTCAGTCGGTCGTCCCTGGCCTGCAGATGAAGAACAATGCCAACGGCATCGGCACGGTCTCCTCGGTGCGCGGGGTCAATTTCGACGTCAATGTCAGCGGCAACAGCGGCACCATCGAATACTATTTCAACGATGCCTCGATCTCTTCGGGCGCACTGTTCATGGCAATGTTCGACATCGGACAAATCGAAGTGCTGCGCGGGCCCCAGGGCACTCTGCGCGGGCGCGCCTCGCCTTCCGGATCGATCACGATCGGGACGCGCAAACCCAATCTCGAGAGTTTCGGCGGCTTTGTGGACGCCACGGCCAACTCCATCGACGGCGAAAATCTCAATGCCGCGCTCAACATACCGGTCTGGCGCGACAAGATTGCCGTGCGCGTCTCCGGTCTGCTGGACTGGAACCAGGGCAACCGCGTGCGCAGTCTGAACAGCCAGATCGAACCTTCCGACCGCACCAAGGCGGGCCGGATCAGCATGCGCGCCGAGCCCTTCGATTTCCTGTCGCTGAGCGGAACCTACCAATATGCCGAACGGGCGAGCCGGACGTTTGGTCAGGTAGAATCGTTCAGAAATATCGTTCCGACAGTGGCCGATGGAGCGATCCACATCGATCCAGCCGATCGCCTTTCCAACTCCAAGAGCCCGACCAACAACACCCAGAAATTCCAGATCTTCAACTGGCAGGCCCAGCTGCGCTACGCCAGCCAGAAGCTGGTCTACATCGGTTCCTATGTCACCCAGGATCTGCTCTCGATTGGCGCCGATGCGGACGGCGCGGTTATCTTCCCGGCGCTGTCGATCACGGGCAGAACGAAGACGGACAGCACCGCGCGAACGCATGAAATCCGCCTGCAGAACGACGATCGCGTCGCCGACATGTTCGACTATGTGCTGGGCTATTTCTACAACAAGCTCGATTCGATGCCGACCAGCGGCAAAGGCACTTCGCTGGCCAACAACACGATCCTGAACATTCCCGGCAGGCCCATCAGCCTGATCGTGACGCCAATCAGCCAGGGCAGCAGTTCGGTGGAGAAGAGCTATTTCGGCAATGTCATTGCCCACATCGGCGATTCGACCGAACTTTCGGCCGGCGCGCGACACATCAGCTATAGCAGCGACCACCTGCTGAGCATCAACGGGGTGTTCAACCCGGCTGCGAACTACACCGATTCCTATGAGAAATGGATCTACAACGCTTCGCTGAAACATCGCTTCAGCCCGAACATCCTGGCCTATGCCAGCTTCGGCACATCGTGGCGCCCGGGCGGGGTTGCGGTCGGCGATTTCAGCGTCAACCAGTCACAGCGCGAATTCGATATGACCCACCAGGGGCCGGAAACCTCGAAGAGCTATGAAATCGGCATCAAGACCAATTTCCTTAACAACCGCGCCCGCTTTAACATTTCCGCCTATCAGCAGGACTACGAAAACTATCCGTTCCACCCGAATTCGACGATCTACTATCTGTCGTTCACCCAGTCCGGCGTCAATCAGTTGCCCGCTGTCAGCGCCGGCGGCGCAGCATTCAACTTCGTCGCCGAAACCACTGTGCGGGTGCACGGCGTGGAGGCCGAAGCTTCATTCCAGGTCACGCCGCATTTCAATATCGGCGGCAATCTCAACTATGCGTTGGGGCGGATCAAAAACGGCATTCTGCCGTGCAACGATCTCAACGGCGACGGCATTGCCGACGTGCTGTCGGCGGCGCCGACTGTGGCGCAGCTCCAGGCCATCCCCAACTATGCCACCAACCACCTTGCGCTGTGCACCGGCAGCCCGCGCTCGTCGTTCTCACCGGTGTGGAGCGGGGTCGCGCATTTCGACTATAACCTGCCGCTCGAGAAGGCCTTCGGCGGGACCGAAGCTTTTGCGCGCGGGCTGCTTTCCTACAACGGGAACACCGAGAACGATCCGAACAATGCGTTCGACGACATCGGCTCCTATGCCCGCTTCAATCTCTATATGGGCCTGCGCAAACCCGATGGGCGCTGGGAAGTCTCGTTCTATGGCAAAAACCTGTTCAACGGCCAGAACGTGCTGACCCGCGGCACGGCGCAGCAGGGGACCAGCTTCCAGTCAGCGACGGGCGCGCAGACAGTGCTTAGCCCCTATGTCGGGATCAGCACCACTGATCCGCGCGAATTCGGCATCACCATGCGCTTTGCGCTGGGCTCACGCTGATGGTGATCGGGGAACCGCGCCATCCACCGGCTCCATGCGCCGCCGGATTGACTAATTCATATTACGAACTAATCTGCCGGACAGATAACCAGCAAACCACTGGACCGGATTCGTGAGAGGAGCCGATCACGCTATGATGCAGCGCCTACCTGCAATGATCGCCGTGCTGGCCATGGCCGCTTCGCTTGCGGTGGTCCCTGCCCATGCCCAACCGGTCGATCTGCCGATTCCGGCGGCGTCCACCGATCAATATCCGCCAGGCGTGGCTGTCCGCCAGACCGCCAAAGGTCCGGTCTATGCCGATGCCCAGGGGCACACGCTCTATGGCATGGACATGCGCACGCTGGTGCGCTGGAGCTCTGATGCTGCGCAATATTGCCAGAGCCCCTGCGCCGAGACATGGCTGCCGATGCTGGCCCCTCCCGGTTCGAAGCCCAACGTCGTCTTCCCGCGCGGGTTCGGTCAGGCGCCGGCCCGCCCGGCAGCGGCACCGGGCGCAGCGGCTCCCGCAGCAGGCGCGGCTCCGGCGCCAGTGCGCGGTGGCTTCAACGCAGTGCCGCCCGGCTTCATCGCCCAGGCGAACGCCCCGGACTGGACGATCATCCAGGGTCCGCAGGGGCCGCAATGGGTCTACAAGGGCTGGCACATGGTCTATACTCGCAAGAGCGAAAGGCCAGGCAGCACCGCCTATGACGGAGCTGACAATTTCACCTGGAACTCACTGAAATTCGTGCCGTCGGTGCCCAAGCTGACCGCGCCTTCCAGTGTTGCGACCCAGTTCGTTGATGGCGCCTATGCGCTGACCGACAAGAGCGGGCGGGTGCTGTTCACCGGAACTTGCGCGACCGATTGCGCTGGATGGGTGCCGCTGGCTGCGCCGATGGCTGGCAGGGGCTTCGGCGAATGGGCGATCAGTCTGGCCAGCGACAATCCGCAATGGACCTGGCGCGGCAAGCCGGTCTTCATCAGCCAGGAAGACAACCCGGCCAAGGCCCCGGCTTCGGGCACGGTGCTGCGGCCATGAGGAAGCGCGCCATGATGCGGATTGCCACCACCACCGCCACTCTCGCCGCGCTGCTGGCGATCGGGCCGATGACTGGCGGCAGACAGCCGCTGGCCTCGCCAGCCGAGGGCGAAACAGCCCTCGCCAAATTGCCTGCGCCGCCGGCCAATGGCGAAATGGGTTTTGTTGTCACGCACTTCGTCCAGCCAGTGATCCAGGGCCCAGACGCATGCCCCCAGGGCACAACGCCCAAACTGCGCGACGCCTATCTCGCCCGGCAAACGCCAGAAGAGCGCACCAGATTGCTGCTCAAGGAAAACGAGACAGAGCTCACCCGCAGCTGGCAATCCGATGTGATCGGGCCAAATGGCACCAATATCTGCTCGCAGCCCGATCTGTTCGAGAACCGGACACCTCTGCGCACCGTGCAAAGCAAAATGGCCTGGGGCATGGACCTCGACGGCGGCGGCAGGGGCCGTGCCGATAGCTGCGAACATGAAACCTTCCAGACCCCCACCGGCGATCAGGGCATCGACAACCAGGAATACCGGGTGATGGGCTGCACCCTCGAATGGCGCGGCGTCGACGGCATTGCCGGCGACCAGGAAGTGGGCATGCGGCAGTTCATGGTCTCGGGCGAATGGACCCAGGTCATTCTGCTGCGCGGCGTGAACAGCCTGGTTCGCGATGACAATGTCGAAGTGATATACGCCAATACGCCAGACCGGCCGACGGTGGACTCGATGGGCAAGTTCCTGCCCGGTGCCAGCTTTTCGGTCAGCGACAAGCCGCCGAGGAACCGCAACGTCCTGCGCGGCAGGATCGAGAATGGCGTGCTGACGACCGATGCCACCGACGTGAAACTCACCCAGACCTGGGGCCAGGGCGGCGCCCGCGACATCCGCGGCAACCGCACCAAGTATGATTTCCGCAGCGCCCGGTTGCGGCTCGCCTTCCAGCCCGATGGCAGCGCCACCGGCATGCTGGCTGGCTATCGTCCGGTATTTGATGTTATCCAGTCGCCTGCGCTCGGCGGGATCGGTTCGGCGGTTGTGGCCGGTATCGATTGCGCGGCTACCTTGAGCACGCTGCGCAAATATGCCGACGGCATCCGCGATCCCAAAACCGGCAAATGTACTGGCGTTTCAAGTGCTGTGCGCATCCAGGCCCTGCCCGCCTTCGTCAACGATCCGAACACAGCCACGCGGACCGCCGCGCGATGATGCGCAGCGCCGGCAACAGGCGCCTTGCGCGGTGTTCGGCGGCCATCGCCGCCTTGCTGGCGCTTGGGCCGATGACCGGCGCGAGCGGCCCGCTGGGCTCGCCTGCTGTCGGCGAAGCGACAGACCGCACCTTGCCCAGACCGCCAGCCAATGGCGAGATGGGCTTCGTTGTCTCAAGTCTGGCGCAGACCGTGGTTCCAGGGCTGGATGCCTGCCCCAATGGCACTGTGCCCCGATTGCGCGACGCCTGGCTCGAAACACTGCCGCCGGAAGAGCATGCTCGGCTTAAGCTGAAGGAAAACATCCAGGAATTCGAGCGGGGCTGGCAAAGTTATGCCTTCGGTGCGAACGGCACCAATATCTGCTCGCAGCCTGATATATTCGATCACCCGCTGATCAGGACTGTCCAGAGCCCTTATGCGTTCGGGCTCAATCTCGATGAGGACGCCGCGCCGAACAGCACTTGCACGCATGAGAATTTCAGCAGCCCGACCGGCGAAAAGGGCATCGACAACCAGGTATATCGCGCCATGGGCTGCACCCTTGAATGGCGCGGTGTCGATGGATCGGGCGGCGACATCACCCGGGGTTCAAAGCAGTTCCACTCGTCGGGCGAATGGACGCAGGTGCTGCTGCTGCGCGGCGTCGACAGCCTGCAAAACGACAATGACGTCGAGGTTGTCTATGCCAACACCTCGGACCGGCCTAATGTCGACACCAACGGCAATTTCCTTTCCGGGGTCAGCTTCACAATCAACAACACGGCGCCGCGCTATCGCAATGTGCTGCGCGGCAGGATCGTGAACGGGGTGCTGACCACCCGGCCGCAGGACATCGTGCTGACCGAAACCTGGGGCCAGGGCGGCGCGCGCGACATCCGGGGGGCGCGCTCCAAATGGGAAATGCGCCAGGGACGGCTGCAACTCGCTTTCCAGCCCGACGGCACCTTGCGAGGTCTGGTTGGCGGTTACAGGCCGATCTTCGATGTTTATCAGGCAATGGCACTAGGTGGCGCTGGCACGGCGCTGGTCGCCGGCATCGATTGCGCAGCCTACCATGCCACCTTGAAGAAGCTGGCCGACGGGATCCGCGATCCAAAAACCGGCCAGTGCAGCGGCGTTTCGTCAGCCGAACAGATGAGCGCCGTACCCGCCTTTGTAAATGACGTCCCCACCGGGCAGAGGACCGCAGCACGATGAAGCGCGTTAAACTTTTGAAACTGGCTACCCTTGGCTTTGCCGCCGCATCCGCACTGGCGGCTGGCGTTGGCGCGGTCGATACACCCCCAAGCATCGCCTCCCCTGCCCCCTCGGCGCAGGCGGCCTTGGCCCCGCAATTCCAGATTGTCGCCATGCGGCGGATCACCGAGGCGCAGTATCGCAATACGATCGCCGACATCTTCGGGCCGGATGTTCGCGTTGCCGGCCGCTTCGAGCCGGTGGTGCGGCCGGCGCACGAGCTGATCGCCAGCGGCGCACGCGAGGCGAGCATTTCACCGGCCGGGCTTGAGCAATTCGACGCGATGGCGCGTGGCGTTGCCGCCCAGGTGTTTGATGAATCGCGGCGCAGCCAGTTCGCCGAATGCCAGCCTGCCGATGCCACCAAGGCTGATGCGGATTGCGCGGGCAAGGTGCTGGCGCCGCTGGGCCGCCTGCTGTTCCGCCGCCCGTTGAGTGCCGGCGAGCGTGATTTCTATGTCAAGCTGGCGGGCGATTCCGCCGGGCAGACCGGATCATTCTACAAGGGGCTTGAGCTGTCGCTGTCGGCGATGCTCGATTCTCCCAATTTCCTCTACGTTGTGGAGACTGCCGAGCCCGATCCGGCCAACCCGGGTGCCTTGCGGCTCGATAACTATACCCGCGCCACCAGGCTCGGCTTCATGCTGTGGAATTCGACCCCGAACGAGGCGCTGCTGCAGGCCGCGCAGCAGGGCAAGCTGACCGATGATGCCGCGCTGGCAGTGATCGCGGGCAGGATGGTCAATTCGCCGCGCTTCGAACAGGGCCTGCGCGCCTTCTTTTCCGACATGCTGCTGTTCGAAAAGTTCGACGAGCTGGCCAAGGATCCGGTGATCTATCCCTATTTCAACCAGGATGTCGCCAAGGCCCTGCCCGAACAGACGCTGCGCACGATCACCGCGCATCTGTTGGGCAAGGGCGGCGATTACCGGGCGCTGTTCACCACCCCCAACACCTTCATGACCCGCTCGCTCGGGCCGCTCTATCAGGTGCCAGTGCACAAGTCGGCGGGCTGGGAGCCCTATCAGTTCGCAGCCGGAGACGACCGCGCCGGCCTGCTCGGCCAGGCGGGTTTTCTTTCGATCTATTCGCATTCGGGCCGCAGCTCGCCGACCCTGCGTGGCCGCGCGATCCGCGAATTGCTGATGTGCCAGCCGGTGCCCAATCCGCCGGGCAACGTCAATTTCACGGCAGTGCAGGACGTGCACAACAAGGCAACCCCCACCGCGCGTAGCCGCTTGACCGCGCACAGCACTGACGAGGTTTGCGCCGGGTGCCACAAGATCACTGATCCGGTCGGGCTCAGCCTCGAACGCTTCGACGGCATCGGCGCCTTCCGCGCCGCCGAGAACGACACGCCGATCGATTCCAGCGGGATCCTCGACGGGATGCACTTCGAAGGCGCGGACGGCCTCGGCAAGACGCTTGCTTCCAGCCCTGACACAACGCAGTGCGTCTCTTCGCGCGCGCTGCAATATGCCACTGGCCTCGGCAGCGAGGACGTCTCGCCGTGGGTCGAAGCACTAGACAAGCAATTCGCCGCCAGCGGCTATGGCATCCGCGCCTTGTTCCTCAAGGTCGCGACCATGCCGGCAACCTGGCAAGTGAAGGCAGCCCCACTCGATCAGGGCGCAACCAAGATCAGCTATGCTGGTCAAAGGAGATAGTAGCATGGGATACGAAATTTCCCGCAGAACGGCTCTCAGGGGCGTAGTCAACGGCGCGGCGGTTGCGGTCGGCGTACCACTGCTCGATGCATTCCTCGACGGCAATGGCGAGGCCATGGCAGCGCCGACAGCAACAGGGGGCGTCGCGGCGGTTCCTGTGCGCTTCGGCACCTGGTTCTGGGGCCTAGGCGTCAATCCCAATCGCTGGTTCCCCAGCAAGGTCGGGCCGGGTTACGATCTCAAGCCCGAACTGGCGCCGATCAAGGACTATCAGAACAAGATCAACGTCTATGGCAATTTCAACGTACCATTGGATGGCGCGCCCAACCTGCCCCATGCCAGCGGCGGCCCTGCGATCCGCACCGGCCGCGCGCTGACCGCCGAGCGCGGCCTGCCAGGCGAAAGCTTCGACGTGACGATCGGCGATCTGATCGGCACCCGCACCCGCTTTCGCAGCCTCGAAATGTCCAGCTCTGGCGATCCGCGCAATTCGCTGTCGGGACGCGGCGGCGGCAATCTCAACCCGTCCGAAGTTTCAGCCTCGGCGCTCTATACCCGCATCTTCGGCACCGGCTTCAAGGATCCCAACAGCGCGACCTTCACGCCAGATCCGCAAGTCATGGCGCGGCGCTCGGTGCTTTCGGCAGTGACCGAACAGCGCCAGTCGCTCGAACGCGCGGTCGGCGCGGCCGACCGGCAGAAGCTTGACCAGTATTACACCTCGGTGCGCCAGCTGGAAAACCAGCTCGACGTCCAGCTGACCAAGCCCGAGCCACTCCAGAGCTGCGTCGTGCCACGCAGCGTCGCCGATCTGCCGGTCAATGCCGAGATCGAGCATGTCATCCTCAACCACCAGCTGATGACCCAGCTGCTGGTCATGGCACTGGCCTGCGACCAGACACGCATCTTCAATATGATGTTCAACAACGGCGCGAGCTCGCTGACCCGGATCGGCTCGACCATCACGCATCATCAGCTGACACATGAGGAAGTGCTCGACAACCGGCTCGGCTATCAGCCCAACGCGACCTATTTCCTTACCAAGATCATGGAAGCCTGGGTCGGCTTTGTTGCCGCGCTTGACGGCATCAAGGAAGGCAGCCGCACTCTGCTCGACAATACCCTGGTGCTGGCCCACTCTGAAACCGAATTCGCCAAGTTCCATACCATCGACAATATCCCGATCATGACCGCAGGCAGCGCCGGCGGCAGGATGAAGACCGGGATCTACGTCGATGGCGCTGGCACCCCGGTCAGCCGGGTCGGGCTGACCCTGCAACAGGTCATGGGCGTATCGCTCGACCGGTGGGGCTCAAAGAGCATGGAAACGAGCAAATCGATCGGCGAGGTCGTGGCCTGAATCGAGGCCCCTTCCACGCAAATCGCAATTGGTTTTCGCTTCGGCTCGAAATGCATGCTCCGACGCAAGTCACAGCATGGACTTGACCTTGCACGGCAGTAACGCAAAATGGTGCAATGTCTGACGCGTTCTGCCTGGTCGTACCCGGTCTCTCACACCTGCCAGCTTACCGGGCCGCGCTGGAGGGTGGCTGATCGCCTGATAATGTAAACGGAGCGGCGACCGCCCGGCGAGAGCTGGACTGGATTGCCAATGATCCGGCCGCGTTCCTCGTGTCTCTGGAAGACCGGGAAGCATCGGGAGACCCAATCCTGATGCCTGACGGCACGACGCGGGCTCGCCTGCCGGGCTATCGACGCTGGCTCTGGGACGGCGACTTTTGCGGAAGCATTGGCTTCCGTTGGCAGAGAGGCACGGCTGATCTGCCCTCCCATGTGCTCGGCCATATCGGATTTGCAGTCATCCCCGCCAAGCGCGGCAATGGCTATGCGGCAATGGCAATTCGGGCGCTGCTGCCCGATGCCCGCGCTCTGGGCCTCTCCCATATCGACCTGACCACCAGTCCCGACAATATCGCATCACAGCGCAGCATTGAGCGGGCTGGTGGCAACCTGGTCAGCACATTCATCAAGGATGACGTCTTTGGCGGAGATGAAGGACTGCTCTACCGGATCATTCTTTGAGACGCCCGCCCGTTCATACAAAGGTCTGTTGCAGCTGGCGGTGAGGTTTCAATGACTATCGCATGGCAGATTGCGGGGTCGCTAGCGTAGTTCATCACCAAATTCATCCGCCAGGATCGCCCAGCGTTCATGGTCGCGCCACTGACCGTCTATCTTCAGGTATTTCGGAGAAAAGCCTTCCTTGCGAAAGCCCAGCCTGCGAACCAGCTGGATCGACCTGACATTATCCGGCTGAATGTTGGCTTCCAGGCGGTGAAGGCCAAGCTGCCCGAATGCAAAATGCACGGCTGCTCGCACGGCTTGGGTCATCAGGCCCCTGCCCGCGCAGTGAATCGAACCATAATATCCGAGATACCCGCTCTGGAATGCTCCCATGAATATCTGGCTTATGTTCACTACGCCGACGATCTCACCCGTTTCAACCGTGCGAGCGACCATGCCGGCGTAGTTTTCGGCCCCGGCAAGTTCCAGCCACTGCTGAAAGCCTTGCTCATCAATAAATGGACTCGCCCAGGGCCTGTGCAGGTCCCGGCTTTGCAGATTGGACTGGATCAGGTCAGGCCCGTCCTCCGGCACTGCTTCGTTCAGTTTGACTCGCATCGCGTCACACTAGCACAGCCGCAGCGAGTGCTGAATGCGGCGTCGTGCGCAATTTTTCGCTTGCCAATAAACGCTCGCTGCGACCACATGCGGGATGCAGTTCGAAAGCTGCGGGTTGCTTGATTGCAGCAAAAACACCGGGTATCGAAACAAACTTGAACGCGTCACCTCCAAGCTCCCGTCGATTTGTCAGGACACCCGGGCAGCAATTGCTGGCACTGGCGCTGGCGGCCATTATCCTCGTCACGCTGTTGATGTTTGGCCTTTCGCTGTTGTCCGGATCGACAAAGGCCAAGCCCGGTGCAGATTTTGCAACGAAAACGATCACGGTAACGCTGACGGATGAGCCGCCCAATCTAGATAGCAGCCTGACAGCCGACCAGATCAGCAGCTTTGTGCTGGGCCATGTGATGGAAGGGCTGCTGCGGCTGGATGAAAACAACCAGTTGGCGCCAGGCGTGGCGGAAAAGTGGGAAATTCGCGCCGACGGGGCAACCTTCTGGCTGCGCCCGGATGCCCGGTGGAGCGACGGCAAGCCGGTCACCGCGCATGACTTCGTGTTTGCCTGGCGCAAGACCGTCGACCCGGCGAGCGCATCGGAATACGCCAACATCATGAACGCGATCCGGAATGCGGATGACATAACCGCCGGCAAATTGCCGCCCGAAGCGCTGGGCGTTCAGGCAGTCGGCGATCGGATGCTGAAGGTTCAGTTTGCCAAGCCGGTGCCCTATTTCGACCGCTTGATGGCCTTCAACGTGTTCTTTCCCATTCGCGAGGATTTCTACAAGGCCACCCATGGCCGCTATGCCTCTGGCGCAGATATGCTGCTCTACAATGGCCCGTTCAAAATGGTCCAATGGGTCCACGGGGCACACATCCGCTTCGAAAAGAACCCGGCCTATTGGGATGCCCGGCGGATCGCCATCAATGTGATCGATATCCCCTATTTCACCAGCGATCCCAGCGCCCGGGTAAATCTGTTTCGTGATCGCCGGATCGCTCAGGCAGGGCTTGCGCAGCAAAATCTCGAAGAAGCGCAGTTGCTTGGCTGGAATATCCGCAGCTTCCGCGATGGCGGTGTCTTTTACGTTGAGTTCAACCATCGCCGCGACCGGCTTTCGCGAAACCGGAATTTCCGCAAGGCCATCCAGTATGCGCTGGACTCCTCGGTCGAGGTCAACAAGGTGATCAAGCAGCCGGGATATCTGCCGGGCAAATCGGTTTTCCCGATCTGGCTCGACGGCGTGAACGACAAGTTCCGCAAGGAATATCCAGCGCCGGAATATACGCCTGACACAGCCCGCGCGCGCGCCTACCTCGCCCGTGCCAAGCAGGAGCTGGGGCTGTCAAAAATCCCGCCAATCATGCTGTTGGCCGGGGACGACCCGATATCCGGGCGGGTTGCCGAATATTATCAGGACATGCTGAAGCGCCAGCTTGACCTCGACGTGCGGATTGACAGCCAGATCTTCAAACAGCGGCTGGCCAAGATGCTGGCGGGCGATTTCGACTTGGTTATGGCCGGCTGGGGCCCGGACTATGCCGACCCGCTGACTTTCGGGGACTTGTTCTTGACGGGCAATGTCAACAACCGAGGGCAATACAGCAATCCCGCTTATGACGAGCAGGTGCGCATTGCTCAGAATTCGAACGACCGGAAGGTTCGCATGGACGCCTTTGGCCGGATGCAGCAGATCATCTTCGACGATGCGGTTGTCCTGCCAGAATACGAACGCGCATTGCTATTTGCCGTGGATCCGCAGATCTCCGGCGTCGTGCGACGCGTGTTTGGCGCCGATCCTGATTTCACTTACGTTAAAATTGCGAAGGAGTAGGCTTCAGGCATGCTCTCATACACCATCAAACGGCTGATTCAGGGCCTGATCACCGTATGGTTCATCGCCACGGCGACATTTCTTGCCATGCATGCGGTGCCGGGCAATCCGCTAAGCGGCGCGAAAGCCATGAATGTGGAGATCCGGCAGAACCTTGAAAGGAAGTATGGCCTCAACAAGCCGGTCGGCGAGCAGTATCTCATCTATATGGGCAACCTTGCCCGCGGCGATCTGGGCATTTCGTTCACTCAGAAAAACCGTGAAGTGAACGATATCATTCGCGAACATTTCCCCGTCTCGGCAACGCTCGGTATCATGGCCGTGGTATTTGCCGCGCTGGGCGGCGCATTGTTTGGAGCATTGACGGCTCTCAACCGGAACAAGTGGCCCGACACCGTCATCATGCTGGCGGTGATCCTTGGAATTTCCGTGCCAAGCTTCGTCTTCGCGGCCTTCAGCCAGCTGATGGTCGTGAAGATCAACGCCCTGCTCGGCATCTCGATCTTGCCTGTCGCTGGCTGGGGGACCGTATCCCACATGCTGCTGCCATCGCTGGTGCTGGGTCTGGGGACTATGGCCTACCTCACCCGGCTGATGCGCAGTTCGATGCTGGAGATCATCAATTCCGACTATATCCGTACGGCCAATGCCAAGGGACTGCCGCAGACGCGCATCTTTCTCCAGCACGAAATGCGCAACGCCATCCTTCCGCTCGTCACTGTCCTCGGCCCATCGATTGCGGGTATTACAACGGGCAGCTTCGTGGTCGAACTCGTCTTCGCAATTCCGGGGCTGGGGCGGTATTTTGTCCAGGCCGTGCAGCAGCTCGATTATACCGTCATCATGGGCACCACCGTCTTTTTCGGCGCTTTCCTTGTGCTGATGGTGATCCTCGTCGACCTGCTTTACGGACTGATCGACCCCCGGGTCAGGGTGAGCTGACCGATGACAGGGACCACTCAATCTGTTCAGAGCACACTGGCCGCTCAGACCACACTGGCCGATCCGGCCCTGCAGCAAGGCGCTTTCGAGCCAATCCGCAGCGAATTGCGCGTCCAGGCGCTGACGCGGCCTTCGCTGTCTTACTGGCAGGATGCGTGGATACGTCTGAAGGCCAACAAGCGCGCGAGTCTGTCGCTTTGGATCATTATCGGCTTGTTGCTGTTTACCGCGCTTGGCCCGCAAGTCTGGCGGGTCAACCCTGCCGAGCAGGATCTGCTCCAGATCAGCAGCGCGCCGGGTGCCGAACGGTCTGCAATCCTTGTTGCGCCGCATAGTCCCTGGGCCGCGTCCGACGTCCCGCCAGGAACAGCTGCGGGCCTTCAACTGGTAGGCCGGGCAACAACCCAGCAAGTGCGCCTTGCCTGGCAGCCCATACCGGGTGCCGCCGATTACATGGTTTACCGCAATATCGTGGAGCCCAAAGGCAAAGCCACCTTCGGGCTACCACTCGGGCCGACCGGTTCCGGCGACATTACCCGGTTCGAAGACATGCTCGATCTGCAGCCGGGTATCTCCTTTTACTCGGTCGTGCCTTTGGACGCAGGTGGCAATCAGGGACCCGGATCCAAAACTTTGCGGGTCGAAATCGTGAATGCAATAACGCTGCAGCAAGCCGCCGACAGACGGCTGCTCGAAGGCCGCAAGACGCCTGAACTGGGCACCATGATCAAGCTGCCGTTTCATCCGCTGGGGACCGATTACCTCGGCCGCGACATGCTGGCCCGGCTGATGCAGGGTGCTCAGGTTTCGCTGTTCATCGGGATCGTTGCCCCGTTGCTCTTCGTATTGATCGGGGTCGTTTACGGCAGCATGGCGGGTTTTATCGGCGGACGGGCAGACCAGATAATGATGCGGTTCGCCGATTTCGTGGTCGCCCTGCCGTTTCTGCTGTTCATGATTCTGTTCAAGATCGCTTTTGGCATCGGCCCGGGTGAGAGCGGAATTTTCCCGCTGATCGTGGCTATGGTGATCCTGCTGTGGCCCGGCACGGCCCGGCTGGTGCGCGGCCAGATCCTGCAGGTGCGCGAAGAGGCCTATGTCAACGCCGCCCGCCTGCTGGGCGCGCGGACCGGTTATCTGGTGATGCGCCACATGATTCCGAACACCATGGGGGTCATTCTTGTCACGCTGACTTTCGCCATTCCCAGCGCGATCTTCACCGAGGCTTTTCTATCCTTTATCGGCATGGGGGTCGCCGCACCAACCGCTTCGTGGGGCAGCATGAGCAATGACGGGATCAAGTCGATGCTTACCCACCCGCATGAACTGTTCTTCCCCGCCCTGTTGATCAGCATCACGGTGCTGGCCTTCAACCTGCTCGGCGACGGATTGCGCGATGCGCTTGATGCCAAGCTGAGGTCACGCGAATGACCGCCCCCGCGCCACCGGCCAAACAGCCGCCCCTGCTCACAGTAGAGAATCTGCAGGTCGAGTTCGAAACCTATGGCGGCACTGTGCAAGCGGTACGCGGAGTCAGCTTCAGCGTGGAAGCCGGCAAGACGCTCGCCATTGTCGGCGAATCAGGCTGCGGCAAGTCGGTAACGGTACAGGCGCTGATGGGCCTGGTGCCGATGCCGCCGGGCCGGTTGAAATCGGGCACAGCGGAATTGCGCGGGCGCAATATCCTGGGCACCTCGCAGATTGATGGTCTGGACTTTCGCGGCAGAGAGATCGGCATGATCTTCCAGGACCCGATGACTTCGCTCAATCCGACGATGACGATTGGCCGACAGATCGCGGAAACGCTGGAAGTCCATCTGGGGTGGAGCCGCAAAAAGGCTTTTGCCCGCGCTATCGAATTGCTCGACATGGCCAGAATTCCCGAGGCGGCGCAGCGGGCGAAGCAATATCCTTTCGAATTCTCCGGCGGGATGCTGCAACGCGCGATGATTGCCATGGCGATTGCTTGCGAGCCGGCGATCCTGATCGCGGACGAGCCGACCACCGCGCTGGACGTGACGATCCAGGCGCAGGTTCTCGATCTGCTGGGCGATCTTCAGCGTGAGCACGGCACTGCCATAATCCTGATTACGCATGATCTTGGCGTCGTGGCCCGCATGGCGGATGAAGTGGCGGTCATGTATGCCGGGCAGATTGTCGAACGGGGCAGCGTCGACGATATTTTCTATCGTCCCGCGCACCCCTATACCGTCGGCCTCAGGGCAGCGATGCCCAGCAACAATCCCGATGCCGAGCACCGCCTGCTGCCGATCGAAGGCAGCCCGCCAGACCTGTTCTCACCGCCCGCTGGCTGCGCCTATGCCGCCCGATGCCCCCATGCGATGCGAATTTGCAGCACCCATGAGCCTGCGCCTTTCGTGGTGGGCGCGGATCACTATGGCAAATGCTGGCTGCACCACGAAAAGGCTGCGGGCGGCGCAAGCATGATCGCCGCTGCGGCTGCCCCCCCGGAGAAGAAGTCTTGACCGCCTCCCCGCCTCTCGTCGTATCGGAAAATCTCACGAAGTTTTTCCCTTTGCCGAAAGGACGGAAGGTCCATGCGGTCGACGGGGTCGACCTGACCATCCACGAACGCGAGATCGTTGGGCTGGTCGGGGAATCGGGCTCGGGCAAGACGACATTCGGCAAGACGCTGATCGGCTTGCTGGCCAAGACCAGCGGCACCGTGACCTATCGCGGTAAAACCCTGCCCCAGCAGTATGAAGCGGCGGATTTCCGGCGTCAGGCGAAAGTCATGCAGATGATTTTCCAGGACCCCTACTCCTCGCTCAACCCGCGCATGACAGTCGGCGAGATTGTCGGCGAAGGTCTGAAACTGCACAGCGATCTTTCGGCAAGCGACTTGCGCGATCGCGTGGCCAGCTGGCTTAGCCGGGTCGGTCTCGAGCCGGATTACATGTCGCGCTACCCGCATGAGTTTTCCGGTGGCCAGCGCCAGCGGATCGGTATTGCGCGGGCTCTGATCCTTGAGCCTGAATTTGTCGTTTGCGACGAGCCAATTTCCGCGCTCGATGTTTCAGTCCAGGCGCAAGTGGTGAACCTGCTCGAAGAGCTAAAGGCATCGATGGGTCTGACCTTGCTGTTCATTGCCCATGACCTGTCGATGGTGCGCTATATCAGTGACCGTATGGCAGTGATGTATCTGGGAGCGATGGCAGAGATCGGGCCGGCGCAGGATGTGTTCTTTGAACCGAAGCATCCCTATACGCAGATTCTGATAGCCTCAAATCCGGAACCTGATCCCAATCTGGAGCGCAGCCGCAAATCCACCACGATTACAGGCGAGATCCCTTCACCTGTCGACATTGGCCCAGGGTGCCGGTTTGCCGCACGCTGCCCCCATGTGATGGAACAATGCCGGGTCCAAACTCCACTTCTCCTGCCTCTGGCTGGCCAGCCCGACCGGCAAGTTGCCTGCCATCTCTTCACCTGAAAGCAGGAATATCGGGATTTGCGCCGGTCACCTGTCTTATGGTGCCAGCTTGGCCGGGAAGCTTTCAGCAGCAAGTCAGCGGCATTCGTCCACGACTTCGATTGATAGCGGATTACCGCCAGCCGCAATCGCCAGCAGTCGATCGACATTCGGATGCGCGCCGGGGCGGTTGCGGGCATCCACGGTATGCTCGGCAAACACCAGCAAGCCGTGTTCGGCCGCCTTTGCATCCAGAGTGCCAAAGGCCTGCTTCAGGTATTGGTAGACGGCCAGCGAGCCTTGCTTGCCCGGCTGATTCTCGATGTTGGCGACCACAGCGCCATTCGCGTTGACGAGATCTATGCGCTGGACGCCATCGACGGGCGGCAATTGCTGAAGATTATCCCTGAACGTCGCACCTGGTTGTATCATCGCCTTTATTTCCCGAATTCCTGAACCGATTGCGCCCGGGCGCGTAACAGCTTCTTCGCAAGTCTGCCATGAGATCGGATAGAGGTCCAAATGCCGGAAGCGGCTTGTGGGTGCAAAGAACAGAACCGCTAACGTGGGTGCCGGGCGGCAAGAGCGATGCCTGCAAGATTTTGCTCGCGCTTGATCCAGCGGATCCGCACCTCCGGCGTCCCGGCAACCAAGGTCAGGAATGCGGCATCATGGGCGTGTTTGGCGCAACCGGTGCTCAAGGCGCTGTTGGCCTGCTGGATCACCTCGGCCGCATCGCCCATGAATACGACATCGCCAAGGTCCAGCGATTGCGCCAATTCCAGCGCGCTAAGCAGCGCCAGCCACTCGGCGTCGCTGTTGGTGCCATGCCCCAGATCGTCGAACATATGCGCCACGCCACGCACCACTACAGCGGCCTCGATGCGCCCGGGATTGGGACGGCAGCCACCATCAAAAAAGAGTTTCAGCCTTCGGCGCATCCTGGGCCTCTCCATCTGAATTGATGTTACCTGAAAGGTACGAAGCCGGGAACAGTCAGGCTCGTCGGCACAAATGAATGTGTCGTCGCGTCAGGCCAAAGTGAGATAGATCTCGGCTTCGATCATCCACTCCCCGCCCGCTTTTCGCCATTTTGCGACATAGGTCCCCGATGCAAGATCGATCCCGGACAGCGTGGCGCCATGCCATTTGCCGTATTCCATCACCATGGGCCCTATCGGCGAAATCTCGATTCTTTCGGGAAGCCGCACATAGATTGTGCGATCGGCACTCGCGAATTCGTGCTTCCACGTCAGCAACTGCGCCTTGCGACCCGATAGAATCGCGCTATCCGTCCCGGCCACCAGCACGGCATTGATGGTCAGGAACTGACCGATCGCCGCAAGCTCAGCCTCCGCGATGGCGCGATTGAACGCGGCGCGGCGCAGACGGATGGCAAGATCGGGAGATTCCATGAGCCTCTCCGCCAATTCAGTCCGGCACTTTCAGTTTCACCCAGATATCGACCGGCGCGGCGAACTTTCCCGGCGCAGGCCTGCCCACATCAATGCGTTCGGCAACCACCAGCTCCCCCGTCTCGAGATTGAAGCTCGCCCAAGGCTTGGGCATCCGGTTGAATGTCATCTTCTGGATGGGGCGGCCGGTCGCCGTGTTCATGATCGTTGCAATGATGGTCATGGGTGGGGCGCTAACCGGAAACTCCGCAAGTCACCAGACACTCGCTGGCGCAATCTACAGTCTGATGTCTGCCACAAGCTCACTTGTGCGCGCGCCTTATCCTGCTAGCCGCGCGCCATGACAGAAACGACGATCACGCACTGGGCGCGGGGCGATATATTCGGCTTCGATTTCCCCGCCCATCCCGAAGCGCTGAAAGGTGCAGGGCCGGAATTCCTCACGCGTGCCTTTCGCGCAAGCGGCGCGCTCGCACATGATAACAGCGTCACCCAGATCACTGGCCTAGACGAATGGATGCTGGGCGGCACTGGCGTCAAGGCGCTGCTTTCGGTTGTTTATGAACGCGATGCGCCAGGCCTTTCGCACGATCTGTTCGTGAAGTTCTCGCGCAACTTCCACGACAAGGTGCGCGATAGCGGCAGCTATCACATGCCTCCCGAAGTGCGGCTGGCGAACCTGTCGCGCGATCCGGATTTTCCGGTTCCCGTGCCCAAATGCTACTTTGCCGATATCCAGCAAGACACGCTCACCGGCATCATCATCACCGAACGCATTGCTTACGGCCGTGGCACCATCGAGCCGCATCACGCGAAATGCATGGACCACGTGCTGCCCGATCCGCTTGCGCATTACAGCGCGCTGATCGCCAATCTGGCGCGGCTGTCGGGTGTGCACAGGTCAGGCCGCCTCGGCGCAGCGGTGGAGCGCGATTTCCCGTTTGATCCCGATACGCTCATCGCGCGCCGCCCGCGTGTCGAGGCAGCGCTGCTGATCAAGCGGATCAACCGCCTCGCCGAATTCATCCTGCAATATCCGCATCTGTTTCCTGCGCACATCGCGGACGAGGCCTTCCTCGAAGCCTTCTGTTCCGACGCACCTCTGGTGGCCGAACAGCAGCAGGACATCTTGCGCTTCCTGCATGGGCGACCTGACATGATCGCGCTGTGTCACATGAACGCGAACATCGATAATGCCTGGTTCTGGCGAGAGCCAGACGGCGCGCTCAGGTCCGGGCTGATCGATTGGGGCAGCGTCGGGCAGATGTCGGTGGCTGCATCGATCTGGGGCTGCATCGGCGCGGCGGAGCCTGAAACGCACGATCAGCATCTTGATCACTTGCTCGATTTCTTCGTCGCCGAATACGGGCGCGCTGGCGGGCCAATGCTTGATCGCAGCTCACTCGCACAGCATCTGGAAATGCATGTGATGATGTCGGCCTTGCACATGACGACTGCTCCGCCGGCCATCCTGCGCGAAGTGCCCGATCCACAAGCCGCCGCCGACCGCTTTGATCCGATCTTCACGAGACATGAGACCGCACGCGTGCAGCTGAAGGTCACTATTTCGCTGTTAAATATGTGGAGCCGCCGCAATCTCGGACGGCATCTGCGGGCGGATGCGGCCTGGCGCTTGTGACCCGAATTTGAAGTCCGTCACCTAATGCCAATAGCCGCAGCGATGTGTCCCTCAGCCGCTGTTGCTTCGGCAATAAGGAGCCCCAATGCTTTTGCGGTGTCTTCCAGCAGCCCATCGCTGATCGGCCGCTCACCGTTGATAAAACGCCGGATGGCCCGCTCGTCTATTCCGAGGCGCCGCGAAGTCGCCGGGATACCGCCAAACACCTGGACGCAATGTGCGAAGTGGTCATGCGGATCCTGCATTGTGACTGACGCGGTCATTGGACTTCCCTTCGTTGCTGCGGGCGACGCTGTTATCTGCGGCCGCGTGTCCGTCAATCCCCGGATTGCCTATCAATCGCTGCATCGGCGTTTCTGACGCTGCATGTCTGAACTGAGCTGCGTTTACTGCGGGGGCGACGGTCAAATCGATTGCCGGGCCGTGGTCGCGCTGCCATAGGCGCCGACCGCTTCCGGTTTCAACGAGGACACCCGCCCCATGCCGGCCAGCACTCCCGCCGCACGCGCTGTCGGCATCGACTTTGGCACGACCAATTCGGTAGTGGCCCGGGCATCGGGCGATGGCCATGCCCAACTGGTCGATTTTAACGCACCCGGCGGCTCCAGCTCGGTCTTCCGGTCGGCTCTGTGCTTCTGGCAGGAAGAGGCTGTTCCAGGCGGCCTGGCACACGAAGCAGGCCCCTGGGCGATCGCCGAGTTCCTGGATTGTCCCCAAGGCTCGCGGTTTCTGCAGAGCTTCAAATCAGTCGCCGCAAGTGCCTCTTTTGAGCATGCCAACCTGTTCGAAAAGCGGCTGCGTTTTGAGGAGTTGGGGCAGGTCTTCCTGAAGCATCTGCTGGTCCACGGCGAAGCGGCCTTGCACAATCTGCCCGAGCGTATCCTGGTGGGGCGGCCCGTGCGCTATGTCGGCGCGCAGCCCGATCCGGCGCTGGCGCGAAAGCGGTACGACGCCATGTTTGCGCTGCTCGGCCGGGAAATTCACTATGTCTACGAGCCACTTGGCGCGGCCTATGGCTTTGCCTCCGGCCTGTCAGATCCGGCCACGCTTCTGGTGGCGGATTTCGGCGGCGGAACCAGCGATTTTTCGATCGTACGAGTCGGCCCGCCAGGCGCTGCCCGGCGCTGCGTGCCGCTTGGCTCGGCCGGTATCGGCATAGCAGGTGACCGGTTCGACAGCCGCATCATGGATCAACTGGTGCTGCCCCTGCTGGGCAAGGGCGGCACTTACAGTTCCTTCGGCAAGGTGCTGGATATTCCAGCGGGGCATTTTGCCGAATTCGGCGATTGGTCGCGGCTGGCCCTGATGCGCAACCGGCGGACGCTCGGGCAATTGGCACAGCTGCAACGCAGCGCGACCGATCCCACCGCAATCGCCCGAATGATCGCGGTCGTCGAAAACGAGCTGGGCTATGCGCTGTATGAAACCGTGGGGCAGCTTAAGCGCGAGTTATCAAGCGAGACCCATGGCCAATTCCACTTCGAAGGCCCCGGACTCCTGATCGATGCCGAGGTCAGCCGCAGCGATTTTGAAAGCTGGATAGCGCCAGACCTGAGGCGGATTGGCGAAACTCTCGAGGCCGCGCTCGCCAACGCCACTCTGGATGCCAGCCAGATCGATCAGGTCTTTCTGACTGGCGGTTCGTCGCTGATCCCTGCCGTGCGCCGGGTGTTCGAACGGCGCTTTGGGCCAGGCAAGATCGCCAGCGGCAACGAGTTGACCTCAATCGCCCATGGCCTGGCACTGCTGGGAGAAGCCTCTGACCTCAGTGACTGGATCGCGGATGACGAGCAACCGGCTTAGGGGCCGGAGCAGTCGCTTTCAGGCCATGCCGAACAATCTGCCCAAGGCCCAAATCCCCGCCGCCACAAGGAGCAACGCCGACCAGGCGATAACGCTCTTCTGCCAGGCACGCAGCCGCCAGCGCGCCAACTTTCCGCTACCAGCGCCGTTCGGCGTCTGCGGCCGATAGCCTCGGAATTGTTGTTCGTTCTTTGGCGGACGCTTGAACTTGTGCACACTACCCATAGCCAGACCTTTAGGCTGGGAGATCAAGAAAGTCGAACTCTACTCTGGCTGAACCAACGCTAGCTATTGTTAGTGAATTAGGTGGAGCAGTGCGGGAAAATCCATGTTGGCCAGATTCTGGGAGTCACTTCCTTCGACCACTTTGCATTCAGTTTCGAAAACTGAATTCGCTCATGACGGGCGCAGCCATGGCGTCGGCAAAATCCTGGTAGCCCCAGGGCCAGCTTGAAGGCACTCCGGTTTTGTCGAGGTACCAGCTGGTACAACCGGAACCGAAGATTGTGGTCTTCGCAGCGGCAATCCGGCGCGCCTCGTAAGCCTCAAAGGCTTCGTGAGTTGGCTCCACGACCTTGCCCCTGCCCGCACGGATCGTTTCAAGCAGCTGGTCAATATAGACCCACTGCCGCTCAGCAATATCGATGAGTGAAAAGTTGCCGACAGGTCCGGTCGGCCCGTTGAGCAGGAACAGATTAGGAAACGAGGGCATCGCCACTGCGTAGTGCGCAGACGGACGGACCGACCAGAAATCGTCGAGTGAAACTCCCTCCCGGCCGGTAACCGTGGTCGGGCGGATGAATCTGTCTGCCCTAAAGCCGGTCGCCAGGACCAACACATCTAGCGGATGGAAGGTGCCGTCCTTCATCCGCACACCTTCAGGCTCGACTTGCTCGATCGAGCCCGTCTCGACATAGACCGATGGCCGCTGCACGCAGTCATAATATTGCCAACTGTAGATCAGCCGCTTGCAGGCCGCGCGATAATTGGGCCGAAGCTTTTCGCGCAAGTCCGGGTCCTTGACGCTGTCTTCGAGATTTTGGCGGCAGGTATCCTCGATCGCCGCCATCTCTGGACCGTTTATATCGGTGATGCCCTTGGTGAACCGGATGATGTTATCCCAATATCGCGGATCATTCCGGATTTCATCGATCAGGGCCACATCCTTGCGGAAGGCCTCGCGCTGTTCTTCGGTATATTCGAATTGCGGGACCGGCATTATCCATTGCGGCGAACGCTGGAATGCAACGACCTTTTCAGAACGATCACACAGGGCCGTCAGGATCTGGATGCCTGTAGAACCGCAACCGACAATGCCAACCCGGGTTCCGTCAAGCACGGCGCTATCATCCCAGCGCGCGGAATGAAACGTCTTGCCGGCAAAGGTGTCGAGACCCGGGATGGCGGGAATGTTGGGATGATGCAGCACGCCCGATGCGGCTATAATGACATCCACCACAAAGGCTTCGCCGTTTGCCAGGGTTACGGTCCACTGCGAGCTTTTATCATCGAACCGGCAATCGTCGATCTCGGCACCAAACCGCACGTAGGGCATGATAGCGTAATCAGCAGCCACCTTCTCGAAATAGGCTTTTACCTCGGGGCCACCGGCGTAATAGGCACTCCAGTCGGCATGGGGCGCGAAGCTGTAGGTATAGGCGTGGGCAGGCACATCGCAGGTGAGGCCTGGATAGCGGTTTTCGCGCCAGGTGCCGCCGAGACTGTCGGCCTTCTCAAACAGGGTGAAATTGGTTTCACCGCGCTCCTTGAGCTTTATGGCCGCGAGGATGCCGGCCATGCCGCCGCCGATGATGGCATAGCGCAGTCCCCCGCCTTTGCCTTTCCAGCCACCAAAACTCATCATCTGTTCCCATTTCCCATGCAAGTCTGACTGGCAAGCGTGCTTGAGGCCGATGTGAGGTGACTTGGATCGCCTTGCCCCAACGTCGCTAATTCATGCATTGGTCCAGTGTCACTGCAAGAACTGCATGCAAAAGTCCGCTGTTCATCCACTTACGATAAGCGTAGATAGTTTCACGATTCGCTACGCAATGACAAGAGAAAAGCGTTCACGAGAGCAATAATGCGGTATCACAGCGCCGAATCGATTACGGCAGTTGTCGGCATGCCGCCCCTTTCCCGGGCAGCAGAGGCGAACGCCAATGTCGGCTGCACCATCTTTGCGAGGCTGAAGGGAAGCACCGCTGCAATGGGGTAATCCCGGGATTTTTGGGAAGGACAGACCAATGATACTCAAGGACAAGGTCGTGATCATCACCGGCGCAGGGCCCGGCATGGGACAGGCCGCTTGCCGGGGCGCAGCGCGCGAAGGCGCAAAGGTCGTCGTAACCGCCCGATCGCAAGACGCGATCGAGGCAATCGCGGCTGAAATCGTCGAACAGGGCGGGGAGGCGATTGCCGTTCCACTCGACGTCACCGATATGAGCCAGTGCAAGGCTGCCGCCGAAGCCGCGCTGGCCAAATGGGGGCGAATCGATGGCCTGGTCAATTCAGCCTACTATCATCCCGACTGGGGCCCGCTCATCGAACATGACATCGAGCAGGTTTTGCGCGCACTTGACGTTAACTCCGCAGGCGCGCTGCGCATGGCGATGGCGGTCTATCCTGCGATGAAGGCGCAAGGATCCGGTTCGATCGTCAACATATCGACCCTGTGCACCCGCAAGCCGATGCCCGGCGAAGGCGGTTACGGGATGGCCAAGGGCGCCCTCAACCATCTGACCAGGCACCTGGCCGTCGAATTCGGCGGCACCGGTATCCGGGTCAATACCGCGCTGATGGGCTGGATGCTGGGCGTCCCGCTCGAAGGCTTCTTCGCCGGCATCGGCGAAGGAGGAGAGGCGTTCCGCAAGCAACGCGAAAGTGAAGTGCCGGTCGGCCACATCCCCTCGGATGCCGATTGCGCCAAGGCGGTATACTTCCTGCTATCGGACTATGCCTCCGAGATCACCGGCGCCATGCTCGACGTCAACGGCGGCGACTGGGTCGCGGCCTGAGCAAGGAGGGAATGCAATGATGCTCGACTGGATGAAGACAGCACTTCGCCTGGACGAAGATCCCGTCACGGGCTTCAACGCCGACGCGGTGACAATCAGTGTCACGGTGGAAGTGGCTGCTCCGGCGCGGTTGGTGTGGGATGTGCTTTGCGACATGCCGCGCTACAACGAATGGAATCCGTTCTGCATCCGCGCAGCATCGACCCTGGAAATGGGCGCGGCAGTGGATATGACGCTTATCAACTATGCCGTGCCCGGATCATTGGTACCCAATTGCGAATATATCTGCGCGCTGGAACCCGAGCGGATGATCTCGTGGGAGATGAAACACAGCGAAGCCTGGCCATACCCTGCCCGGCGCGATCAGGTGATCGAGGCGACGGGGCCGGAATCCTGCCGCTATTTCTCGACCGACGCCTTCCTCGGCGCCAACGGCATCCATGTGTTTCGCTTCGCCGGACCCTGGATCAAGCGCGCCTTCGACGACAGCGCCTTCGCTCTCAAAGCTCGCGCCGAAGCGCTTTTCGCAGCCGGTAGCTAACGAACTTTCTGTTAGCGACCACGCCCAGCGGCGAGGCGCCTGCAATTGGCCGAGCTAAGCCGATCCTTCGCTGCCAAGTTCGGGCGCCGGATCCATTGCCGGGACATTGTGCGTCCAGCTCATCTCCTCATGGCGCTCTGCAATGCGCCACCCATCTCCGGTGCGCACCAGCCGATCACGGTACCACAGGCCGATGAAGAAGGTTTGCGGCGTGCCGTCCTTGCCGGGCAGAACCATGGGATTGAAAAGAATGGTGCGGCTGCTAGCGCTGTCGCCATCGAACACGAGCCGGCTCGTTGCCACCATATGCTGGAAGGCAGGGAAGCGTTCGAGCGCGCGCGGCAGCCAGGCCTTGATCTCGGCGAGCGACCCCTTCGCTCCGCCGGTCTCGGTGTAGTCGATCCGCGCGTTGGGCGTGAATATCCGGTCCAGCGCATCCCAATTGCGCTCATCGATGGCGAAGCAATAGCGGGCGAAGAGATCCTGAATCTCCAGCCGGTCGGAAATTTCCTGCAAAGTCATCATGGCTGTACCTTTCCCGAACGCGCCAGCATCTCGAGCCTCCACGACGGATCATCGTAGCCACTCGTACCTTGCACAGCGTCGCTGCCAAGCTGGGCCATGGCTTCCTCATCGATGGCCCGGATCTCGCCATGATCGAACACCAGCGAGCGATGGAGAAACTTCCACTGACCTGCCCGGCGCTCGTAGCGGTCAAGGTAGCGGCCGCGAATGATATATTCCTTGCGATCTGGCGGGTGGGTGCGGTGCCAGGCACGCACATAGTGCTCGCCTTCGGCGCGGTCCCCTGCAAGGGCGAAGGTTGAATTAGTCACCGAATGGATTGTCAGTTCCCAAGGCGCCATGGCCGCCGGCAGCCAGGCGACAAAGGCATCGGGCGGACCCGAGAACATAGTGCCGTGATCATCGATGGCGTCGTCATGATAGAGCGAGCGCACCAATGCAAAATCGCGACGGTCAATACCGCGGCAATAGCGCATTACGAGATCGCGCAGGGCCACCTGATCGAGCAAAGCCTGGTCCATCGCGCCAATTATCCTACAGCTTCACGACCCGGCATTGCGGCACCGGGTGCTCCTGGGCCTCGATCCACCGCCACAGGGCAGTGCCCTTGCGGTGGCCGGCAAGATCGATCCAGTTGCCAAAGCCCGGATCACGCTCGGCGCAGACTACGATGACCCGCCCGTCTGGCTCGTACTTCGCCATGTGTCCATTGACCCAGACCTTCTGATTGACCCAGTCGAGCGATTCCATCCACCAGTTGTCGAGCTGGAAATTCCACATGCGGCATTCCGGTGGTTTGACTTCGAGCACCCAGGCCTCGCCGGGGGCAAGCTCGTAGGCGGCATGGCCATACCAGATGCGCGGATCGCCGCCGCCGCGCTGAAACACTGACTGGTCGCCCTCGTAGATCCGGTTGACATCCGGCACGAACCATTCGGCCCAATCGGCAAATGTATTGGCTGTGCCGCGCACAAAGGCGGCGGCCTGAGTGAGTTGCGCTTCGATCCGCTCCGGCGTGAGCAACTCTGGCGCCGCTGGTCCCGCTCCAATCCGCTCGACTTCGATTTCGGCCTTCGATTGCACTTTCTTGTCATCGAAGGTCTGGCGGATGATCAGCATTGAGGAATCGTCTGCCATGGGCAGCCAGTTGCCCGTTTGCGGCCTGCGGCTTACCGCGATTTCGAAACTGCCATCGGGCTCGACATGGAGATCGCCGAGTTCCACCTCGCCAGTCGACATCATCGTGCCGTCAGTGGCGTAGCGGTTGGCTTTGGTGCCGAATGACAGATAGGGGCAACCATTGCGCCTTCCCCGAATGCGATATTCGCGAGCCGGGTCGATCACCGTCTGCTCGTAGATATTATCGGGATTGTCGGCACCGATCTTGATCTTGTCATCGCAAAGCTGAAACAGCCGGGGAAAGTCGGGGTCGGCAGAATCCACCGCCATGTTGAGCGCCGTTCGCGTCAGGCGGCTCAGATAGCGCAAGCCCTCGGCCTGCTCGAGCGGGGTTGCTGGCGCTGATTCTCGGAGTAACACCTCGCCCGCCTCGGCCAACTGGGCGCAGAATTGACGCCAGATATGGGCCAGCCGGACTGCGTCTGCATTTGCCAGATTATCCATTGGCATTATTCCTCGTTCTTTCCCGTAACCGCGCCTGAGTGGCGCTGCGATTTGACTTGGCGGCGACTTTCAGTGATCCATGCCCACAACACAATCAGGGAGCAGGCTGTGCAAGCTATCGACAAACCCCGGTTCCTCGTTGCTGGCTTTGTCGTAGCGGTAGTGATCTTCGTGCTCGACGTGTGGTTCCATGGCACCTTTGCCGCGAGCATTTATGCTGGCTATCCGCAGCGGCCAACAGCTGAGATCATGGCGCTGTTTCCCTTCCTGTTTGCCACCTATGTCGTCCAGCTGATGCTGTTCTGTTTCATGTTCCTCCGGCTCTATCCCCGGCGCGGCTATGCCAGCGCGGCATGGTGGGGCGTATGGGGCGGCTTTTTCGTCGTCATTCCAAACATGCAGTTTTTCGTCGCGATCAAGGACACGAGCTGGACGGTGCTTGGCATGCAGGTGATCGAGGGCATGGTGCTGATGGTTCTGACCGGCCTGGCATTCGAGCTTATCTATCGCCCGAAGGCCGGCCCCAACCAGCCCACGGCCTAACCTGCCAACTGCCCTCCATCGATGGTGAACAGCGATCCCGTGACTTTGCGCGCCTTGTCGCTGGCGAGATAAGCAAAGAGTTCGGCAATATCCTCTGGCTCGCAGGTCCCGTTTTCCAGCTTGGGCGCATTGCGCATGACCAGCGACCAGTCGACATCGCCCACGGGCGGTGCGGCATTGCCCATGGCGGTGTTGACCATGCCAGGGCAGATCGCATTGACCCTGACCCCGCGCGCGGCGAACTCGATGGCAAGGCCCTTGGTTATCGCCGCCACCGCATGTTTCGATGCGGAATAGGCGATGGTGTAGGCGATTCCCTGAAGCGATGCAGTCGAAGCTGTGTTGACGATGTTCCCCTTTGACTTGACCAGGTGCGGCAGCGCCGCTTGGCACAGCACAAAGACAGACGTGGTATTGACCGCCATAATGCGTTCGAAATCCTGGACCGCGAAGTCTTCAGTGGGGCCCCATTTGAGGATGCCCGAAATGTTGCACAGGACGTCGAGACCATCCTGAGCTGCCACGGCAACAAGATCGCGGCACGAATCAAAATCGAGGGCATCGAAGTGCACAATCCGCGGCTTGCTCGCCATCATGGCGGCAGTCGCATTGAGGCCGGCTTCGTTGACATCGCCGATAGTCACATTGGCACCTTCAGCGGCAAACTTGATAGCCGTCGCCCTGCCGATGCCCGATGCCGCGCCGGTAACCAGCACATTCTTGCCTTGAAACAACATTCGACTCTCCCGCCTTGCTTGATTTTCCTATGCTGGCCCGCTGTCTGGCATGCCGATCACCTCGCCCCCGGTGCCCCTGGCATCCCGGCGTAATAGTGCCCGAGAACCATGCCGCCATCGACGACAATCTCTGAGCCTATCATGTAGGAGCTTTCATCGCTGGCGAGAAACAGGCTGGCGGCGGCGATCTCTTCCGGACCGCCGACCCGCTGGGCCGGGATGTTCCCGAAGCGCTGGTTGACCTCGTCTCGCGAGCCACCATCATGATTGGTCATGATCGTGTCGACCCCGCCAGGGTGGACCGAATTGACCCTGACGCCGCGATGGCCGAGCTCCATTGCCGCCACCCGGGTTAGCCCGCGCACGCCCCACTTGCTTGATGCATAGGCAGCAAGGCCATTGGCCCCTTTCATGCCATCGACAGATGAAATGTTGACGATCGAACCCTTGCCGCGCGCCACCATTCCTGGCGCCACGGCCTTGATGCCAAGAAACTCGCCGACAAGGTTGACCTTCAGAACCCTCTCGTAATCCTCGAGGCTGGTTTCAAGCAAGCTCTTGAACAGCAGGATGCCGGCATTGTTGACCAGCACATCGACCGGGCCAAAGTCAGCCTCGACTTTGCCGACAATCTGCGCCCAGGCATCCTCGCTGGTGACGTCGAGCCGATAGAATCGTGCGGCACTGCCGATCTCGGCGGCAAGCGCTGCGCCGGCATCGTCGAGCACGTCGGCGATCGCCACTTTCGCACCTTCGGCAGCAAACAGCCGCGATGTCGCCGCGCCCATACCGCGCGCACCGCCGGTGATGATTGCCACCTTGCCTGAAAGTCTGCCCATTGGCCTGTTCTCCCGATTGAATTGTTAGAAATGCTGTTGAAATTCGGGCCTGATCTCAGACCCCAAATCCGCCTGAAACCGAAATCGTCTGCCCGGTGACATAGGCCGCCTCATTGCTGCAGAAATAGGCAGCGGCATGGCCGATCTCTGCGGGCGTGCCCCAACGCTTTATCGCCAATAGCTTGTGCGTTTCCTCGACCCAGGTAGCGTCGAGTTGTCCAAGTTCGGTGAGCCTGTGCAATTGGCCGGCATCGATCACTCCGACCAGCACCGAATTGGCGCGAATGCCGTTCTTGCCTTCTTCCTTGGCAATGCCCTTTACCAGCGCCTCATTGGGAGCCTTGGCCGCGACTGACAGGCCATCACGCGCCGGCCACCAGTCATGCCCCGCCGAGCCGAGGTGCACGAAGCTGCCGCCGCCCTGTTCGCGCATATGCGGGATCAGCATGGTCGCAGCGGTGAAGAAACCAGTTGCTTCGACATCCAGAGCGTGTCGCCATTCCTCGAGCGGGGTCTCGGCGAGGTAACGCTGGTTGACCAGCGGTCCGGCACCCCAGACCAGCGAATGAACCCGCCCGTGTTCGGCAATCGCCGCTTTGATCGCGGCGCTCACCTGATCTGGCCGGGTAACATCAGCGCAGTGTGTACTCGCCTTGCGGCCAAGGCCGCGGGCGTGGTCAGCGACGGCAGTGGCCGCTTCGGGCCTGGTGCGATAGACCACAGCAACATCGCTGCCACTTTCGGCAAATGTACGCCCGACCCCGCTGCCGATTCCTCCGCTGCCGCCAAACAGCAATACACATCCTGCGGAAAAGGTTGCCATATCCCTTCCCTTCAGGCGGCGTTCTTGCCTGGCCGGCGGTCGAGCGTGACATGGAGCCCGTTCGCCCGCTTCTGGATTGCGGCCACCTTCGAACGCGGTTTGAAGAACTGCGAGTACCAGATCCGGTTCTTGGCGTAGGGGCCATCCTTGGGGATCGCGAGCGGGTTGATGCAGGCCCGCTTGTTGGCCCAGATTTCGACATCCTGGGCGAAAGCCAGCCGGCTGCCCTCCTGGTAGGCGTGCGCATTGGCGCGGTCCGCATCGGTAATTTCCCGCGAACCGTCGTGGACCTTGACCATGAGGCCATGCCAGGAACGGCTGATTCCATCTTCGACCGGCGTATTCGCGATCATGATAAAGCTGTCGAAGGCCCCTGCCATCTCGGACTGAAGGAAGCCTGGCCCCTCATACCAGGTATCGAGCATCAGCATGTCTTCGGGGTTCGCTGTGAGCGTGCGATGGCCGGATGAGTAATACTGGTGGACGGTGTTGTCCTGGTACTCGTTGGCGAAATACTGCCAGTCCCTGGCGCCGTGGATCGGCACGAAGTGGCCGAAATCAGCCATGTTGTCGGTTATCTCGCAGCCATGCACCGCAAGATCGCCCATCAGGTCAATTTTCCATTCGACCCAGCCCGGCGCACCATAATGCCCGCCGAAATCGGCGAGGGGAATGTCTGGCTCCTGCTCTTCAGGATCATACCACAGCCACAGGATGCCGGCGCGCTCGATGATGGGATAGAAACGGAGGCGGGCTGCCTTGGGGATGAAATCCGAATAAGGAATGTGGTTGCACGCACCATCGGGGCCATAGCGCCAGCCGTGGAACGGGCAGCGGATCGATTCCCCCTCGGCCTGTTCGCCGTCGAGGACGATATACGAAGTCTTGTTGCGGGCAATGTGGGCGCCCATGTGCGGACAATAGGCGTCGCAGACATAGGCCGCGCCCGATTCACCCCGATACAGCACCAGGTCGCGCCCGAAATAGCGCAATGGCTTTGGCTCGCGCGTCGCCTCTTGCGCTTCGCCAATCATGAACCAGCCGCGCGGGAAATCGAATTCGCCTAAACCGTATTCCTTGGTAGTCGCCATCGCTCGCCTCTCCGGACTTCGTTGCAATCTGCCTGTGTTCTCGCCCCATGCAGACCGACTCGCAATGCCGTTCACAGTCTGAACGGCATCTTGGTGTTTGCAGAATCACCTCTAATTCTGTTACGCATTTTATGCAAATATTGAGCAACAATCCAAGGCTTCCGTAAATTGGGTGGATCGAGGCTGCGCAAAAGTCGCCAAAGCGACCTGTTGCAACAAAAGACAAATGTGTCCGGGTATGAATGGAGGATGCCGCGATGAACGACGACAAGGCCGCACCCCAGCTCGAGCGTGAGGCTATGCTCAGCGCCGCGTGCGCCCGCACAGGGCTATCTGATTTTGGCGACACCTGGTTCCTCGAGCCAATGGATCAATACCTGGCCGCCGCCAATGCAGAAGCGCGGCTTACGCCAGAGGGAGTCGCCGGGCAGACCGAAGTCGTGGTCAAGGGTCTCGCCAGCCGCCTGCGCATGATCGACGATATCAGGCGCCATCCCGAAATCCTCGACGAGCGTGTGGAAGTTGCTGGAATCATCCTCGGGCTGCCGCGCACTGGAAGCACAATCTTTCACCGCCTGCTGGCCAGCACCCCGGGTATGACTGCTATCCGCTGGTACGAAGCGCAGAACTATGCCCCCTTCCCCGGCGAGCAGCGCGGCAACCCGTCAGAGCGCCGCGCCTATGCCCGGGCGATGATCGACGGCTGGATGCAGCTTTCGCCGGAACTGGCCTCAATTCACCCGCTCGATCCGGATTCGCCCGACGAGGAAATCATCGTGCTTGGGCAAATGTTTGTATCTACGATGATCGAGGGCATGAGTTTCGTCCCATCGTTCTGCGACTGGCTCGATGGCTATGACCAGTCACGCGGGCACGAGGACCTCAAGGTCATCCTCAAGTATCTGCAATGGCAGGACCCGGCGCGAAAAGGGGCCAAGTGGATTCTCAAGAGCCCGTCGCATCTGCCCTACACAGAAATTGCCGCGCGGGCATTCCCCGAGGCAGTGCTGGTGATGACGCACCGCGACCCGCTCGATGTCGTTCCGAGCTACGTCAGCATGGAAGCTGCGCTTTACAAGCTTTCGGCAACGATCCCTGACGAGGAAGTCGGCCGCTTTTGGTTCCGCCGCCTTGTGCAATGGATGCGCCGCTTCGAGGCAGCGCGCGCGCGCATCGGCGAGCATCGTTTTATCGACATCGACTACCGGGCAGTCGGACGCGAACCGCTTGTTCAGGCCGGGCGTGTGCTCGAAGCAATGGGGATTGCCGGCGACGATCAGCGCGATGCCTTGCTCAGCGAGTTCCTTGAGGGCAACAAGCGCGAACAACGCCCGTTGCATGACTATTCGCTCGAACGCTTCGGGCTGAACGAGGCGGAGATCCGTCATGAATTTGCCGGCTATTGCGCCCGCTATATCGAATAAGGCTGAACCTGATGACACACGATGAAGCAAAGCTCGCTGGCGGTGTAGCTGTGATCACCGGCGCCGGCTCTGGTATCGGTGCAGGAATTGCCCGGCGGGCAGGCTTTCTGGGAATGACCGTCGTGGTCGCCGATATCGATCAGGCAAGTGCCGCCAGGGTGGCCGCCGAGATTGTTGCGGCAGGTGGCAAGGCCGAGGCGATCGTGGTGGATGTCTCGAAGCATGCTGAACTGGACCGGCTCGCCGATCTGGTTTTTGACAAGTATGGGAAGGTGCGCCTGCTGGTGAACAATGCGGGCATCGAAACGCTCGGGTTCAGCTGGGAAATCCCCGCCGAGCGCTGGGAGGCGACGCTGAACATAAACGTGCACGGGGTCGTCCACGGCGTGCGGGCTTTCGTGCCCCGCATGCTGGCAAGCGGCGAGGAATGCTGGATCGCCAACCTCGCTTCAATCGGCGCTTTCGGGATCATGCCGACGCAGGCCGCCTATCTGGTGACCAAACATGCAGTGCAGTCGTTCAGTGAAAACCTGTTCCTCGAACTCCAACTTGCGCAGGCGCCGATCCACCTTTCATCGGTGATCCCCGGCTATGTCAAAACGGCGATTTTCGCGGAGAATGATCGCAAGGACGAACCTGCCGATGCTGCCCACCATCGCCAAACGATGAGCGCCATGATGCAGAACCACGGCATGGATGCCGATGAGGCGGGGCGGATCATCCTTGAAGGCGTGGCAGCAGGTCGCTTCTGGGTCTCGACCCACCCGGAAACCACGAAGCAAATGGTTGCTGGACGCATTGCCTACTTTCAGGATCAGACCGACCCGCCGCTGCGCCCGGAAACGCGCGAGCTGCTCGGCTACTGAAGCAGCCCCTCCAGGGAAGGCCGCATGGCCGGAAAGCCATTTTGCGGCCTGGGCAGGGAAAGATGCGAGATGAAATTCCATCAAAATGAGGAGAATCTGATGACTGACCTGACTGGCAAAGTCGCATTGATAACGGGCGCGGGGCAAGGGGTCGGCCAGGGAATCGCGCTGGCCTCTGCTGCAGCGGGTGCCGCTGTCGCGCTGGCCGGACGCACGCTCGAAAAGGTTGAAGCAACGGCGGCTAAGATCCGTGAGCGCGGCGGAAAGGCGATTGCGCTTTCGTGTGACGTAAAATCGGCTGCTGACCTTGCAGCAATTGTCGAGGCGACTGTGGCCCAGCTCGGCGGAATCGACGTGCTGGTCAACAATGCTCAGGAAGTTCCGCTCGGCAGGCTTGATGATGTTACCGATGAAGCATTTCTTGCGGGGTTCGAATCCGGGCCTCTGGCCTCATTCCGGCTGATGAAGCATGCCCGGCCGCACATGGCCGCGTGCGGTGGCGGCACCATGTTCAACCTCGCCTCTTCGGCGGGGGTGCGCTGGGATATGGCGGGCTACGGCGCCTATGGCGCAGTCAAACAGGCGACACGTGTCCTGACACGCGCGGCAGCGGCCGAATGGGGGCGCGAGGGCATCCGCGTGCTGACCATTGCGCCGCATGCCGAATCGCCCGGGCTAAAATGGTGGATCGAGAACAACCCGGACGAAGCCGAAGCATTTTTCCGGACTATCCCGCTGGGCCGCATCGGCAAACTCGAAGAAGACATCGGCCGGGCAATCGTCGCGTTATGCGGGCCGGATATGAGCTACCTTACCGGGGCAACCATCCCGCTCGATGGCGGGCAGGCGAACTTCGACTGAACCGCAGACCATGGAAAAGGTTGTCTACGCGCTCTGGCGGCACGGCGGCGAGGCCATCGCCGCATTCAACGCAAGGCTGCTGGCTGCCTTGCCGGGCGCTTTGGAAGAAGCCGGAGCCAGCACAATCAGGATCAATCTGCGAGACGATGCTGTGGCCTCTGCCGAGGGTTTGATCCAGCGATGGCAGACGCCGCAGCAGGATGCCGTCGTCCAGTTCTGGCTACCCTCCGCTAATGCCTTGTTTCGCGGGCCTACCGATGCCGCAATTGCCAGGCATTGCGATCACTTTGCAGCCTGGCTCGTCACCGAATCGACGATCATCGCCAATCTTGCCGATCCGAGCAGTGCTGGACAACGTACCCAAGGCTGGTCACAGGCGAGCTTTGTCTCTTTCCGCCGCGACATCCCGCGCAAGGCAGCACTGGCGCACTGGCTGACCCATCACACCCGTGTTGCCATAGATACCCAATCCAACTTTGAATATGTTCAGAACCTGATCGTGCGCCCGCTCACTGATGACGCGCCTGCCTACGATGCCTTTGTCGAAGAATGCTTTCCTGACGCCGCGATGGCAGAGCCTGCCGCGTTTTTCGATGCGGTCGGCGACAAGGCCCGGCTCGAAGCAAATCAGGCGGCGATGATGGAAAGCTGCGCCGCCTTTATCGATTTCGCCAGAATAGACATCTTGCCGACAAGCCAGTTCAACTTTGCCGGGCAAGCAAAATAGGGCGTAGAAGGTCTGGTGTCTGAGCGGGGTCCTGTTTCAGGGTGCTGCCCAGCGCAGCGTCCTGCAGAAGATCGCAAGGCAGCCCTGCACTTCGAGCTGGTTGCCAACAAGTCGCCGCACCTGCGCTGTATAGGTCTTGCCGGAACGTGGATCGTAAATCGTGCCCTTCCAGCGATCTCCCGCAACTCGGTTCAACTCAATGATCCGCATGCCCTGGATTGTGCGCGAGCGCAGACCGGGTTCGGGATTGTTTACGTCGCGGGCTGGCGCGCCGGGCTCGGGCCGCAAAACCCGGTCGATCTGGCCGCACCAGCCGGCTCCGCACGGACTGAATCGGACTATTGATTGTCCGCCGCCCGTGATCCACTCCCCGGCTGGGCTGGCCGGCGTGGCCGCTGCCGGACTTGCAGCAAACAGAGAAATGCTGAAAATCGCCAGGGCAAATCGCTTCATCGCTGTGACTCCAATAAATCAACTCGTTTGGCCTCTATGCCGCGCTGACCGCACATCCGAAAAGGCTCGCTAAGTTCACAGATCACTTAATGATGTCTTATGGATCGAATAGTGATGCATAGTCTATGCGTAAAAGTGGACAGGAAATCAGTCTAGCATACCCTGTGCACTGTGGATTCCAGGTGTCGTAACACCTGCAGACGGGAGACTGAGCCATGACTACCGCAACGCTACCCATGCTTGACGGGGCGGCTCCGCTGGTGGGCCATCTGCTGGAGTTCTTTCGCGACCCCGTCGCAGTGTTGAAACGCGGATACAAGACCAAGGGGCGCCTGTTCTCGTTCAGCATCATGGGCAGACGCATGAACGTCATGCTCGGGCCGGAGCACAACAAGTTTTTCTTCGAGGAAACCGACAAGCTGCTGTCGATCCGCGAATCGATGCCCTTCTTCCTCAAAATGTTCTCGCCGGATTTCTATTCCTTTGCCGAGATGGAAGAATATCTGAAACAGCGGGCCATCATCATGCCGCGCTTCAAGGCGGCATCGATGAAGCAGTATGTCGGGATCATGGCAGAGGAGTCGATTGGCCTTGTCGAACGGCTCGGCGATGAGGGCGAATTTGATCTGATCCAGACACTCGGCCCGGTGGTTATGGATATTGCCGCGCACAGTTTCATGGGCCGCGAATTCCATGAAAAACTCGGCCACGAGTTTTTCGAACTGTTCCGTGACTTTTCCGGCGGGATGGAATTCGTCCTGCCCTTGTGGTGGCCGACTCCAAAGATGCTTCGCAGCCAGCGCGCGAAGAAGAAGCTCCATGCGATCCTGCAAAGCTGGATCGTAAAGCGCCGCGCCGAGCCGCTGGCCGAGCCCGATTTCTTTCAGGGTATGATCGAAACGAAATACCCTGATGGCACGCCTGTTCCGGACGAGATCATCCGCCACCTGATTCTGCTGCTGGTCTGGGCCGGGCATGAAACCACCACCGGCCAAGTCAGCTGGGCGATGGCTGACCTGCTCGAAAACCCCGCCTTTCTCGGCGTGATACGCGCGGAGCTGGCAACATTGCTTGGCGGAAGCGATGGCGCGGACATGAGTTGGGAGCAGGCAGTCGCCATGCAAAAGATGGACCTGTCGCTGCGCGAGACCGAACGGCTCCACCCGGTAGCCTTTATCATTTCGCGCAAGGCCAATGTGGATATCGAGCGCGAGGGCTATCGCATCCGCAAGGGAGAATTCGTCCTGCTGGCACCTTCGGTCAGCCAGCGCATGACAGAAACTTTCGTCGAGCCTGACCGCTTCAACCCTGAACGCTTCAATGCCGAGAACCCGGACGCGCAGATTGAATCCAACAGCCTGATCGGCTTCGGCGGCGGAATGCACCGCTGCGCCGGCGTCAATTTCGCGCGGATGGAAATGAAGGTGCTCGTCGCCGTGCTGCTCCAGAATTATGACATGGAACTGCTCGACGAGGTCAAGCCCATCGCCGGTGCCAGCACCTATTGGCCGGCCCAGCCCTGCCGTGTGCGCTACACCAAACGCGCACGCGGGCAGGAAGCTGGCGCCGATATTGCCGCGCTCGCCAAGGCCGCCGGCTGCCCGGCCCACGTCTGATACAGGTCCGATCCGATGGCGAAAGTAACTTACATCCAGCCCGACGGGACGCCGCGCACCTGCGTGAATTTTGAAGGCATGACCGTGATGCATCTCGCCGTCGGCAATCTCGTCGATGGCATAGACGCTTTATGCGGCGGCGTGATGCAATGCGGCACATGTCACTGCTACATCGCGCCGGAGTGGAGCGAACGTGTCGGCCCGGCAAGCAAAGATGAGCAGGATATGCTGGATGCGCTCGAAGGCGTCGAGATACGGCCGACCAGCCGCCTCTCCTGCCAGATCCAGCTGAGCGAAGCGCTGGACGGGCTGGTTGTGGGAGTGCCAGTCGACCAGCCGGGCATATAGAATCCCGTCTGGTATAGGGAATTTGAGTCAGATCATCAGGGCGATGTTCTAGCTCCGATCCAACTGGGTCATATCCAGCGGCCGGGCAGCACAGAGCATCCCGTACCACTTGCGCGGAAGATGCGTGATCTCGCGGTCTTGCTCAGCCAATGCTTGAACATCCCGGCGGTGCTTTTCGATTGCTTCAGCAAGCATGGCGGCTCCCTGCTCCGACAGTTTCATCACCTCACAAGCATAGACGGCTTGCTCGCCAACGAAGTCCATCGTCAGGAACTGCGGCTTCATGTAGGTTTCGAACAGGGCTCGCATTGGCGTCTTGCGCCAGACAATCGCGCGGTCGATCAGCGGACGCACCCTGCCGCCTGGCAGGCGATCGATCAAGGCAAGTCGCTCAAGCCGCATCAGCGCCGCATCCATGTCGTGGGCAGGAACGCTGAAGTCTCGAGCAATTTCCTCGGGACTGTTGCCGCCGAGTATCGTCATGAACAGAAAGGCAATGAAGATGTCGGCGGATAGTGCCTTTTCCTGTGCCAGGGTGAGCTCTTGCGCCAGTCCCGGCATCGGTCGCTCGGTCTCCCGGGCGAGCTCGGCGAGAGTCAGGCCGCAAAGCCCGGCGAGCGCATCAAGCTTGTCCAGCGCCAGTCCCTTGCCCGCCAGCCAGCGCTTGGCTGTCGCTTCACCAATTGCGAAATGCCCGGCAATGCGCCGCGCCGTCCAGCCTTGCAGCCGCAACTGCTGCCGCAGTGTGGCGATGAGTGCTGCGCTGTCCCCCGAGTGTCGCATTGCGATACAATAAGGATCACTTTCTGATCTTTTTTGCAAGCACTGATTCCCGTCAGGCGAGACTTGGGATTAGCTTGGGTCATCGAACTGGAAGAGCGGGAGTATGTGATGGGCGATATCCTTATCAGGAACGGCACAGTTGTGGACGGCACGGGTGCAAAGCCCTTCGCCGCCGACGTGCGTATTACGAGCGGCATGATCAGCGAGGTCGGCCCCGGTCTCGAGCCGCGCGGCGAGCGGGTGTTCGACGCCAGCGGCTGCCATGTTTCACCCGGCTTTATCGAAAGCCACACGCATTATGACGCCAGCATGTGGTGGCAGCCCGATCTCGATCCGTTGCCCGGCTATGGCGCCACGACCATGATCCTTGGTAACTGCGGTTTCTCGATGGCGCCATTGCACAAAAGCCAGGCCGCCCGCGACGAAGTGATGGGGATTTTTTCGTTCTTCGAAGATATCCCGCTGCAGCCGTTCAAGGAACACGTCTCGTGGGACTGGAACACCTGGTCGGAATATCGCACCTCGTTTGAAAAGCGCCTGAAGGTGCCGCTGAACTATGCCAGCTTCGTCGGCCACATCCCCTTGCGGCTTGCCGCGATGGGTGTTGAGGCGTGGGACCGCGCTGCCACGCCTGAGGAAATTGCCGTGATGGCCGATTTGCTCGATGATGCTCTTGCGGCCGGCGCACTGGGTCTTTCGGACAATATGCATGACCACGACGGCAACGACCGGCCAGTGCCCTCGCTGCTGGCCGACGATGCTGAATTCACGGCGCTGTTCGATGTCATGGATCGCTATCCGCACACTTGCTACCAGGTGATCGTAGATACCTTCATGCGGATGAATGGTCCGGCCAACCTCAAGCGTCTGGAACAGCTTCTCACGGGTCGCAAGATCCGCGTCCAGATCGCCGGCGGCGTGCCGACACTGTTCTTCCAGGCCGGCATCCTGCCTGAAATGCAGAAAAGCATCCAATCCATGCGCGACGCAGGGATCGATGTCTGGCCGGGCTATGCCCACGTTTCGCCCAGCTCGACGCTCAGCCTGTTCAAGTCGCTGATTTTCGCGCAGTCGAACGACTATGTCTGGCACGAAGTCGTGCTCGCCGAAACGCCCGACGAAAAGCGCCGCCTGCTGGGTGATCCGGAATGGCGCGCGCGGGCCCGCGAAAGCTGGGATACCCAAGCCTGGGATCACTCTCCGCTCAAGAACCCGCAAGACCTCTATTTGCTGGATAGTGAGAACGGAACCGGCCCGATCGGCGGAACTCTGTTGGCATATGCCGAAAGCCGCGGCCAGCACCGCAGCGATGCCATGGCCGACTGGATTCTCGAGAACGGGACAATGTCGACGGTGCACATGGCTCCTTTCCCCAAGGATGAAGCCCTGACCGTAGCCCTGATGCGGGACCCGAAGACGGTCGGCAATATCTCCGACGCCGGGGCCCACTTGCAGATGCTGTGCGGTGGCGGCGAGAATGCACTGCTGCTCACCCAATATGTCCGCGACGAAAAGTCGCTGTCGCTGGAAGAAGCCATCCATGTGATGACCGGCAAAATTGCCGAGCACTTTTTCCTGCATGATCGCGGCGTGATCGCGCCGGGCAAGCGCGGCGACATCTGCGTGTTCAATTTCGACGAGGTTCAGCGCCGCCAGATGGAAAAAACCTGGGATATGCCCGATGGTAAGGGCGGCACGACCTGGCGCTTCACGCGCAAGGCAATGCCTGCCCGCCTGACTTTGGTTAACGGCGTGCCGACTTTTGAGAACGGTGCCTACACAGGTGCAAAGCCGGGCCAGTTCCTTTCCCCGGCCAACGAACAGGCCCTCGTGGCTGAAGCAGCGGAGTAACTGACATGACGGACATCAAGGTTGGCGAGGGCGAACGCGAGTACTTCAACGGCGGAATCAAGACGATCACCACCGAAAGTTCGGTACTGGTCAGTTCCTCGAAATACCTGAACAATGCGGAACTCCGGCGGCTGGTCGCGCAGGAAATGCTGCGCCGCAATGGCCCGGACCTGCCCAACACCGCATTCATCCCGGAGGTTGCGCAACTCCTCATCATGATGGAGGATTTTGGCCAGATCATGCAGCTGTTCGAAGAAGAAAAGGCACGCCTGCCGCGCTTCAGAGCCTGGTGCGAAAATCGCGCGCTCGCCGATTTCAAAAAGGATCAGGTCAAGGATTGCGCACCCGGAACGCTGGGGGCTGCTCTGCACGATTTCATGGTCAACAGCGGCTATGAGCTTGATATCTTCTACCGCGAAATCGAGGTGGTCAATGATCTGACCTTCTACCTTCGCCAGACTGCAGTGACGCACGATATCGAACATATCATCTCGGGCTTTGGCCCCAATCACGGCGGAGAAGTCGCTCTGCTGACCGCCAACATGCATAGCAAAATGCGATACTTCCATCCTGAACTCGCAAGCTTCTTCAATCGCATCCAGACCTATCTGAAGGCCAAGACGATCATGAAGGACGGACTGTTCTACCCGGAATCCATGGCGCTCAATCTCGAAGCCGAGTTTCGCGGCGCAGAGCAGGGCCGGAACTGGGCCTATCCCATGATGCTCGCCGATTGGCGGACCATGGTCGACTGGCAGATCGCCGATATCCGCGAGGAGCTGAACATTACCCCGGTTCCTGAACCGGGGCTCTGGGCGGATACCAACCGGCTGTGCAACGAAGACGATCCGCACTGGGGCGAGCCCGTCCTTGAAGCTGCCGAATAGAAGGGCTGCTTGGCGAAATGATCGGGTCGTCGAGCCATGACCTCGCCGCGCTGCGCCGCACCGCCGAGCTCTATGCCCTGGGTGCCGACATGCGCGACAAAGCGCTCTGGCGGGAGGTGCTTGCGCCGGACTGCGTGATCGAAGGGCCCGACTTCTGCACGGAAGGCCTCGACCAGTGTCTTGGCTCGATCGACGGGCTGACGCAGATGTTCCGCCGGACCCGGCACCGCATCGACCACCTGGCCGCCAAGGTCACGGGCGATAGTGCGCGCGGCGAAACCTGGGCCAGCGCTGAACACCTGATGCCCGAACGCGACGAGCTGCTGGTCTGGGCGATTCGCTATCAGGACAGCTGGCGCCGCACGGAGGGGGCATGGCTTTTCACTCGCCGCCATATCGAGCTCGATTGGCAAGAACTGCGCCCTGTGCTGTCAGGAGTCGTTTCCTGAACATCCTCTTGGCCTGTGGCGATCAAGGAAGCGTTGAGGTCAGTAAGCCGGGCAAAGCCTATCTCGTCGTGCAGTTCGGCCAGGTTAGCCCAAGGCCTGAACAAGGAGACATCTGAAATCCCGTCGATCAGGCATTGTGGCAAGCCTTGGCGCCGCATGGCTACGCAAATTGCCCCTTGTGATCGCCTGCTACCGTTGATTTCGCAATTTGGCTTGACTGTGTCTGCGTATCTTGCGATTACCTCAGGCCATAGGAACAAGGTTTCATGGAGGAGGGAGCAAATGATCCATCACAATCGCGCCAGCAAGAGTGTGCTCTTGGCTGGCATCGCCACAATTTTCGTGAGCCAGCCCGCATTTGCTCAGGGGGCCGACGAAGGCGCTAGTGGCAAGCTGGACGAAATCGTCGTTACCGCCAACAAACGCTCCGAAGATTTACAGCAGGCTCCGCTAGCGATTTCGGCCGTGTCGGCAGAGCAGCTTGAGCTGCGGGGACTGACCGAGGTCAAGGATCTCAGCGCCATCGCTCCGAACGTTTCGATTCTCGGCGGCACTACGAACGCGTCTGCGGCTGTGGTTTCAATCCGCGGCATTCCTTCTGCGGCCGATGAAACCCAGGGCTTCGATTCTCCCATCGGGCTCTATCTCGATGGTGTCTTTCTTGCACGCTCCTCGGCGGCAAGCTTCGAAGTTGCTGATATCGAGCGGGTTGAAGTGCTGCGCGGGCCTCAAGGAACGCTGTTTGGTCGCAATACGACCGGCGGCGCGATCAACTTCATCACCAAGAAGCCCAGCAACGATGCCAGCCTGAAGGTCTCCGCGGGATACGGCAACTATGGCCTGTGGAGCGCCAAGGCCGTGCTCAACAGCGGCGATCTTGGCGGTGTGCGACTGTCGCTCGGGGGCATTCATCGCCAGCGCAATGGCACTGTCGACAATCTGCTCGAACCCCAGAACAGCCGCGATCCGGGCAGCTACAAGACCGACGGGCTGCGCTTTGCTGCTGAGATCGATGCGGCCGACAATGTCACGATCTACAACGTCTTCGACTACACCAGGACCAAGGGCCAGCCACCCGTCCAGCAACTGGCCGAAGTCGGCAACGGCGTTGTTCGAGGCAATGCTCTGGGACAATTGGTCTATGAGGGCAATACTTTCGCGGTAGTTCAACCTGCAAACGTTGCGGCCTATCTTGCCGCTTCGACCGTGCTTGAACCAGGCTGCGGCAAGGTCGTCAGCCGCGCCCGGCAGGCGACCATCTGCAACGAGACAGACGGGCCTTCGACCGACAAGATCTGGGGCAACATGTTCAGGATCGAAGCCGATCTCGATGCCCTGACCATTCGAAGCACCACCGCCTACCGCGAATGGAAGAACAACATCGAAGGCAGCGATCTCGACGGTCTGGGTTCATTGCGCGGGCCGGCTTTCACCTCAGCCTCCACATTGAACGGGTTGCCGGCCGGTCTCCTTGGCTTCATACCTTCGCTCAACCCGCCGCTAGCCCCGGCTGGAACAGCTGCCTTTGTCGCGTCTCAGGCCGTCCCGACTGTAGTCCAGCCATTGTTCTCGGCAACAAACCTGCGCGAACAGCACCAGTTCAGTCAGGAAATCGAGCTGGTTTCAAACGGCGATGGGCCGTTCCAGTGGGTGCTGGGTGGATTCTATTTCAAGGAGAGCGGCACCGAAACCAACGTTCAATCGATCGGCTTCGTTCTCGACACCAATGCCTCTGTGTTCAGTGCTGCGAATTTCGGCGGGCTCGCAGCCGGATTTCAGGCAGGCAATCCCCAGCGGTATCGCATAGTGCCCTCGCCTTCGACTCTCGCCTATTCAGCGGGCGGCGAATCGGTCGCCGTCTATGGCCAGGCCAGCTACCGTCCGGGCGGCAAGGACGGTGCCTTCGGCGTAACGCTTGGTCTGCGCTATACTTGGGACAAGAAGAATGTGAATCGCACCCAGAACGGCGCGGCTCCCTTCGCGGCAGCCGAACAGGCGCTCAACACCCGCAACAAGAGCTTCAGCGCGCCAACGGGGAACCTGACCATCGACTACCGGGCCAGCGATGACATCAATGTCTACGCGCGCATCGCCCGCGGCTATCGCTCGGGCGGCTTCAACCTGCGTCAGTCGACCAGCGTCGCCAACAACATCCCGCTGATCCCGTTCAACGTGGAGAAGATCTGGTCTTATGAAATAGGCTTGAAGACCGAATTCATGAACCGAGTCCGCCTCAATTTTGCAGCTTTCCACAATGTCTATACCGACCAGCTGGCGACCATCCCGATCCCGATTGTTGGCGGCGGCAGCTTTGGCACGCAGACGGTCAATGCGGGCAAGACGATCTACAACGGCTTCGAAGTCGAAGGCCAGTTCAAGATCTCCCAGAACTTCTCTCTCGACGGCAACTTTGGCTATCTCGACGTCAAGGTCAAAGACTTCCCTGGTGCCGATATTACCGGGGTAACCCGCAACATCTCGGGCCTGCTCAATGGCCCGCCCTATGCCCCGAAATATACCGCCACAATCGCCGGTAATCTGACAGTGCCGCTGGCCAACGAGACCCGCCTGACTGCGCGGTTGGGGTATAATTACACCTCCGACTACCAGATGTTCCCTAACTCGCTCACGGCGCCGTTCTCCGCGACGACAAAGGGCGATTCGCGCGGCCTGCTCGATGGCCAGCTGCGCATTGACGGCTTCAATCTCGGCGGTGCGAAAGTCGGTGTGACGATCTGGGGCAAGAACCTGGCCAACGAGGCCTATATCACCCGCGCGGTCGATTTCGGTCAGCTTGGTTTCGCCGGCGTGATTTATGGCGATCCGCGCACGTTCGGTGCCAGTCTCGACATCGAATTCTAAGCCTGGACATCAAGCAAGAGTGGCAAGGGCCGGTGGCAACACCGGCCCTTTTCGTATGCTTGGCCGATCACGCAGCCAACCCACATCACTAGGGCGAACCAGCCAAAGATTCTTTGGTGGAATGACTCACTTCTGACATTATCGCGTAGAGTTTTGATTGGCAGTCAACGCAAATCGCGAACAATGCGATTGATCACTTCGCAAACGCGAATTCAGCGGCTAGGGTGACGCCTCCTTCCGCCAGGCCACGCCGCAGCGCGGAAGTGTTGAGTGGCTGAAACAGTTCCGGGACGTGGATCATGGCTGAACCTTCCTATCTCGCACGCAGCGTAATGCCCATTGGCACCGAAAGCAGCGTATTGGTGTCATCGTCAAAGTACCTCAACAATCCGCGCCTGCGCGATTGGCTGGCGACAATCATGCTGCGCAAGAACGGTCCGGACATGCCGCCTCCTGCGGAAATGTATGCGCTTCTGCCGATCCTCGACGAATTGCGCGATCATGCCCGGATTGAGGAGATGTTTGCCGCCGAACGCAAGGTCAACCCGCTGCTCGATGACTGGTTCACGGAAGGGTTCATTTCGACCTACAAGATCGACGACTTCAAGGACTATGCCCCCGAAACGCTTGGCGGCATCTTTTACAAGCAGATGACAGCGGGCGATTACGAGATCCAGATCGTCCCCTTTGCCGAGCCCAAATCCCAGCTTGAATTCTACAATCTGCGATCCGGACAGACGCACGACCTTGAGCACATCCTGACCGGCGGCGGCTTCAACTTCATGGGCGAACTGGTGCCCTACTGGTATCGGCTAACCAACGTCCCCCGCTTCTTCCACGATGCGCAGCTCGCGACCGAGGTCAACCTCATCCAGATCTTCGGCTCGATGCGCTATACCGCGCGCACGGCGCTGCATTACCCTGAGGTCTGGTTGACAGCCATCGAATGCATCCAGCGCGGCATCAAGGTCGGTCAGGAGAGCGACGCTCTGTTCCTCAAGAAGATCGAAGACGCATTTCATCTGCCTTTGGAAGAGGCGCGGGCAGCGCTCGGCGTGCGCGGCGCGGTCGATATCGATACCGAACGCGAGGGCGCGTTCTGGGGCACAGGGGCGCCGCCGGTCGACGCCTGAATCGCATCTTTTGCGCTGCGGAACGCGGCAATTTGCGAAGCGGAGCCAGATTGCTGCGTCAGAGCATGGGATAGTCGGTATAACCCTCTTTTTCGCCGGTATAGAGCAGGCTGTAGTCGGGTTTTGCCAATGGCGCGCCGCTGCGCAGCCTCGCGGCCAGATCGGGATTGGCGATGAACGGTCGCCCGAAACTCACCGCTTCGGCCCGCCCCGCTTCAAGCAAGGCCTCGGCTGACGCAGCAGTCAGATTGTTGTTGGCAATGATCGGACCAGACCAGTTGGCCCGCAGCATGGCGAGAGTATCAAGCCCTTCGAGCCCCATATCGACGACGTGGAGATAGGCCAGCCCCAGACCGTCGACCGCCTTGACGAGCGGCGCGAAGGTTGCATCGGGATCGGCGGGGTCCATGCCGTTGTAGGGATTGCCGGGCGAAATTCGAAAACCCACGCGCCCCGGCCCAATCGCCTTGGCAAGCGCGAGGAGCACAGCGACCGGAAAACGGATGCGGTTCTCGACCGGCCCGCCATAATCGTCGCTGCGCTGGTTGCTGGCCGGATTAAGAAACTGGTTGATCAGATAGCCGCTGGCACAATGCAGCTCCACACCATCCATCCCCGCTGCCATCGCATTGCGAGCCGCTTGGGCATATTCCTCGAGCAAGGCAGGAATTTCCGCCGCTTCAATGGCGCGCGGCATTGCAGTGGCCACTGGAACGCCGTCCGAGCCCGGCACTTTCGCGGGACAAGCAATCGCCGAAGGAGCGATCACCTCGGCCTCAAACCCGCGATTGGCAGGCACGACGACACGCCCGCAATGCATCAGCTGCATCACGATCCGCCCACCCTCGGCATGGACAGCTTCAGAAACAGCATTCCAGCCCGCGATCTGCTCGGCGCTGTGAATTCCTGGCGTTCGCCAATACCCCTTGCCCACCGCACTTGGCTGCACGCCTTCTGTAACAATCAGGCCAGCACTGGCGCGCTGCCGATAGTATTCGGCCATGAGCGCGGTCGGCACATCGCCAGGTCCCGCGCGATCTCGCGTCATTGGCGCCATGACCACGCGGTTGGTCAGATTTATCGCGCCAAGTCTAACCGGAGAGAAAAGAACATCCTGCATTCGAGTTCCAGTTCTGAATACGGTGATTGACCGCGATTTGCGTTATCTTCTATGCAACATTCTACGCAAAGCAAGGAGCTCCACGATGGATTACGGGTTTGACGGCAAGGTTGCTCTGGTTACGGGAGCGAGCGGCGGCATTGGCCGAGCCACTGCACTGGCATTCGCTGCCTCGGGCGCAGCCGTGGTGGTCTCCGATGTCAACGAAGCGGGCGGGCAGGAAACCGTGAGCCAAATCATGGCTGCGGGCGGCAAGGCCATATTCCAGCATTGCGATGTCGCCGACACCAGCGCGGTAAAGGCGCTCGTCGCCCGCGCAGTTTCGGAATTCGGCAGGCTCGACTTTGCCCATAACAACGCCGGCATCAACCTAATGGGCGCGGACGAATATCAGGACGAGGTCTGGGACCGCAGCATAGCCATCAACCTTTCCGGCGTGATGTATTGCATGCGCGAGGAAGCCGAGGTCATGTTGGCCCAGGGCAAAGGGGCGATCGTCAACACTGCCTCTATCAATGGGTTGATTGGCAACGGCAGGCAGCCCGCCTACACCGCGACTAAACACGGCGTGGTCGGGCTTACCCGGCATGGCGCGCTGCGCTGGGCCAAGTCCGGCATCCGGGTCAACGCGGTCTGTCCAGGGGTGATCGAAACCCCGATGACCGCGCCGATGATGGCGAATCCCGAAATGCGCAAGGTGCTCGATGGCATGACGCCGATGGGTCGCCTGGGCCAGGCCGAAGAGATTGCCGGCGCAGTGCTTTGGCTGTGCTCCGATCAGGCCAGCTTCGTCACAGGCCATCCGCTGGTCGTCGATGGCGGGACGACGGCCATTTAGGAGAATTGCGCCAGGCGCCGCCCAAACTCAATCACGCTTCAACGTTCCGCCATTCACGTGCCAGACTTGCCCGTTCACCCATTCGCCGTCTTCCGAAGCAAGGAAGGCGATGGCAGCGGCGATGTCTTCGGACTTGCCGAGCCGCGTATGCGGGATCGCCTTCAATCCCTGTTCGCGGAATTCATCGGTGAGATGCACGGAGGCGGCCTCGGTCAGTACCAGGCCAGGACAAATGACATTGGCGCGGATGCCCTTCTTGCCCCACTTTTGCGCAACATGGCGCGCCAGGGCGTGGATTGAGTTCTTGGTCATGGGATATGCAACCTGCCAGGCCGCGCCATTGGCGGCTGCGCCCGACGAGGTGTAGAGCATCGCGCCGCCACCGTTTTCCAGCAAAACCGGCAGCGCCGCCTGGGTCGCCAGGAAGTGGCTCTTGGTGTTGATCGCGAAGCTCTTTTCGAGCACCTCGATCGGGCAATTCAGCGCGTCGATATCGCCTTCCGTGCCGCCAGCGAGATTTGAGTGGTAAATGTCGAGCCGCCCGAAGCTGTCGAGTGCTGACTGAACGATTGCGGCCTGGGACTCTGCACTTGTTCCGTCGAGATCGACAGCAATTGCCTTGCCGCCCGCAGCGACGATGCTGTCCGCAACGCCCCTCGCAAGATCGACCAGCATGTCGCCGATGACCACGCTGGCACCTTCCTCGGCGAGGCGCCGCGCTGTTGCAGCACCGATGCCGCGCGCTCCGCCTGCAACGATGGCGACCTTACCTGCCAAACCACGCATATTTCTCTCCATGCCGATATTGCGTTTTTTAAAGCGCTATTACATACGCAAATCACTGTCAAAACCAAAGAACAACTTGTGCTTTGCGAAAATTTCGGGAGACCATCGTGACAGGCATGCTGACAGGCCGCAATGCCCTTGTGACCGGCGCCGGAAGCGGCATCGGCAAGGGTATTGCCCGTCGCTTCGCTGCCGAGGGCGCTATGGTTGTGGTTGCGGAATTCGATGAAGTAAGCGGTCGCTCCTGCGCCGAAGAAATTGTGGCTGAAGGCGGGAACGCGCGCTTCATCCAGGCCGATGTAACCTCAAAAGAACAGGTCGCCCGATTGATGGCTGCGGCGGGCCCCGTTGATGTACTGGTCAACAACGCCTGGCGCGGCAGCGGTGTCAGTCGCATCGAAAACAAGGCCGATGCACAATTCGAAACAGCCCTGCGCTTTGGCCTTTTCGCCTGCCAGTGGACGATGCAGGCGGCGCTTCCGCATATGCGCAAGCAGGGCTGGGGCAGAATTGTCAACATCGCTTCGCTGAACGGCGTCAACGCCCACATGGGCAGCGCCGACTATAACGTTGCCAAGGAAGCCCTGCGCGCGCTCACCCGCACTGCGGCCCGCGAATGGGCAAACTATGGCATCTGCTGCAACATCATCTGCCCGGCGGCCATGGCGGCATCGACCCGGCGGATCATGGCGCAGCAACCTGGCATGATCGAGAAAATCGAAGCGGCGAACCCGATGGGTCGCCTTGGCGATCCCGAGACCGATATCGGCGGGGTCGCAGCCTTCCTTGCAAGCGACGACGCCCGTTATCTCACTGGCAACACGCTGTTTGTCGATGGCGGAGCACATATCAACGGCGTAAGCTGGGCGCCGGAACTGGGAGACGAGACATGACGAAGCGGGGGGACGCCCAATCGCGCGATAGCCGGAAGATCAAACGGATCAAGCCCCTGCTGGCGGTTGCCGCGCTTGGCACTGCCACGGCTGCACTCGCGCAAATGTCAGTCCCGGCGGGCCTCACCCTGGGCTCGATGAGCCGGGTTTCGCCTGTGCTCAAGGCCGTGCGGACTCATGAGAATTTCGAGCCGGCGCTGGCATTCCCCGAACAGGCTCGCGCCGCCGCTGCGAAGCTGGCGGCATTGCGAAGGCATACCGGGAGGGCGCCCAACATCCTGATTCTGGTGGTGGACGATCTCGGATATGGAGATGTCGGGGCCTATGGCGGCGGTGAAGCGCTGGGCGCACCAACCCCGCATATTGATCGGCTCGCGCGCGAGGGGCTAAAGCTCACTTCAACTTATTCTCAGCCCAGTTGCACCCCAACCCGCGCCGCACTCAACACCGGACGCTTGCCTGTCCGCTCGGGCCTGCTCAAGCCCTCGTTGCTAAACGACACCGCAGACATTTCTTCCGAATTGCTCGCGTCCAAACTGCTCTCGCAAGGGGGCTATGTCACTGGCCTCTCGGGCAAGTGGCACCTTGGCGAGAAGGAAGGTTCGCGCCCGTGGCAGGTTGGCTTCGATGAGTTTGAAGGCTTCCTTGGGGTGGTCAATGCCTATCAGGAGGAACATCCGAGCCAGCCGGATGCAGCTGGCGACCCGGAATTGCTTGAAGAATTGCGCTCCATGCCCGGCAGCCGAGACCTGTGGCGCGCGACCAAGGCGGGCGGCGGCAGGTCACTCGGCAAGATCAACTGGGAGAACAGCCGCGACCTTGACCAGAAGTTCGCCGACTTCTCCGAGGATTTTATCCGCCGCGCAGCGAAGCAGGGCAAGCCGTTCTACCTCAGCCACAATTTCTCGAAAGTGCACTATTTCAACCATCCCTCGCAGAGATTCGTCGGACGCTCGGCAACGAAAGACGTCTATCGCGACAGCGTGATTGAGGTCGACGATATCGTCGGCCGGCTGACGAGGCTGCTCGAAGAACTGAAGATTGCCGACAACACGCTAGTCTTCTTCACCTCGGACAACGGGCCGGAAGAGGACAGCTACCCTGAAACCGGCGTAACACCATTCCGCGGCGCAAAAGGGACGACACTGGAAGGCGGTGTGCGCGTGCCCGGCATCTTCTGGTGGCCCGGAATGATCAAGGGCGGGCGCGTGTCGGATGGACTGTTCGACATGACCGACATGTTCAACACCTCGCTTGGCCTGGCCGGAATTGACCCCTCGCAGGTAGTCCCCACAGATCGCTACATCGACGGAATCGACCAGACCAGTTTCCTGCTGGCAGACAATGGCCAGTCCGACCGCGAAGCTGTGTTCTTCTACAATGCCGATATGTTCGTTGGCGCGCGCTGGCGCTACTACAAGATGGTCGTATCCGAAGTGCAGGTGGGCAGCGGGAATGTGCGCGACATGGGCGGACTGGATAATGCCCAGACCATCATCCCGACCAACGGTTTCATGTACAATCTCTACACGGATCCAAAGGAACGGCGGTCTGAAATGATCGCCAAGGCCTGGGCGCCTTCCTATGCCCTGGGGCCGCTTCTGGCGGTACACGGCGCAAGCTTGCGCAAGTATCCACCCAAGGTATTCATCCGCGTCAGATGAGGATCTGGCTGCCCCTTTTCGGCCTGCTCGCCAGTTGCAGTCATCCGTTGCCTGAAGATATTCTCATCCATGGTGGGTCGATCACTCTTGGCAACAATTCGACATACCCGGAGGAACGAAGCGGAGAACCGGCGCAAGTCGGTAGTTTTTACATCGACACGCACGAAGTGACCAACAATCAGTTTGCGCAATTTGTCCGCTCGACCGGCTATGTTACTTATGCCGAGCGAGGCTTTGCCGGTCGCAAGGATATCCAAGCCGAGCAGCAGCAGCCCGGTTCCGCTGTTTTCGTGATGCCTGCGCCCGGCGTGCAGCCTGGCTGGCGTTTTATTCCAGGCGCAAACTGGCAGCATCCCGATGGGCCGGGCAGTGCGATCACCGGGCGGGGCAACGATCCTGTCGTTCAAGTGACATATGGCGATGCCATTGCCTATGCCCGGTGGAAAGGTCGCGACTTGCCGACGGAAACAGAATGGGAACTGGCAGCATCATCTAACGGTGCCCCTCCCGGGCGCGAAAGACCCATTCGCGATGGCAAGCCATCAGGCAACAACTGGGACGGGATATTCCCGGAGTTCAACACTCGTGCCGATGGCTTTGTCGGCCGGGCGCCCGTGGGCAGCTTTCCACCTGATCGGCGGGGGCTATACGACATGACAGGCAACGTTTGGGAGCTGACCGGCAGCCCATGGACGCACAGCCATGCTGCAGGTGCACAAGTGGTGAGCGGCGCCCATGTAATCAAGGGCGGCTCGTTCCTCTGCGCGCAGAACTTCTGCGCCCGCTATCGACCGCAATCACGCCAGATGCAGGAGACCGAACTTGGCACCAACCACGTCGGGTTCCGCACCGTCCGCCGGGTCGCCGCGGTCAACGCAGAAACCAAAGCACCAGGTAAGCAAGGCCAATAAGGAACAACCAGCCAAGCTTGCCCCATATGGCCAGCCGAGGGTTCTGATGATTCCACAAGGACATCGAACCTGCCGCGCCGGTTGCCCCCACGCCGGGCAACCAGAACCCGGCAAGACCAATCAGACCGACCAGGCCCAACAGGCGAATCCCTGCCCCTGCCCTGCCCTTGGCAACAGGCTGGCGCAGGCCTGCGAATCCAGCCAAGCCGATGAGTCCGATCAGACCGGCCCAAGGCGCAAATGCATCGATCATGTTCATTGTATTATCTCCCCACTACCATTTCAGATTGTTGTCAGGTTTGGACGCCGACCAGCCCAAGGCTGTGCCTTTTCAAGCTGGGCGGCAAGACGAAACAGCAATGCTTCCTCGCCATACCGGCCGGTGAACATCACGCCGATTGGCAAGCCTTCGCGTGATTGGCCAAGCGGCACCGACATGCTGGGCTGACCGGTCCAGTTGGCCGTCTGGGCGAAGGGCGAGAATGCGGCCACGCGCGGCCCCCATTCCTGCATCGATACGCCCGGCGAAAGATTGATGCGCCCCAGCTCCAGAGGCGGTGTAGCCAATGTCGGTGCAAGAATGACGTCGAATCGCTGCATGAACTGGGCCACAGCCACCGCCGCCGTCTGCATCGTGTTATTGGCGCGCGCCACGTCCATGGCAGACATTGATTTACCGATTTCGGCGAATGCCAGGGTCATCGGTTCGAGCAGTTCCGCAGGGTTGAGTCCGGTTGCCTTAGCCCGATCGGCGATATCGGCGGCGATTGCGGGCGCCATCAGGGCAAAGCTTGCCCCACCCAGTGCTGCAATATCGAGCAAGGGCGCTGATTCCTCGACATGGTGGCCAAGGCTTTCGCACAGACGCGCGGCGGCGCGAGCAGCCTCGATACATTGCAGATCGACCGGGCTGCCTGATGGAGCGCGCAGCATAAGTGCGATCCGCAGTTGGCCCGGCTGTCTGCCGAGCTGGGCAAGAAAGCTCTCGGCCGGCGACGGTGCACCATAGCGCGAGCCGGGTTCGGCGCCGTGCGTTGCGTCGAGGATCGCAGCAGAATCGCGCACGCTGCGGGTAATCGCATGGTGCGTGGATAGCCCGCCCCAGCCTTCGGTCCGCAACGGCCCCATCGGCACCCGGCCACGGCTGGGCTTGAGCCCAAACAGACCACAGCAGGAAGCCGGAATGCGGATCGAACCGCCGCCGTCAGTGGCATGGGCTGCCGGAATGACTCCCGCTGCCACCGCCGCAGCCGCGCCGCCAGAAGAACCGCCGGCAATATGCGCCGGATTCCAGGGATTGCGTGTGTCACCCGTCAGCTTGTTTTCAGTGGTTCCGGTCAGTCCGAATTCCGGTGTTGTCGTCTTGCCGAAAATCACAAAACCGGCGCGCATGTGCCGGTTGACCAGTTCGGATGTCACTGTCGCACGGTTGCCCCGGTAAAATCGGCTGCCGCCTTCGGTGAGCTCGCCTGCGATATATGTGTTAAGGTCCTTGAGCAGCCAGGGAACGCCTGTGAAGGGACCGTTCGGCAAGCCTTTGGCAATAGCAGCGCGCGCGAAATCATAATGCTTCTGTGCCATGAAGTTGAATCGCGGGTTGAGCGCTTCAGCCCGGGCGATTGCGGCATCCAGCAGTTCGTTGGGCGAGGACTTGCGGCTTTTCACTAGAGCGGCAAGCCCCAGTGCATCATGTCCATCGAGCATGTCGCTCCCCTTGATGCGGGCCTGCGCCGATGCGCCAGCGCCCATCAGCGTCAGAGCCGCCGCCGATCCGCCTGCCACGACGTCGCGCCGGGACACCATGATCAGACCTTCTCCCGCGAAGTCGGCTTGCCCTGGCCTTCGACATAATAGCGGGCATAATACTTGCGGAACTCCGCAATTGGGCCATCGCCGGCGCAGATTATCGGTTCAGGTTCGAACTTCTGTCGGTCCCACACCACCTTGTCCTGATCGTATTGCTTGCAGATGTCACGGATGATTGCCCTGGCCACCCCGGCACGTTCGCCTTCTGCCTGGGCCTTGGGCTGGGTGAAGCAGAAACGAGTGTGCGCATGGTCAAGTTCCACAGGCGTAAGGCATGCGACCAGCAAGGTCTCGGAGATCCCGGTGAAGCGTGTCCAGCTCTGGCCCGGCCCCATCGTGTCGTAGCTGATGCAGCCATCGACCTCGCCCCACGGCGTGCCCATCTTGGCCCTTACATCGGCACCGCGTCCCCATTCGCCCCAGCGCAATTCGCCGAGCGGGACGTTGGCGGTGCCGTGGATGTAGCGGAAGTGTGCAACATCAACCCCGTTCTCCGCCATATTCTGGACATTGCCCCAGACGTTCCACTCGTGAATCTCGAAATCGGTCCAGTCAGGGTCGGAGCACTCGGGGATCACCGCAACTTCCCAAAGGGGATCGGCGTCTTCAGGGTGATACCACATCCAGATCCAGCGGTTGGCCTCGGCCACCGGGTAAGTGCGGGTGCACTTGCGTTTTACCTGAGGGGGGATCGACTTCGAATAGGGGATGTCCTTGACCACGCCCTCTTCGCCATCATAGCGCCAGGCATGGAACGGGCATTCTAGCAGGTTGCCATGGACCTTGCCGCCATGGCCCATATGCGCACCCAGATGCTTGCAATAGGCATCGATAATCCTGACTTGCCCATCTTCTCCCCGCCACATGACCAGATCACGCGCAAAATAGCGCAAGGGCCGCACCTCGCCGATGGCCAGCTTGGTTGATAGCTCGATCGCGTACCAGCCAAAGGGGAAGCCGATATCGAGGTTGCGTTCCTCGATTGGCGAGCGGTTACCTATCTCAGCCAGTCGCCAGTCGAGCAGATCCTGCCCCTTCAGCTTCTCAAGCACCTGCCAGACGGCAACAGGCGAAGTGCGAGCGTCGGTAGCTACGGCAGATACAGTGTCGGCTTCGGACATGGCAGGTCTCCGGCAGTCTTACTTGAGATTGAACACGCGCAGGGCATTTTCGCGCAGGAACTTGGGCCAGACTTCGTCCTTCAGCGGAACGTTGTGCATATCGGACATGATGCGATCAAGGCTGAGGCCCATCGGGAAATAACCGGCGTAAATCACCTTGTCGGCACCGCGCGTGTTGGCATAGTCGATGATTGTCTTGGGATAATGCTTTGGCGCAAAGGCGCTGGTCGAATAATAGAGATTGGGCCACTTCAGCATCAGCTTCACGGCCAGATCATCCCACGGCTCGGCGCCGTGCCGCATCACGACTTTGAGCTCGGGGAAGAACCAGCAGACCTCGTCGAGATATTCGACCTTCTGGGTTTCCATCGGAATGCGCGGCCCGGGGATGCCGACATTCAGCAGAATGGGCAGCCCCAGTTCTTCGGCGCAGGCATAGATCGGGAACAGATACTTGTGGTTGATTGCTACCTGCGGCAGCGTGCCAGCCGGAAAGCAGCTAACGGCCGAAAGGCCAACCTCGGCATGAATGCGCTTGATGCGGCGCACTTCTTCCATGCCCCGATTGGGATCGATCGGCAGGTCAAAAAAGAAACGGTCGCCAAACATCTCCTTGGCTCGCCGCGAGGTGTCGTTCTCGTTCCAGCCGACCAGCGCGCGATCAATATTGAAGCGGTCCATCTGGTCGACAGTCCATTTTACAAAATCATCGGCCTTGCCGGTCTGCGGCACGTCCTTGAACATGTATTGCGCGGGCATCGAAAACTGCTGGAGTGTCTGGGCGTCCTTGATCAGGGGCCGGAATGGCGCAAACCATTCAGCCCGGTCCTCCGCCTCCGGGATGCCCAGCATGCAGTCGATGATCTTGATGTCAGTGGGCATGCCCATGTTCATTGTGCTCCGTAAATTTCGGTCCATCGCGACCGCAACGCGATCTTGTCCACCTTGCCGACATGGTTGCGCGGCAGGCTCTCATCCAGAAAGGCGACGTGTCCCGGCGACTTGTACTTGGCGAGACGCTCGGCGACCCGGCGGATCACCTCATCTTCGTTGATGCCCTTGCCGCGAACCACACAGACCAGCATTTCGCCCAGGCGCTCATCAGGAATGCCAAAGGCGGCGCATTCGGTGATCTGAGGCATTTCGCCAAGAACCCGCTCCACCTCGGCACAATAGATGTTTTCCCCGCCCGAGATGACCATGTCCTTCTTGCGGTCGACAATGAAGACATAGCCTTCTTCGTCGATCAGGCCGACATCGCCAGTATGCAGCCAGCCATCCTGGGTCAGCACGGCTGCCGTATCCTCAGGCCGGTTCCAGTATCCTCGCATCACCTGCGCCCCGCGCACAACAATCTCGCCAGCCTCGCCAAGCGGCAGGTCGCGGCCATCGGGCGCGATGATGCGAACTTCGACAAGCGGCAGCACCCGCCCTGCCGAGCTCGGCTTACGGACAAAGTCCTCGCCAACCGCCTGGGCAATCGCGCCCGAGCACTCGGTCATGCCATAGCCAGTGCCCATCATCGCCTGGGGGCAGGAAGCGCGCATCTCTTCCAGCAGATTCACGGGCAGGGCCTGGCCGCCGCTTGCAATATTCCACAACGACGACAAATCCGCATCGCCGAGCTTCGCGCTCTGCAGCACATCCCACAGCATGGTGGGAACCCCGGTAAACATCGTGACCTGCTCATCACGAATATATTTCAGCGCCTTGTCCGCGTCCCAGCGCCGCATGACAACGACTTTCGATCCAGCCAGCATCGGCGAAAGCAAGGCCGAACCAAGCCCTGAGATATGGAACAGCGGATATACCAGCAGAACCGCCTGTTGCGGCATGCTCTGCAGCATAGTCTCAACTGGAATACCCATTCGCGCTGCCGTGGTATGAAGCACCTGCATGCCTGAAAGCTGGACGCTCATTAGCCCGGTGATCAGATTGCGGTGCGAAAGAACAGCTCCCTTGACCCGGCCTGTCGTGCCCGACGTGAACAGGATGGTGCAGGCATCGTCCGCTGAGGCTTCTCCAGGCTTTGTTAAGAGGACATCCGCGTGCCGTTCAATCTCGGCCTCATCAAACGGGCGGGTGAGATCAAGCATCCGCCCGGCATAGCCGCCTTCGCGAATCAGCGCGGCCCGCCGGCTATCGGCCAGCACCACTTCGGGCGTGACCTCATGGATCATTGCCACCAGTTCGGAAGGGGAACCCCGGCTGTTGAGCAGCGCTGCGATTCCGCCTGCCTTGATCACCGCGAGGAAGGCGACGATCCATTCCGTCCGATTGCGCATGCAGATCGCCACGCGCTCCCCGCGGTTTATCCGCAGCAGTGGCACGAGACGGTCGCGCAAGGCGAACACCTCGTCGAAGGTCAGACGCCGGTCCGTGCCATCGTCCGCTTCTTCGATAATGAATGTCTTGTTGCCATGCGCACGGGCAGTCTCGATCATCCAGTTGAGGTCGGCTGGTGCATTCAGGAACTGGCGCATGCCGTCGCGTTCGCCGATCGCAAAGGGCGCATCGGGCGACGTCAGTGCAATAAAGGCAGGATCAAGTCCGCTCATGGCGCGTGCTGCACCACTTCCCTGGCCCAGCGGTAGTCTTGCTTGCCAGCGGGCGAGCGCTTGACATTCTCAACCCAGATCAGAGCCTTTGGCAGCTTGTAGCCCGCCAGCTTCCCGCGCAGGAACTCACGCAGATCGTCAAAATCCGGCTGCTGTGCGCCGGCGCGGAGCGACGCTACGCCGACCACACGCTCGCCCCAGCGCGGGTCCGCCTGGCCCGTAACCACTGCATCGAAGATGGCAGGATGAGCACGCAGCACTTCTTCCACCTCCTCGGGAAATATCTTTTCGCCGCCGCTGTTTATGCAAGTCGATCCGCGCCCGAATACAGTGATCATCCCGTCTGGGTCGAGACGCGCGGTATCGCCACTGATCGCCCAGAGGCAGCCGTCGATCATGCGAAACACTTCGGCAGTTTTCTCGGGATCGCCGAAATATCCGACAGGGGTATTTCCCGACCGCGCGACGAAGCCAGATTCGTGCACAGCAGCGAAGCGATCATCCACAACCACTTTCAGGTTGTCGCTGCTCGGAAGCCGCATCATGCCCTCGGCGCTGGTCTCGGCCGCGCCGGATGTGCCGGTCTCGGTCGAACCCATCCCATCTGTTATCGTCGCGCCTTCAGGCAGCATGGCCTTGAGGTCATCCTTGACATGGCGCGAAAAGACCGCGCCGCCCGATCCGAAGTTGACCACTGCCGAAAGGTCCCAGCGGCCGGGATTTTCGCGCAGCGCATCGCGCAATGGAATCGCCATGGCATCGCCAACTATCTGGACCATATTGACACCGGCCGATGCTGCCTTGTCCCAGACGGCCTCGGCATCGAAGCGCGGGCTTTCGTCGAGCACAATGGTCAGGCCATTAAGCATCGCCGACCAAACGGCCCAAAGTGCGGCCCCGTGCATTAGGGGGGCGACCGGAAATAACTTCAGCGGATAGGCCGATGCCGCGCGGTCGGCTATGTCTTCTGGCGTTTGCGCGGGCCCATGCGGATTGAAATAGCCCCCCCCACCGGCGCAGGCGAAGAAAAAGGCACGATGCGGCCACATCACACCTTTGGGCATGCCAGTGGTACCGCCGGTAAAGATCAACAGGATGTCGGACTCTTTCCTTTCCCACGGGCCGGAATATGGTGTGTCCAGCAAGGCTGCATAGGAAACTGAGTCGCTGGCGTCAGCGCCAGATCCGTCGTCGACTGCCACAGACGCCTTCAGTAACGGCAAGTCCGGGCGCAGGGCTTCGATTGTCTCGCTGAACTGAGCAGAATGAATGATCGCAGCAGCACGCGCATTGGTGAAGAGATAGCGCAGTTCGTCGGCACCGTAGCGGAAGTTGACGTTGAACGGCGTTGCGCCCAGCTTGATCGCCGCGATGTAGGCCTCAAGGTATTCAGCCCGGTTCTTCATGTGGAGCCCGACTGAATCGCCGCGGATTATGCCGTGGGCAGCAAGACCGGATGCGAGACGGTTGGTGCGCCTATCCAGCTCGGCATAAGTCAGGCTCTGGGAATCCGAAACGATTGCAAGGCGCTCCGGCACGGTGGCCGCGATAGTTTCGAACAGGTCGGCAAGGTGAAACTGGTGGGCCATCAATAGACTGCTGCCGGGTTCTTGGAATGCGGACTTCCCAGCATCGCGCGATAAGATGGCCGGTCAATCCCCCGATCATTCAGGCCCAGCTGCTTGGCTATTTCTGCGCCAATCAGCGTCTGCCCGGAAAGCTCCTCGCGGTTCGGCGCGGCGGCAATGGCATCGATGATATGGGCCGTGAATTCCGGATTCTCGGCAGTCTCGATGAATCCTTCATACTGCTCGGGATTGGTCTCGCGCGCGATCAGCGAGCGTTCCGTGACCAGCGGCCCCATCCAGATCGACACCGCGATCACTCCGGTGCTGCGCAGGTCATGCTCCATATCGTGGGCAAACTTGTCGATCCCGGCCTTCTGGGCGCCATAGGCAGGCCCATGCATGTAGCAAGAGCCGCCGAATGACGAGCCGAACGCGATCATGCCGCTGCCACGTGGCACCATGATGCGCGCCGCGTGCCAGCTTGCGACATAAGCCGAACGTAGCCCCACATCGAGGATGTTCGCCGCGTCGAGATCCTTTTCCCAGAAGGGCTTTTTTTCGATCAATTGGGAGTGAATATAGGCCGCATTGTTGAAAAGCACATCGAGCTTGCCCTGCTCACGAGCGATACGGGCAAACAATGCGGCCACCTGGGCATCATCGGCATGGTCACAGACAACGGCAACGCCTTTCCCCCCTGCATCGGTGACTTCCGCCGCCGTCTCGGCAACTGTGCCGGGAAGGGCGGTACCATCCCAGCCGCGTGCCGCGCCCGGTGTGGTGGTGCGGCCAGTAACGTAGACTGTGTAGCCCAGTTCGCCAAAGCCGCGCGCGATTCCCCGACCAGCACCTCTGCTGGCTCCGGTAACAAGCGCAACCCTTGCCACGAATCAACCCTCCCAACTTCTTGACGCATTTTGACGACTGAACCAAACGTAATCCATGTTTTGCGGATTTGAAAGCCATAATTTTTACGCATTAGGCGCAAAGCGCCGCAAGCTGGCCGAAAAAAGCGAAAGCGGGAGGCCCAGCTGCAGCCACAATGCGTGCCAGGGGAGCAACCGCCATCATGCAATGCAGCGGCGCGCTTGGCGAACGCTTCTGGATCAAAAGATTCGTAGCACGATTAGCCTTGAATTACGCGATACCATATCCGAATAGACATTGATTCGCCAATTGCGTTCCCACGATGCAAAGCTGGATCGGCGAATGCGCGAGGAAGCTTGAACATGACCCAGGATTTGACCGGCAAAGTTGCGATCATCACCGGCGGCAGTGATGGAATCGGTTTTGCAACTTCCGCCTTATTGGCACGGCGCGGCGCGCAAGTCGTGATCTGCGCCCGTCGGCAGGATATGCTCGACAAGGCAAAATCTGCAATCGATGCTGAAGGCGGCAAGGCGGACGTCGCGCAACTGGACGTCACCGATTTCGACGCATTTGCCGCACTTATCGAAGACACCGCCAAAAAATACGGACGGCTGGACATGCTGGTGAACAATGCCATGTCCACGCACTATGCCCCGATCAGCCGCCTGACCATCGAGCATTGGCGCAAGGACTTTGCTGTCAATGCCGAAGCGGTGTTTATCGGGACAAAGGCGGCAATGAAGATCATGGCCGCGCAAGGTGGCGGTTCGATCGTCAACATTTCGTCGACGACGGGCATTCGCGCGATGGCAAATTATTCAAGCTATTCCGCCTCAAAGGCAGCGCTGATCCAGTTCACTGCCGTCGCGGCAATGGAAGGCGCGCGCCAGGGTATCCGGGTCAACGCGATTGTTCCAGGTCAGGTCAACACTGCCGCAACGCTCGACTTCGCCCAAAAGGCACCGGAGATTGCCGCCAGAACGGCCGAGGCAAACCCGATGGGCCGGGGCGGCGAACCGGATGAGCTGGCCGAAGCGATTGTCTTCCTGCTCTCCGACGCCGCCAGCTACATCACCGGCGTTGCGCTTCCGGTCGATGGCGGCAAGGCCGCGCAGCTTTACATGCCTTCGTAAAGGCAAAGCCAATGCGGATCAGTCTGCGCGCACCTTGACCTTCGGCGCCGCCGCGCCGCGCCGCATCGTCTCAAGGAACTTCTCCAGCGGCGCAGGCTTGGGCACCGGCCCCGGATAATCGCCCTGGCGTGCCCAGAATTCTGCGAAGCTGGGGAACAGCTTGTGGAAATTTCCCTCCACCCATTCGCCGCCCGGCCAGCGCATTTTCTTGTCACCAACCGGCGGTTTGTTGAGGTCAGTCGCATACCAATAGAGCGGAAGGCGGCGCGCGAAATACCAGCGCGGACCGTCCGGACCGGGGCCGCGGATGTAGTCATCGAGATACATCATCTGCATGATGACCCACTCGTCGTCGCCATTCTTGACCGGGGTCTCGTGCTCATTCTTGGAATAGACCACGCCATGTGCATGGTCGGCATCGTCGAACTCGATGATGTGCCCGCCAATATGGTGCGAGGTCCCGGTGAAGGGCGAGCGCAGGGTACCGTCCATATAAGCACGCAGCGCCTGCCGCCCGCTGGCCTCCCTGCCGACACGTACATCGGGCGCGAACAGGTTTACCATTGCGTCAATGTCGCGCATGTCCAGCGTAAGCGCATACTTGGCCGGCAACTGGCGAATCTCGTCAAGCGCTTCGAGACGGTCGATACGCTCCTCGAGACTGGTGGGTTGGGTCATGCGGGGCTCTCCTGCAATTCATGGGCGCAGCGCCACTTGATCGGCACCGGCAAGCAACCGGCAGCGAAGTTTGGTCCATTGCATATTTCAACTGGCAATCTGCGGTTCAAGCTGGCACTTTCTCCAATCAATTGGCTTTTTGCCTGCATTTATCGTAATAACTTCTGCGATTCGTTACGCAATGGCAATCGCAAACGTTTCGCCGGGACAAATTGGGAAGGGAGAGCGGAGCAATGCGCTTCCATTACGCCGAATCAATGACCGCTGTCGTCAACTACCTGACGCTGGCACGCGCTGCGGAAGAGCTTGGCTTTGCCGGCTTCGCCATCCCCGACAGCCTGATCTATCCCAAGGCCTCGGATACTGCCTATAGCTACACTGATGATGGTGGACGCGAGTTTCTGGAAAACAAGCCCTTCGTCGAGAGCTTCATTCTGGCAACCGCAATCGGCGCGGTTACCAGCCGGCTCGAACTGACCACAAATGTCATCAAACTGCCGGTGCGTCCGCCACTCTATACTGCCAAGCTGGCTGCCTCGGTTGCGGCTATCATCGGCGACCGCTTCAACCTGGGCGTCGGGCTCTCGGTCTGGCCGGAAGATTACGCGGCGATGGGCGTGGACTATGCCAAGCGCGGCAAGCGGCTCGACGAATGCCTCGCTATCGTCAAGGGACTTTGCGCCGGGGGCTATTTCGAATTCCACGGCGAGTTCTACGACCTCGCTCCGGTCAAGCTGAACCCGGTCCCGGGCAAACCGCTGCCTATCCTGATCGGTGGCCATTCCGAGCCTGCATTCAAGCGCTCCGCACATTATGACGGCTTCATGTTCGCCGGCGGCGGACCAGAGGAGTTGGCCGGGCCAATTGCCACGATCAACGCGGCGCGTGCCGAGGCCGGGACTAGCGAGAAACCTTTCCGCATCTTCGCGACTGCCATGGGCGATTTTTCGCCGGACATGATCAAGCGCATGGAGGATCTGGGCATCACTGACATGCCGGTGGCATTCCGCAATCTCTATGCGGTGGAGGAAGACAGCCAGCCGCTGCAGGACAAGATCGACGCGATGCGCCATTTCGCCGACACCGTCATTGCGCGCAGCTGATCGCCCCTTCACGCCTGTCCCTGATTTCTGGAACCATCATGATCTCGAACCGCTTCCCTCACCTGCTCTCCCCTGGACGCATCGGCTCGCTGGAGCTGAAGAACCGCATCGCGGTCACCGCTATGGGCGTCAGCCTGTCAGAGGAAGACGGAACCGTCGGCGAAAAGATCATCGCCTACCATGAGGAACAGGCAAAGGGCGGCGCGGGCCTGATCATCTCGGGCGTTGCTGGAGTCGCTTGGCCCGTTGGCTGCGTCGCCATGCAGCAGACCGCAATTTCAGACGACCGCTTCGTGCCAGGGCTGAAGGTCCTGTGCGACCGGGTGCACGCCGCCGGAGGCAAGATCGCTGTGCAGTTGCACCACGGCGGCCTCGTCGCCGGCTACAGTCACGCGCGCTGGGGCCACCCGCTCTGGGCGCCCGCCCTGCCCCCAGCACCCAAGGGCAATTTCACCGAGTACTTCCTTTTGGAGGAACTTGCCGGTATGGCTGGGATGAAGCCGCCCGCGATCAAGGTATTGGAACAGGCCGACATCGACCTGGCCGTTGACCAGTTCGCGCAAGGCGCGCGCCGGGCGAAGGACGCCGGCTTTGACGGGGTGGAGATCCACGCCGGCCACGGCTACCTGCTCTCTTCCTTCGTTTCGCCGATCACCAACACCCGCACCGACCAATACGGTGGTAGCCTTGAAAACCGCATGCGGCTGCTTCTGGAAGTGATCGCCGCAGTGCGGGTGCAAGTCGGGCGAAATTACCCCGTCTGGGTCAAGCTCGATTCGCGGGAGGTCGGCAAGGATAATGGCATCACCATCGAATCCGCCAAGCAGGCGGCCAGGATGGTCGAGCAGGCTGGCGTCGATGCCATCACTGTCACCACCTATCACGAGACCGGCAAGGGCAAGCTCCACTCGGAATCGCACACGCCGCACATTGATGGCTTCAACCTGCCGGCCACGGCGGAAATCCGCAATGCCGTCTCCATTCCCGTCCTTGCCTCTGGCCGGGTCGAGCCGGAACTGGGCGATACGGTGATCGGCAAGGGCGAGGCCGATTTCATTACCATGGGCCGCAAGCTGCTGGCTGATCCGCATCTGCCGAACAAGCTGATGCGCGGCGAGCGCGAAAAGGTTCGCCCCTGCATCTACTGCTACACCTGCATCAGCGCGATCTATATGGGCGGCGAGGCGCGCTGCGCGGTGAACCCGGAACTGGGCCGCGAATTCGAGCGCAAGCCTGCCAGCGCCTCCCCGCGTCATGTTGCCGTGATCGGCGGTGGACCGGGCGGCATGGAGGCAACCCGGCGCCTGCGTGCTGCCGGCCACAAGGTGACGCTGATCGAGCGCGCCGACCGTCTGGGCGGCACGGTGCGCTTTGCCGGGCTCGCTTATGAACCCAACGAGCGGCTGTTGAACTGGTTGGTGAGCGAAGTGGAGGAGTCGGGCGCCGACGTGCGGCTGGGAACCGAGGCCACGCCTGCGCTGCTCGCCAGCCTCGCCCCCGATGAGGTTATTGTCGCCACCGGCGCGCTTCGCGGTATGCCTGACATTCCCGGCAACGACCTGCCGCACGTGTTTTCGGGCGATGACATGCGTAAACTGATGTTTGGCGAGTCGAGTGACGAACTGAAGCGCAAGACCAGCCTGTTCACCCGCCTCGCAACAAAGGTCGGTGCGGCGACCGGTGCCAGCGCCAATCTCGATCTGGTGCGCAAAGCGACCCATGCCTGGATGCCGCTTGGGCAGAACGTCGTGATTATCGGCGGCGAGCTGGTCGGCATCGAACTCGCCGAATTCCTCCACGAACGCGGCCGCACGGTGACCGTGGTCGAAGAGGCGCCGCGCATGGGCAAGGGGCTGACACTGGTCCGCCGCATGCGGATCCTTTCCGAACTGGCCGAACACGGCGTCGCGTTATGCGGCGGCGCCAGTGACATCGCCATCGGCAAGAACGCGGTAACTTTCACCGGGCAGGATGGTGCGGCAAAGTCCGTGCCCGCCGATACGGTCATCGTCGCCAAGGGTGCCATGGACAACCAATCGCTAGCCGATGCACTTCGCGGCGAAGGCTTTGCCGTACAGGTAATCGGCGATGCGGGTGGCGTCGGCTATATCGAAGGCGCCATGCGCGGCGCTCTCGATGCAGTTGAAGCGATTGGAGAGTAGCGCCTACCCGCCGACTCTCAATTGCGTTTTCAGCACTTTGCCCGCGGCATTGCGGGGCAGGTCATTGACCAGCACGAAACTGCGCGGGACCTTGTAATTGGCCATGTTGTCGCGTGACCAGGCGAGCAGGTCCGCCTCGCTCTCCGCCGACATGCCCGGCCGCAGCACAACGAATGCCCTGCCAACCTCGCCCATGCGCTCGTCGGGCATACCGACGACCGCCGCCATGGCGATCGCCGGATGACTGGCAAGCAGCTTCTCGACTTCGGCCGGATAGACGTTGAAGCCGCCGGAAATGTACATGTCCTTGAGCCGATCGGTGATGCGCAGATAGCCGCGCTCGTCCATTGTGCCCAGGTCGCCGGTGTGAAGCCATCCATCCGCATCGATGGCATCGGCAGTGCCGGCCGGATCGTCGAGATAGCCCAGCATAACGCCCTGCCCGCGCACCAAAATCTCGCCGGTTTCACCACGCGGCACTTCGTTTCCGCCGGGACCGGCGATGATTACTTCGTTCCCCGCAACAGCGCAGCCGCAGGTGTTCGCAATCGTCTCGGCGGGGTCGCCCATGCGGCAGCCGGAAATGTTGACGCATTCGGTCATCCCATAAGCGGTGATGACATCGCGCATATGGAGTTCGCTACGCATACGCTCGATCAGGACTGGCGGCACCGACGCTGCGCCGCTGGTCCCGCCGCGCATCGTGCTGGCATCGAAAGGGTGGGCTTCCTTGTGCGCGAGCAATATCTGGAAGATCGTCGGCGGGCCAGGCATGAAATTGACCCGCTCCGCCTCGATCAGCCGGGCGGTTTCGGCCACATCGAACTGGGCCATGGGAAGCATGGTTGCTCCCGCAAGCAGGCAGACTACCCATCCCGCCTTGAAGCCGAACGAGTGGAAGAAAGGATTGACGATCAGATAGCGTTCGCCATGCGAGAGGCCGGTGTTTTCGATCCAGACGCCGCACTGCGGGATCACCCGGCCATAGGTCATCATCACACCCTTCGGCGCCCCGGTGGTACCCGAGGTGAAGATGATGTCGGACACGTGATCCGGTGTCAGGCTGGCCAGGGCCGCATCGACTTGATCATCGTCTATGCCGATGCCGCGCTTCAGGAACCTGTCCCAGCTGCCAGCATTCAGGCTTACGATCTCGACCAGACCGGGGAGCTTTTCGTCCTTCAGCAGCGCGGCATAGTCGATGCCCAGGAAGTCATCGACCGTGAACAACAGGCGCGCTTTCGTGCGCCGCAGGATATCGCCCGCCTCGATGCCTTTCAGCCGGGTGTTGAGCGGCACCAGCGTGGCCCCGGCGGTCATCGCGCCTACGGCGGCGACAATCCATTCGCGACTGTTTGGCGCCCAGATGGCCACCCGGTCGCCTTCGCCTATACCGGCAGCGAGCACCGCCGCCGCGGCAGCCCGGCATTCGCTCCACAATTCCGAAAATGTGCACTTTTCGCCGTGTTCGATCAACGCGAGCGCATCGGGCCACAGTTGCGCGGCCCGCTTGGCGGCATGCGGGATCGTCGGCGGCAACGGCTCAGCCATGGTCAGGCGACCTCGAACAGTCCCGCCGCCCCCATACCGCCCGCCACACACATCGAGACGACAACATATCTCACGCCGCGGCGCTTGCCCTCGATCAGCGCATGGCCGACGAGCCGACTCCCGGTCATACCGAAGGGGTGACCCAAGGCAATGGCACCGCCATTGACGTTGAGCCGCTCGGGATCGATGCCCAGCTTCTGCTGGCAATAGACCGCCTGACTCGCAAAGGCCTCGTTGATCTCGAACAGGCCCACATCGTCCAGCTTCAGCCCAGCGCGGTTGAGCAATTTGGGAATCGCGAAGACTGGTCCGATACCCATCTCGTCGGGCTCGCAGCCTGCCACCTGGAAACCGCGATAGATCCCCAGCACCGGCAGGCCTTCGTTTTGCGCAGTCGCTAGATCCATCAGCACCTGCGCCGAGGCGCCGTCTGACAATTGTGAGGAATTGCCTGCTGTGACTGTCTGGCCCTGCCCGATGACCATTCCATCCTTGAACACCGGCCCCAGCTGCGAGAGGCCTTCATAGTTCGTGTCGCCGCGTACACACTCATCGCGGGCCAAGTCGACCACTTGCTTGCCTGTTTCATTGCCTTCCTTGTCGAACAGGGCCTTGGAGACAGTGATCGGCGCGATTTCGTCATCGAAACGGCCTGCTGTTTGCGCTGCACCCGCGCGCTGCTGGCTGAGCGCGGCGAAGCGGTCCTGATCTTCGCGCGCCACGCCATAACGTTCAGCGACGACTTCAGCCGTCTCCAGCATGGCCATATAGGCGTAAGGATCGGCGGCGATGACGGCCTGCGAACGGTTGCGCCAGGCAGGCTGGTTTTTGCCAATGGTTAGCGAGATCGATTCCACCCCGCCAGCCACAGCGACATCGACCTCGTTGCACATGATCGAGCGCGCGGCGAGCGCAATGGCATTGAGACCTGACGAACACTTGCGGTCCAGCACAAAGCCCCCCGCCGTGTTGGGTAGTTTCGAAGCGTGTACCGTCAGGCGCCCCAGGTTGTAGCTCTGCGTGTTCCATTGATTGCCGCAACCAAGATAGACATCGTCGACCCGTGCGGGATCGATGCCTGCGCGATCGAGCGCCGCATCGACCACATGGGCCGAAAGCACCGGCGCTTCGGTATCATTGAAGGCCCCACGATAGGCCTTGCCGATGGCGGTCCGGGCAGTCGATACGATGGCGGCGTCGCGCATGGCGTTCTCCTCAGGCGGATTTCATGTTGCCCGGGCCCCAGTAGGCCCGCATTTCGACAATCTTCCCGTCATCGTCGATGCGGAAAGTGTCGATGACCTCGATTACCGTTTTCTGCCCGCCAAATTCCAGCTTCACCGCGAAGGGAAAGGCTGCGTAGTCGGCCGCACAGCGCGGATCGCCCAGCAGTTCGAGCTTCGCACCGGTTGACATCGAGCCGGCGTAAAATTCGCTGATCTCGGCAAGGCCGCGCTTCTGCGGAGTTCCGACCGGGTCTTCGACCGTAGCATTTTCGGCGAAGAGCGCAGCGATCGCGACTGGATCGCTCCTTTCGAATCCATCAACATAGGCATGGACTACGGCAATCATCTGTTCGGCACTGGGCATAGGTTCTACTCCGGAAAATAACGGCTGATTGTATCGGCGATGAGTGCCGGCTTGTCGCTTCCCTCAATCTCTATCGTCACACGCACGACTGACTGGATCGCACCCTTGATCTCTTCCGCGGAAACGATTTCGCTCACCGCACGGATCCGAGATCCGACCTTGACCGGGGCGAGAAAGCGCAATCTGTCGAGCCCGACATTCACCGCATGGGCAAAGCCGCGCACTTCGACGAGTTCGGGCAGGAACAGGTTGATCATACTCATGGTCAGATAGCCATGCGCGATGGTGCCGCCGAAAGGACCCGCCTTGGCTCGCTCGACATCGACATGGATCCACTGGTGGTCACCGGTAACATCGGCGAATCCATCGACACGGTTCTGCTCGACCGTGATCCAGCCAGTCGGCCCCATGCTGGTACCAACCATACCCAGCAGGTCAGCTGGCCTTTCGACGACGCGAGTCATGGTCAGGCCCTCTGACTTGAAACGGACACGACTTCACCGGTCATGTAGCTCGACAGATCGGATGCAAGGAACAGCATGACATTGGCAACTTCCCAGACTTCCGCCGGGCGGCCGTAGGCCTCGGCCTGCACCAGTTCGGCCAGCTTCTCCTCGGAGGTCACCTTGGCGAGGAAGGGGTGCATGGCAAGGCTTGGCGAAACCGCATTGATCCGCACGCCATGCTCGGCCGCCTCCAACCCGGCACAGCGGGTGAATGCCATGACTCCGGCTTTTGCGGCAGCATAGTGCGCCTGCCCCTTTTGAGCCCGCCAACCGAGCACCGAGGCGTTGTTGACCATGACACCCGAGCGGTTCGCATACATGTGGGGCAGAAAGGCCCGGGTCATACGGAACAGGCTGGTCAGCGTGACATCGAGAACGCGGCTCCACTGATCGTCGGTCATGTCGACGACAGCAACCTCTCCGCCAAGGCCAGCATTGTTGATCAGCACATCGACCTTGCCCAGAGCTGCAATTGCCGCATCGCGCAGGCCATCGACTTGCGTCTGAGAAGTAACATCGCAGATGAAGGTTGCAGGCCGCTCGCAGCCGACTTCCGCCGCGATGCGATCAGCCGCATCGTCAAGCCGCCGTTCGTGAAAGTCGCTGATCAGCACTCTCGCGCCTTCTTCAGCCGCCCGTTTGGCTGCGGCAAAACCGATACCGGTGCCCGCTGCAGCGGTCACCACCACAGTCTTGCCTTTCAACATGCCAAGCGGCGCAGGATATGGGGGGACGGGAACGGTCATAGATCACCCCTGGCTTCAAGTTTCATCATAGGTCGCTTCGTGGCTCCCGGGGCAGGCCAAGGCCGCGCTCGGCAATCAGGTTGCGCTGGATCTGGTTGGTGCCGCCATAGATGGTGTCAGCACGGCTATAGAGAAACAGGTTGGGCAGTGTGCCCCATTCGTATTTCGAGCCTTCCCCCACTTCGCCAGCTTGGCCCAATACATCCATCGCCAACTCGCCAAGATTGCGTCGCCAGGTCGCCCACTGGATCTTGTATGTCAGCGCCGCGCCGTCGATCTTCGAATGATCATTGTTCGACAACATGCGCAGCGCGCCATAACGCATCAGCCGAAGTCCGATCTCGGCTTTCGCGATTCGCTGCCTGATGAGCGGATCGTTCGCAGCACCATTGGCCTTGGCCGCAGTCACAATCTCGTCAAGCTCATTGCGGAATGCCATCTGCTGGCCAAGCGTGGAAACACCGCGCTCGAATGCCAGCAGGCCCATCGCGATCTTCCAGCCTTCGCCGACATTGCCAATCAGGCTGTCGGCCGGGCAGCGCGCATCTGTTAAGAAGGTCTCGTTGAATTCGGCGTCGCCATTGATCTGGGTGATGCCGCGCACGTCGATCCCGGGCTGGTCCAGTGGCATCATCAGGAAAGTGAGTCCCTTTGGGCCCTTGGAGCCTTCCTCCGTGCGGGTGACCACAAAAATCCAGTCGGAGATGTGGGCAAGGCTGGTCCAGATCTTCTGGCCATTGACCACCCACTCGCCCGCCTCGAGCCGCCCCTTGGTACGCACCGAGGCTAGGTCGGAGCCGGCATTGGGCTCGGAGAAGCCCTGGCAGAAGATCGTCGTGCCAGCGGCAATGCCCGGCAGGAAGCGCTGCTTCTGCTCATCGCTGCCTAAGGCCAGGATTGTCGGCCCGGCCAGTTCGATACCGATGTGATTGACCCTGCCTGGAACCCCGGCGCGGGCATATTCTTCGGCAAAGATAACCTGCTGCGCCAGCGTGGCGTTGCGGCCGCCCCATTGCTCGGGCCACCCGATGCAAGACCACTTGAATTCGGCGAGTCGCTGCTCCCACTCCTTACGACGCTCAGCCTTTGCAGTGAGCGTGGTGATGCCCTTGATGTCAGAGAATTCGCCGGCCATCTGGCAAATGAGCCAATCGGCGCATTCGGCGCGAAACGCCTCCTCTTCAGGAGAGAAACCGAGCTTCATGCCGCTTCTCCAAGCACCATCGCGGCCACTTGCTCGCGGTGGAAATTGCCGCCGCCCAGCATGGTCTGGATCGAGCGTGCGCGCTTGAAGAACAGGTGCGCGTCGTGTTCCCAGGTGAAGCCGATACCGCCGTGCAGCTGGATCATGTTGCCGGCTGCCATGAAGAAGGTGTCGGCGGCGAAGCTCTTGGCGGCATGCAATGCCAGCTGGGCCTCGTCCGAATTTTCATCGACCGCGCAAGCCGCCCAGTAAACCGCCGAGCGGGCCTGTTCGATCTCCACCATGACGTCCGCGAGCCGATGCTTGTAGGCCTGGAAGGAACCGATTTGCCTGCCGAACTGCACCCGCTCCATAGCATAGGCGACTGTGCGGTCGAGCGCTTCCTGAGCGCCGCCCAGCGCCTCGGCGGCCAGACATATCCAGCCCCCGGAATGGGCTGCCGCGATAGCCGCCGCAGGATCGTCGAGAGCTTCCGCCTCCGCACCAGAGAGCGTGACCGTGGCGAAGGGCCGGGTCTGGTCCATTGTGACTTGTGCCTTGACCGAGACCCCCGGCGCGTCCGCCCGCACGATCCACGCCTTCCCCGGCGCCACAAAAACAAACATATCGGCCACAGCGCCATGCGGCACAAATTCAATCGTGCCGGTCAGCCGTGATCCTTGCGCTGCCATTGCGGGCACGCCTTCGCAGGCGGCTATTGCCTCGCCACCCGCCAGCCTCGGCAGCCATTCGGCCTTTTGTTCCTCCGAGCCGCCAGCGGCGATGGCGCGGGCGGCTGTGGCAAGGCCGAGGAGCGGGATTGCCGCCACTTGCGCGCCTGCCGCTTCGGCAACGATCGCGAATTCGACCATGCCCAGCCCTGCGCCGCCATGGCCTTCGGGCAGGGCGATCCCCGCCAGGCCCAGTTCGGTGCAAAAGGCCGACCATAGCTGGCGGTCCACGCCATCACCGCCCATGGCCAGCCTCGTGCGGGCACTCGTCGCGTTATCGCGGAAGAAGGTCTGCGCCGTCTCCGCAATCATCTTCTGCTCATCGGTAAATGCGAAGAGCATCGTTCAGGTGCCCCAAACCTGGCGCGGGCGCGCGCGTTCGGCCAGTAGTCTCTCGACTACGTCGCCAACTTGCGCTGGTTCCCAGCGCGCCTGCTGATCGACGAAGGCGCCTTCGCGCCAGCCCTGTTCGAGCATGATCTTGCCGCCTTCGAGCTCGAAGACGCAGCCCGTCACATGTGCACTAGCGCTGCTGCCCAGCCAGACGACGGTCGGCGCAATGTTTGCCGGGTCCATCGCGTCAAACGCCTGATCGGCAGTAGCCATCTTCTCGGCGAAGGCCTGCTCGGTCATGCGGGTGCGGGCCGATGGCGCGAGCGCATTGGCGGTTATGCCATAACGACCCAGCTCTGCGGCTTGGACCAGAGTCAGCGAGGCAATCCCGCCCTTGGCAGTCGAATATGCGGCCTGGGCAATCGAGCCTTGCAGGCCAGCGCCGCTCGACGTGTTGATGATCCGGGCATCAGGATCGGTCCCGGCCTTCTGCTTGGCCCGCCAGTAGTCAACGGCGTGCCGGCTGACGCAGAAATGGCCGCGGAGGTGGACGTGCATGGTTGCGTCCCATTCCTCTGGCGTTGCCGAAACGAACATGCGGTCGCGCACGATGCCGGCATTGTTGACCACGACATGCAGATCGCCAAATTCCGCAACGGTCGCATCGACGATCCGCTTGGCCGCGTCCCAGTCGGTAATATCCTCATAATTGGCAATCGACTTGCCCCCGGCGAGGCGGATTTCCCCAACCACGGCATCGGCCGCACTGGTGTCGCGCCCCTCGCCGCCCAGCGAAGTACCGATGTCGTTGACCACAACATTTGCCCCTTCCGCCGCGAAGGCCAGCGCATAGGCGCGGCCCAGCCCGCGCGCGGCGCCGGTGATGATGACGGTGCGCCCCTCACAAATGCCTTCGCAGATACCCATCACAGCCTCTCGATGATCGTGACGTTGGCCTGCCCGCCACCTTCGCACATGGTCTGAAGCCCATAGCGGCCACCGGTGCGCTCCAGCGCGCCCAGCAGCGTGGTCATCAGCCGAGCCCCGGTCGCGCCGAGCGGGTGGCCAAGCGCAATCGCGCCGCCCTGGACGTTGACCTTGTCATGCGGGATGCCAAGCTCCTTCAACCAGGCGAGCGGCACCGAGGCGAAGGCCTCATTGCATTCGAACAGATCGATATCGGCAATGGTCATCCCCGCCTTCTTCAGCGCATGCTGCGTCGCCGGGATCGGCGCAGTGAGCATCCAGACCGGATCGTCGGCGCGCACCGAAATGTGATGGACGCGGGCGCGGGGCCTCAGATTGTGCTCTTTCACAGCGCGTTCGCTGGCGATCAGCAGGGCCGCCGCGCCGTCGCAGTTCTGGCTGGCGACACCAGCCGTAACCATTCCGCCTTCCTGAACCGGCTTGAGACCGGCAAGTCCTTCAAGCGTGGTGCCAGGTCGGATTGTTTCGTCGGCATCTAGCCCCTCCAGCGGAGCGATCTCGGCCTTGAACCATCCAGCCTCAGTGGCGGCCTGCGCGCGTTGGTGACTGGCCAGGGCAAAGTGTTCCATCGCCTCGCGGTCAATGCCCCACTTGGCGGCAATCATCTCGGCAGAGGCGATCTGGTTGAGCAGGCCATCGCCATAGCGCGCAATCCAGCCTTTCGAGCCGGTGAAAGGATCACCGAAGCCATATTGCTGGCCGGCAAACATTGCGGCGCTGATCGGTATCGCGTTCATCGCCTGGCTGCCGCCCGCGACGACCAGGTCCTGGGTACCTGACATCACGCCTTGCGCGGCGAAATGGATCGCCTGCTGGCTTGAGCCACATTGACGGTCGATCGTGGTGCCCGGAACGTGCTGCGGTAATCCGGCGACCAGCCAGACAGTGCGGCCGATATCGCCCGCTTGCGGGCCGATCGTGTCGCAGCAGCCCCAGACGACGTCGTCCACGGCGCCGGCATCGATGCCTGTACGCAAGATGAGTTCCCGGATCGGATGCGCGCCGAGATCAGCTGGATGCAGATGGCCGAGACTACCTTTCTTGCGCCCGATTGGCGCACGCACGGCGTCGATGATATAGGCTTCGGGCATCAGAATTTCGCCGCCTTCCCGGTATCGACAAAGGCATCGCGGCTCTTTTGCGAGTCTTCGTGCATGTACATTTCGAGTGTGAAGCCCTGCTCCCAGCGATAGCCGCGATCGACGTCTCGCGGTTCGAGGCCGTTCAACGCCTCTTTGGCGATGACCAGCGCCTTGCGGCTCTTCGAAGCAATCACCGCGCAGAAGGCGCGGGCCTCGTCGACCAAGGCATCTCGGGGCACGACCTTTTCAACTGCGCCAAGTCGGTAGGCTTCCTCGGCCGGGATATTGCCACCGGTGAAGAACGCCGCGCGCACCTTGTGGAGCGGCAGCATGCGCGAGAGGTGGCTGGCTCCACCCATGGCACCGCGATCGACTTCGGGCAGCGAGAAATAAGCGTCGTCCGCCGCGATGATCGTATCCGATGCGCCGCACATCCCGATGCCTCCGCCGATGACGAACTTGTGGACCGCAGTCACAACCGGCACCTCGGCATCGCGGATTGCCTTGAAAGTCAGGTAATTGCCGCGGTTTAGCACCGTGATGCGGTCCGGATGCGCCTGCATTTCCTTAATATCGACCCCGCCGCAGAAGCCGCGCGAATCCTGTGCCGCGCGGATCAGCACGCAGTTAACCTCGGGGTTGCTGGCGGCGGCGGTTATGATGCCGGGCAGCGACAGCCAGGTCTCGCTGTCGAATGCGTTGACCGGCGGCACATCGAATACGATTTCGGCGATCCGATCCGCGATTGTGGTGGTGATTGGCATCAGCTTGCTTCCTGTCCACAAAGGGCCGCGATGCGCACGCGTGCATCGCGCTCGATTTCGGCAATCAGTTCGGCGCAGGTCGGCAGGTCGGCAAGCCGTCCGGCAACGACCCCGGTTGCCATCAGGCCATTTTCGGCGTCGCCGGAGACGACAGCGCGCTGGATCATCATCGGCGCCGCCGCCGCCATCATCGCCTGTGCCAGCGGCATTTCGCCGTGGCCGGTCATGCCGCGCGCCGCGCTGAGCACCTGACCCCAGCTCATGCCTGTCTGCCGCTTCATTTCGAAGCCGGCTTCCATCGCGCGTTGCCACATGGCGAACTTGCCTGACTTTTCGATGCGGCGAAGCAACGGGTTGAGAATCATGCGCTGCGGGATCCCGTCCACCTTGGTCGACACAGCGATATCGCCGGTGCCCGCTTTGACGTAAGCCGCCTTGGGCGATGCCGGAACCGGGCTCTCCGCCGTCATCAGAAAGCGCGTGCCCATGGCAACGCCGACGGCACCGAAAGCCAGCGCTGCCGCGAGCCCCCGGCCATCACCGAAACCACCTGCGGCAACCACCGGCACGCCGACGGCATCAAGCACTTGCGGCAGGAGCACTGTGGTCGGCACCGCGCCAGTATGCCCGCCGCCTTCACCGCCCTGCACGGTGACCATCTCGCAGCCGAGTAGCACCATCTTTTCCGCGTGCTTCACCGCGCCAACAGTCGGGATGCACAGGATCCCCGCATCGCGGAAACGCCCGATCATCTTCGCATCCGGTCCGCGCCCGAAGCTGACAGCCCGCACGCGATCAGCATTGGCCAGGACGATCTCGACGATGTCGCTCGCGCCCGGCTGGAATGAGTGAAAGTTCACGCCGAAACCATGCGGCGTCATGTCCCTGAGCCGGGCAATACCTTCGGCGCATTCCTGCGGCGTCATGACTGCCGCTGCAAGGAAGCCGAAGGCTCCTGCGTTGCTGGTCGCAGCAACCAGCGGTGCAGTCGCAACCCAGCCCATCGCGGTCTGGATCACCGGCAACCGGCAGCCCAGGCGCCGAGTCAGAACAGTCTCGAGACAATCTCCCATGGATCAGACCTGCCCGGCCGGCATGCGAGCGGAAGGATTGTCCTTGATCACGCTGGCACGAATGCCATGCGGATCGAGGCTGGCGATGATTTCCAGCTGCTCGGGACAAGGCATAGGCGTTTCCGCGATATCGCCCTTTTCGAGCGCGAAACCTGTCGCATCCTGGACTTCCTCGAAAGTCACGCCGGGATGGAGCGAAATCACCCGGATGGCATTGTCCTTGCCGCCGAAATCCATGACACACAGGTTGGTGATGATCCGGCGCAGGTCCACTCCGGTAAAGTTGCCGCCAGCCACGCGCTTGGCCGGATTGTATCCGACACCGGAGATCATATCGACTTCGCCAGCCACAAATACGCGCGGCCCGTGTGCGGGGAAGAAGAAAGAGTTCGGATGGCAAATGGTGTTGCCCGGAAAGCCGCGCACACCCAGCATCTGCGTCTTGGGCTGGCGATAGGTGCCGCCCATGCAGGACAAGTTGATCTGGCCGAACCGGTCGAGCTGGGTTGGTGTTACCATGGCGTGGCGACGGCCGGACCAGACTGCAGCGTCGAAAAAGCGCGAAAAGGGCAGGTAGCCGGCAGGCCTGCGGTCGTCATAGCCGCGCGGACCGAGCGGCACCGGCTGCTCGACGAGATAGGCCTCACCATCGGTCATCATCAGCTCGGGGCTGTGTGTCAGCTTGGCAAGGCCGGCAGCGAGGCGAGGCACTGCTCCTACGCCAGAGGCGACGACTTCGCCATTGCCGCGAAATGCCTCGGAACAGGCGACGATGCAAAGTTCGGCCAGCGAGGCCATGCTAGTTGGTTCGCTCATCAGAATATCGGCAGCGCCAGAGCCGCTACCGCCTCCCTTCCGCCGTGCATGGCTAGATATTCAGCCTCGGAGGCCGCAACGAAGCGATCCTTGACTGCGCCCCAATCTCCCGGATCCTTGGCGGCATCGGTGTATGCCTTGAGCGCCTTCATATCCCAGCCATAGTGCGGCGGCATGGAACTGGGATGCGCGCCGCAGGGCATTTCTACCACGCCTGTGACGAAACAGCGTTCGAACAAATTGGCCTGGGCATTGTCGGGGTAATGGTCCTCCATGCGGTCGACCAGTTCCTCGCAGGAGACATAGGCCCGGTCGGCCGCCCTGGCGAACCATTCGTCATAGTAGACGTCCGGACCAAACACCTGGACATTGCCGCGCCAGTCGCAGCGGTTGACGTGGATCAGGGCTGCATCGAGTTTGAGCGCCGGCATGGCGATCAGCGTCTCGCCATCCGCATAGGGTGACTGAACGGTTTTGAGCCCGCCAAGTTCGGCAAGATCAGTGCCGAGGCCAATGCGGGTCGGCAGGAACGGCAGGCCGAAGGCCGCTGCCTTGAGGCCCCACTGGAACATGCCTTCGTCCAACTCGAGCACCTCAAGACCGCCAGCCTCGCGGGCCTTGCGGAACCACGGCTCCAGCGCGATGGCATCCAGCGTCACGAAAGCGAAGACCAGCTTGCGCACCTTGCCGGCCGCGCACAGCATGCCAACGTCAGCGCCGCCATAGGCAACGACGGTCAGGTCCTTGAGGTCCGAACGCAGGATCTCGCGGACCAGTGCCATCGGCTTGCGCCGCGGGCCCCATCCGGCAATGCCCAAAGTCATCCCGTCGGAAAGCTGCGCGACAATTTCCGCGGCGCTCATGCGCTTGTCGAGCTGCGGTGCCACCAAAGTCATTCTGCTGCCTGCACTTCGTTCATGGCCTTTTGCCAGGCCCATTCATGCCCCCAAACACTGATCCCCTCATGACGGGTAACCTGCCAGCTGGCCGGGTCGATCACCAGGCTGTCGCACCCGATCTCGAGATCGAAGCCGCCAGGGGTCTGGACATAGAAACCCACTGTCTCGTCATTGCAGTGTTGCCCCAGAGAGGCGCTTTCGGGATAGCCCAGCGCCTTCATCCGGTCATGCGCCTTGCCCACATCCAGCAGGCTGGGCAGTTCAAGCATGATATGGACGCAGCCCGAGGGCGGAACCGGCCCTTCGCCGAGCGCAACCGAATGGTGGCGGCCATTGTCTGCGTGCATGAAGGCAAAGCCCATCCCTGGATCGTCTGGCCCGCCGCCGCCGAAGTAGAATCGCGGCATGTCAGTTTCGTGGAAGCCGACAACGTCGCGGTAAAAGGCCACAGATGCAGCAAAATCCGGGGCCGAAAACACGGTATGGCCCATACCCATTTCGCCGGTTACAAATTCAGCAATACCCAGCGGTGAAACAAACGGGACATTTGTCCGGCTATCACCATGATAGAATTCCAGGCCGTTGCCCGCCGGATCGCTGGTGCGAAAGAACGCTGCAACGCCGCGCTCCCGGGCTTCTTCAGCACCGCCGTTTTCGACAGGCCTCCCGGCAGCTGAAATTCGGGCGCGGAGCGATTCGAAGCTGACATCGTCGCTGACTTCATAGGCGGCCGCCTGGAGCCGCTCATCTCTTCCCCGTTCGATCCAGAACCGGAAGGGGCGATCGTCGATGCGATAGAGCGACACACCTTCGGGACCTTCTTCGCTGCGCATAACGCCAGCCATTTCGGTCAGAAAGCGGTCCCATTCAGCCATTCTTGCAGTTGCAATGACCAGATAACCAAGAGCTCTAATGCCCATGGATCTATTTCTCCCCTACGAGATCGAGGAAATACGGCCTTTCACCGCCCCCATCGACATTGATACGTGCTCCGCTGACCCACTCGGCCAGTGGAGAGCTAAGCCACAGCACGGCGCCGGCAAGGTCGTCGCCAGTGCCCATGCGCTTGAGCGGCATCGAACGCGCTACAGCGGCTTGCGCCTCTGCGTCGCCGTAAGTCTGCTCGGCGGTCTCTGTCTGCATCAGCCCCGCGATGATCGCATTGACCCGGATGCGGTCTGGTCCCCATTCCTGCGCCAGGCTCTGTGTGAGACTAAGCAGTCCAGCTTTGGCCGCGCCATAGGCTGCAGTCCCCGGCGATGGGCGAATAGCCGAGACGCTGGCAATATTGATTATGCTGCCCCCGCCCGCCGCCTTCATCGGCGCAAAGGCAGCTTGCGACATGTACATCGCGGAATGCAGGTTGAGCTTGAGGATCGAATCGAACAGGCGCGGGCTGGCCGTGGCGGCATCAGCCATGGGCGAGCCGCCTGCGTTGTTGACAAGAACATCGAGCCTGCCGTTTTCAGCTACGACAGCTTCTACCAGCGCGATTGCCTGATCGGGATCGCGGATATCTGCCGCCCTGAAAGTGACCCCTGACGGCAAGGTCTCGGGAGCATGGCGCCCGCATACAGTCACCGCACAGCCAGCCTCAGCCAACCGGGCCGCGACAACGCGCCCCAGTCCGCGCGTCCCCCCGGTTACAATCGCCACGCGACCGGTAAAATCCAGACTGCCTGATGAAGGCAAATTGCACTCTCCCTTGACTTCGATCCGGATTGAAGAAGTTCCCTCCGGCAGATTCGAAAACGTCCATATCGAAAGCCATTATGCTTTTCAATTGACGATTTGCGTAACACATGGCAGAAATTTTTGCGAAGTTTCGCCAAAGCGGCGGTTTGATTCGACAAAGGGAGGTTCTTCCTCATGGCCAGCGCAGCGCTATCCCATCCTGCCTCAGCAGCAGGAGTAACTCCTGAAGAGCTTGTGGCCCGTGCTCGCGCCATGATCCCCGCGCTCAAGGCGCGCGCCGCACGTTGCGTTTCCGAGCGCGACGTGCCGACTGAAACGATCCGCGAATTCCACGAGGCAGGCTTCTTTCGCATCCTCCAGCCTCGGCGCTGGGGCGGCTACGAGATGAACCCGAACGTGTTCTTTGATGTCCAGAAAGCCCTGGCGGAAGGCTGCATGTCGACGGGATGGATGTTTGGCGTGGTCGGCTGCCATCCTTATGAGCTGGCGTTGTTCCACGACGAAGCGCAGCAGGAAGTCTGGGGCAAGGACACCTCCACCCTTGCATCGTCGTCCTACCAGCCAGTCGGCAAGGTAACCCATGTCGAGGGTGGCTTCCGCCTCTCCGGGCGCTGGGGCTTTTCGACCGGTTCGGTCCACTGCGACTGGGTATTGCTCGGCGCAATGGTGCCGCCAAAGGAAGAAGACCAGGGGCCCGAAATGCGCACGTTCCTGCTGCCGCGCAGCGACTATGCCATCGACCGGGATGCCTGGCACGTTTTCGGCCTGCAAGGTACCGGCAGCCACGACGTCATTGTCGATGACGTCTTCGTTCCCGATTATCGCACCCACCGCGCCATGGATGGCTTCCTTTGCACCAATCCCGGGCAAAGCGAAAATGACGCGCCGCTGTTCACGCTGCCCTGGGCGCAAGTATTTGTCCGTTCGGTCTCCACTGCGGCCTTTGGCGGCGCGCGAGCGGCAGTGAATGCGGCAATCGAGATCATGCAGAGCCGGGTGTCGACCAATACTGGCAAGGTCGCGAAAGCTGATCCCATTCTCCATGCGGCCATCGCCAAGGCTCATGCCCAGATTTTGGAAATGGAAACCACGCTGCGCATCACGTTCGACGAGTTGATGGGTTATGCGACGCGCGGCGAGACGATCCCGATGGAAAAGCGGGCGCTCTTTGCTTATAATTCCTCCACAGTGGTGCGCCGCCTGGCTGACCTGGCCGATGAAATGATGCAACTTCTCGGCGGGCGAGCGATCTACATGACGAGCCCGATCATCCAGCCCTGGCTTGATCTCCACGCTGGCCGCGCACATGTCGCGAATGATCCCAACAACCGCAGTTCGGACCTGATCGCGGCGATGCTGGGCGAAGCGCCCGCCAACAATTTCCTGTGAGGCCAAAATTTTTGTGAGGGACGCGCGATGGTCGATCTGAAGGAAGTCACCCACACTGTCGAGGGCGGACACCGGATCCATATCAAGGAAGCAGGCAGTGGGCCGGTCGTGGTGTTTCTCCACGGCAGCGGGCCGGGCGCGTCAGGTGCGTCGAACTTCAGGCAAAATATTGGCGCATTTCTTGCCGCCGGCTATCGGGTGATCCTGCCAGACCTGATCGGCTATGGCGCTTCGTCCAAGCCGGAAGGTATTGATTACACGCTGCAGCTTTTCACCGACTCCGTCTATCAGGCGCTGCGGGCACATGGCATCGAGCATGCGATCATGATCGGCAATTCGCTGGGCGGCGGCGTTGCCATCCAGATGACGCTTGACCATCCCGAATTCACCGAGCGGCTTGTCCTGATGGCGCCCGGCTGCATTGAAGAGCAGGCCGACTATTTCAAGATGCCTGGCATCGCCAAGATGGTTTCCGGCTTTGGCAGCCCGGACTTCTCGATCGAGGAACAGAAGCGGCTGGTTTCAAACCTTGTTCATCCGGATTTCGTGGACCGGATCCCCGATACGCTGGTGGCTGAACGCTTTGCGGTCGCGCGCACCCAGCCCAAGGATGTGCTGGCCAGGATGCGGACGCCAAATCTCGGGCCTCGCCTCGGTGAGCTCGACAAGCCGATCCTGGTGCTGTGGGGCGTGAACGACGAATTCTGCCCGGAACGCGGTGCACGCCTTTTCCTGGAGCAATGCGCCAATGCCCGCTGCCTGAGCTTCACCCGCACCGGCCACTGGGTGCAGGTGGAGCGCGCAAGCGAATTCAACCGCTACACGATCGACTTCCTCAATGAGCAAGGCTGAGCTTCATGGCAAGGCGCTTTACCGGGCGCTACGCGAACGCCGCACCATCGCAAAGTTGATCGAACAAGACCCCTCACTTTCGATTGACGATGCCTATGCCATCAGTCTCGATTTCCTTGCCCGCCGCCTCAAGGATGGCGAGAAAGTGGTCGGCAAGAAGATCGGCGTGACCAGCAAGGCGGTGCAGGACATGCTGGGCGTCCACCAGCCAGACTTCGGCTTCCTGACCGACTGGATGCATGTCGAAGGCGACATCGATATGGACGCCAAGGCGCTGATTGCGCCGCGCGCGGAAGCGGAAATCGCTTTCATACTCAAGGACAGTCTCGCCGGACCGGGAGTGACAGCGGCAGACGTCGTTGCCGCAACCGAAGCAATCGCACCCTGCTTTGAGATCGTCGATTCCCGAATCCGTGACTGGAAGATCGCCATTGTCGACACCGTTGCCGACAATGCCAGCTGCGGCGTATTCATCCTGGGCGAGGCCCGCGCAGACCCGCGGGAATTCGACCTGCCCTCGCTCCATGTCACTGTCACCAAGAACGGTGTGCCGCTTTCCGAAGGCTATGGCAGTGCCGTGCAAGGAAATCCGGCGCAAGCGGTGGCCTGGCTGGCCAACACGCTGGGCGCCTTTGGCGTTACGCTCGATGCGGGGGATGTAATCCTCTCGGGATCGCTGGTTCCGCTGGCTGATGCTGTCAGGGGTGATCTGTTTGAAATGGAGTTGCACGGCATCGGTGGCTGCGCCGCGCGGTTTGTCTAAGGAAACAAAATGACACGGGTGAAGGCCGCAATCATCGGCTCGGGCAATATCGGCACCGATCTGATGATGAAGATGATCAAATATCCCCAGAACATGGAACTGGTCGCAGTTGTGGGTATCGACCCCGCCAGTGAGGGCCTTGCCATGGCGCGCGAACGCGGCATCGCCACCACCCACGAAGGGATCGAGGGTTTGAAGCGGCTGGCCTGCTATCCGGAAATCGGCATCGCCTTCGATGCGACCAGTGCCTATGCCCACAAGGCTCACGACGAAGCCCTGCGGGCCGACTGTATCCAGGTGGTTGACTTAACGCCGGCCGCCATCGGCCCCTTCACTGTGCCACCGGTCAACATGGAGGCGCACCTCGATCAGCCCAACGTCAACATGGTGACTTGCGGTGGGCAGGCAACGATCCCGATGGTCGCAGCCGTCGCGCGTGTTTCCGACATCGTACATTATGCTGAAATCGTCGCCTCGGTCTCTTCGCGTTCGGCAGGCCCTGGCACACGCGCCAACATCGACGAGTTTACCCGCACCACCGCGCGCGCCATCGAAGTGGTCGGCGGCGCGACCCGGGGCAAGGCGATCATCATCCTCAATCCGGCCGAACCGCCGATGATCATGCGTGATACCGTGTTCACGCTGTCAGAAGGCAGCAGCGAGGAGGCGATCCGTCGTTCGGTCGCCGAAATGGTCGCCGAAGTGCAGAAATATGTGCCCGGCTACCGGCTCAAGCAGAAAGTGCAGTTCGAGCGGTTCGGCGACAACAACCGCCTCAAGATCCCCGGCATGGGCGAGTTCACCGGGATCAAGTCGATGATCATGCTCGAGGTCGAAGGCGCTGGCGATTACCTGCCCAGCTATTCCGGCAATCTCGACATCATGACTGCGGCTGCCAAGGCCACCGGCGAATTGCTGGCGGCGCGGCGCATGCGTCAGGGAGGGATCGGCCAATGACTGGCGGAGTAAGCGCGAAGTTCGACGTCGAAGCCGGCGACAAGCTCTATATCCAGGATGTCACCCTGCGCGATGGCATGCATGCTATCCGCCACATGTACGGGATCGACCAAGTTCGCGCGATTGCCGCCGCTATCGAGGCTGCCGGAGTGGATGCAATCGAGGTCGCGCATGGCGACGGACTGTCAGGCGCGAGCTTCAACTACGGCTTTGGCGCACACACCGACTGGGAGTGGCTCGAAGCTGTGGCCGAAGTGCTCGACAAATGTGTGCTCACTACTTTGATCTTGCCCGGCGTTGGCACGGTCGACGAATTGCGACGTGCCTATGACCTTGGAGTGCGCTCGGTCCGGGTTGCCACCCATTGCACCGAGGCCGACGTCAGCAAGCAGCATATCGGCATTGCCCGCGACCTGGGCATGGACGTCGCCGGTTTCCTGATGATGAGCCACATGATCGAGCCGGATCTGCTTGCAAGTCAGGCCCTGCTGATGGAGAGCTACGGCGCGCACTGCGTCTATGTCACCGACAGTGGCGGCGCGCTCGACATGGATGGGGTGCGCGCCCGGTTCGAGGCCTATGACCGCGTGCTGAAGCCGGAAACCCAGCGCGGCATGCATGCACACCACAATCTCTCGCTCGGCGTCGCCAATTCGATCGTCGCCGCGCAATGCGGCGCAGTTCGGATCGATGCCTCGCTCACCGGCATGGGCGCAGGCGCGGGCAATGCGCCGCTCGAAGTGTTCGCCGCAGCTGCGTCCCGCAAGGGCTGGAACCACGGCTGCGATGTGATGCTGCTGATGGACGCGGCGGAAGACCTGGTTCGTCCCTTGCAGGACCGGCCGGTCCGGGTCGACCGAGAAACGCTGAGCCTGGGCTATGCGGGGGTCTATTCGAGCTTCCTGCGCCACGCCGAAAAGGCCGCCGAAACCTATGGCCTCGATACCCGCGCGATCCTGGTTGAACTCGGTCGCCGCAAGATGGTCGGCGGGCAGGAAGACATGATCGTCGACGTGGCGCTCGACATGCTCAAGGCCAATGGCGCCTGAGCCATGGCCGAGGTCTCGCTCCACAAGACCTATCCTGCAAGCGCGGTTCCTACCTGGGACTTCGAAACCGATGTCGCGGCAATCGGCTTCGGCGCGTCTGGAGCCTGCGCCGCGATCGAGGCAGCGGACGCCGGCGCGAAGGTCACGCTGTTTGAGCGAAATTCGGGCAGCGGCGGTGCGTCCGGCCTGTCGGGCGGGGAAATCTACATCGGCGGCGGCGGCGGCACGGATGTCCAGATTGCCGCTGGTTTCAAAGATTCGACCGAGGACCTTGCAGCCTATCTCAAGGCTGCCGGCGGGCCTTGCGTGGACGAGGCCAAGTGCGATCTGTATGCCCGTGAAGCCCTTGCTCACTTCGCCTGGCTCAAAGCCCAGGGCGTGCCCTATCGCGGCAATTACCTGCCTGGCAAACACATCGAGCCGACCGACGATTCAACCCTGATCTGGTCGGGCAGTGAAGCCGCCGCGCCGTTCTGCGACCTGGCCAATCCCGCCCCGCGCGGCCATGTCATCCAGCATATGGGCTGGGGCGGCGGACGTCCGTTGGTTGACGTTCTGGAGGCCAGCGCCAGAAGCAAGGGAGTCGAAGTCGTCACCGATGCCCGTGCGGTCGCGCTGGTGGAGGATGGAGATCAGATTGTCGGTGCCATCATGCGGATCGACAATACCAATCGCTTCGTGCGTGCTGCCAAGGGCATCGTGCTCGCCACCGGGGGCTTCGTTATGAATGAGGCGATGCGCCGCAAATATTGTCCGGAGAGCTTCAGGATAAACGATCCAATCGGCGATAAGGACGATGGTTCGGGGATCGAGCTCGGTGTTGCGGCAGGCGGCGATGCCATCCACATGGATCAGTTCTTCACGACCTGCCCCTGGACGATGCCCGAAAGCCACGCCTACGGGGTCTTTGTCAACTTGGCAGGCCAGCGTTTCATCAACGAGGATTGCTATCATGGCCGGGTCAGCCGCTGTGCGGTGGATCAGCCAGGCGGCAAAGTCTATCTGTTGCTCGATTCCGCCCACTTCCAGCAGCCGCCCGACTTCGGCCGCATCAGCATTGCCGGGACCGGCGATGACTGGGAGGAAGTCGAGCGCGAACTGGAGATGGCCGAAGGCACGCTGTCTGCGACCATGGCATTCTACAACCGCCATGCCCGCCAAGGCCGCGACCCCCTGTTCGACAAGCGCCCGCCGATCCTCACGCCCTTGGAACAGGGACCTTTCGTTGCGCTCGAACTGAACTTCCAGTCGAGTTATTTTAGCTTCTTCACCTTGGGCGGCCTCAGAACCTCGACCGATGGCGAAGTGCTCGACCGCGCGGGAAGACCAATTGCGGGGCTATTCGCCGCCGGTCGCTGCACCAGCGGCCTGCCCGCCTGGGGCCATGGCTACAGCTCTGGCATGAGCCTTGCCGATTGCACATTCTTTGGGCGGCAGGCAGGCCGGAAAGCGGCAGGAGGATAAGATGGGTTACACATTGCAGCAACTTTCGGACATCGAAGAAATCAAGCTGGTCAAGCACCGCTATTTTCGCGGCATTGATACCGCCGAAATGGCTCTGCTCGATCCCCTGTTCACCGAAGATGTCGAGGTCGAATACATCGGCGGCGATTACCGGGTGGCATTGAAAGGCCGGGCGAACATGATCGTGTTCCTGGCCAACAGTTTCCATTCCGGTTGCCAGGCGATGCACCACGGCCACATGCCCGAAATCACTTTCACCGGGCCTGACAATGCCGAGGCGATCTGGCAATTGGAAGACATCTTCATCAATCACGAAAAGCAGGAGCACACCTACGGTTCGGCGATCTATCGCGATGATATGGTGCGTGAAAACGGAGCATGGAAAATCGCCCGCACGGTATATGACCGGGTGATGGAAGTGGTCCAGCCGCTCACTCCCGGGGCACGTTACACAGTCAGCCGGCTCGCAGAAGTCGGGTTGAAGCCCGATGACCGCCGCGACATTTCCCACCTGATTACCTGGGAAACCATTGAATGACGCTTGAAGAGCGGGTTCAGCGGCTGGAAGATAATCGTGCGATCCGCGATCTCAAGGCCCGCTACCTTCGCGCCTGCGATACCAAGGATCCCGGCACCGTGGCAGACTGCCTGCTAGCGGACGCGCGCATTCGCTATGAAGGCTTCCCGCCTTTCGACAACCGCGATGATTTTGTCGCGGTTTATCGCCAGTTCGGCTGCGTAGCAGGGATCTTCGACATCCATCACGCCGCCAATGGCGTCATACATTTCGAGAGCGCGGACCGTGCCACCGGACAATGGGCACTGACCTTCCACAACATCAACCTCACAAACCGCACCACTACCCAGTTCGGCATCGAATATGATGATCTTTACATCCGGCAAGATGGCCGTTGGTGGATCGCCGAGACTGCATCGCGCAAGAAATCGGCGCTGGTCCAATCGGTCGATGAAGAAGGATTGGTCAGGGTCGTTTCGCTGGGTGAAAGCGACAAACCCTTTGGCGAGGATTAGAGTACTCTCCCCGGCTCTATTCGTTTGCTCCGGTCATCTCGCGCGCCGCGATGTAGCCAAAGGTCAGCGCCGGGCCGATCGTCACGCCCGCACCGGGGTAGCTTTCGCCCATCGCCGACGCAGCTGAATTGCCGATCGCATAGAGCCCAGCGATTGGCTTGCCCTCAGCATCGGTGACCTGCGCTTTCTCATTTGTCGTGAGCCCACCATTCATTCCGATATCGCCGGGGTAAATCGGCAGGGCATAGAACGGCGCTTCAGTCAGCGGGCGCAGACAGGGGTTGGGACTCTGGCGTGGGTCGCCATACATCTTGTCGTAGGCGGCGTCGCCGCGCCGGAAGTCAGGATCTTCGCCAGTTGCCGCATGTTCGTTGAAGCGGGCGACCGTGGCCGTAAGCGCGGCAGGATCGACGCCCATACCCGCCGCCAGCTCCCCGATCGTGCGGCCCTTTTTGAGGATCGTCTTGACCATGCCGTTCTGAGCCCAGTCCGGTAACACCGGGTAAAGCGGACCCATCGGGAACTGCTGGCGATAGCGATAGTCGAAGACCATCCAGCTCGGATTGGCATCGCCGTGTTCCGCATGACGCCGAGCCATCGCTTGCCCGGTCACATGATAAGAGGCCGCCTCGTTGAGGTAGCGCTGGCCCGACTGGTTTACCATGATGCAGCCCGGCAGCGCGCGCTCGATCGTGCACAGCCTACCGCGATCCTCGCCCGGCACATAGAACATCGGAGCTGCCCAGGCCGATTGCATATTCATCGTGCCCGCGCCCACTGCCATGCCAGCGCTGATCGCATCGCCGGTGTTGCTGGTAACCCCGCCGGAGATCTGCGCATTGGGGTAAAGCGGCGCATTAGCATCGCGCATGGCCTGGTTCTTTTCGAACCCACCGGCCGCCAGGATCACGCCCTTGCGCGCCGCAATCCGGGTGGTCCGTCCCTGCCGCGACACAACCGCGCCCGTCACTCGTCCACCCTCGCGCACCAGTTCAACCAGCTGGCTCTGCTGCCACAGCGGCACGCCTTTCTCGTTAAGCGCGATACGAATGCCGCCGACAAGCGCATTGCCCAGGGTCAGGCGTCGATCCTTGCGCGAAGTGAAGCGAAACGGCAGGTCCAGCCAATAGCGCGCCATGTTGATGCCAAGCCGCCAGAACCACCCCTTGGGTCGGTAGAGCAGGTCATAGGTTTCCGCGAAAGTCCACTGCAGCCAGCCGAACAGGCTTGCTGCGGGCGAGGGAAAACGCTGGCTGCGGATATCCTTGCCCAGCGGCTTGCCGTCCAGCATTTCGGGCAGATGGGTGCGATAGCCAGTTACCGAACCGCCGGGATTTTCTGCGTGATAATCGGGATAGGGTTGGGCAGTGTAGACCACTGGCGTGTTTGCCGACATCCAGCGCAGCATGCCGGCGCCATTATTCACATAGGCACGAATATTGGCATCGGACACGTTGTCGGCACTGAGCGCCCGGACATAGGTAAAGGCATCGTCCAGGCTGTCTTCGAACCCGGCAGCTTTCGCCTGGTCGCTGCCGGGAATCCAGATGCCCCCTCCCGAGGTGGCCGACGTGCCACCCCACTGGCGGTCCTTCTCGATGATCAGGACATCGGCATGATTGTGTGCTGCGACCAGTCCTGCAAGCAGCCCACCCGCACCCGAGCCGACGACCAGAACGTCGACCTGCATGTCCCATCGCTGCGTCATGGCTTATTCCGATCCCGATTCCCTGCCTCACATCCGACGAAGACCAATTCAAGGGTCAGTGCACCGACAGCATAACGCGTTTTGCGGTGCATCTTGCCATCCTGTCAATATCATGCGTAGATTGAAGCCTGAAATACTACGAAATCCGTGGAGTTGGCAATGCTGTCCTCAATGGCAAGGCAACAATGGCGACTGCTGCCGGAGCCGCAAGCGGACGAAACCAATGGCCTTGGCAACGCGGGTGCTGCAAACTTCTGTGACTTTGGCTCCGCTGGACAGTCCTCGATCCGCGTCGCTATGGGCAGGCCGCTTTGTCGCAGTGGAAAGCCATTTGCAAAGGCTGGGAGGCCGTGAGCAGATACGCAATCATGTGCCTGGGCAAACCAACAACAGCCATTCGCGAAAAACTCTTGTCCCCGCCCGACGCATTGTGACAAAGGGCAAGCATGCAACGCAATCCAGATGGTGAAGTCCGGTTGACTGCTCCATTGAGAGTGCCCAACTCGCTGGCCGGCGCGCAGATAATCCGTCCCCAAGGATAAACAGGAAACCATGACACAGCAGATCCAGCTCGACGCCGTCGATCACAAGATAGTCGAGCATCTACGCAGCCATGGCCGAGCATCGAACCAGCAGATCGCCGAAGGCCTCGGGCTGACTGCAACCACGGTATCCTCACGCATCAAGCGGCTGGAGGATGCCAATCAGCTGCGCGTTGTCGCGGTTTCGGATTTTTCGGCCCACGGGTTCAATTTTCTCATGCGTGTCATGGTGGAGGTCGATGGCCGACCGGCTTCGCAGGTTGCCCATGAACTGGCGCAGTTTCCGGAAGTTTTCGCAACCCACATTGTCACGGGCCGGTATGATATCGACATGCTGGTAGCCCTCCACGGCCTGGAGGACCTGTCGGGTCTCTTGCTCGAAAAATTCTCGCAAGTGCGCGGCATCCGCACGCTGGTGCCTTCGATTGTTGTCGACATCGTCAAATACCAGTTCGATGTCGCGCCCATTGAAGCGAGGAGCTAGGCGATGGTCGATGTTCAGGTAGACGATCTCGACCTCCAGTTGATTGAACTGCTGTCGCGCGATGCACGCGTGTCAAACCGCAAGGTGGCAGGCGAACTGGGCGTAACCGAGGGCACAGTTCGCGGGCGAATCAAGCGTCTGCAGCAGGACGGACTGATCGCTTTCACTGCCATCACCAGCTTTGGCATGGCGCATAAGTCGCGGCTTGCCTTCATCAGTGTTCAAGCCGAGGTCGAGCGGGTCCGCGAGGTGGCATTGGCGGTCTCGGAATTGCCGATGATCAATGCCGTAATGATCACTATGGGCGAGTTCAACATTCTGGCAATGAGCCTGTTCGATGAACTTGACCAGCTGGTGGAAACGGCTTCCGACCGAATTCTCGACATACGCGGGGTCCACCATGTCGAGACCTCGATTGCAGTGAAGACGATCAAGTACAACGCGCGAATGGCCAAAATCACCAACCCCGGAGACTTCGTCGACGAGGGCGAATGAGCCAACTCGCGCGGAAATGGGCCACTATATAGGAATTAATTTCCCTATATATCAATTATATAGACTAGATGGCGGTGGAACAAGTCTTCTGCGAACCGCTCTCCACCGCGCACCCTGTTATCGCCGTGAAAACAGGGATATCTCTTAGCGGCGCCCTTCTTTCCTCTAACTTCTAGAGCAGCACACACTGGAATTGTCGGTCCCGACATCTCGGACGCGGGTGAGCAGGTAGGCGACTTGCGCTTCCTGATCGACGCGCTGCTCGCGGATCCAGAATGGGGCGCTATGATCGACGCGAAGCGCATCGGCACAGTAGGTCACTCGCTGGGAGCAATCACTTGCTGGTTTGCGTGTTTTGGCGAGAAAATCCGTGATCCACGTATCGCTGCGACCGCGATGCTTGGTGCAGGTGATCCGATCGTGGCGGCCCAGATGACGGACCTGGGCCTTGCCGAAGTCGGTCAGTCAGATGTTAGTGTCCCGGCACTGCTAGTGACCGCTGAGAAGGACTTGTTCAGTCGGATGATGGGCCCGCATGGCACCGCGTTCCCAAAACTCTCTACTCCGAAGTTCGAGGTGAGCATTGCGGGCAAGTGCCATGTCTGGTTTCATGACGGAGTCACGTGGCCCGTCGACCAATCCAATCCCGACGCGCTGTGGTTTGCGGAACGCAGCCCAGGCTTTGTCTTGCCCGGCAGTGAAGACCATGAGCCGCTGATCGGACCTAACCGGCAGCGTGAGATTACCGGAGCGGCGGTCTTGGCGTTCTTCGCAAAATTCCTAAATGGCGATCCGGACGGTCTGACTGTACTTAGGGCTTTGCCCGAGCATTCCCCGGAAGTGCAGCTGAAGGCTGAGATTCGCAGCTGATCATACGAGCCTTTATATAGTTCTGGCAGGTGCCGCCACGGAGGTTATTTCGTGCTCCTGCAGGACGGCGGGTTCCATTCCGCCGGCGGAGCAGGCGTAAGCGGTCATAAGTGTGTCCGTCCAAGGTGCTTTGATCGGGCCCGTATGCGTCGCCGTGCACAAAAATCACTTCGCGGAAGACCGCCTCCTTGTCGCCAACATGCTGGTTGATCGTCGCTGTCGCGACGCCTGAGCCACGGGCGACATCGTTCAGCGCCGTTTCGGCATAGCCGCGGTCGGCGAACAATTGTGACGCAATACATATGACACGTAACTTGCGGAGTTCGAGTTCTTTTTCAGTCGGACGGCCAGAGAGGTCCTTGCGCCTGCGCCTTCGCATTTTCACTCCCGAAGAACGAGGACCAATTTAAGCGTTTGAGGAGTTAGAAACATAACCGATTTTCATCTCCATAGCACTATTGCCAATATACCTCACGGTCTTGCCATTTCCCATGGGTCCGAAGGTGCGCATTTGCAGCAATGTGTAATCTACTCACCAGATGCGGCTGGTCTGGAAACGATACGGCAGTGGCTGACATAATCGAAAGAGGTGACGTTTGAAGGCTGGCGAGCGAGGCAAGGGTACACGCTTCATCATAATCGGATGGGTAATTTCATCATAACGCATCACGTCCGGTCCGCCGATGTCTGGATAGTAGGCTTCCTGCATTGTGCCGGTTACTTTCCGGTTGCAATGGCGCCAAGCCCATCCCAGTCACTAACTGCGCTTGCGTTGCGGGTCAGCAGTGTGGTGATCAGATCGGAGTTGTGCGCGGTGCGCTCTAGGTAGGCGGCGGCGATCACTGTCAGCCACAGGCCCGAGACGATGTTGGCGCGGTAGGAATCGAGCGCCAGCTCGAGGGTGTAGGTGGGATCGACTTCGGCAATAATCCGCACATATTCGGCGAGCAGGGCGCGTTCGCCGGAGCGGCGGTCAGCGGGGCTGATGCTGCCACTCAGGAAATAGGCGACATCGTATTGCGGGTCGCCGAGGCGCAGGCTCTGCCAGTCGATGAGACAGGCTCGAAGGCCATCGGGGGTCTGCTCGAACAGGATATTATCAACCCGCGGGTCGCCGTGAATCAGGGTGCGGCGGGTCGGGGCCAGATTGATCCAGCGCTCAGCAACCGCGCCAAAGTCCCTCATCACCCCGATAGCCTCAGCCGGTATGCGGTCCGCCAGCCACTCGGCGATCACTGCTGCACCTTTGGCATAGGCCGGCAGCAACTGGAGCGGACGGCTCATCCATTCGTGCTGTTCCAACTCCGGCTTTTCCCACCAGCTGCGGTGAAAACGGGCGAGTTCGCGCACCACCGATTCCGCATCGGCAAGCGAGCAGCCTGCGATCTGGTCGCCCGGCCGGGCAGTTGCAGACAGGTCTTCGAGCAGCAGATTGCATAGGCCAGAATCGTCGGTCGCGCTGAAATAGACCTGGGGGATGCGAAAACCCGGGTCCTGCCCGAACAGCGCATAGGCTTGCCGTTCGCGCTCGAACGGGCTGGTCGAGCCCAGCGCGGCAGTGAGCGGGCGTCCGATCTTGCAGATCGCCGACCTGGGCGCGGTGATCGTGCCGCTGTTGTAACTGGCGCGCAGGCAGGCAGTTTCGCTGGTGGTGCCGTGGCCGATCGGGGTGATCTCCGGTTCCAGTGCCAGCCGCTGCGGAGTAACCACGCCGCCAGCGGCAAAAGCGCGTTGCAACCAGTCGGCGGAAATGGCTCCGGCGGAGGCGACCAGCTCTGGCGGCAGGAGCGCAGCCGGATCGAAGTCGTCGCCATCCTCGCCCCAGAAGCCCTTGGCATATTCCGAGTTCCAGCAACGCGTGAAGCGCCCCAGCTCGGCCTCGAACACCTCGATCCCGCATAGCCGGATATTGCGGCCATCGCGGCTCACCATGTTCCACACCGAAGTGACAAAGCGGTCGTCTGCATGCAGCACCCGGTGCGTGAACAGCGGCTGGGTCGCCACACTGCGCTTGACCCGGGTGATCTGTTCGTCGTGACTCAGCGGGGTTACACAATTGGGATCGTGCCGGATGATCGGGTCGGCGCAAACCTCGCGGATCAACTCAACTTCACCCGCGTTGTAGACCCGCTCCCAATATACCTCGATCAGCTCGCGCGGGGTGCGATAGGCCATGACTGCGGTCTCTCCGGGAAATGCATTTGATTTGCGGCATTTTGGCCACTAGCCCCTCCCTGTCAACGATGATGCCCCGGCATGGCAAGGCATCGATCAGGCCGGTTCGATGCGGACCGGAATACCATCGAGCAAGCACATCCCCGAAACCTGCTCCCAGTCCGCAGGATTGTCCGATGCTAGCAGGTTGACATTGGCTCCCTCGATCGCGTTGGCCCGCTGCCAACCACCGCGATGGCCCCAGCCGTGCGGATAGCAGACCGAGCCCGGAACAACGTCTGCGGTCACTTCCACCGGAACGATAATCCGGTTGTCGCTGCCATAGACCGCGACCCGCTGGCCGTCGGCAATGCCCAGCCGCTGCGCATCCGCCGGATTGATTTGCATGCTTGGCTGATGGCCGCGCGTCAGGCGTTCGCTGTTGTGCATCCAGCTGTTCAGCGATTGCAGCCGCCGTCGCCCGAACAGCAGCAGGGTCTCGCCGTCTGATAGTGCCGCCGGGCCGCTGGCCAGCAGCCGTTCGAACTCGGCGGCGCAGACCTCACCAAACAGGCTGACCTTGCCGCCTGGAAGCGTGATGGCTGACTGAGTGGCTGCGGCATCGACTTTCGGCAAATAACGGTAGCCGTGCGGATGCTCTTCGCGCAACATCGCGATGCTCAGCCCATCTGGCATGCTGGCAGCGCCCCATGGCCCGGCCTGCAGACGGGCATCGACTGCGGTCATCGGGTCCGGATCGGGGCAATCCGGCGTCCCCATCATCGCCAGTGGCGAAGGCAGACCCATCCGTTCGAGGATTGCCGCATAGATCGCAAACTCCGTGCGCGCTTCGCCCTGTGGTGCGAGCACGGCGTCGGTGTACTGGATCCACGGGCGCGGGGCATTTGCGCCCCACAGCTCGTTCATGTCCGCACGTTCGAGAAAGCTAGTGGCCGGCAGGATGTAATCCGCAAACCGGTTGGTCTCATTGATATAGAGATCGAACGAAACATGCAGGTCGAGGCTCGCCAAGGCTAGTTCCAGCCGGTCGCCGCGTGGGTAGGACAGGACCGGATTGCCGGAATCGACAATTAGCGCCCGGATCTGGCCTTTGCCGGGCGTGGTAATTTCGTCTGCCAGCGTGCCGCCCGGCGCAATATCCAGGATCAGCGGCAGGTTGCCGATCCGCGACCGCTTCGCGCCATAGGGGAAGTGGTTGCTGCTAGGCGCTGGTACTGCCCCCTGGCCGATCACCCAGCCACCCGACTGCCCGAGCCGCCCTGTAACGATATTGAGCGCTTCGATCATCAGATTGGTGAGCGTCGCAAAGGTGCCGCGACCGGTGCCGAGTCGGGTATAGACCGCCGCCGTGCGCGAGAGCGCCAGTCGCCGGGCCAGTGCCGCGGCAGCAGCCACGTCCACTCCGCAGCGGGCACTGGCGTCCTCCAGTGAAAACTGTGCGACGGTATTGCGCAGCTCTTGCCATCCGGTGGCGGCGGCATCGAGCGTGGCTGAGTCGAACAGCTCCTCATCAAAGATCGTGCGCAGCAGCAGCATCACCAGCCAGATGTCGCTGTCCGGCCGCACCGGCAGGTGTTCGTAGCGGCGTGCTGTTTCCGTGCGGCGCGGATCGACAACCACCACCCCGCCCCTCGCAGCAATCGCATCCAGCCGGTCCACCACGCGTGGCTCGCTGACCAGAGACATATGCGATGCAACCGGATTGCCGCCGATCACGATCAGGAAGTCGCAATGTTCAAGATCGGGAAAAGTGTATCGGAAAGGATTGCCGTAGGTCAGCTCCATCGCCAGGTTCTTGGCCCCGGTGTCGGCGTGCAGCGAGTTGAACTTCCGGGCGCTCCCCAGCGCGCGCAGGAAGCCATTCATGTAGGCAGGGTGCAACGAACCAAATGATGCGGGATTGCCGATAAAGGTGGCCACACTTTCGCCGCCATGCTGATCGGTTATGCTGGCCAGTCGCCCGGCAATATCGTCCAGTGCTTCATCCCAGCTTACCCTTTCGAACTCGCCGGGATCGCCCCTGCGGCGCAGCGGATGGAGCATCCGATCCGGGTCGTGCACGATATCGACCATTCTCGCGCCTTTAACGCAGATGTGTCCTTGCGACACCGGATGGTCACGATCCGGGCCGACACGGACGATACGGCCACCCTCAACTGCGACGCTCAACCCGCACAGTGCCTCGCACAGCCTGCAGAAACTGATGTGCTCGCCATCGTCGCCGGGCAGCAGTGGCGTCTTGAGGGACATCCGCAGGTCTCCTTTGCCTGTTCTCTGGAACTCGCACTACGCTTGAAAAAACCGGACTTTTAACAGCTTTGTGCCGTTCAACTTTCTCACTATGCCACCTTGGTCCCGAATGCGAGCGGGCTGACTATGCATGCTCGCTTGACTGGGCACATAGCCGGCGCGGGCCTCACGTTGGGCATCTAGCGGATTAAACTCTTGCTCGAGACCCTCGTCGCTCGAGCCGGTCGGGGCGTGCAGCCGCGGGGCCCGGCTACGTCATTGGCGTGACCAATGCTCCACTTGCGCACGGATTCGAATCGAAAGTGCCCGCGGCCGCGATCGATCTTACGTCGTTGGAAAAGCCGGGATCGGACATTGGCCTGCGCACAGGGCGTCGTCGGTGCAGGAGGCGACCATCGATGAACAGGCTGCAGCGGATGACAATGTTGTGAGGTGGGTCGGTTATCCAGCCTCGACCTCAAGTCGCCGAATCAAACGGCGAAATCCGCAACAGGGCCGTCAAGTCCCAGCGGCCGCCCGAGCGCATAGTCGCCCGCGATGGTGGTCCGTTCCATTACCCGGGTCTGGGCAGGCGGCACTCCTTTCGCACAGTGTAGCGTGCGCCAGTTATCCCACAAGACCATGTCGTCTTCCTGCCACATGTGGAAGTAGGCCACTGCGGGTTCGGTGCAGATTTCGATCACCTCGCGCAGCAGGGCATCCCCCTTTGCGGTGCCGTCTTCGTAGATTCCCAGCGCGAAGCCGGGCGAAATGTTGAGAATTTTTCGGCCCGTCTCGATCTGCGTGTAAACCATCGGGTGGATGACCCGTGGATAGCTGAACTTGCGTTTCTCGATATTCGATCCTGAGGCCGCCATGCGGACCAGGCGAACCTCGCCATGATTGGTGAACGGCTGCGCGCTCATGTCTATCTCGACCTGATAGACCACGTGCAAACCCTCAATCTGATCGCGCAGGTCGGCGGGCAGCCGGTCATAGGCGGCAATCTGATCGATGAAACCGGTTTCGCCGCCCGAGCTCGGCAGTTGCGCCGGTCGCAAAATGCCGCCGCGATTGATCCTGTGGGTGTACATTAGGTCACAGTGCCAAGGAAGCCAACCACCTCGCATCTCGCCATTGACCTCGTAATAGCTGCCGTCCTCGGGATAGAACTTGATCTTGACGAGATCGGGGAAGCCTTCTTGTCGGCTCTCAGGGAAGAGGTGTGGCTCAAGCGTGCCGAAACAACGGCTTAGTTCAAGCTGCATCTCTTGCGAAGACTCCCCTCCGCGAAAGAGCAGGACACCCTTTTCGATCCAGAACGCATTCAGTCTGCGCCGGACTTCGGCGCTCTCCAGATGTTCGCGGGTCAGTCCGGCAACTGTCGCACCAAACGGAAGTCCGTCCGACAGGACCGAAACCCGATAATCATTAGCGACGCTCGCCATATTGCTCTCCTCTTGCGATTCGGCATGGATGTCAGCCTGGGCCTCTTCTCGCAAATGCCGATTGATTTGCCCACTCTATGCCGCATTGGCATATTATTCGCAAAGCCGGCCGCCCGTTTGGCCGCATCCTATTGCGACCTTTAAGCCCCGGGAGTGTCCGATGATCAAGATCATGTTGCTGGTGAACCGCAAGTCCGGCATCAGCCGCGAAGAATTTCGCCGCCACTATGAAGAGGTCCATGCGCCGCTCGCCTCGAGCCATTTGCGCCATCTGGTGCGCTATGTGCGCAACTATGTCACCGATCAGTTCCGCAGCGATTTCGATTGTGACGTAGTGACAGAGTTCTGGTTCGATTATCCCGGCAGTTGGCGCGAGGTCCGCGCCGTGTTGCTGCCACAGGATATGCTCGATCTGTTCGCCCTCGACGAGGAGACCTTCATGGATCGCGCCACGATGCGGGTGTTGGTGATCGAGCAGGGCGAAACCCCGGCTGACCAATTGCTCGGCAACAGCGGCTAGCTGAGAACCGCCGGCATGGCGCTCCATCCCGCAACGAAGCCCTTGGAGCGATAGCGCACCACACTATCGTGGCGGATGCGATAGCTGGGATAACACTCGAGAATGGAGCGGATCGCCAGTCTGCCGGTCAGCCGCCCCAGCTCCATGCCGAGGCAGCGATGCGGACCCGCGCCAAAGGTCAGGTTCTGATCGGCATTGGCCCGATCGAGCCTGACCGCGTGAGGGTCCGCGAAAACGTCAGGATCGCGGTTGGCGGCGGCCCATGACAGGAAGATTCGGTCGCCATCGGCAAGCCTTTGGCCGCCGAGCTCAGTATCCAGCATGACATTGCGCCCGCCGCCCAGCGATGGCGGCCACAGGCGCAGGAATTCATGCACGGCATTGGCAAGCAGCGCGTCGTCGCTCAAGAGGTCGGCATGGGCTTCGCGGTTCTGGTCCAGCCACAGCAGACCACTGGTGATCAGCGACGCGACAGTGTCAAAGCCGCCCAGCACCAGCGCGGAAAGCATGCTGAGCGCCTCTTCATCGCGCAGCGCCTGGCCTTCGACTTCACCCGCCACCAGCGCTGAAGCAATATCTGCCCGGGGCGCGGCCCGGCGTTCGCGCACAAGTTCCAGCAGCATGGCGTGGACGCGGTCGGTATCGGACGCGAGGTTGAAATCGAGGCTGCTCGCGCCGTGGTGCATTCCCAGCGTATAATCCCGCCAATGGGCAATATCGATGCCGACCAGCGCCATTGTCGTCAGCGCTACCACCGGCATGGCATAGTCGCGAAACAGGTCCACCTCGGCTTTGTCGGCCATCGCATCGATGCACTGGTCGATATGGCCCTGCACCACCGCGATCTGCGCGCGGATTCTGGAAGGATGGAAGAAGGGGATTTCGAGCAGGCGCAGCCGGGTCTGGCGGGGCGGGTCGGATTCCGAGAGGATCAGCGGGAAGGCATATGGCGGAATGCCGATCCCGCGCGCGCGCGGGTCGGCTCCCGTCGGGTCGTGCAGCGCAGAAAAGACCTGCCAGTCCTTGGCGGCAAGACTGGCTGCCTCGTATCCCATGACCACCCAGTAGCCGCCATTGGCATCAGTCCAGCCGACCGGCCCAGCGCGGCGCATGGCATCGGTCTGCGCGACCCAGCGGTCCATGTGATCGGCAGCGTGGATGTCGAAGCGGTCAGCGTCGGTGTTCATTGGTCGTGACTTGCGATCCGGCGGCAGTCAGTCAGAACCTCATCGAGGATCGGAGTGATCGCCTCGCAGAACGTCTCGGGATCATCGCTCGGCGCGAAATGGCCGAGCCCAGGAAGCAGCCGGTATTGCGCGCCTGCCACATGGCGCGGGATTACCGGAGCGCCATGGTCGGGCGACAGCGAGCTGCGATCGTATTCGCCCGCCAGCACATAGAGCGGCGTGCGCGCCGTATCGATCCGCCAGCCATCCTCGGCAAGGTCGTGGGCGTTCATGAAATAGTTGTTGTCGCCGGCATAGATGCCCGGCGCATTCGAGCGATAGATGAAGGCGGTTTCCTGGCGGCGTTCCGGCGGCGCCAGCGGTGAGGTCGTCGCCAGCACCCGGCCGGTATAGAGCTCGGGCGAGATCGCCGGATCGCGAAACGGGGCATTGTCAAAACTGCGCATCGCGGGCGACGGGCTCGACCAGCCATTGAGCGAAACCAGCGCGCGGAAATGGTCGGCTTGCCAGGCGGCAAGGTCTATCGCCAGTTGTCCGCCGACCGAACAGCCTAGAAACACCGGGCGATCGAGATCCAGCGCCGCGACCATACCGACGGCCCAGCCCATCAAATCGTCGCGCGAGGGACTGTAGTCCTGCGTCCACCAAGCTTCCCCCAGAGGGGGCAGCGACTTGCCGTGGCCGGGCAGATCGTAGGCGATCATCCGGAAACGTTCGCGCAACGGCGGATAGGCGAGCATGTGCCGCCATTGCCGCCCATCGGCCCCGGCTGTGGCGTGGAGCAGGAGCGTCACATCGCCCTGGCCCGCCTCCTCGTAATAAAGCCGTGCTTCCTGCGCGCCATTGCGGACATAGGCATAGCGGCCAATGGCATCGTCAGTCTCGCGCCGGTCGGGCACTGGGCGCGGGGCGGGCGACTCCGCGCCGGCGGCCACGCGCATTAGCTGCAGCAGCCTTTCCCAGGCTGGATAATGCGGCGCAACCACGCGGGCCAGATCACCAGCAAATTCCGCGCCGCCCGAAGTGAGCGAACTGGCCGCATAGGAAGGGGCCGGGCTCAGGGTCTCCGCCCAGAAGGCATCGGGCGCAGAAATGATGAGATCGGCATCGGACGATGCGGGCGCAACAACCGTGACCCGGCCTTGCTCGATGGCAAGATCAATCTGCTCGCTATCGCGGCCAATCCGCACCCGCGCCGTCAATCGGCCAAGCCGCCGCGCCAGTTCCAGATCCTGGAAGGCAAGCGCAGCAAAACGGTCCACATCAACTGCCACGGGATTGCTCCAGACGAAAGCGGGCAATGCCAATGCCATCAGCCAACTGTTCGAACACCGCAACCACGGGCAATCCGCAATCGAGCTCTTCGGGCGGATCGAGCATGCGGCCGTGGATCATCGGGCCTTCCTCCAGGTGCACCAGCGCCACCGCATAGGGGCAAAGCCCGGCGAATTCTGGATGCAGCGGGGTTTCATAGACCGCATAGCCCCAGATCGTGCCGCGCCCTGACAGCGTGTTCCATTCGCCACCTTCCGTCAGGCATTCTGGGCACGATAGAGCCGCGGGCCAGCGTACATGGCCGCATGCGCCGCAGCGCTGCATGGCAATCCGGCCCTGGCTCAAAGCCTGCCAATGGGGCGAGGCCAGCGGGTCGCTCATGTCAGGAAGCGGGAGTGTGGTCATAGTGCGGCCTCGAACAGCGATACGCTGCCCTTTTGCGCGACCATGGTCGAGGCATGCATCGCCATATGCAGATCCGCCACTTGCCTTGCGCCACATGCGCCGCGCAACTGGCGGACAATTTCGAGAATATGGAACCAGCCCCACATATAGCGCTCCGACAAATGTCCGCCTGAAGTGTTGAGCGGCAGCTTACCTCCCAGCGCGGTTTCGCCCGCAGCGATCATCGCACCCGCTCCGCCCGGCTCGGCGAAGCCCAGTGCTTCAAGCATCTGCAACACCCAGACGCTGGCCGGATCCTGGATCATGAGCAAGCCGACATCCGATCGCTTCGCCCCGGCCGTGGCCAGCGCTCGATCCGCGACATCGCCCATCCAACGGCGCTCGTAATTGTCGGGATTGGCGAGATTGCCGAGCTGCGCTGTCTGCGCCATGCCGGCCAGCCGGACGGGCACATGGGGCTGGTCGCGGGCGCGGCGCAGCGAAGTCATGATGAGCGCCGCGCCGCCATCGTGGAATCCGGCAATGTCGCTCGGGCGCACCGGCGCGATATAGTGCGGCTCGGCAAGATAGTCCGTGATGGTCAGCGGCTCGCGGTGCAACGCATCGGGATTGAGCAAGGCCCAGCGCCGCTGCGCGACCGCCACCGCGCCAAGATCCGCCTCGCTCGCGCCATGGAGATACTGATACCGGCGAAACATCAGTGCTGCCATGCTGCCGATTGCATCGACCATGCCGTGGTGGATGTCATGATTGCCATAGCGCGAGAAATCGCCGCCACGGCTGCCCTGATCGGTGCCATAGGTCAGCAGCACAGTATCGGCGAGCCCCGCTGCGATGACCATGGCGGCGAGATGGATCGAAAAGTTGCAGGTGCCATAATCCAGCGTCGCCGAATAGGCCGGGTTGAGGCCCAGCGCCCGTCCCATGACAATATCGCCGCCCGCGCCGCTCAGCGTCTTGCAGGTGACCAGCCCGTTGACCTGGCTCTTGTCAATCCCGGCATCGGCGAGGGCGGCCCGCGCCGCTGCCAGCGCATAGTCCTCGGCACGCCAACCGGGAACGGCTTGGCGCGTGGCGGCGCCGATGCCGACGATGGCTACACTATGCTGAGCGGCTGGATCCACTTCTCGCTCCCACCCTGTTCTGCTTTCAGCTGCCAGTGAAATCCACCAGCGCCGGGGCAAGCGCGGGCCAACCGGAAAACAGGCCTGCGCCGAACACGCCCGCCATTGCTGCTTCACCGCGCCGGTTCCATTCGTCGTCCGGCCACGGCGGATCGACCATGACCGAATGTGAAATCAAACTGTGTGTCCAATCCGTGGTGGCACGGGTGTGATGGACATCGCTTTTGCCACTGCGGAAAATCAGCACGGGCATGGTCAGTCGTTCGAAGTCAGCCGGGGTCATACCCGGAACCGGCGTGTCGGGGGAGGGGATATAGAAGGTTGCCCATTGCTGCATCTTTGCGATGAACTCATCGCGGTCCATGGCAAGCAAAGCGGCCCGCGCCCGCGGATTGCGCTCGGCCTGTTCGGCCCATGCCATTGTGTCGAGCACTGCGGCCATGCCGCTGCTGGCCGCTGCTGCGGCGCCATCGCCGCAATAGACCCCGACCAATCCCATCAGGCCGATCGGACCGCCGGTGATCCACCAGATCGCGACCCGCGATACTGCTTCGGGGAAACGCGATGCGGCGATCAGGGTCACGCGTGAACCAGCCGAGCCGCCGGCCAGTGTCATGGGCCCAAGACCCAGTTCCCGCCCCAATCCGATCAACGTGCGCGCGTGCAATTCGGATTCATTTTCGGCGTCGAGGCAAATGTCCGACAAACCGCAGTTCGGCCGATCCCAGATCAGCGCCCTCCGGCCGTTTGCGGCAAGGGCTTCAGCCAGTTGACGCACTCCCGGGCTTTCCATCGAAAAACGACCGCCCGGCGTGATCGCGATGGGCGGCGCTCCTTCGGGGCCGTGCAACTCATATTCAATTCCGATTCCATCAACTTCAATGCGCGACATTGGCGGGGTGCTCCATTTTCATTTGTCGACTTCTACAAGACACGGCTTGGGCCAGGTCCGGGCGGGCGATCCTCTTGAGATTGAGGCGGCAGCGCGGGCAACCAGTTGACCGGCTTGCGCAATACGGTCCGCTGTCAGTCGTTCGCGCGGGGCGACCAGCAGTACTGCTGCGGCAGGCTGGCCGTCGGCTTCGAAGATTGGCGCAGCCACGGTAACCGCTCCATTGGCGACAGGCTTCGCACTGACGGCAAACCCCAGTTCGCGGGTTTTTGCAAACTCCAGGCCTTGTGCAGCGTCCAGTGCAGACCCCCACAGCTGCTGAACTCGTTCAGCCGGCATATGCGCGAAGATCGCGCAGCCCGATGCGCTTTCCAGCAGCGGCGCGGTCGTACCGGCTTGCGGAGCAACTCGCAGAAGCTGTCTGCTTTCGGCTACTTCCGTGATGATCAACTGGTCGTTCTCCAGGATCATGAGCGCTGCGGTCTCGCCGCTGAGGTCTCGCAATTTCTCCAGGGTGGGTCGGGCGATCTCGCGCAGACCGAGGCGGCCGAGGGCTTGCTGCGACAGGGCGTGGAGGCGAGCCGTCAAGCGCCATTCGCTGCCTGCAGCCGTTCGCTGGACCCATCCGGAGCTGGCCAGGGTCGTTACCGCCCGCTGCACCGCGCTCTTGTCGGTATCGAGCAGGCGCGCCAGCTCGCTCACGCCGACGGGCTGGTGGCGAGCTACTGCTTCCATGACGTCGAGAACGCGCGACGCACTTCTGATCGACTTGACGGCCATACGACTCAACCGTTAGCATGTTACTTGTCATCACGATAGATCACCAGGTGACACGCATCATAGATTTTGGCGCGATTCAGCGCGGGAACAGAATTCAGACAGGAGAGGCGAATGCATGATCTCGTGATTCGCGGTGGGCTGGTTGTCGATGGCAGTGGCGGGGAGCCGGTTCGGGCCGACGTTGCCATTGTCGGCGACCGGATCGTGGCGGTTGGACCAGATCTTGGCCGCGGGGCCGAAGAAATCGATGCCGCAGGGCTGATCGTCACTCCGGGCTTCGTCGATCTGCACACGCATTACGATGCACAGGTCACCTGGGATCCGATCCTTGCCCCGACTTCGTGGCACGGTGTCACCACCGTGGTGATCGGCAATTGCGGTGTGGGCTTCGCGCCCGCCCGCCCGGATGCCCGTTCATGGCTGATCGAGATCATGGAAGACGTCGAGGAAATCCCGCGCGACTCCATGGAAGCCGGGCTGCCGTGGGACTGGGAGACGTTCCCCGAATATCTCGATGCCCTGGCGGTGCGAGAACACACAGTCGATATTGCCGCACAAGTGCCGCACATTGCGCTGCGCGGCTATGTCATGGGCGAACGCGCGGAACGCGACGAGCCGGCAACGGCTGAGGATCTCAGCGCAATGGGGCAGGTACTCGAAGAGGCAATGCGGGCCGGTGCGATCGGCTATGCCTGCAGCCGCACCGACGCACACCGCCTGAAGGATGGCCAACTGGTCCCGGGCTCTTTTGCCGATCGAGGTGAGTTACTGGCAATGGGTGATGCAGTCGGCAGGGCTGGCGGCGGTCAGATTCAGTACCTTGGCAATTTCGGTGATTTCGACACGGACTTGCCCTTCCTCACGGAATTGTCGCGGCGCAGCGGCTCATCGGTGCATTTCCTGATGAGTGACACAAACTGGCCGTCGCGCCTCGCCGGGATCGATGCGGCAGCAGCGCAAGGCGCCCGCCTGGTCGGCCACTTCCCGCCGCGCGCCGTCGGCAATGTCCTGCAATGGCGCGCTGGCCGCAATCCTTTCATGGACCGGCCGAGCGTGCTCGCTCTGGCGGATCTGCCATGGCCTGAGAAACTGGCACGGTTGAGCGATCCCGCGTTTCGCGCGCAGGTTCTTGGCGAAGGCAATGGCGATGCCGAAGCCCTGCTGCCGGAGTTCGCCCGCATCATCTATCGCGGCTTCGATCGTATGTACGAAGTCGCGGACTCGCCTGACTACGAACCCGATGCAGCGAAGGATTCCATTGCCGCGCGGGCAGCACAGGCTGGGCAAGATCCGGCGGCCTATGCCTATGATGTGCTGATGCGCAATGGCGGCACGGGCATGATTTACATGGCGCTCGCCAACTATCGCGCTGGAGACCTGAGCGTTGTGCCCACTCTTGCCGCGCACCCTGGCACAGTCATCAGCCTGTCAGATGGGGGCGCTCACTGCACCCGGGTGATCGATGCTTCCGCGCCCAGTTTCATGCTTGCCCACTGGGCACGCGACCGCAAGCGCGGGGAGACCATGCCGCTGGCCGAAGTGGTCAAGGCGCTCAGCAGCGATCCGGCCTCGGCCTATGGCCTGGCCGATCGGGGCCTGCTGCGGCCCGGAATGCTGGCCGACATCAACGTTATCGATTTCGCCAATGTTGGCCTGGCGGCGCCGTGGCTCGAATACGATCTGCCTGCCGGGCGGCCGCGCCTGCTGCAGCGGTCCGAGGGCTATGCGGCGACAATCAAGAGCGGGCGGGTCACCTTCCGCCATGGTGAACATACCGGCACGTTTCCAGGCAAGGTGGTTCGCCGACAGCATGTGAAATCGGGAGATAATTGATGACAGGTCCGTTTGGCGCAAAGTCCACGACCGACGAAGTTCTGGCGGGGGTCGATCTTGCGGGCAAGCGCGTGCTGGTGACAGGGGTCTCGACCGGGCTCGGCGCGGAAACCGCCCGGGCACTGGTGGCGCACGGAGCCTATGTGATCGGCGCGGCGCGCGATCTGGGCAAGGCACGGGCCGCTGCGGAGGCGTTTGTCCCTGCCAATGGTGGTGGCTTCGAGCTCATAGAGCTTGATCTCGCATCGCTCGCCAGCGTTCGTTCCTGCGCCGCTGCACTGACCGCGCGCGGCGAACCGCTCGATGTCATCATCGCCAATGCAGGTATCATGGCCTGTCCCTTCACGAAGACTGTTGACGGCTTCGAAATGCAATTTGGCACCAACCATCTCGGCCATTTCGTGCTGCTCAATGGCGTGGCCTCGCTGTTGCGGCCAGGTGGCAGGGTGGTGATGCTCGCCTCACGTGGCCACCGGGTGGCCGACGTCGATCTTGAGGACCCGAATTTCGAACAGACCCCCTACGAGGAACTCGCAGCCTATGGCCGCTCGAAGACTGCCAACATCTTATTCGCGGTAGAGTTTGACCGTCGCTACCGTGACAAGGGTATCCGTGCCACGGCGCTGCATCCGGGTGGCATCCGCACCGAACTGATGCGCCACCTGACTCCTGAAAAGCTGGAACAGATGCGCCAGATCAGCGCCCGGGGCAAAGCCGATGAAAGCCCTGCGGCACTGGCGTCAGCCTTGAAGACGCTGGCGCAGGGTGCCGCAACCTCGGTCTGGGCCGGCTTCGTTGCGCCTGCCGAAGACGTCGGCGGGCGCTATTGCGAGGATTGCCATGTTGCTGAAGTCGTCGAAGGGATGGCAGATCAAGGCGTGCGCAGCTACGCGCTCGATCCCGAGCGGGCAAAGGCGTTGTGGGCGAAGAGCGAGCAAATGACGGGCGGCAGTGCCTGACATCAAGGCGAATTTGAGTGACCATGCAGAATCTTGCCTTCTATGAGGCCCATGGTGACCGGTTTGCACCCATGGAAATCAATGTCAGCCCATGGAATGACAAGGCCCAGAACGGCATCGCGATTGCCGGTCTGGTGGCTCACCTGATCGGCACGACCTCCACAACGGCGCAAATGCATTGCGCCCGGCTGACTATCGATATTCTCGGACAGGTGCCCCAGGTTCCCCTTGAACCACGGATCAATTTCATCCGCGATGGCCGCCGCATTCAGCTGATCGAGATCGTGCTGTCGGCTGGAGAGCGAAGCTATGTCAGGGCGACGGCTTTGCGCGCACGGACCGAGCAGACACCGGTGCAGTCCGAGCCGCTGACGCGACCGCTACCCAATCCGGCTGCGGCGAAGGGATCGTTGCCTTGGGTCAGGATGCACACGCTCGCTGGCGGTTTCACGCAGATCGGCCCCGGAGCGCGCTGGGTGCAATTCCCCGGGCTCGACGTTGTGGCCGGTCACGCCATGACTACGCTCGAGCGGGTGGCACTGGTTTCTGATTTCGGTTCAGGCACCGCACCCCTGGTTTCGCCGAAGGACTGGTCTTTCGCCAATCTCGACATCTGCATTCATCTCACCCGCCTGCCGCAGGGCGAGTGGCTGCTGATCGATGTCGCCAGCGAGAGCAGTGGCAATGGCTCCGGACTGGTCCACAGCAGGCTGGGCGATGTGGATGGCATGTTTGGCCATGCCCATCAGACGGTGTTTCTCGATCGACGGCCGCAATAGAACGACCACACGCCGCTCTGTTTCAGTGCCACCGCTCAAAGAAGCCGGCCACTTCCTCTGCGAACAGTTCCGGCTCTTCCCATGCGGCGAAGTGGCCTCCGCGTGGCATCTTGTGCCAGCTGACGAGGTTGTACTTGGCTTCGATTGCCGCGCGGGGCGGCGGATCGCGCATTTCCCTGAATTCGGCAAAACCCAGCGGAACGTCGATTTTGTGCTCGAACGGTGCAAGCTGCTTCAACGTGTTGTAGAGCCAGATCGAGGACTGCACATTGTCGCTCACCAGATAGGTCATGATGCCGGTGATGATCGCGTCCTTGGAAAGGCTGTTTTCGATTTGGCCGTCGCAGTCTGTCCAGCTCCTGAACTTTTCGAGCAGCCACGAGGCAAACCCAATTGGCGTATCGGCCAGCGCAAGGGCAAGCGTCTGCGGCTTGTGGGTCTGCTGGGCTGCATATGTGCCTTCGCCAGCCAGCGCCTTTGCCCCTTGCGCCATCCAGCTTTGTACTTCCGGCGTTATCTCGACAGCCGCCGGGCGAAAGACCAGCAGATTGACATGGATCGCCGCCACCACATCGGCATGGTCGTGCGCCAGCTGGAAGGTGATCGGCGCACCCCAGTCTCCGCCCTGTGCGCCAAAGCGCTTGTAGCCCAGCACTTCGGTCATCAGCTTCCGCCACATGCGGGCGATGGTGAGGGCATCAATCGGGCGACTGGACCGCCCGGAAAAACCATAGCCCGGCAGCGACGGCACCACGACATCGAAGCCGCGCGCGGCAAGCAGCGGGATGACTTCGAGAAATTCAAGCACCGAGCCCGGCCAGCCATGCGTCAGGATGATCGGAAAACCGCCGCCGGCCGCCTTGGCATCGCCGCGCACATGATAGAAATGCACGTCCACACTGTCGATTTCGGCCATGAATTGGGGAAAGGCGTTGAAGGCGGCTTCGGCCTTCTGCCAATCATAATGATCGCGCCAATAGTCCCGCAGTTCGGCCAGATAGGCGGCCTCGGTGCCATATTTCCAGTCGGCATCATCGTCGGGAGCATAGCCGACGTGGGCGTCGGCCACCCGGCGCGCGATCCAGTCGAGCCGCGCTTGCGGTACGGCAAGGGTGTAAGGCGTCATGGAGTCTCCGGCGAATGCGGCTAGGCGAGGTTGAAGACCTCGATGGCGGTGCCGCCCAGAATCTTGCGCGCGTCGGCTGGCGAGACGGCATCGACGATGTCTTCGATTGCCCCGCGCGTGTAGCCTTGCACACCTTCATTGTGCGGATAATCGACCGCGAACATCACCCGGTCCGCACCGATATAGTCGAGCAACTTGAACCCGATAGCATCCGACATTACCGTGGAATAGCAGTTGCGCCGCCAATAGTCGGTCGGGCGCATTTTCAGCTTCGGGTCCATGATTGGCTCGCAGCTGTCGACAATCATCTCGGCGTCCTGCAGCATGCCGGGGATCCAGTTAATCCCGCTCTCGGCAAACACGATCCGCAGGTTGGGATGGCGATCCAGTATCCCGCCAAACACCAGATCACTGAACTGTTTGCGAAACGGCATGAATATGCCGAGCATCGCAGCCACCGATCCGCCCGGATTGCCCATCGGCAGATTTTCGCCGGCGTGAAAAAACACCGGCAGATCGAGCTCTTCGGCTGTGGCCCAGAGCACATCCATTTCGTCGCTGGCATAATGGATGGTTCGCCCGTCAGCATCGTTGCCCGGGGTCAGTGGCAGCATGAAGGTCTTGAGACCGAGGTCCTTCAGATGCCGCAGCGACTTTTCCGCCTTGGACATGTCCCAGAAATTGCTGAAGCCGACGCCGTGGAACCGGCCAGGCGCGCGGGCAGCAACTTCGGCCATATATTCGTTGTAGATGCGGAATATCCATTCGCGCGCTTCGTAATCGGGGTGGCGATTGAACATCGGCAAGAGCTGCGGGAAGGCGATTTCCATGGCCACGCCGTCAGCGTCCATATCGACCAGACGGTCCTCGATGATGGCCGTGCCGCGCCGGTCTTCGACTGTCTTGAGACCCGCTGCCCGTTCGGCATTGAACACCGCCGGCCCATCGCCCACCCGCCAGTTCCAGAGGGCGATTTCCTCGTCCCACCACACAGTGGGGACGCGGCCTGCCAGATGCGCCGGCACCCGCCCTTGCCAGGGGTCTTCGGCAAGGCCCCAGTGATTGTCGGCGGAAACCAGAGTCGTGCCTTCCGGCACGCGCGCCTTTGCGCCATCCATCACCCGATCGCGCGCCAGGCCAACATTATCGCAATGCGGGTTGCGGGTGGAAAGAAGCTGTGAGCCCATGGTTCTGCCTCCGAATCAGACTGTTGCAAGCTTTGCAGGATTGCGCGCGTGCTGTGGCCCACGCACCACCTTGCCGGGATAGACACCGCAGTGTTCGCCATTGCGAAAGATTACCTGGCCGTGCTTGACCGTGGCGACATAGCCTTCGGCCTTCTGCAGCAATCGCTGCCCACCGGCTGGAAAATCGAATGCTCGATAGGGTCCGGGCAAACGCAACCTGTCGTAATCGATGATGTTGAGATCGGCGAGATAGCCTGCGGCCACCAGACCCCGATCATTCAGGCCATAGGACGATGCCGTGTCATGGCTCAATGCCTTGACGATTTGCGCCAGTGGCAGGGTCTCGCCCCGCGTCCTGTCACGTCCCCAGTGCGCCAGCATGAATGTCGGAGCGGCTGAATCGGAAACCCGGGTGCAGTGCGCTCCGCCATCGGCAAGGCTGACCACGGTGCCCGGATGATTGAGCAGCCCGCGCACTTCGACCAGACTGCCGGCGGTGTAATTGGCAATCGGCACATAGATCATGCCGTGGCCATTGCCTGCCATCATCACATCATAGGCATATTCCACCGGATCTTGCCCCAGCCTTTCGGCGACGGCGCCGACGCTATCGACTGCGGGATCGGGCTCATAATCCGGATAGTCGGCCATGGGGAACATGCGTTGGAAGTTAGTGGTGGCAAACCAGCCCTCCGTCTGCGACTTGGCCTCGGCAACCAGTTGAGCCTTGAACGCAGCATCCCGCAACCGTGCCAACTGTTGATCCCAAGGCAGATCGGCAATCGCCATCATCCCCGGGCAATCGCTGAACGGATGCCGCACCGCCTGCCAGTGCGCGATCATGCCGACCGCGCGCGGTGCGACATGGCCGAATAGCGTCAGCCCTTCGTGCGCGGCTGCCTCGATGGTGGCGATACGTTGCTGCCAACCGGTATCGCTCATGATGAAATGGATGGGGCAGCCGCTGCGCCGGGCAAGCTCCTGGGTAAATGGCAGGTCTTTGTCGAGTTCGGCATAGTTCCCGAGATATTGCATCACCCGGTTGCCCACCTGGCCCATGGCCTCTGCGAGCGCCATGACTTCATCGGCGCGGGCGTTGGTTCCCGGAACGATCCGGCCATCGCGCATGCGGTGGGCAGTGGTGCGCGAACACGACAGCGCCAGCGCGCCAGCCCGCAGTGCCTCCCGGGTCAGCTCCGCCATTTGGGCGAGATCATCCCCGGTCGCCGGTTCGTCCCGATCGGCGCGCTCGCCCATGACATAGCCGCGCAGCGCCACATGGGCGACCTGGGTGCCGATATCGATGGTATGCTGCCGGCGATCCAGTGCATCGAGGTATTGCGGAAAGCTCTCCCAATCCCATGCGATGCCCGCTTCCATGACATCCCGGGGTATTTCCTCCACCGCTTCCATTACGCCGAGAATGAAGCCGCGGGCATCAGGCTTCACCGGGGCAAAGCCGACCGCGCAATTGCCCATGACAACTGTAGTCACACCGTGCCACGCCGATGCGGCAAGGATGGGATCCCACATGACCTGCGCATCGTAATGCGTATGCAGATCGACAAAACCTGGTGTGACGAGATAGCCGCTCGCGTCGATCTCCTCAGCACCCCGACCAGAAACCGATCCAACCTGGGTGATCAGTCCGCCATCGATCGCAACGTCTGCAACAAAAGGTTCGCTGCCCGTGCCATCGATGACCAAGCCCGCTCGAATAACCAGATCATGCATGTCGTTCTCCCCATGGCGCTGGCCATCTTGCGGCCAAGTCACCGTTAAGTTGGCGTCACCTCATCAGCAGAGTTAGCCGTCGCTGCCATCAGGCGGGCGCAAGTTCGGGCAAGGCAGCCGCGTGCATCGGCGCCTCCATGGCATGAACACTGGGCAGAACCTCGGCCGCAAACAGCCGCAGGCTGGCTTCTGCTTCGGCCGGTGTTTCGCCCATGACACTGAGTGTCAGTTCGGAATAGGAGCAGGCCAACTGGCCATCGGCAATCCGCTGCATGATCATGTCAGGTGTGCCGACGAGCAGATTGGACAGGTCATAGGCCGAACCGGTGCCGATCTTGCGGCGCCCGTCATCAGTGATGATCGCGGTTGCCGTTCCATCGCCGGCTGCATAGGCTTCATAGCCCTTGACGCCCGCAAAGGCGTTGGCATCGCCAAAGCCATAATGCAGCCGCACGGACTTGTTGGCTTCGGCAATCCAGCCTTCGGCTTCCTTGGCTTCGCTTTCCGTCTTGGTGCAATACATGAACAGGATGTTCTTGGGCTGGCAGGGCGGCAAACCCTCATCCTGGCGATAGGTGTTGACCAGTCGCACGTCCTTGGCTGCTTCGGTCAGTGGCTTGTTGCCGACAAACAACGGCTTAAGTCCGCGACGCGCCATCAGTTCGAGCGAGGTGTTGGTGGAAGATGCGCCAAAGAAGCGGCTGGTGAGGTCCGTGCTGATCGGTTCGGGCCGCAGTGAGCCTTCGGGAAAGCTGAATATCGCGCCCTGGTAGGCAAAGCGCTTGCCGCTTAGCGCCAGCTCGATGATATCGAGCCCTTCGGAAAAGCGCTGGCGGGCTAGTTCGCGATCAAGCCCGAGTGCGTCGAACTCGGATTTCGCCACCCCGCGGCCAAAGCCGATGGTGTCGAACCGGCCATTGGAAACGATATCGAGATAGGCGATTTCGTGGGCGCATTGCACCGGGTTCCACCAGGGCAGCACGATGACCATGGTGCCAAGGCTGATCCGCTCGGTGCGTCCGGCAACGTGGGCCAGCGCCTGCAAAGGGTTGGGCGTCATGCCATAGGGCGTGCCGAAATGCTGGGCGGCCCATGCTCCGTCGAAATCGAGCTGTTCGGCCAGGTCGCCAAGCTGCATGGCGCGCTGGATCAGCGAGGCATCGGGAGGTGTCGGTCGCTGGTCCCAGGCGCCGGCTTGGACGCGAGCCCAGTCAGCTGCGTTCTGGCTCGACAGCGCAATGTTTACTTTCATGTGCCTTCTCTCCGCGCATGATATTCGCAAGGCCGCTTCTGATGGCGGATGCATAATGCAACAGCTTATCTTTGCGAGCGGCTTCGGCAGAGGCCCGAACTGTGAAGCATATCGGTACAAATTAGCTCAAAAATCTTGCCGGCGCACAAAATTGAAGCGATATTCGCTAGCGCAGGCGCGACTCAGGCATGAATGACAATTGCGCCAGCCGCGCAGTTTTAGCGGGAAGCAGGAAATGCAGTCGAGCGCCGACCGATCCCAATCGTCCGCTTCGGACAACCACATGGCGAGGCACTTCGTGCAGCAGAATGGTGTGGGAATGGTTGTGCCGCCGCCAGAGCCAAAGGTGGATGACGTCGCCACAGAAATCTTCCTGCACTCAGCGGCAGAATTGGCGGCAAGCCGGGTCCGCAATCCCGCCGCACCATGGGACGAGGCACACCTCGCGGCTTTTCTGCAACTTTATCGGGGCTGGATTCTGCAGGCGCTGGGCATGGCGGACGCACCGGAAGAATGGGCTGAACGCAGTGCCATCCTATTGCATTTGATGGCCGGCGGAGCAACCTTGGGCGACGCAATCGGCATGCTGGTGCGTTTTGCCCGAACCGTTTGGGGCTTGCATACCGGAATTGAATTCCACGACGAAGGAACCTGTGCGGCTGTGGTCTTTCATGATGCCGCGCACCCGGATCGGGAAGGTTCGATCTGTGCCCTTTGGTTGCTGCGGACAAACCTTAGCCAGATCGAGTTCTTGGCTGGCAGGGAGCTGGTCGGTGTCAGCGGCCGGGTGAGATATGGCCAATGTCTGCCGGGCACAGTGACCAACTTGCTGTTCGATCGGCCGTTAGTCTTCGGGGCACCTGAAACTGCGTTAATTATTCCCAAAAGTGAACTGGATCGCGCCGTTGCCGTGCGGATCAGCGATATCCCCCTCTACCTTGGCCAATTCATGCGAACCATGGTGGGGGCATATCGCAGTTCGAGCAATCTGCGCTCGCTCATTTCCACCCTGATCTGTGACGACAGGCTGCGCGGAGCGCCCGAACCTGCCACCATGCCGGATGTGGCCCGGCGATTGGGTTTGACCGCCGCAACGGCAAGGCGGCGATTGCGGGAAGAGAGGGTGACCTTCCGCGAGGTGAAGGCCGAGGCGCTCGACCAATTGGCGAAGATGTGGCTTCGGGAAAAGACTCGATCGATCGATAGTATCGCCGAACACTTGGACTTCAGCGATACCCATGCCTTTCGCAGGGCCTTTCATCGCCGCAACGGCATGTCACCGCGGGCCTATCGATCGTTCATTGGAGGGTCGCAATTTCCCCCGGCCGATGGCCCCGCAGCCGCGTCCTAGCGCGCGGTCTGTCCGTCATCGACCTTGATGATAGTCCCCGTGACTGCGTCAGAAAGCGGTGAAACAAGGTAGAGCAAGGTCGAATCAAGTTGTGCCGTCGAGCAGATTCGTTTGCGGGGCAACGACTGCACATAGCTGTCATTGTTGACAAAAGCGCTGGTCATTTCGGTTTCGAAGGTGCCCGGCGCAATGGCATTGACATTGATGAAATGGGGCGCCCATTCGACCGCCAGCACCTCGGTCATGCGCACGACGGCGGCCTTGCTGACTGAATAGAGCGACGATCCGGGTTTTGATGTGATGAATGCGCCGATCGAGGAAATATTGATGATGCGCCCGGACGCTTGCAATTCGATCAGGCGGCGAGCCACTGCACAGGCAAGAAGCCACGGCCCCCGCAAATTGGTGCCCATCTCGTCGTCAAATCGCGGCGCCGTCATCCCGACGGCGCGCTTGCCATAGTTGATTCCAGCGTTGTTGATGAGGATGTCGACGGGTCCCAGTGCCGCTTCAGCCTCGGCCACTGCTGCCGCAATGCCGACCTCATCGCGCATGTCGAGCACGATGGCGATAGCCACACCGCCGGCCGCCGTGATCTGCTCAGCCAACGCATCAAGCCGCTCCTTGCGCCGCGCTGTGACCACGACCTTGGCGCCGCAAGAAGCAAGCACGCGCGCGAACCTCTCGCCGATTCCCGAAGATGCGCCAGTGACGAAAGCTACCCGACCCGATAGGTCGGCAAATGCCGCCGGACGTTCGATCATACCGTTCATATCATGCTCTCACCGCCTCCTGCGCCGCTTGGCAGGCGTGTGCCGGCCAAAAGCATTCAGCGCCATCGGTCAAAAAATCCGGCGACTTCCCCGGCGAACAGTTCTGGTTCTTCCCATGCCGCAAAATGCCCTCCCTTGGGCATGTCCTGCCAATGTACAATGTTAAAGCGCCTTTCAGCGGCCTCGCGCGGCGGCGGCACGGTCTCGCGGGGAAAGCGGGCAAAGCCCATTGGCACTGCGATCGGCCCACCTTCGGTCGGCCGGGCGCTGGTCATCGAGTTGTAAAGCCACATTGCTGCCTGAACATTGTCGCTGACCAGGAATGTCATGATCATGGTGATCAACTGGTCCTTGCTGAACGCAGTCTCGATGTCGCCGTCATTGTCTGACCAGGCGCGGTATTTTTCGAGCACCCAGGACGCAAAACCGATCGGCGTATCGGCCAGGGCCAGGCCGAGGGTTTGCGGCCGGGTGGTCATCTGCTTCGAATAGGCACCGACGTCGTTCATCCGTTTGCGTGCCGCCTTGAACCATTCTGCTTCGCCCGGCGACATCTCGCCGTTGGGCCGATGGGCAAGATAGTTGAGGTGAAACGACGCGACGACATCGCAGTGTTGCTGGGCGAGGGCCGTGGTGACCGATGCGCCCCAGTCGCCGCCTTGCGCGCCAAAGCGCGTATAGCCGAGCACATCGACCATCAGCGTGCGCCACATTCGGGCAATGTCGCTGGCGGAAATCGGCCGGGGTGGCCGGCCCGAAAAGCCGTAGCCAGGTAGCGATGGCACGATCACATCAAACCCGCGCGCAGCCAGGAGCGGCATTGCCTTGAGATATTCAAGGACCGATCCCGGCCAGCCGTGGCTGAGGATGATCGGATAGCCTCTGCTCTGTCCGGAAGTGCCGCCGCTTGCCGCGAGGTGATAGAAATGCACTGCGATGCCTTCGATCTCGGCAGTGAATTGAGGAAGGGCGTTGAAGGCATCCTGCGCCGCGCCCCAGTCATAACGGTCGCGCCAGTGATCGCGAAACTCGGCAAGATAATGCGCGTCAGTGCCGTACTTCCAGTCTGCATCGTCATCGGGCGCATAACCGACGACGGCATCGGCAACGCGGCGCGATATCCAGTCGAGCCTGGCCTGGGGAACGTCGAGGCGGAAAGGTTTTTTCATCATGGTTCGTGTTGACAGTCTAGCCGCCGTGCAGGACTATGCAACGATAGCGGTGCATTATTTTTCAATTTGCGGCATTGCAGAACACTTCGAGGGAAATTGCCATGTCCGCGGCAGAAGCGGCCGACCAGACTCACACAGCGCCCAGCCTTGCCCACCGCCTGCCAGATCGCGGCATTCCCTTGCTGGAATGCACGCTGGGCGACCTGCTGCGTCGTTCGGCCAAGCTCCACCCGGATCGCCGCGCGTTAGTGTGGGCCGAAGGCGAAGGGCTTGCGACGCTGACCCATTCGCAGTTTCTGGAGGAGGCCGAGCGGGTTGCCTGCTGGCTGCTCGAACGCGCCCGGCCGGGAGATCGCATCGCGCCATGGTCGCGCAATTCCGTGGATTGGGCCGTGCTCGAATTCGGATGTGCACTGGCCGGCATGGTTATTGCCGCATGGAATCCCGGCTGGACCGATTTCGAATGCGCGCATGCGCTCGACCTGACCGAACCGGCACTGGTACTCGCGGGCTGCGATACGCGCGGAATATCGTTGATTGAGCGGGCACGAGACATCGCTGGCGATGAAAGGGTCGTGCCGCTGATGCAATTGCGCGAGCTGGCCGCAGGGAGCGCTCCATGCGAATTGCCCATGCCTGCACCCAGCGACCTGTTCCTGATCCAGTTTACCTCGGGCACTACCGGCCGCGCCAAGGGCGCAGCCTTGTCGCACCGCTCGGTGGTCAATGCCGCCTGGCTGCGCGCAGCACTGAGCGGCGCGGACGAGACTGACGTCTGGGTCAATCCCAGCCCGCTCAACCATATGGGCGGTGCCGTGACCATGCTGCCAGGCGCGATCGCGGTGGGTGGCTGCTATGTCGTCATGGATCGCTTCGACGCGGGCGAATATCTGCGATTGATGCGGCTCGCCGGGGCGACGCGTATCGGCGGCGTGCCGACGGTGTTGCTGGCATTGCTCGAACATCCCGACTGGCAGCCAGGTTCCGTTTCATTGCGTGCAGTGGGCGCGGGCGGCGCTCAGGTGCCGCAGCCGCTGATCGAGCGCCTGATGCACGAATTCGGCGCGCCGGTGCTGGTTTCCTATGCGCAGTCCGAATGCCCGATAATCACCAGCAGCACGCCCGGTGATCCGCCGCGCCTGCTGGCCGAGACGGTCGGTCGCTGCGCCCCGCATGTCGAGGTTAAGGTTGTCGATCCAGTCAGCGGAGAGGTGCTGCAGTTGGGAGAGACCGGCGAGATCTGTGTGCGGGGGGCGGTGGTGATGCAGGGATATTACCGCGCGCCAGATGACAGCGCAGCAGCTATCGATGGCGACGGCTTCCTCCATACGGGCGACCTTGGGGCGCTAGATGCGGCAGGCTTTGTTCGCGTGCTGGGGCGTGTGCGCGATGTCATCATCCGGGGCGGCGAAAACATCTACCCGGCCGAAGTCGAGGATGCCTTGCTGGGCCACGCCGATGTGGGGCAGGTCGCCGTAGTCGGGGTGCCCGACGCACGTTGGGGGCAGCAGGTCGCGGCCGCCGTGCAATTGCGTCCGGGCACCCGGCCAACCGAGATCGACCTCGAGGCCCATGCCGCCACCCGGCTCGCGCATTTCAAGGTTCCGCGCCGCTGGCTGTTTGTCGATGCCTTTCCGCTGACCCCCAATGGCAAGATTGCCAAGGTGGCAGTTGAGAAGCTGTTTTGCGAGATGCCCGGCGCGGCGGATAAGGTTGAACCATGAAATTCGGTATGGCTGAGGTCCAGCAGACGTCTCGGGGCAAGGACACGCGCATCGTCATAATCGGTGCCGGAATTTCCGGGGTACTGATGGCGATCAAGCTGCTTGAGCGTGGCCTTCGCAATTTCGTGATCCTGGAACAGGCGCAGGCCATGGGAGGGACGTGGCGGGATAACGTCTATCCCGGGGTCGCCTGCGATGTCGCCGCCCACCTCTATTCCTATTCGTTCGAGGGAAATCCCTGGTTCCAGTCTCGCTATGCCAAGGGGCCGGACATCTGGAAATACTATCACCGTGTTGCCCGGCGTCGCGGGGTGCTGCCCTTCATCGAATATGGCAAGCAGGTCACATCGGCTGTATTCGATGGCCGCCGTTGGCAACTTTCAACCAGTGATGGCGCCGCCTATTCGGCGGATGTCGTGATTGCAGCGGCCGGCCGGCTGCAGCAACCCGTCATGCCGCAGATCGAAGGGCTTGAAAGTTTTGCTGGCCCGGTTTTCCACACCGCGCGCTGGGATCAGTCACTAGAGCTCGCCGGAAAGCGGGTCGGGTTGATCGGTACCGGATCCAGCGCCACCCAGATCGTCACTGCGCTTGCGGGGGTTGTCGATAGGCTCTCCGTGTTCCAGCGCACCGCGCAATGGGTGTTCCCGGTCAAGGACACTGCCAACCCGTGGTGGCGCAAGCTCGCCTTCGCGCTCTGGCCGGGCCATTGGCAGAGCTATTATCGCCAGTTGCGCGATGAAACCGAAGCACGCGGCAAGGCGGCAACCAGTTCCGAGGAAGGCAGAAGGGCACGCGATCAGGTGTGCTTTGACGCGCTCGCCTCGATCCGCGATCCACAGCTGCGCGCCAAGCTGACGCCCGATTATGAGGTCGGCTGCAAGCGGTTGGTGTTTTCAGATGGCTTTCATGAGGCAGTGCAGCACCCCAGCGTCGATATCGTAGTCGATCCAATCGAGCGTATTGTGCCGGGCGGCGTGGTGACAAAAGATGGCAAGCTCCATGAACTCGACGTGCTGGCGCTGGCCACTGGCTTCAATGCCCACGCCTATATCCGCCCGATGCAGGTGACTGGTGAGAACGGCGTGACACTGGATGAGGTCTGGGCTGACTTGCCGCTGACCTATCATTCGATGGCCGTGCCGAACATGCCCAACTTCCTCATGATCAACGGACCCTATTCGCCTGGCGGCACAGCCTCGGTCGTCGGGATCGTCGAGGTTCAAGTCGATTATATCCTGCAGCTGATAGATCGCATTGTGAACATGGGCGTGCTGCTCTCGCCTCGGGCGGAGCCGAGCCAGCGATGGTTGGAGACGGTGCGCGAAAAGGCCCGTGCCTCGGTCTGGGGCACTGGCGGTTGCCAGATGTAAAGCGCGGTATAAAAATGGGCCATTCCCCGGTTTAAAAAGGGGCCAGTCGTTGCAAACAAAAAGCCTCGATCGAGGCAGGGGCGTAATCGGCGTCGGGGAAGCGGCTGTAGCGTAGCGG
>CANJCQ010000001.1 GCA_947473355.1 Sphingomonadaceae bacterium | reverse complement strand
TTTGGCACCGCAATCGGACGATGCGCCGCCGCCGGGCATGCGATTGGCGTGATTTTCACGGAATATGGGCACAACTTGCCTGTCAGGACCGGAGCACGGCGGCGAGCTTGCGGTCAACATGGCGCCGGTGCTCGCCGTCGCAGATCGGCGATGTTGGCAAGGATGCGGCTGAACACGTCCCTCGTTACGGCGACCTCGGCCATCTGGAAGATGGCATAGCGGGCATGGCTCACGAGCCGGGCACCGATCCGGACCAGCTTCTCCCGCAGACTGGTCAGCGACCAGTGCTGCACCTCCTCGGGCAACGCGGTGCGGCTCCAGCTTCATGCGCTCGCCTACAACCTCGCCAACTTCCTGCGCACCCTCGCCCTGCCTGAGGAGGTGCAGCACTGGTCATTGACTTCCATCCGCGACAAGCTGGTGAAGATCGGCGCGAAGCTCGTCAGCCACGCCCGCTACGCCATCTTCCAGATGGCCAAGGTCGCCGTGTCACGAGACCTGTTCCGCCGCATCCTCGCCAACATCGCGGATCTGCGGTGTCGAGCACCGACCCCATGCTGACCGCAAGCTCTGAGCCCTGCATCGGCACCGACGGGCAAGTTGCGTCCGATCCCCGTGAAAATCACGCTTTTTGCGCAGGGCGAGCAGACCTATTGTCAGATTGGAGCGTCAAGGAGCGGCTGAAAGCGCCAGCACGCCAAAATCCGGTTGTGCAATGCCGTCCCACACGGCAATCTTGCCCTCAATCAGCCTTCTCTTGGCGGCCATCTGGGAAATGTCGGTTGGGTGCATTGAATGATAGGAAAATTAAGAATGCGCATGATCGGCATAGTGATACTATTCGTAATGGCGGCTTTGGGCCTCGGTCACTCGGTGGCCGCTTTGAAGATGACTAGGGGCGCTGCAACAGCAACTCAGGCTGACCCGGCGGCAGCAGCCCCTGCGAAGGCAGCCAGCTACCGAGTGGTTGCTGTCGGGGACATCATGATGGGTAGTGATTGGCCAACGCCGTTGCTCGATCCTCGCCTTCAACCCGGCGCGTCTGTCGAGGACGTAATCGGTCCTGAAATGGCATTGATTTTCAAATCCGCTGATGTGGTATTTGGTAACTACGAAGGCACTATCCACACCGGCTCAGAGGGAGCCAAAACCTGCTCAAACCCTAGCAATTGCTATACTTTCAGAAGCCCTCCCTTCCATGCGTCCTTCCTGGCTGCCATGGGATTCAACATGTTATCAAACGCCAACAATCATGCACGTGATTTTGGCGAGGCGGGGCGCACCGCTACTTATACAAGTTTAACCAAGGCAGGCATTGAAGTGTCTGCTGCCGACCGCGATGGGATGCGCTTTGCGGTCAGGACACTTGATGACGGCACGCGGGTTTCTCTCGTCGCATTCGGACATAATCCAGGATTGATGCCCGTTACCGATCTTAAGCGGGCCACAGAATTGATCAAGCAGGCCACCAACATGGGCGATTTTACAATCGTATCATGTCATGTCGGCGCGGAAGGCAGCGCTCGTCAGAATGTGACGCGCCAGCAGGAGCTCTTCCTGGGCGAAAATCGTGGCAACCCATGGGCCTTTGCGCGTGCAGCCATCGACGCTGGTGCTGATGCCGTCTTGTGCCATGGCCCTCACGTATCACGCGCTATTGAGGTCTATAAAGGACGCTTGATTGCCTACAGCCTCGGTAATTTTTGGACGTATGGTCGCTTCAACCTCAGTGGTCCAAGCGGGCTTGCTCCAATCGTTGATTTCAAGGTGAACAAGAGTGGTGCGTTGCAATCGGCCCGCATTATTTCGGTAAAGCAGGACCGCCCCGGACGACCCTATCTCGACACTTCGCATGCATCTGCAGCAACGATCGCGCGTCTCACGACAACTGATTTTCCAGAGGCAGGCATAACGATCTCTGAAACTGGCGAGATTAAATGGCCAAACCCGCGCTGAATTTACGCGCGCAGTGGCTTTGAGCTTGCCCATGTCTGACGTCTCCCTTGGCTGATAGGAACGGATCAGCGAAGGGGTGTCAGGATGAACGACGGAGTGAGCGCGCGCTACACCCATGAGTTCAAGCAGGAAGCGCTGCGGCTTGTGGATGGTGATGAGCGGGTATGGGCGGTGGCCCGGACGCTGGGCGTGTCAGGCCAGTCGCTGGATAATTGGGTCAAGGCGGAGGCTGCCGGCCGCCTTGGCGATGTCCGTGGCAAAGCCGTGATGGCTGATCAGATGGAGATCGCCCGGCTGAAGGCCGAACTGTCGCGGGTGCGCGTGGAGCGCGAAATTCCATAAAAGCGGCGGTATACATCGCGAGGGAGTCGCGACCCGCCCTACCCGAACTGCTGCCGCCAAACCGCATGCGCGGGCGCGGCGGCTCGTAACGCAGCCGGATCGCGCTGTGGCATGCGCTGGCCCATATCGAATTTTCGGCGATCGACCTCGCGCTCGATGCCGCCGGGCGTTTCGGGGCAGAACTGGGCGAGGTGTTCGTCTCCGACTTTCTCTCGGTGGCCGCCGACGAGGCGATGCATTTCGCACTGCTGAACCGCCGTCTGAAAACGCTGGGCAGCCATTACGGCGCACTGCCGGCCTGTGGGATGCTGCGCATGCAACCCGCCACGATGCCGCCGCCCGGCTCGCGGTGGTGCCGATGGTGCTCGAGGCGCGCGGGCTCGATGTCACGCCGCTGATGATCGAACGGCTCCGAGCAGCCGGCGACGAGGCGGGGACGCGCATCCTGGAACGAATCCTTGACGATGAGATTCGCCACGTCCGGTTTGGCTCAAAGCACTTTTTTGCGCTCAGCGCCCGGCGCGGAGAATCACCGGAGGCATTGTGGAAAGCCTTGGTAAAACGCCATTTCCGCGGGACCGTTAAGCCTCCATTCAACGACTCAGCGCGCCTCTCAGCCGGTTTATCGCGCAGTTTCTATGCTGCTATTGCCTTGTAAACCTTCCACCCGGTAGCGCAGTTCCAACGAGACGGCGGGGGGTTCCGACCATCTCCAATAAAGGTCCCGAAGCGCTTTTTGGCGTGGCGGAGAACCCGGGTTGCACGGTCCGATTGAAGTCTGTCTGGCCGGTAAAACAAGGTATTTTGAGTGGTCATTTCGAAGTTTACTGCTGGAATTCAGAAGCTGGCGGGCACTTTTGCCGCTGCGTTCCTGGTTCTGGGTGCGAATCCGGCCATGGCCAATTCCAGCACTGCCGCCGATATTGCCGCGCTGCTGCACGCCGCTCAGGAATCGCGCCAGACCGCGCCGAACAATTCCAACGAAGAATTCCGCCAGCTGTTCTCAAACTGGCGCTCGCTTGATCGCTCCACCGGTTATGTCTCGCCTTCAGTCAATCCCGGGTTCGCCGGTGCCCTCGGTCCGGTAACCGCTAGACTGATCACCGCTGGCAGAGTATCTATCCCGTCACGCATGCCCGTTGAAGGCGTGCGCCTGACCAGCGATTTCGGTATGCGCACCCATCCCGTGCTTGGCGGCCGCCGCGGCCACAAGGGCGTCGATCTGGCCGGGCCGGTTGGCACGCCGGTGCTCGCCACCGCCGATGGCGTGGTCAGCAAGGCCGAATGGTTCAGCAGCTATGGCCTCTACATTTCGCTGGAACATGGCGCGGAAATCCAGACCCGCTATGCCCACATGTCGCGGCTCAACGTCTATTCCGGTCAGCGCATCCGCAAGGGCGACGTGATCGGCTACATCGGCTCGACCGGCCGCTCGACCGGGCCGCACCTGCATTACGAAGTGCGCATCGCCGGCGTGGCGGTGAACCCGGTGCCCTATTTGCAGACCGATTCGTTTGAAACGGCGCTCGCTGCAAACACCGCAGCGACTCCGACAACATCCAGGCCCTGATGCGCTGGCGCCTTTCGGTCAGACCTGGCCGACCGGAAGCCACTCCCGATCAACCTTTGGCGCGCGCTTGCTTTGCGCGCGCTTCGCCGCACTGCGGCGGAACCACCCCACGGCGCATGCCCCATTCGGCCATTTGAACCCCTATTTGCCCAGAATATTTTTGAGTTGTAAAACGCGAACGTCCGCCCCGTGACTAGCAGCTACTGAGTGGGCCCATCTTACTCGTTTGGCCAGTCCCCAGCCGTGAAAGGCAACCAGCGATGCCGGTTGCACGGCGGCAAGGGAAGCGGCGCGCCCAAGGGCAATAGGAATGCATGGAAGCACGGCGCGCGGTCTGGCAGCACGCGGGAGACGCTGGCGCTCATGCGCGCCCTGGGGCAAAAACTGGACGGTGGCCCGTTTCAATGACGGGCAGGCTTGATCTGTATGACTCGCACGTCTGCACCGCTTGGCTGGAGAATACCTAAGATCACGTCACGCTGGGACGCATGCAGTTTGTCTGTTGTTTTGACCTCGACAAAGCGCACATTCCCTTCGCGGGCAATCGTAACGTCTGGCCACCCGGCCCGAAAGCTCGGATCGTCGAAGATTCGCCGGGCGAACGTCGCCAGCCCCGAAGGTGTAATGGCGTGCCAGACGCCTATCAGCGCGTCGGCATCCATCATCGGATAGATTGTGAGATAGTCGGGCTGCGCGACAATCTCCGCAAGGTTAGTCCGAACGACTGCCTCGGTGGCTTGCTCAATGTCGCGGACAATTTCCGGCGCGTTATCGCGGTGAATAATGCATTGCGCCTCGAAAAACCGCATGCACGCATCCGCCCGGCTACCGAAAGTGTTGATGCGGGCAAGATGGTCCAGACAGGCTGCTTTCATGAGCATGAGGACCGCCGTGCCTTCACACGCTAGGCCTTCCCAACCGTTCGAGCGCAGGTGAGCCAGTGCGGCATCCTCGGGGCGCTTGTGCGGAACTCCGGCCACAATCCATTGGCCCCCGCATCGTTGTAGCGTGATGACTTCCAATGGCATGTCCAACGCTTTACATTGCAGAGAAAGGGGCAACTTTAGAAACGCCGCTAGCTCTGCCCCCTGTGGGCCTTCCATTTGATCTGTGGCCTCATCGATCTTCGCTAGGTCGCACTCCACCTCGGCTAACTGCTGCACTTTGATGAATGGATATTGCTCGGCTAGCTCTTGGAGTTGCACCAGCCGTTCCCGCGAAACGCCAATGCGTGATCGGCGCGTCTCGATATTCTTGGAATCGTGGGCGATCCGCATGGACTCATTGACAACATCCACCATGCGTTGCGCCATGGCTGCGATCATCTCGACCTGCTGTTGATCGGTTGGCTCGACCGGATCGGCTGGGGGTGCGTGAGGCTCCCCAAATAGAAACTGCCTGATTCGATCCCACGCCATGGGGACAGAAGGTGCCATGCATTAGCCGATTGGCAAAATGCGTGTCGCGAGAGAGCAAGCGTTCGCATCACGTGTATCTCGCACTAAGTCCGAAAATCGCTCTGGTGCTTACTATGTGCTTGCTAGAACTACATTCACTTAGCCCCGCCACTGCGCCCAGAATCAGAAACCCCCGCCAAGTCATTGAGACTTAACGGGGGTTTGTGGTGCGCCCGGAACGATTCGAACGTCCGGCCCTCAGATTCGTAGCGAGCTAGAATCACTTCCCAGAACGTCCCATAACATCCTAACTACGTTGATTTTCCTGGTATTGCCAATCTCATAAGTTCCCATTATGTTCCAGGGTATCTCACCCCAAAAGCTACCTTAGGTAGCACCGGAATGGAGTCTCGGAGCGCGATCCCATGAACACGAACAAAGTCGGACTCACTGACGCAAAGATTCGCTCTCTAGTTCCCCCGGTCAAGGGGCAAATGGAATGTCCCGATCATATCGTTCCCGGCCTGCGGATTCGTGTAGGGCGGTCAGGAGCAAAGACCTTCATCCTGCGAAAGCGGGTCGGCGAGCAGTGGCGCAATATCACTTTAGGGCCATTCAAGGAGTACTTTGGTCTCGCCGATGCTCGTAAGAAAGCCCGCTCGATCCTGCTCGACATCGAGAACGGCAAAGGTGCGCCCCGTCCTGCCAAGGATGATGGTACCACTCTGACCGGGCGGCTGATGTTTGCGTTCCTTTGGGAGCAGTATATCGAGCGCGCTTGCCGAGGCCACAAGCGCAGCGCCAGCGAGATAGAGCGGATTGGCAAGAAGTTCCTGTTGCCTCGGTTTGGCGACCGCATGGCGGACAGCATCACCAGAAGCGAGATTACTTCGCTGGTCGAGGACGTCTGCTATCGCAATCCGCAACTACCAACCTTGCGGGAGGGGCGCAGCGTCCATCAGCGGCTTAGTGCCTTTTACAGCTGGGCTATGCCCAAGCTGGAGCGGCTTCAGGCCAATCCATGCCAATATGCCTGGCGCCCTCCCCTCGGCAAACCGCGCGACCGGTTCCTATCTGACCACGAAATCCGCCTCTTCTGGCATGCCTGCGGTGAGCTAGGCTGGCCATTCGGTCCAGGGTTCAAGCTGCTGCTTGTTACCGGGCAGCGGCGAGGCGAGGTGTTCGGAGCATCGCGCAGCGAGATCCAGGATGGTATCTGGACGATCCCTGGCGACCGAGCAAAGAACGGGATCGCCCACATCGTCCCCCTGCCCCGGCTCGCGCTCGACATTATCGCGACGCTTCCCGTGGTCGATGGAAGCGACAGCTTCTTTGCGGTGCCAGACAATCCCAAGGCCGTCTCAAGCGGGTTCAGCAAGGGGCACCCTCGCATGCTGCGCAAAATGGCAGAAAGGCAACATGGCGAGCCGGTCGAGCATTTTGTCCTGCATGACCTTCGTCGTACTGCAGCCACCGGGATGCAGCGCCTGGGGGTGCCCATGCCGGTGACCGAAGCAGTGCTAAATCACATCAGCGGATCACGTGGTGGCATCGCTGGCGTCTACCAGCGGCACGACTATTTTGAGGAGAAGAAGGATGCCCTTACGAAGTGGGCGCATGAAATCGAGAGGATTGTTGCTGATCAGCCTCGGTAAGCACACGAAGCAAAGGACGCAAATTGCCAGTGGCTTGTCAGCTAACATGTATAATATTATCAACCCAATATGATGTAAGCGGTTGGGTTTAACTTCGAAGTACGAAATCCCAGAATTTGGGGGGAACACACCCCTCTCGGAGAAATTCCTATGTAACTGTCCAATCGCCAACTTCTATGTGACAAATGAGAAGCGATTTTTTAAATGAATGATACCAGGCTGCCACCGGTAACAGGGTTATCTGGCGCAGGTTGCTATCATACCCTCCGAATAAGCTTCGTCAAACGCAGCTTCGAGTTGCTTGTTGGTTCCTCGAATGCCCTCGACCACTTCTTTGGCCCAGAAAAAATATTCTATTTTTCGTTCCATTGACCATCCCGCCGGAGGTGCGGTTACCAAATCACGAACGTTACTGATCTTGTCGGAAAGCTTAACGAGCTTAGCCCCGGGGGAATTCGAGGAGGCCTTCATTACTTGAATTCTTTTGCGCTCTGCCGAAGGAAGCGATTGATCGTCTGTGACCTCAGCGACGATCGCTGCCACGCGTTTGCCAAAACGATCCTCCAGTTCTTCAATCGTTGTTTCCGTATCTTCAACGGTATCGTGTAGCAGTGCCGCCGCTATGACCTTGGCGTCCTCGACGCCACCCTCTCTCGCAAGGATATCCGCCAAATCCAATGGGTGGTTGATATAGGGAGACGCGTCTACGTCCTTGCGTCGCTGCTGACGATGCTTGTCGGCTGCGAACGTCGCAGCATTTAGGATCAAGATCAAATCAGTGCTCATGCGACCTCTATCGTTAGGAAGGTGCTCGGATCGTCCTGCCGCAGGCGCCCGTCCAATTCAATGTCCGTATCACTTTCCGTATGGTAGTTCCTCAGCGATTGCGATCAGCGCATCGGCGCAGGCCACTGGCTGGCGCAAAAAGAGGCGGGCTGAAACCGAAATCGAGTGTGACCGTTGCAGTGCCACATGAACGTTGCCAACAACTGCCGCAGGTCGGCGAAAGGCATAGTCCAGTATTTCATCCATTCGACATATAGGCACGAAATCGTGTCCCAACTCTCGTGGGTCACTTCGACTAGCGTCGTCAATGGACCAAGCGGCTCCACAATTGAACTGTGCGCAGAAGCATGAGCTAGATAAAGAGGAGACAGTTGCGCGAAAAAGTGCGCTGCCTGCTGAGGTTCATAGATCACGCCCACACCATTGGAAACGGTCGCCCGAATTGCGCCTTTTCCCGCTGTTTAGGCAGCACGTATTGCATTGCGGCAGGCAGCTGAGAACACCGAGGTCCGATTGCGTGGAGATCGACTATCTTTTATTAGGCAATTGATTGGGGGAGAGTGGTCATGTTCCAGAAGATCCTACTGGCGTATAATGGTTCCGTTCATAGCGCAGCTGCTTTGAGACAGGCCGCCGATCTTGCCCGTCTCGCCAATGCGGAACTGCATATATTGGGCATAGTCGTGACGACTGGCGTCATGATGCTTGCGGAAGCGGAAGGCGTGTTTGACCATAGAATGGTTGAGAAGGACCGTATCCAGCAAGTCGTCGAAACCGCGGCCCGTGATCTATGTAGTCAGGGTGTAAATGCCGTCTGCAGCACTCGAGAGGGCGACCCGGCAAGAGAGATAGTGACTCATGCCTTTAAGATCAAAGCCGATCTTGCAATGTTGGGACACACCGAGAAGGGCGTTATCGCACGATGGTTCCAAGACTCCCTCGGCGCTCAATTGCTTGACCATCTGCCTTGCAGCCTTTTGATCGTCAGCCACAAATAGCTTGGCCGACGTTCACTGGGATGGTGATCTCTTCCATTCATTATCGCCTTTGAGGCGCTGGCAAGCTAAAGTTAGCTTGCGCTGGATCGTCGTTCGTTGCCAGTCTGCAGCATCACGGACCTCTAATCGTGGATTTGTCGGAATCGAAAGTCAGTCTGGCCTGGGCATAAGGAACAGTCGGTCCATCGTGATCTCAAAATAGTCAGCCAAGCCGCCGCCGCGTGCGATCGGATGCGCCTTGGCGGTTTGGTAGACACCCTCCCTGATGAGGTCCCGGTCGATGTGAATACCGATGGCTTCGCCCATCACCAGCCATTGTGGTGTGTCATGCCCTTCCTTTGAAATCAGGCGGATGATCTGGGTTACCTTGCATTCGAACTGAACGGGACTGCCCGCAACTCCGGGCGGCGCCACCAGCCGAGACTCTGTCTTGCCGAGCCCTGCCAACTCGAATTCGTCAACTTCTGGCAGCACATTTGAGGAGGTAGTATTCATCGCCTCTGCCTGCCCGCGAGTCGCCAGATTCCAGACAAATTCACCTGTTGCCTCTGCGTTGGCCACACTGTCTTTCCAGCCAGACGATGAAAAGCCAATGATCGGGGGCTTGTAACTGAACAGGTTGAAGAAGCTGTACGGTGCCAGATTGGCAGCACCCGAGCGGTTAACTGTGCTGATCCATCCGATAGGCCGCGGCGCGACAATGGCGTTTAGCGGATTATGCGCCAGCCCATGACCATGGCGGGGTTCATAAAAATGTCGATTGGTCATAGCTTGGCGATTCCCGAGCAAAAAAATGAAGCGGTTGCCTTAAGTATCATGCCCTTGCTTCCCCGCATTGGATTGGATCTCATCGGCAGCTGCGGCCCGCCATTGTCATTCAAACATCCTCGTCATGGATGGCACGTTAGTCGGGACCGGACCAGCGCTGTCAACTGCCCAGTGTCCAGCTCGTCAGGTCTGCATTGCGGGCATGCTGCGCCGCCGGAAACTCGACATCGCCATTGATCGACAGCTTGCGGTCGTGCACATCCTGACCTCCTCCCGCCATGACCGGCGCAGATTTTCGTAAATCCCTTCCTGACCCAGCTCTCGGCTTTTCAGCCACAAAGGCATGGAGTGCATGCGCATGATTTCTCTTACGGCTTCCCATGACCTTGACCAGGGCAAGGAGGTTCGCGGTTTTCTTGCCGCATGCGTTCCCGCCATCAAGAATAACCTGCGCCTCCTGACCGCCTTCGCACGGCAGGCTGCTTACCATGCCGATGTGCTGTGGAATGATAGCCTGTTCCGGGCGAGGACGGCGGCCCTGCAGGCTGAACTCGATGCGCTCGAGCTTTCGATTGCCCGCGCGGCGCAAGAAAGCGACCCCGCATGTGACGAGCTTGCCATGTTGGCCGGGATCGCCGGATTGAAGCTGCAAGATGAAGTCGGCATGCTGATCGCCGATGCGTTCGGCCCTTATGGCCTGGCGCAAGCCCCCGCGGAAGGCGGCGGACCGGTGGTGGTGGGATCGCCTGGGCAAATCGAGGCACCCGGTGCAGGCACGATTTCCACCTTCAGTGCCAGGGCAACACCCTGCAAAGCCAACGAGGTGGAGCTGCGCGCATATGTTGCCGCGACCGGCCATCGCAAGTTGGGGACAATAGCGGACTCCAGACCGCCCGAAGCCGATGCTTCGCTTCGCAGCAACATCAATCGCTTTGCCGCCGCCGAATATACAACTCTCAAGCGAGCAGCGCTACTCGCCGCCAATCGTGACAATTGGGACCGCTTCGCCGCGATGGGCTGGCTGGGCCAAGGCATCCCTGAAGAAGTGGGTGGCCATGGCGGCACCCTGTCGGCGATGATGACCGTCGCTGAACGGCTGGGGGCGGGCCTTGCGATTGAACCCTATACCGGCGGCATCGTCTATCCCTCGCAGGTTCTTCAGGCATTGCTCGATCCGCCGGAGGCGGCGAAGCTGCTTGCGCCCGCCGTCGCGGGCCAGATCCGGCTGGCCATGGCATGTCACGAAGCTGCGGCACGCGGCGGGCTGCGTTGGACCGAAACGCGAGCAACGCCCGACAATGATGGCTTTGTGCTAAACGGATGCAAGGTCACAGTCGATGGCGGGGGCATGGCAACGGCATATCTGGTTTCCGCCCGCACCTCCGGCGAGGTTTATGATCCGGTCGGCCATTCGCTGTTTCTGGTGCCACGCGATGCGCCAGGTCTCAAAGTCCAATCATGGCGGATGATCGACGGCAGCGACATGGCTACAATCGAGCTGGACGGTGTACGCGTGTCAGGAGAAGCTCTCCTGGGCAAATCAGGCGGAGCGCTGGCTGCCTTGAGCGCGGGAATGGATGCAGCAATTGTGGCCAGTGCATTCGAAGTCCTAGGCGCGATGGAAGCTGCAATTGCCGATACGACCCTTGGCCACGGCTATGCCGAAATGAAGGCGGCGCTGGAACAGGCGCGCTCGGCAGCCCTGATGGGGCTTGCCAGCCTGTCACAACCCGATGGGCGGCAGCGCGCATATGCGACCTCGGCCACGAAGGCGGTGGTCGTCCAGGCGAGCAATCTTGTTCTTGGAGGGGCGAGCCCTTCGCTTGGCGAACAAGATGCCAGCGATGACGGGCGCATGGAGCAATTTCGGAATTTCGTGGCGGCGGCCAATTCGCATCGCGGCTCGCTTGCTTTCCATTTGTCGCGAATGGCGATGCTCATGTGACCCTGCGTTGCCTGCGCGCAGCTGACGCAAAAATTATGCCCTTGCGGAAAGTGTTTCGGCAATCCCACGCATGTGTGTTTCGACCGCGAAAATATCCCCGCCAAGGGAGGACATCGGCAGGCCCATGTTGGTTTCGAGCCGGCACGAGGTGATGAACAGCGTCGACATGTCCTTGCCGCCGAAGGCGACCATGGTCGGCCCGAGCACGGGCATGTCGAAATGCAGGTCAAGACTGCCGTCCGGCGCGAAACGTGCGACGCGGCCCTTGTCTCCATAGGGTACCGCGTTCCAGTAAAACCCCTCGCTGTCCACCGACGCACCATCGGGAATGCCGAAGCCTTCGGGCATGCCGGTAAACAACCGCTCGTTCGATGGGGTGCCTGTGGCGATATCGTAGTCGTATTGCAGCACGACCTTTCCTTCAGGACGCCAGTCCGAGCGGTACATCGTCGTGCCATCGGGGCTGAAGGCGGTTCCGTTTGGCACCATGACGCCGGGGATGCCCGCCACCACCTTGCCCGCCTCATAGCGATAGAAGGTTCCCTCCGGAGGGCCATCGATCTTGAAAGCAAGCTTCATGCTGCCTGCCCACAGGCGGCCCTGGCGATCGGCCTTGCCGTCGTTGAACCGCCATCCGGCGGGATCAAAGGGGGCATCGCAGATCTTCTCGAACCGGGAGGTGGCAAAGTCGAAATCGAAGAAGCCCTGGTTGGTGGCGAGCACCAGGCCGCCGCCTTCTCGAAAATTGAAGCAGCCCGGGGTGGCGGGGACCGGCCAGCTCTCGTTCCGGCCTGTCGCCGGATCGAAGCGATTCAGGGTCTTGCGCTCAATATCGACCCAGTAGAGCGCCTGCTGATCGACAGACCATAGCGGCGCTTCGCCAAGCTGCGCCTTGATATCCAGCACATGTCTGACTTCGAACAGCTTCATCTCGCCCTCTCCTTCGCGGAACTTGTATGATCACCGGAAACCACCCGGACGATCTGTTACATCTTGCTCAGATCGACTCCGCGCTGCCGGCATACCGCAATCGTCTCATCAACCGAGGAATTGGGCACAAAGAAGCCGTCGGTCGCATCGATTTGCGCGATGCGGGCGGCGACATCTTCGGCGCTCGGCGTAGTTCCCGCATCCGACAACCAGCCATCGGCATAGCCGGCGAAGACGCGCGAATAGCGACCGGCGCAGGCAGCAATGGCACGGTGCGTGAGATTGCACTCCCGGCTTGCTAGATAGACAACCAGCGGCGCAATCAGATCGGGCCGGATCGCATCGTAGAATGCCTGCCGGCCCGGCGGAACTTCCGCGTCCGCCGCCTGATCGGTAACCATGCGCGAGAAGCCCACCGGCAGCACGGCATTGGACTGGATGCCATGTGCCGCGCCCTCCAGCGCCACTACGTTTGACAGGCCGAGCAGCGCTGACTTGGCGGTTGAATAGCTTGCCGTGCCAAGCTGGCCGAAGGCGCCGAACGTCGATGAAATGAAAACGAAGCGGCCATAGCCCTGCCCCTTCATCACGCGGAAGGCCGGCTGGCTTACATGGAAGCTGCCATCGACATGGACGCTCAGAGTCTTGCGCCATTCATCGCCAGTTATCTCGTCGAAAGGCGTAAAGCGAATGATGCCGGCGTTATTGATGACAATGTCGATGCGCCCGAACCGGGCCAGTGCTTCATCGATTATCGCCTGCCCACCTTCGGCCGAGGCGACGCTGTCGCTCGAGGCCGCCGCTATGCCACCCTCCGCTTCGATCTCAGCCGCGACATGATCGGCGACCGATGCGTCGGAACCCTCGCCCTGGCTCGATTCTCCAAAGTCGTTGACCAAAACCATGGCGCCGCGCCGGGCAAGCTCCATGGCATAGAGTCGGCCCAGCCCCCTGCCACCGCCGGTGACGATCGCGACCTGTCCATCGAAGCGCAATCGCGTCATCTCAACTCTCTCCCAAACACATCATGACAGTTGACTCTCATTTAGCAGTAACATACCTATTGGCACTAAAATGTCATTGCAAGTCACCTTTAACCGGCCATCGCCCGAAATGTTTGCGGACATCCGCACACGCAAGAAGGTGCGTACCCGTCTGACGATCCAGGATGCCGCTCTGGACCTGTTTTCGAGCCAGGGTTTCGATGAGACCACTGTCGAGGAAATCGCACTGCGCGCCGATGTCTCGCCGTCCACCTTCTTCCGCTATTTCGGCACCAAGGCGGAGATCGTGTTGAGCGATCATGATACGCAGCTGGACCAACTCTGCGCAGAAATCGGCAACCAGCCCGAAGAGATCCGCGAGCTTGAGGTAGTACGCCGCGCGCTGCAGGTAGCCTGGGTCCCCAATATCGATCCGGTACGCACCATCCGCACAGAACGGGCCGTGGGCCGCTCAGCCTACCTGTGCGGTGTTGCCTACTTCGTCGGTCGCCGCTGGATAGACGAAGTGGGTGCCGCCCTCGCCCGGCGGCGTGATGATCCAGACGCAATCGAAGAATGCATGATGGTCGCTCGCACCGCCATGGGCGTATTCGGCAGCGCGATCGAACAGTGGGTTGCCAGCGATGCCGGGGAGGATTTCGGCGGACTGATCGACAGGGGTTTCGAGCTGCTTGTCCTTATGTCCCGGTACTGATTTTCCGCGCCGGTATGAGGCTTCTGGCGAAATTTGAACAACCGGTTTCCGGGCCAGAGCGGCCCCAGGCGACCATCAGGAGTTGAGAACAGATGTCCGATCCCTTTGACCAATTCAAGTTTGATCCGGTCTCGATCCAAGCCAAATACGATGCCGAGCGCGACAAACGATTGAAGATGCGTCCTGAAGGCGAAGCGCAATACCAACGGATGGAGGGTGCCTTCGAGCATTACGCCATCGACCCCTACATGCCGGTAAAAGCGCGAGAGCCGCAGCAGCGCAATGTTGAGGTCCTGATTGCAGGCGGCGGCTTCGCAGGACTGCTGGCGGCCGGCCGTTTGCGCGATCAGGGTATCGACGATCTCCTGATCATTGAGCGCGCCGGCGATTTCGGAGGCACCTGGTACTGGAATCGCTATCCCGGCGCCGCCTGCGATGTCGAATCCTATATCTACCTGCCGATGCTCGAGGAAACGGGTACAATTCCCAGCGCCAAATATGTTGGCTCGCCAGAAATTCTCGAGCATGTGCGCACCTTGGCGCGCCACTACGACCTATATCCGCGCGCGTTGCATCATACAGTCGCTACAACGGCGAAATGGGACGTGGATATCGCCCGGTGGATCGTCAAGACCGATCGCGGCGACGAGATATGCGCCAAGTATCTGATCCTTGCATCGGGCCACTACAGGTTGCCAAAGTTGCCCGTTTTGGAAGGCATGGAAAAATTCAAGGGACATAGCTTCCACACGAGCCGATGGGACTATGACTACACCGGAGGCGATCCGGACAGCCCGATGGTCAATCTCAAGGACAAAGTGGTCGGGATCATCGGCACCGGCGCCACCGCCATCCAGTGCGTGCCGCCTCTGGGGGAAACTGCGAAGCACCTTTACGTATTTCAACGCACCCCTTCATCGGTCGATTTCCGTGGAAATCGACCGACCGATCTGGACTGGTTCAAGTCGCAAAAACCCGGTTGGCAGCGCGAACGCATGGATAACTTCATGAAGGCGATTGCAGGCGCCGCTGATGTCGATTTGGTGGACGACGGCTGGACCCGGAGCATTCATCAGTACATGCAGCGAGCCGCTGCTGCGACAATGACGCCGGAGGAGCGCGGGCGCTATGCCTTGATGGCCAATTATGCGCTGATGGAGAATGTCCGCAAGCGCGTAGATGAATTGGTGACGGATCCTGGCGACCGCGAGGCGCTCAAGCCCTGGTACGACTGGCTGTGCAAACGCCCCTGCTTTCATGACCAGTACTTGCAGACCTTCAACCGGCCCAATGTCACCTTGGTGGATACCGAAGGACGCGGTGTCGAGCGACTGACGGAAGACGGCGTGGTCGCCAATGGCAAAGAATACAAGGTCGATTGCCTGATCTACGCATCCGGTTTCGAAGTCGCCGCCTATGAGCAAGGCACGCCCTTTCCGATCTCGGGCCGAGACGGGCTGGATCTCGCCGACAAATGGAAGGACGGCGCCACGACCATGCATGGGCTGCACGTCCATGGCTTCCCCAACTTCTTTCAGCTGACAAGCCGTGGCAGTGCGCAATCGTCCAACTTCACCCATCCATACGAAGGGATTGCAACCAACATCGCCTACATCGTTCGGCAGGCCGAGGATCGCGGCGCTGAGACGGTAGAGGTTACAGTCGATGCCGAGGCCGAATGGGTACGGCACCACGAAGAGTTGTCCGTAGCTACCCAGAAGACCTGGGCGGAATGTACGCCCAGCTACTTCAACCAGGAGGGCAAAGTTACGTCACGCATGTTGCGTGACGGCACCTATGGCGGCGGCGTGCTGGGGCTGCTGGAAGTCATGACCGTGTGGCGGGCAACAGGCGATTTGCAGGGCCTCAAGCTCACTTCGAAAGCAAAAGCAGCCGGATAGGCTGCGCGCCTGCACGGCCCGGGAGGACCCGAATTGGACATGTCGAACTATGGGCCATGGGCCTTCATTGCCGGTGGATCGGAAGGCGTGGGAGCCTCGTTCGCCCGGCTACTCGCGGGGTGAGATCAACCTGGCGGTCGCCGCGCGCAAGCCCGAACCGATCCACTGCATCGGCGGCTGGACCGAACGCTGGCGGCAGCTGCGCTAAATGCCGCGCCAGTAGTCAATGGTTTCCCCGAAGGCAACAAGATCCAGCCCGACATCGCCCGCCGCCGCGACGGCTTCCTCGATGTCCTTGGCCATGTACTTCCCGGCACTTTCCATCGCCTCGTCGATTTCGCGCTGGACGAAGATGCCCATCGCCACACTCGACCCACTGCAGGTTTGCAACACGCTGGCCACGGTCTTGGGATCGAGTCCGTAGCTTGCCGCAGTCCTGAGCAGTTCGGCTGCATTCATCATGTTCGCGGCGAGCACGAGATTATTGAGCAGCTTGAGCACCTGCGCATCACCCAGCTTACCAATATGGAAGATGTTTGAGGCATAGGTCGCAAATATCGGGCGCAGGCGCTCCAGCGCATCCGGCGAACCACCGACCATCAGCGTCAGCTTGCCCTGTTTGACGAGCGGCACCGAACCGCTGAACGTTGCATCGAGCACCTCGACGCCTTTCAGCGCCATTTCCTGAAGCTCACGCCGCAAGGCCGGTGACCCGGTGACATGGACCGCGAGCACGCTCCCGGGGCGCATGGCCGCCAGCGCGCCTTGGCCGAACAGGATGTCGCGCAGCTGATCGTCGTTGAACACGATCACAATCAGCGCGTCGCTCTCGGCCGCAAGAGCCGCATAGTCGCCGCATTCCGCTGCACCCGCCGCCCGCGCTTCGGCCAGCCCGCCGCCGCGCGGGTAGACTGTCACCGGGAAACCGGCACTGCACAGGCGTTTCACCATTTCGGTGCCTATCTCGCCCAGACCAATGAAGCCAATATTCATGGTCGTCATTCAGCTTAGCCCCGCCCCGGATAGACCGAAAGATCTCCACCATAGGCAATGCCGCCGTCCCAGAACGCATCGCCGCTGATCTTGCGAAAATAGTGCACCGTGCGCGCGAAAGACCCCGCCTTCGAGCGCGGCAGCATCGCCACGCCCGATGGGCTGGCGCCGCGTGCGCGGTCGATGAAATCCTGGATCGTGAAGGCGAGGTCGTCGGTCTGCTGCGCGCAATAGACCAGCTCGCATCCCGGACAGTAGCGGCTCGGCTCAACCTGCAGTTCCGCGAGCCGCCCGCGCTTCATGCCGACCTTGCCGGGAACCCCGGTGACTTCGGGGCAATGCACTTCGTCATACCACTTGTGGTATTCCGCCTCTCGCCCGACCGTGTAGTTCCCGAGGATAATCGAGACCCCCGAAAAGGGCTTGCCGGCGGTGTGGTTTGCGCTGAACTTCCAGTCCGAATACATAGCGTAGCTGTAGATGCGCTCGCTCTCGGTGATATCGTCAGTCAGACCGGCATCGCGGGGGCCCGCCAGCAAGGGGGCGAGCGCCGGCAGGTCGATTTCAGGCGCCGGATAGTCGAATTCATAGACACTGAGATAGCGCCAGGGCTGCGGAATATCCGGCATGACCTGCTCCGCAGTCACCTCGAAGCGGTCCGCGCCGCGAAAGCCTCGCAGCCGCGCCAGATCCTCGCGGTGGGGCCCGTCGAACCACTCGGCGAAATCCGCCTCGCGGCCGGGAGTGACGTTGTGCAAATGGATCGTGGTATAGAGTGTCATGGCTTGTCATCCCATTGCTTGGCGGCGCACCGGGGCGCATAAATCGGGAGCGCGGCAGATCAAAACTTGGTGAGGGTTTCGGCAATTCCCCGATAGCCGGTATCGACCGCGAACAGGTCGCCGCCAAGCGGTGAATGCTCGCGCCCCATCACATCCTCGATGCGGCCGCTGGTGATGAACAACGTAGCCATGTCCTTGCCGCCGAAAGCCACCATGGTCGGCGCCAGAACCGGCAGGTCGATGACCAGATCGATTGCCCCATCCGGAGTCAATCGGACGATCTGGCCTTTCTCGCCAAACGGCACTGCCAACCAGTAGCCACCTTCGCTATCAACCGTTGCGCCGTCGGGTAGGCCGAAGTGATCGGGCAGCTTAGCGAAGACGCGTTCGTTCGAGGGCGATCCGCTGGCCGTATCGATATCATAGGCAAAGACGGTGCGCTCCAGCGTCTCGGCCCGGTACATCACCTTGCCGTCCGGGCTGAAAGCCGTGCCGTTGGGAATCTTGATGCCGTGGATCGTAGGGGTCCAGTCCCCCGCCTCATAGCGATAATAGGTGCCCACGCCCGGCTGATCAGGCGCGAAGCCGGGCGCCATGGTGCCGATCCAGAACCGTCCCTGGCGATCCTGCTTGCCATCGTTGAAACGCAAGACCTCCGAATCGATCGGCACATCGCCCAACCGCTCGAATTTCTCGGTTGTGAAATCGAAATAGAAGAACCCGGTAGGTGTCGCGATCCCGGCCCCGCCCGCGCCCAGAGTAAAGGCGCCAGGGTGGTCGACCGGCAACTGCCAAACCACGTTGCCGCCGGTGACGGGATCAAACCGGTTCAGCGTGCCCCCGCGCGGGTTGAGCCAGATCAGCGCCTGCTGTTCTTGCGACCAGAGCGGACATTCGCCCAGCATGGCCTTCACATCGAGCACATGGCGTACTTCGAACTGGCTCATAGCTTCTCACTCCCCTCCTCATGCCGCCGACCTGCTCCGGGGGAGGATCATCCAATCCCCAGGCGGCCTTCAGGCCTTCATGCCCGCAGGAGATGCCCTGGCACTGCGCCGGTGCGCGCGCCCTCGGCAATGATCGGCGTGCCGTTGACGATCACATAGGGAATGGCACGCGCGCGCTTGACCAGGCGGATGGCATTGCCGCCCGGGAAATGGAGAGTTTCCAGTGGCTCGGGCTGAACCTTGTCGGCATCGAAAATCACCACGTCGGCTGCCTTGCCCGGCTCCAGCACACCGCGATCCTTCATCCCCATGAAGTCCGCCACTTCCGAAGTCAGCGCGGCAACGCCATCCTCCAGCGTAAATGTCTCGGTTTCGCGCACCCAGTGCTTGAGGAAATAGGTGGGGTAATCGGCACCGGCGAAGGTTTGCAGATGCGCGCCGCCATCCGAAACGCCAATCAGGGTGGATGGGCTCTTAAGGATGCGCACGAAATCCGATTCGTCGTCCTTGGGGCGGCCGCGCAACAGGAAGATCGTGCCCATGCCATCCTGTTGGGAAATGTCGAACATCAGCTCTATCGGATCGACGCCGCGCTCGGCGGCGACATCGGTCAGATACTTGCCCAGCAGCGGTTCGAGCTCCGGATTGGTGACCTTTTCGATGATCGCGGATGTGAGATAGGGGACATTGCTCCAGTAAACCGAAAGCCGCGCGCGCCAAGCTGGCTGGGCAATGGCTTCGAGCTGCGCACTGCGCTCCATACCGCAGAATTCGCGCCAGTCTGCATCGCCTGAATACATCGGCGAGATCATGCCGGCAGTGAACCGCGATTCCGCCGGCTGGCAGCGGGCAACCACGCGCACGTCGCGGCCCTGACGGATTTCCTCTTCCATGAATTCGATCGTGCTCAGCCAGTTCCGAGCGCCGGCGCCGAAATCGTTCCACGAGATGGTCACGCCCGAGGCCTTGGCCAGCCGCGACATCAGCGCCTTGTCATCATCGGAAATGCCTTCGCGCTTGCTGCGCGGGTTGAGCGCAAAGCTGGTCCGGCCGCAGCGGCCGACCGCAACGGCAAGCGCTTCGGTCTCATCGTCGCTGGAGAAGAACGACGGGACATGGCCGCCCGATCCATCGATGTGGTGGGGCGAAAAGCTGGTGCTCACGCCCCAGGCCCCTGCTTTCATCGCCTCTTCGGCCAGCCGCACCATTTCGTCGATTTCAGCTTGTGTCGCATCGCGCAGGATCGAATCCGCGCCCATCACATAGCGGCGCACAGCGGCATGGCCGAACAGCGTCAGCGTATTGATGCTGCAAGGAACATTATCGATCCGGTCAAGGTACTGGGGGAAGCTTTCCCATTCGAGCGGCAGATTTTCCGTGAGCACGTCGAGCGGGACTTCCTCAGTCGCGCTGAACAGGCCCAGGGCGTAGTCGGTATCATCCGGGCGGACAGGGGCAAGTGTAAAGCCGCAATTGCCGACAACCATGCTCGTGATGCCGTGCCAGGTCGCAGGGTCGATCGTCGCGTCCCAGAACATCTGCGCGTCATAATGGGTGTGGCAATCGATGAAGCCGGGCGCAACAATGTGGCCACTGGCATCGATAACCCGCGTGGCATCACCATCGACATCGCCGACCGCGGCGATGAGGCCGTCCTTGATCGCGACGTTTCCTGCAAAGCGGGGCTTGCCAGTGCCATCGACAATGGTGCCGCCCTTGATCAGCAGGTCATAGGTCATGTGCTTCGCTCCTGTAACGCCCGGTCATCGGGTCTGCACTAATTGCCACGCCAAACATAGCAACTACTATATATACTCAATCGCCCGCGCGGGCAATCCGCAATGCCTGGCCAAGTTCGCGGACGTTCGTCAGTTGGTCGAGCCGGGCGCACAGATCGAGGACTCGCGCGCGCTGCTCCGCCGGCATCAGCCCTTCGGCGCATTCGTGAAACTTGCCGGCAACTTCCTCATTGGTCAGCGGATCGCTCGGATTGCCGTGGGCGCGGTTGGCCGATTCCTCGAAAGTCTCGCCATTGGTCAGCTTCACGACCACGCGGCTCTGCATCGGACCATCGCTCTTCGGCACGACCACAACGCGGTCCATCATGGCCTGCGCTTCGGGCCGCTGCACGGCGGCATCGCTGTATTGGTGCAGCCCGGCGCGCCCATCGAGGGCGATGGCGACAAGCGCGTATTCCATACTGTATTTGCCCTCGAGTCCTGTCTGTGGGCGGCTGTAGGGCATGAACTGGTGCAGCATCGCGGGGAATTCAACCTCGATCGCAGCAACTTGCTCGTGGCTGAAGGGATGCGCCTGCACGATCTTCTGTAGCGCATCCTGCGCCCAATGGCTCGCGCCGCAGCAGGCATGGAGGCGCAGCGTCGATCCGACTGTCGCCATGGTCCATTTGCCGAGGCCATCGAGCATGACTTCCGGCCCGCGCGTTTCGAAGCTGAGCAGCCGGGCGACGCCGATGTCGCCGTCCATTATCTCGTCGTTGGCAGTAAAGCCCAGCGCGACCAGTTCTGCGGCCATGATCCCGTGCATCGCCGCATTGCCGGCGGCGAAACCCTTGGTGTCGCTGCCCCGGTTCTTGAGCATGCCGGCCATAGTCGAAGCGGCATGGCCCATCGCCATACGCGTTCGCATCACATCGAGCCCCGCCATCCGCGATGCCGCCGCTGCGGTGGCGATGGCAGGCAGGAAGCCCTGGTTGAACCAACCCCGGTCGAGCAGGATGTTGCCGCCCGGAGCGGCAGTGACTTTCGCAGTCTGGGTGATAATCTCATAGCCGACCATCCAGCCCAGGATCACGTCCTGGCCCGAAGCATTGATTTTTTCGCCAAAGGCCAGGGTCGCAGCGGTCATCGGGTTGGCGAAGTGGCCGCTGCCCACGTGGATGTCGTCAAATTCGAGCGCGTGGCCTGCAGCAGCATTGGCCAGCGCGGCATAAGAAGCAGAAGTGGAGAAGCTCGCGCCAAGCACCGTGCAGGGCCCCTGCGCGCCCTGCTGGCGCACCCATTCGGTCAGGATCCGTCCGGTCGAGACTGACATGCCGGCGCAGGCGACGCCCAGCGTATCGATGAACCGCTCTCGCACCCGTGCAGGGCCCGGAGCCGGCACGTCCTCATACCGGGTGGAGACGACCCATTCGGCAAGCACTTCGGTAACGGTCTTGCTCATCGCGCAGGGTCCTTCATCGTGATCTGGTGCATCAGGTTACGAAGCCCTCTTTCCTCAGCTTCGCCATCACGCCGCCCTCCTCGACGATACCCTGGATATCCTGCGGCAGAGCCTGTCCAGTGACGCTGGTGCCCTTGGTCAGGTTGCGCACTTCGCCGGTGCCCCAGTCGACTTCTGCAATGTCGCCCTCGTCAAACAGATCGAGGACACCTTTGCAGGGCAGCGAGGCGAGGCCGGCATTGACGCAGTTGCGCAAACCCAAACCGTTGAAGCTTTCGGCCACCACGGCGGCGACGCCCAGATCGACAAACACATCGCCGATCGGCCGGCCTGAGCCGACGCCGAAATTGGTGCCCGCGATCAGGATATCGCCCGGTTGCACTTCATCGACCCAACCCGGGCGGTTGGCGACGAAGCAATGTTGCGGCTGCTCTTCACGCTTCATGTAGATCGCGAAGTTGGGGATCACGAGATCGGTGTTAATATCGCTGCCGAACTTCCAGACCTTGCCGGTGACTTTCTTGTTGCTCATGCCAGTTCCTCGACCTTCTGGACAGTGCGCGGATCGGTGATAACCCCCGCGATTGCCGATGCGGCCACCGTCGCCGGCGAGCCCATGTAGATTTCCGCCGAGGCGCTGCCCATGCGGCCCTTGAAATTGCGCGTCGAGGCGGTGATGCAGACCTCGCCGTCGGCCAGCAGGCCCATATGGCCGCCATAGCAGGCGCCGCAGGTTGAATTGGTCACCACCGCGCCGGCCTCCAGGAGGGTCTCGACATAGCCCGCCTTGACGGCTCGCCGCATCACGTCCTGGCTTCCAGGTGTGATGATGAAGCGGGTGCCTTCGGCGACCTTCTTGCCGCGCACAATATCCGCCGCGATCTTGAAATCACTGAGCCGGCCATTGGCGCAGGAACCGATGAAGGCCTGATCGACCCGCTTGCCCACAACTTCGCTGATCGGCTTCGAGTTCCATGCCACCTTGTTTGGCAGGACGACCTGCGGTTCCAGCTCGGACAGGTTGATGGTGATAACCTGCTCATATTCGGCATCGTCATCGGGGAACGAAGGCTCGAACGGGCGCTTGGCGCGGCCGTCGAGATAGTCGGCAAGCACCTTGTCATAGGGGAACAGCGAGAAATCGACCGAGAGTTCCGCAGAGATTGTCGCCATGGTCAGGCGGCCGTCCATGCCGATCTTTTCAAGGCCCGGCCCATACCATTCAAGATTGCGCCCGGCGAAATCGCCATGTTGGCCGGCCAGATAGTGGATCACATCGCGCGGATAGACGCCTTCGGGCAGATCGCCTTCGAGCACCACCTTGGTGGTCGGCCCGACGATGTACCAGGTCTTCCCCTTGCACATGATGTAGGTCATTTCGGAGGGCCCCATGCCGCGCGCAAGGCAATTGAGCGCGCCTGACGAGCAGGTGTGGGAATCGCCGTTGACCAGGATATTGCCGGGCAGTGCCAGCCCCTCCTCGGCCACAAGTACGTGGCTGATACCGTGTCGGCCGACCGGGAAATAGTTCTTCACATTGAACTTGGCGGCGAATTCGCGCATCGACTTGGCACCATTAGCGGCATCGAGCGTTGGCGCGGGCACCATATGGTCGTGCAGCAGCACCAGCATGTCGGGATTGTGGATCTTCTTGATGAAAGGTTTGCCCGCATCGAATGACACAGCGGTATCGACATCGACCACTACCACATCGCCGGGTTTGACAATGGCCTGGCCGGACCGCTTGGCCAGAATTTTCTCGATTGCATTCATGCCCATCGGACAGACTCCTGATAAAACCTATTTGCGGGCGAACAGCGGCGCCAGTTCGGAAACGTCCGCGATGTCGGTGAGCGCAATTGCCCGGTTGTAAAGCTCGTCCGCCTGATCGTGCCCTAGCACGCGCTCGGCCATTTCCATGAACTTGTGCTTGAACTCGGCCTCGCTCAAGGGATTCGAGGGATTTCCGCGCGGATAGAGTACTTCATCGGTGAATTCGCGGCCATCCTTGGTGCGAACGGTGACGCGGCCCGGCATCGAGTTCTTGACCCGCTGGTAAAGTTCCAGATCCTGGGTCACGGTGACCTTGGGGATCAGGCCCTGGATATCGGGATCGTTCACTGTCTCATCGGTGAATTCGTCAATGGTCACCTTGCGGCGCACGGCGGCCATGGCGAGCGCAAAGGGCAGGCTGGCCTGCGCCGAAACCACAGTCGAAACCTTGTGCTTGGCCAGAAACGGCTCGACCTTTTGCCAGGCCGCCGAAATCTCCGCGATTTCGCTGTGATGAAGATTGTTGTCCGCCATCACCTTGAGCAGCGCTTCGGTGGGGGCATGCAGCGTGGTGTTCATCGGATAGGCCTTCACCCAGCGCTGCTTGATGATGAAGCTTTCGCCCAGCCCTTCGAACATGGCATCGCAGCGCACGGTCTTGTCGCCGAACGAGGCGGCAAAGCCCTGGATGCCTTCCAGCCCCATCTTGCTCGCCTCATAGCCGCTTTCTGCCAGCATCGCCGCGGTCACACCGCGCTCCCCGGCGATGCCGCCGTTGAGGCAGCGCTGCCACGAGCCTTCCTCGTGTCCCTGGAACGACCCCCCGGTCAGCCCGGCGGCAAAGTTGATCGCCGCCTGAGTGTGATCGGCATCAAGCCCCAGCAGTGCGGCACAAGCTGCGCCCGAACCCAGCGTGCCATAGACCGCCGGGGTGTAGAAACCAGTGTGGCCCGCCGGGTGCATGCCCCGGAAGGTGCGCCACATCACTTCGTAGCCGACGACGATTGCCAGAGAGAGTTGCTTGCCCGAAAGCTTGCGAAATTCGGCAAGGCACAACGGGCCGTTGACCGAGAACGGATAGGGCCGGCTGCCCGCACCGTAGTCGGCATATTCGAAGCCGAGCGCCATGGTGCCATTGGCCAGCGCCGCACGAGAGACCAGCGTCTTCTTGCCCAGCGCGATAATCGTCGCTTCGGGCTGCCCCCCGCCGTTGATCGCGCAGAACTGGGCGATCTGCTGGCCAAGCGGCTTGGTGCCGCCGACGAACAGGCATTCGCCCAGAAAATCGACCAGCGCCCTTCCCGCCTCGGCGGCGACATCGGCTGGCAAATCCTCATAGCGCAGCGACGCGACCCATTCGGCCAGCTCGCGCGTGACCAGCCTGCCGCCCGAAACTGTCTCTCCCTCGCCCACAGCCATGATCGTCAGCTATCCTCTTGGTATTCTTCTTCGATGATCGCACGGATCTCGCTCACCATCGACATGCCCGTGGTGCGCAGCATGCCTGCATCAACCGGCAGGGTCACACCAGTGATGAATTTCGCCTCATCACTTGCGAGATAGACAACCGCATTTGCGATGTCCCAGGCATCGCCGGGAATGCCGAGCATGCCGCAACGTTCGCGCATCTTCAGATTCGTCTGGTAGCCGGGGAAGCTCTTGAGCACGTTCATCGCAATCGGCGTACCGATATTGCCGGGCATCACGCAGTTCACCCGCACACCCTTGCGGCCATAGGCATAGGCCATATCGAAGGTCATCGCCTCGACACCGGCCTTGGCCGCGCTATAGGCGATGGTGCGCCCGGGGCGCTGCGCCGACATCGACGAGAGGTTGATCACTGCACCGGATTGCTGGCCCAGCATCACCGGAATGGCCGCCTTGCAAGCCAGGAACACCGTGCGCAGGTTGATATCGAACACCCGGTCCCAATCGCGCTCGTACATCTCGGTGACCGTGCCCGGCGATGCGAGGCCGAGGTTGTTGACCAGGATATCGACCCGGCCAAAGGCATCGAGCGCTTCGATCACCATGTTCCCGCAATCGCGCCACTTGGTGCAATCGGCCTTGACTACGATCGCCTCGCCGCCCTCGGCCTCGATTTCCGCTTTGGATTCCTCGGCGCGCTCGGGAAACAGATCGACGAGGACCAGCCTGGCACCTTCCCGCGCCAGCGCGATAGAAATGGCCTTGCCCGTGCCATAGCCAGGACCTGGCACCGATCCGGCGCCAGTGACGATTGCGACCTTACCTTCGACCCGGCCTACTCGCTCGCGCATTCAAGTCTCCCTTGGTCTGCTATTGCTTCCACTGACACGCAAACCTTATTCGGCCGGTATTGGCCCGCATATTTAGGCCAGATCGGTCCCGTGACCAGTCTGGACGATGATCTGGTTGTTGCGCGCGGGCACGAAGAAGTCGGCGCTGTTGAAAGCCAGCGCCTTGCCTTCCCGGTCACGCATTTCCACCCGGGTCTCCGCGAACAGGTACCACTCCTGCATCACTCGGTGGAGATAATCGACTTTGAGCACTTCGTATTTGCCGAAAAACGCCTTGAGGTAGGTGCGATAGTCATCCTTGCTCTCGAGGCCGATCAGTGTCCCGGTATCGTTCACATAGTCGCGGACATTGGCCTGAACGCCATCATGCATGTGGGCAAGGATGGCTTCGGGATCGTTGGCGCGCCAGCCGTCGAGATAGACCTTATGCTGTGCGAGCAAGTGGCGGCGCGCGGTCTCGCCTTCCAGCATCGCATCTTCTCCTTCGACGCGGGGGCCAAGCGTGGCTTTCGGATACTTCGCCCAGACCAGCTCGCCGGTGATGCCCTTGCTGGTCGAGCCCGGGAAAATGGCGATCGTATAGCTTTCGGTGATTTTGTCCTGACCGCGCACCTGGCCTCGGTTCACATTCTCGTGAAAGGTGTACCAGCTGCTGTTGATGTCGAGCAGCGGCTCGCCCGAGAGCAGAGCGCTGCGCCCGCGCACGAATTTGTAGCACTCGCGGATCTCGTCATAGGTGGAAATGACGGGAGATTTCACGCTCCCGTCATCCAGCACCTGGGGCACGATGGTGTAGGCATAGGGCACACCAGGCACCAGCGTGTCCATCAGCCCGTCGATATCGCCGACGAACTCTGCCTCCATGTGGGTCCAGGCCTCGACCCCGGAACGGATCGCAGCTGCTGAATAGTCCCGGAGCAATTTGGGATCGACATCGATAACGCGCATTGCCTTGCCTTCTGTTCAAATTTTCAGTGCAGGACCACCGGATCAGTAATGAACCAGGGGCACGAATTCCTTGAGCGCCGCCTCTTCGAAACCCTGTTCAAATCCAGGCAGACGATAGAGGCGGGCAACATTTCCGGCCAGCAGGTTATCCCGGACACCTTCGGGAGCTTCTGCCGTGACACGGGTGGCCTGCTGGCGATTATCTGGCCAGTTCGTATCGTCATAGGGAAAGTGACTGGCCCACATGAGATGGGCCGGGCCCAGGTTGTGCCGGTTCCTGACGCAAGTGGCATCATGATGGAAGGTGAACCATATGTGGCGGCGGATATAATCGCTGAGCAACCGGTCCTCGTGCTTCAATACATAGTTGGACAGGTGCCGGTGGCGCAGGAAATACATGTCGCTGAATTCGAGCCAGTGGATCGCCCAGCCTGCATCGGCGTGGGCCAGAACAAGGCGCACGTTCTCGAAGCGGTCGAAGAAGCCTGAGGCGACCATCGGCTGAACAGCATTAGTCATCTGGGGCTTCTCACCGCCGCCAATCCCACCAAACGGCATGGTCGACTGGTCGTTACCGATGGCGACATGGATGCTGATGACGAGGCCCGTCCGGTCGACCACTTCCCAGAATGGATCGTCATCGGGGTTGCCGCCGACCGCCGCGCCGCTGGGGAAAGCCCCCAGGACCATGCCGCGCAGCCCCAGTTCGCTGGCGACACGCTGAGCTTCGTCACGGGCGTCCTCGACCGAAGACGTCGGAACGATCCCGAGGCCGATCAGGCGATCAGGTGCATAGGCACAGAAATCAGCGATCCAGTTGTTGTATGCCTTGACGAGCGCCAGCTTGAGCGCGTTGTCATCAAGCATCTTCACCGCGTCCCACAGACCCGGCGTCGGATAGAGGACCTCGGCATCGATACTGTCGGTATATTGCGCCTTGAGGCGTTCGGCCGGATCGTAGAGCGCTGGCAGCACATCGGAATAGGCGATCGGCCCATCGGTGCTGAGCGGCGTGCCCTCGCGGTAACCCGACCCGGTCTTGGTGGTTCGCGGAAGCACTACCGGTTCGATATCGTCGGCAACGAACCACGCGCTGCCGCCCTTGTAGTCTTTCAGCACCGGTGCACTCGCCCTGAACTCGGCGGGCAAATACTTTTCGAAAATATCGGCAGGCTCGACGATGTGCGCGTCTGCCGAGATCAGCTTGAACTTGTTCTTTTCTGCCATTTCCATGCCTTCCGTATTCACTATCGGACCAACCGCCATTGTCGGCGCCCCATCAACCTTTGTTCGATTAAACCTATTCCGCAGCGACGAGGTTCTCGGCCGCTTGCGGCCAGGAAACCACGCCAGCAGCGCGGAGTTCTTCCATTGCATTCGCGTCGTAACCGTGCTCGGCGAGTATCTGCCGGGTGAATTCACCTAGCGTCGACATGCAGGTGGCAACGCCCGGCGTCTGCGAGAAATGCAGCAGCGGCGTGTGCCGATAGTAACGTCCGATGCTGGGATGTTCGATTTCGGTCGTCAGGCCGAGAGCCTTGGCTTGCGAGTCTTCATAGAGGAACGCGAAGTTCGACATGGCATCTGCCACGATGCAGCCAACTCCAGCAGCAAGCAGGCTGTCTTCCCAATCCTGCGCCGTGCGGGTCTGGAACAGGGGCTCGAGCAATGCTGCCAGCGCTTCGCGATTGTCCCAGCGGCTCTGCTCCGAGGCGAAGCGCGTGTCGTCGGCGATGTCATCGCGGCCCACTGCGTTGCACAGGCGGACGAACTCGTCACCCCTGTCGACCGCCAGAAACACCCAGTGCGGGTTCTGGTTGGCGAAGGGCGGCAGGGGCGTGTCTTTCGCAACCCGCGCCGTCTCGAACAGGCGATAGGTCGCGCCGATGCCGCGCTCCAGCGCATCGATTGGCCGCCGCGAGGGTTTGCCTGGATAATCCAGCGCGTCGAGGAAATTGAGGTATATGTTCGAGACAATCATCGCCGGCTCGACATATTGCCCCTCGCCGGTGCGATGCCGGGCGAACAGGCCCATCATCATTGCGGCGGAAGAGGAACTGCCGGCGACTGGATCGGCGCCGCGCTCGGTCAGCGGTTCATTGCCCTCGCCCACCTGATAGGCCGTCGTCCCGGCATAGGCGGCAATCACGGGGTCAATCGCCGGCTGGCGGCTGTAAGGCCCCTTGCTGCCATAGGACGCGCCATATTCATAAACGATGCCGGGATTGATCTGCCGCAGCGTGGCCTCGTCGATGCCCAGCTTCTCGGGCACGCCTTCGCGAAAATTGTGGATGAACATGTCCGCCTTCGCGATGATCTGATGCAGGACTTTCTTGCCCCGCTCATCCTTCATGTTGATGCAGATGCTCTGCTTGCCCTGCATCGCGCGGGCCATGTTGTTGTGACCAAGCGACTTTACCGGATCCTCGCTCACCGCGAGGCGCCGATAGGGATCACCCTGGACTGGCTCGACTTTGATGATCCGCGCACCCAGTTCGGCCAGCAGCGCAGTTCCGAAAGGCGTCGCATAGTAATATGCGCATTCGACAATCGTCACGCCTTCAAGCGGCCTGGAAAGGGTAACCCCAGTCGGAGTCCCTGCGATCGGCTTGATCTCGCCATTCAGGATCGCATCGGTATCAGCTCCAGGCAGCGGCGCGGGCCGATCCACCTTGGCGCCTGCCTTGCGGATGCAGGCCAGCGGCCCAACCTGCAAGATCGGGCCCACGCGCGGATCCTCGATGGTCACGATCCAGCCCCCCGCGATTGACTGCGGATGGCTGAGCGATTCCGTGGTCGTCTGGATGACATCGCCGCACACATTGCCGTTGGCGAGATAGGCTTCCATCCACTCGTCAGCAGTGCGCTCCTTCATGCGTTCGCGCACCAGGGCAATCAGGTAGTCACGATCGTCGGTATTAGCCCATTTGTAGGGAGCGCCCTTGTAGCGCTCGTCGTCCCAGATCCACTCCATCCCGATCGTCTTGATCCAGGCCGGGAAGAAATGGGGTTCGCTCTGACTATGGACGAGGTACTTGCCATCCTTGGTTTCGACTCGGATGCCCGAAAGCGATGGCAGACGCGGATCGAGATGATGCGGCAGTGCCATCTGGCCAGTTTCGACATTGTCGCCAACGGTTTCGTGCGGCAGATCCTCGCCCACCCGCAGCATCCAGCGCACGTCAGGATTCTGGCGGCAGGACAAGGCGGCCAGCATGTTGGTCTCGACATGCTGGCCCCTGCCCGTCAGGTCGCGCACGCGCAGCGCTGCGAGAATTCCCTGAATGGCGATCATCCCGGAAAAATGGGTGCCGTCCTTGCCGGAGCGGAATATCGGCCGGGTCCGATCCTGATGCCAGCCCGACTGATCGCGCATGATCCCGGCTTTCGCCAGCACCAGTGCGTCGTCGGCCTTCACTTCCGCATAGGGGCCCTTGCGTCCGAAACCCGTGAGCGTGCAATGCACCAGCCCCGGATTGATCTTCGCGAATTCCTTGTGGGAGATCCCGCGCGCATCGGCCTCTTTGGGCGTGAACATTTCCATAACAACATCGACGCTTGGCAGCAGCCGCCTGAGATCCGCCTGCCCCGGGGCGGAAAGCAGATCGAGATCAATGCTCTTTTTCCCGCGGTTGACGAGGAGTGCCGCAGGCTCTTCCCAGCTGGGATCGCCTCCAGCCGGTTCGACACGTATGACCTCGGCGCCAAAGTCCGCCAGAACCATGGTGGCGATCTTGCCGGCATAGCCCGTGCTCAGGTCGAGCACTCTGAGTCCAGCACAAGCTCCAGTCATCGTCTCCGCTTCCTGCCGATTGTCATCTGCGAAATGCCGGGGCACCGTGCCCCGGCATCGATTGTCACGCGGCCTTGCTGATCCTGCTCGGCTCGTCATAAGGCAATTTGAAGATATCGGCGCAGGTCTTCCACATGATGCGCTCGATCTCGCTTTCGGTCGCCCCGGAGCGCTCCAGAACCTCGCGCCCAACCTGATAGTCCATCGGCCAGCAGCTTGAGCTGTGCGGGAAATCGGGGCCCCACATCATCTTGTCGACGCCGATGTTATAGCGGTTCTCGGCACCCATTTCGTCAACGGTATAGACGAACCAGACGTTGCGGTTGACATACTCGCTGGGCAACAGCGGCTGGGTCCATTCGGAGCGGTTGCGACGCACTGATTCGTCCCACTTCTCCATGAAATAGGGCACCCAGCCTGCGTGGACTTCCGAACCGATGAACTTGAGCTTCGGGAACCGCTCGAACACACCGGTGGAAGTCAGGCGCTGGACGACAGTATTGAAGTGTCCGGCAGAGATATCCAGACCGCGGGTGGTCTTCATTTTCTGCTTCATCTCGGCAACCGCGTCCGCAGTGGGCTTGGACAGGAGGTCGCCCGCCGGGAAGAAGAACTGAACATGCAGGTTCACCGGGATGTCCATTTCCTGGCACATCGCCCAGAACTTGTCGTCTTCGGGCGTGGGATTGGCGAAATCGCCGCTTGGATAGGCTTCGAGCTGGACCGTACGCAGCCCCATGTCGACGCAGCGGCGCAGTTCCTCCATGCAATCCTTCAGGCCAGTGGTCGGCAGCGTGGCATTGCAGATGAAGCGGGTCGGATCGGTTTCCTGGAATTCGACCATCCAGTCATTATAGACCTTGTAACAGGCAAGGCTCAGTTCCTTATCCGGGCACAGCTTGATGCCGTTCCACACGGTCTGCACGCCGTTGAAGATCACCTCTGCGTCGGTTTCGTCCTCGATGAGTTCCTTGATGCGTTCCTTGGCATCATAGGATCCGGGAAAAACGTCCTCGTAACGGACGCCGCGCTCCTTGATCTGCTTGAAACTGTCGATCAGCGACGCACGGTCAAAACGCTTTGACCCGCGGGTGTACATCGAGCTGAAGCCCATCGGCGAAGGCCTGGTCTGGCCTTCCATGATCCATGCATGGCCCTTGGTCTTGACCGTTTCGATGATCCGCGGTCCGCGATCGCGAAACTTGGCCGGCAGGTTCTTGACCCACAGCTCGGGCGGCTCGTTGACGTGACCATCGGCGGAAATCGACTTGTACTGCATCAGCGTTCTCCTCGGTTCGCTACCTTGCCCGAAACCCGGCCCCGGCAAGCGCGATGCCGGGAGGCAGCCAACGTGATTCTTCAGGCGCGATTGCGCCCAGGCGATGGTCAGCCGACGTGGCTGTCCAGAAATTTCACTGTCTTGGCCCAGGCATCCTTCGATGATGCCTCGTGATAGGCGCTGCGGTCGTTGCAATGGAAACCGTGATCGGCATCGGGATAGCGATTGACTTCCACCGGAGTTTCCGTCGCTGCCACGGCGCGGCGCAGCACTTCCACTTCAGTGAACGGAATGGATTGATCGAGTTCGCCGTAATTGCCCATCCAGGGGGTCTTGAGCTGGGGCACCATCTCCAGCAGCGTCGGCAAGCCGAACCGGTTCATCACGATGCCGCCGCCATAGAATGTGATCGCAGCGCCCAGTTCCCACTGCGCACCAGCGAAAAAGGCGATGGTTCCGCCCATGCAGAAGCCCATGATCGCCACCTTGCGACCCGAGAAGCCCTGCCCGGCAAGATAGTCGAGCGTGGCCTTGAGATCGGCCTCGATGCCTTCGCGGTTCAGGCCCATTATATGCGGAATGACTTCCTGCATCCGGTCATAGCCGATGACCGGATCGCCGGTCCGGTGGAACACGTGCGGCGCCACGGCAAGATAACCGGCGTCCGCGGCCCGGCGGCAGACATCCATGATATGATCGGTGATGCCGAAGGCTTCCTGGATTACGATCACCGCGCCTTTGGCGGCACCTTCGGGCTTGACCACATAAAGCTTCATGGCCTCGCCAGCACTATCCAGGATCACCGTCTCAGCCATGCACAATCTCGCTCGTTAAATTCTGTCAGTCGACTGACGCAATAATCCAGCATCACCCCCGAGTCAATGCAGCAGCAAGCCGGAATTCAGCGGGTTTTCCAAGCCATCACTTCGTTTTGCTGTGTCGCTGGAAGTTGGCAGGCGATGCAAATTCCGGAATGATTCGCGCATCGTCCGCAACCCGATCCACTGCCCATCCCACCCAGGCCGCCGTCGCTTTGCAGGCAAGTCTCAGAAACGCAGCCTAGCCTCGCCACCATTGACTAGCTATGGCCGCTCGGCCAGACCTGCGGAGGGAACGGGCTGGGCCAGCCAATGCAAGGCGAACGCCTGGTGGGTGGTCCGAGAAAGAGGAAACCCAAGCATATGCAGCCACGTCAAGCTTATCCGCTCGGGCTCCTCCTTGCGCTTTGCGTGGGCGAATCGACAGTCACTTTCGAGACTTCGATGATCTTTGCGGCTTTGCCAAAGCTGATACGAACGTTTGGCGATCCGTTCATGGCCGGCCAGCTAATTGCAATTCACCCCCTGATCGCAGCCTCGACTGCACCCGTCGTGGGAAGGCTTGGCGATCTGTGGGGTCGCAAGCCGATGATCTTGATACTTCTGAGCCTCGCATTGTGCGGATCGTTGATTAGCGCAGTCTCGGAGAATTTCGCGCTCGTGCTGCTTGGGAGGGCAATGCAGGGCCTGTCGGTCACGGTTCTGTCGCTCGGTATTGGCGTCTTGCGCGAAAACCTTGACATGCAACGTTTGCCGATGAGCATTGGTTTCATGACGACAGCACAGGGCGTTGGCGGTGCCTCCGGGCTGATATTCGGTGGCATGATCGTCGATCATTACAACTGGCATTGGCTGTTCGCGGCCAGTGCAGTACTGATCGCGGCATCCGTGCTTCTTTCTTGGCTGTGGGTGCCTGGCAGCAAAGTTGTGCGCCAGCCAGTCCGGATCGACTGGATCGAAGCCCTGCTTCCCATGCCTGCGATTGCCCTGGTGATGCTTGCCATCGGCATGGCCAAGTCCCATCCGATTGTATCCCCGCACGTTCTGGGCACCCTGGCGGCGGGGCTGGCCATTTTCGCATTCTGGGGTCGGCGCGCGCTGCGGGCAAGCAAGCCTTTCATTGACCTGCGGCTCTTCGCCATCCGTGATTTCGCGGTCAGCAACGCTGCGACGCTCATCCTCGCCGCCGGAACGATGCAGGTCGTCTATATCCTTTCGGCATATATCCAGTCACCGCTGTGGACCGGTGTCGGCCTCGGCATGACCGCAACGGCAGCCGGTTTGGCCAAACTGCCATCGCACTGCCTGACGATTACCGCAGGCCCGCTGGTCAGTTGGCAGGCCAATCGCTTCGGCCATCGGTCCGCAGTCGTTACCTCATGTGTGGTGGCCGCCGTAGGCTGGCTCTATGCGATGACGCTTCCCGGCACGATGATCGAGATCGTAATCCTGCTTACTATAACTTCCTACGGCACGACGATGATCGTGACGGCCCTGACCAATACCATCGTCGATACCGTGCCCGAAGAGCGCACCAGTGAGGCCATTGGCACCATGCTGGTTGTTCGCGGCTTCGGCCTGTCATTGGGGGCACAGCTTATCGCGGTCTCGCTGTCTATCTACACGATTGCGGCGCCAGATGGCGGAGCGCTTTTCCCGACCGCGGAGAGCTTTCGCCTGACGATGGGCTGGATTTCGGCTGCGACCCTCGTCGCATTGGTCATCGGCCTTCTATTACCCCGCGGGCGGCCCGCTGTGCACGAGACAGTTGCCGTGCCGCAGGTCTGATCTCCGCCCCGCCGGTTGGCGATGACATGGCATTCTGCGTTTTTCATGACTCCAAGTCGACAGACCGGGCCCAGATTGCCGTCGACAGGATGCAATTCAGTCAGTAGACTGCCAGAATATGGATTCGCGCCTCTGGTGATAATTATCGAATAAATATAAGGAGCTGGGATGTGACAAGCAATATGTTTGTGGTCGATTGCGACAACCATTACATCGAAACGAAAGACTCCTTCACCCGCTATATCGACGAAGAGTACAAGGTGAACACGGTCACCTTCGAAAACGGGCCTCGCAACCAGAACTTTGTTGTCGTCAACGGCAAGCGCTGCGTGCTTATGCCCGCCTACAACCCGCCGCTCGATTCTGATGCCGGCACGGCCGACTTTATGGCCGCGCTTGAGGAGGGCAAGTTGGATGCGCCGGCACCCGACGATCCGAATGCCCCATTGCAGCCCGAAATCCATGCGAACATGCCGCGCGCCTGGTGCGAGCGGGAGCCGCGTCTGGCGCTACTCAACCAGCAGGGCGTCCATGCAACCATCATGATGCCTTCGGTCGGGGTCTCGGTCGAGGTGGACCTGTGCGAGCACGGAGACGTAGATCTCTCACATGCGGTGTACCGCGCCTTCAACCGCTGGCTCGAAGACCAGTGGGGCTATTCCTACCAGGGCCGCATCTTCGCCATCCCGCAGATCCGGCTTTATGACATCGACCAGGCCATCGACGAGCTCGAGCGGCTCATCGCAGCCGGTGCGCGCGGGGTGAACCTGCCGCTGGGTCCGGTCTGGGATCGAGACGGCAAGCGCTACACCCCCGCCTCGCCGCGCTATGACCGCTTCTGGTCGCGAGTCGCCGAGGCGGGGCTGTTCATCACGCTCCACCTGGCCCTTACCGAAAACTATGCCCAGGTCGGGGACATGTGGGGCGACGAGGCCCGTTCGCCGAGCGGCTCGCTGCATGAAATGCCGGGATTCACGTCGTGGGCGGCATATGACCGTCCGATTATCGAAACGGTGGGCAGCATGCTGCTGTTCAACCTGTTCGGCAGGCACCCGGGGCTCAATGTCGTGAGCATCGAGAACGGCGGCGGCGCATGGCTGGATTACCTGCTGGGGACGATCAACAAGGGCATGTATGCCCCCAAATATGCCAAGTGGCCAGGCGGCAAACCGCGCGAATTGCCCGCGGACATGGCGCGCAAGCACGTAAAGATCGTGCCGTTCCCCGAAGAAAACTTCGCCCGCATCGTCGGCCTGCTCGGCGAGGACAATGTGATGTTCGGCTCGGACTATCCACACCCCGAAGGCCTGCCCTCGCCGCTGCACATCTCGACGCGGCTCAAGGGGCTGACTGACGAGCAGGTGCGCAAGGTGATGGGGCTTAACGCCGCGAAACTCCTCAAGATCAGCGAACTTGAACAGCGCCGCCTGATGGGGCTGACCATTCCCAATACGGTGGAAGAGGCGATGCTGGCACGCGCCAGCTGAGGCCGCACTCCCGGGCGACAGCCAGTCGCCGCTATGAAGACTGCTTGCGGGCAACCGCGCCTGCCCCCGGAACACCGATGGGCAACGGAGACCGAAGAATATGAACGATGCCGTGCAGGCCTCGCCCGAGGCCAAAACTCCCGATCACCGCATGAGCGCGGGGTTCGTCGCCGAACGCGCCTGCCCGCAGCCCAATTCGCGCGTCACCCGCACTTTCGCCGGCGCGCGCGAACTGCTGCGCTCGTCCGACGTGCGCCAGGCCGGCGGCGAGGCCATGAAGATGGTGATCGACAATCCCGATCACGTCTCATTCTTCTTTCTCGACGGCGAAGTGCACAAGAAGCGCCGCGCCTCAGTGGCCGGCTATTTCACGCCCAAGGCCATCGTCACCCGCTATCACCCGATCATCAACGACTCGATGGACGAGCTGATTGCCGACCTGCAGGCAAAAGGTTCGGGCATTCTCGATGAAATGGCGCTGCTGGTCGCGGCGAACGTCACGGCGGAAATCCTCGGGCTCGATTGCTCGGGCAATGCCATGGCCATGGCCCGCCGGATCCACGAAATCCGCCGTACCGACGACCCCGCCGAGGCCAAGCGCCTGCGCGAGGAATTCTACCAGCTGCATATCGCACCCGCCGTCGCGGCGCGGCGCGATGATCCGCGCGACGATGTTATCAGCTACATGACCAAGGAAGGCTATTCCAAGGCCGCGATGATGATCGAATGCGCCACCTATGGCACCGCCGGGGTTTCTACCACACGCGAATTCATCGGCATGGCGGCCTGGCATCTGTTCGCTCGCACCGAACTCAAGGAGCAGTTCCTCGCCGCCGACGAGGCCGGGCAATTCGCCATCCTGCAGGAGATCCTGCGGCTCGATCCTGTGACCAGCTATCTCTATCGCGTTGCCGACGTCGACATGCCCGACGCGGCCGAAGGACCGATCAAGGCCGGCGACGTGGTCGCGATCGACATTCGCAGCGCTAATGTCGACACCGCAGTGGTCGGCGAATGTCCGCTGGCTTTTGATGGCGACCGGGCGGAAAAAGTCAGGAATGTGGCGAGTTACCTCAATTTCGGCGACGGCCCGCACCGCTGCCCCGGCTCGCAGGTCGCCTTGCACGAAACCCGGATGTTTCTCGACCGGCTGATGCGGGTGCCCGGCATCCGCCTCGCCAAGCCGCCGGTGATGATCCTTGCGAACAACACCCAGAGCTACGAAATTCGCGAGGCCGTGGTCGCCTGCGACAAGGTCTGAGACGCAAGAAGACCGACGGATAGCTCCGGCTCAGTGGGCCGGAGCGCCTAGCCCAACGCCAACGTTTTTCGCCACGCTCATGTCCATCACGCTGTCGATATTGGCGGCGATGTCTTCAGGGGTCATGTCGGGCTTGCTGAAGCCTTCGTTCTGCATGATCGCCATGCGCAATACCTGCCCGCCGCCGCAGCACAGGATTGCGCCGTTTAGCGTGCAGGTCTCGTGCGCGAGATAGATCACCGCAGGGGTGGCCAGTTCGGGCGGAAAGACGTTCGTCATATTTGCGAAGGCTTCCACCGGGCGGCTGTAGACATGCGACATGACTTCCGGCGACGACATACGGGTAGCGATCCGAGGCGAAAAGCCATTGACCGCGATGTTGTATTTCGGTGCCTCCGCCGCCAGCGCCAGGGTGTGGCCGATCACTCCGCCCTTGGGGCCGCCATAGGCAGTCATCATCTCGTGGATGCCCAGCGGGCCTTCAGAAGCAGTGTTGATGATCCGCCCGCCGGCGCTGGTGATAAAATGCTTCCACGCAGCATGCGAGACCAGCACCGTGCCGATGTAGTTGACTTCGCACATCCGGCGGAACTGTTCGGCAGTGTGGTTTTCAAACAGCTCGGGGCCATTGATCCCGGCGTTGTTGACTACAACATCGAGCCGCCCGAAGGCATCCAGCGCGGCTTGGATCATCCGCGCGACCCCAGCTTCGTCGGTCACGTTTTCAACGCTGGCGACCGCTTCGCCGCCGGCGGCCTTGATCTCGGCTACGACATCGGCGGCGGGTCCGGCCGAACCGCCTGAGCCATCAACCGCAACACCGGGATCGACCACGACAACCTTTGCCCCGCGCGCCGCAAATGACAGCGCATGCGAGCGGCCAACCCCGCGCCCACCGCCGGTGATCAGGACGACTTTTCCGTCGAAGCGCAGTTCGCTCATCATTCAGGCCTTTCGAAAATTGCTCAGCGCGCCATGAACCCGCCGTCGACGATCAGCGACTGACCAGTGATGAACGAGGCATCGTCGGATGCCAGGAAGGCTACGGCCTTGCCGATCTCATGCGGCTCGCCCCAACGGCGCATCGGCACGCGCAGCGTCTCGTTGATCAGCTTCGCGCCGCCGTCTTCCGCTTCATAGAGCGGGCGGGTCAGTTCGGTCTTGATATAGCCGGGGCACACCGTGTTGACGCGAACATTGTGCTTGCCATAGGCGATCGCCATGGTCTTGGTGATGCCCATGATCGCATGCTTTGCCGCCGGATAGCCGGTGCCTTCAATTGTCTTGGCCAGCGAGCCGGTGACGCTGGAGAGCGAGCCGATGTTGATGATCGAGCCCGAGCCCTGCTTTTCCATCACTGGCAACGCGGCGCGGCAGGCATAGTACGGGGCCTTCAGATACATATCGATCTGGAAGTGCCAGCCGGCGTTGTCGGGCGTGGTTGGTGCACCAGCGCTGTTGACCAGGATGTCGAGCGAGCCGAACTCACTGACGCAAAAAGCAACTGCCGCCTGCACCAGTTCCTCGTTCATCGCGTCGGTGTGAATGAAAGCGCCCTTGCCGCCGCGCGAGCGGATGCCTTCAAGCACTTGCTCGGAGCGAGTCTGGTTGACGTCGCCGATCACGATGATTGCGCCTTCCTCAGCGCAGGCTTCCGCCGAAGCCCGGCCCAGCCCTGACGATCCGCCGATTACGAGCGAAACTTTACCTTGTAGTTTCATGTCACTAGCCTTTAATATTTACAAACTACGCGAAGCAGATGATTCAGTCGAACATCGTCCGGTCGATTTCGGTCTGGTACACCGCCGCGCGCTTTTCGCGGAAGGCAGTGAGCGCTTCCTTGGAATCGGGATGCCCGCTCATCTTCACGGTCGCGGCCTGTTCGAACGTGTAACCTTCTTCGAGCTCCATCCACTCAATGCGGTCGAGGATGCGCTTGGAGACCCGCACGGCAGTGGGGCTGAAGCCGGCAACCCGCGAGGCGAAGCGGCGGGCTTCCTCGAAATGTTTGCCAGGCTCGGAAATGATCAGGTTGGCACCGGCAGCGGCCAGATCGGCCGCGCGCATCGGCTGGCCGGTGAAATACATGCGGCGCACCAACGGGAACGGGGCGATGCGGGCAAGGTGGCGCGCACCGCCCATTACGCCGACTGTAAGCTCGGGCAGGCCGAGGCTGGCATCGGGATCGGCAACTACGAAATCGCAGGAACCGATGAGAGAAATCCCGGTACCCAGCGCCGCGCCGTGCACCGCGCCGATCACCGGCACCACGCAGTTCGAAATCGCATAGAACGCCTCGCGCACCCGCCACATCCGCTCGGTGCCGTTTTCGGGCGTCATGGTGGCGAATTCGCCGAGATCGTTGCCCGCGCAGAAATGCTTACCCACCCCGCCAAACACTACCGCCCGCACGCCAGGCGCCTCACGGTCGATGTTATTGAACAGGTCGGCAATCTCGATGTAGAAATCGCGGTCGACCGCATTGGCCGGCGCACGATTGAGTAGCACAGTGAGGATGCCTTCCCCGTCAAGTTCGGTCTTGAGATACTGGTATTCAGCCATGGGATCGGGATTCCTGTGAAAAAGCGGTTCAGATGTTGGCGCCGCCGGCATGGCGGGCGGCGCGGTAGCCGAAGATGAACGAGGCGCCGATCGAGGCGCCCGCGCCCGGATAGACTGCGCCAGTGACTCCGGCTGTCACATTGCCGGTGGCATAGAGGCCCTCGATCACACTGCCGTCGCCCTTCTGGACGCGGCCAAATTCATCGCAGACCAGCCCGCCATAGGTGCCGACATCGCCCGGATAGAGCTCGACTGCAAAGAACGGCGCGTTGCTCACCGTTCCCAACGTCGGGCTGGGCTTGTGGGTGGGATCGCCGAAATAGCGGTCATAGACCCGCTCGCCGCGATGGAAATCCTCGTCGCGGCCCTGAGCAACGAAACCATTGAAGCGCGCGACGGTGGCGCCGAGCCCGGCCTTGTCGATGCCGCACTGCTCGGCCAGCGCCTCGATCGTGCCTGCCTTTTTCATATAGCCGCTGGTGATCCATTCGGCAGGCGTATAGCGCGGCGGCGTGAGCGCCCAGGCATATTTCGCGCGGTGGCGGCTATCCATGATCGCCCAGCACGGCACGGCCCCGGCCCTGTAGATATTCTCGCCGGTTTCCATGTAGCTGCACGATTCATCGGTAAAGCGCTTGCCCTGCTTGTCGACTACGATCAGGTGCGGCTTGGCCAGTTCATTGGCGTGAATGCCCAGATTACCGTTGGGCTGGCGCGAGGCGATGGTCCAGATCGCCCGCTCAAGACCGTGGGTTGCGGCGCCCAGCTTGACTGCCGTCTGCAGCATTTCGCCGGTATCGCCCGGATTGGCGACTGTCCATTCGGTGAAGGATGGCTGTGGACCGAACTGCTTGCGCATATCCGCATTGCGGGCGAAGCCGCCGGCGTTGACCAGCACGCCCCTTGTTGCGCTAATGCGCACCTGCTTGCCATCGCGTATGGCGATCACGCCGGTGACCTTCCCACCTTCGACCACCAGATCGACCGTGGGGCAATCGGTGCGGATGTCGATCCCGGCTTTCAGTGCAGTCAGCAGCATCCAGCCCTGGATCGCTGCGCCTTGACCGGCATATTCCGTGCCCATCAGCTTCGTCTTGGCGATGCGGTAGCCCACCTTGATCGCGGTGAGCGCGCCCTTAATCGTCCGGGTTGCGAGGATCAGCTTGTGGGCATCGACGCCCTGCACCGGGATCCGAACGAAATTGCGGCGCAGCTTGTCCTTCCACTCAGGTCCCAGCTTGCGCACATCGAACAGTTTCATGGCGACTGAGCGGCCGCGCGGCTGGCCGCCGGGCCTTTCGTCGTAATAGTCGGGCCAGCCATCGCAATAGACCATGGGAATGCCCTTGGAGCGCAGCCAGTCGATCATCCCGGGGCCGGTCTCGACATAGGCCTTCTTGCGCGCGATTGTTGAACCAGGCTGTTCGGGCACAAGGTCTTCAAGGTACTTGAGCCCGAGTTCCGGCGTGTCGTCCACCCCGGCGGCGCGCATCAGCGAATTGCCTGGAATCCAGATGATGCCGCCCGACATCGCGGTCGACCCGCCGACTAGCGGCTCCTTTTCCAGGATGAGCGGCTTGAGGCCCATATCAATACAAGCCAGTGCCGCACACATCGACCCGCCGCCGCTGCCAACGATGACGAAATCCGCTACCTCATCCCAATTGCTCATGGCATTCCTTCACCAGTCTGTCTGGGCCGCTGCCCTGATGAACAGCCGCTGCGGCCGCCCCCCCCACGCGAGATCGAATATCGCCCGCTTGAGCCAGATATGCGCATCGAACTCCCAGGTGAAGCCGATACCGCCGTGCAGTTCGGTGCACATGCGAGCGACCTTGTCATAGACCTCGGAGGTCTGCGCCTTGGCCAGCGAGGCTGCATGTGTCGCCTTTTCAGGCATCTTCGCAAAACTGTAGGCGGCGAACCAGTAGAGCCCGCGGGTCGGTTCGACCTCGACCACAATGTTGGCCATCTGGTGCTTGATCGCCTGGAAATCGCCGAGCTTGGCTCCGAACGCCTCGCGCACCTGAACATAGTCACGCGCCATTTCAGTGATCTTCCAGGCACCGCCATAGGCATCGGCCGACAGCAGGGCCAAGGCGGCATCCCACGTGCGAACCGCAGCGGCCGGGCCGTTCTCGAGCAGATCGACCTTGGCATGATCGAAATCGATCGAGCAGATCGGCCGGGTCAGATCGAGCGGCTCAAAGGTTTCGCAGGAAACCCCGCCGCTGGCCACTTCAACCACGCCCAGCGCGCCGCCTGCAAGGCCGACAACCAGAAGCTGCGCAAACGCGCCGTGGGGGACATTGCGCTTGTGGCCCGAAATGGTGCCGCCTTCAGGCTTCATCTGCCAGTCTTCAGGCGCCCAGGTATCATTACCCTCGGTCAGCGCGACAGATGCCAGCACTTCGCCCGAAGCAAGGCCGGGCAGATACTTCGCCTTCTGCGCATCGCTGCCACCTTCGACAATGGCAATCGTCGCCAGCGCATGGCCGAGGAACGGCACTGCCGCTGCCGAACGGCCGAGCTCTTCGGCGCAAAGCGCCAGCTCGATCAGCGACATGCCCATGCCACCGTTTTCCTCGGGCACGACAATCCCGGTGAGGCCGAAATCGATCAGCTCCTGCCAGGTTTCCTTGTCCCAAGACTGCTTACCGTCGATCACGGCGCGGGTGCGTGGCTGCATGCGATCGGCAGCAAGAATCTTCGCGATGGTGCCTTGCAGCTGCTGCTGGTCTTCGTTGAGACGGAAGTTCATTGTGCCGCCTCCTGGTTCTTGCGGGCATTGACGCCGACCTGATCACGCGGCAGGCCAAGCACGCGCTCCCCGATGATGTTGCGCTGGATATTGGATGAGCCGCCGGCGATCCGGATCTTGAGCGACTGGAGCGTGGCATCGACCCATTTGGCGTTGCCTTTGAGGCCATCGCCCCCCTCGCCCGGCCTGAGCATCATCAGGTCGTCAGCCAGCAAGTCGCGGGTGATATCGTCGAGCTTGAGCAGGAATTCGGTGAGATAGAGTTTCTGCATCAGCATGTAATCCCCCGACGGCTCTCCCACGGCTTCCATCGACATGTCCCGATAGGCCGAATAGCGCATGGCCATGGCCCGCGCCTGGAGCCTGGCAAGATCGGCCCGCAGGCTCGGATCCTCGATCGCGGGGCGACCATTACGAATAGTCGAACGGGCCGTCTTCACCGCGCGCGCGATCAGGCTGTCGGCCCAGTTGATGCCCGAGAATGCCGCACGTTCAAAGCGCAGCAACATGCGCGATACGTTCCAGCCATTACCGCGCCCGCCAACGATGGCATCGGCCGGGGCTTCGGCATTGGTGAAGAACACTTCGTTGAATTCCGGTTCGCCCGAAATCTGCTTGATCGGCCGGATTTCAACGCCCGGTTGGCGCAGGTCGACCAGCATATAAGAAATGCCCTTGTGGCGCGGCGCCACATCCTCGGGCTCCGTCCTGACCAGCAGCACCATGTAGGGATCTTTGTGAGCGCGCGAACTCCAGATCTTCTGACCATTGATGATCCACTTGTCGCCAACCAGTTCGGCGCGGGTTTTAAGCGAGGCAAGGTCACTGCCGGCGTTGGGTTCGCTGTAACCCTGGCTCCACATGAACTCCCTGCTGACAGTCCCCGGAATCCATTTGGCCTTCTGCTCTGGCGTGCCATGCGCGAGCAGCACGGGGACAACGCGGCCGGTGCCGATATGGACAACTTCGGTCGGTGCCCCGTGCTTCTTGATTTCCTCGCGAATGATCTCGCCCTTGAGAAAGTCTAGCGGCTGTTCGGACCCGCCATATTCCTTCGGGATCGCACGCATCATGTAGCCGGCTGCGGTGGCGCGTCGGCGGAATTCCTCCTTGCGCGCCTCCAGATCGCCGAGCGATTCGGGCAGCGGCCAGTTTTCCTGGAGAAATGCCTGCAGCTTGGCCCGGTATTCCTCATTTTCCTGGGAATATGACAAGTCCATCCGAACTGGTCTCCTTTTGAATCTTCAACAAACACAAGCAGGGCGAGGCCCACCGGGCCAAGCCTTCAGCAGCACCGAAACTGCACAGTGAAGCGCCCTCGACGCTCGGGCAAGTTGGCCCGCGCCTCTAGGGGGAGTCACACATGGCCCCATGCCAGCCCTGTCACTCACCTGCCAGCAAGGCCGCCAGAACGGCCAGCCTCAAGCACGGTCCAGCTCGATCGCCCCGCAGGCTGCCAGACCGGCAATGGCCTTATCGTCCATGCCCAGCAGTTCTTTCAGGATCTCGCGGCCATGTTCGCCCAGGCGCGGGGGATGGCGGCGCACCGGCTCGGCGTCGGCCTGATAGCGGATCGGCGAGGCGATGAGGTTAAGTTCGGGATTGTCGGGATGGCCGGCGGGAATCTCGACCTTGTTGGCCACCACCTGCGGATCGGCCAGCGCTTCCTGGATATTGGTCACCGGGCCGCAGATCACCCCAACACTGACAAGGGCATCATAGAACTCCTGCCGCTCGCGCTTGCCTATCGCCTCGATCAGCATCGGCTGGAGTATGGCATAATTTTCCACCCGGCGTGCACGTTCGGCAAAGCGCGGGTCGCTGGCGAGGTGCTCGATGCCCAGAACCTGACACAGTTTGGCATAGTCGGGATCTTTGCCCGCCTGGATCAGAATTTCGCCATTGCGGCAGGCAAACAGCCCCGACGGCGCCGAGCCCTGCCCATCGTTGCCCATGCGTAGCGGAGGCTCGCCGGTCATGGCCGCAGTGATCGCCTGCGAGCCCATCAGGGCCATGCCTGCATCGAGCAGCGACACCCGCGCCCAGTCTCCGTGGCGCTGCCCCTTGGCGCGGCCATAAAGCGCGGAAACCACCGAAACGGCGCTGTATAACCCGGTCATCATGTCAGCGACGGGAACGCCAACCCGATTGGGCGCGCCGTCGGCCTCGCCGGTCACGCTCATCAGCCCGCACAGACCCTGGACGATAACATCAGTGGCGGGCCGCGTTATATAAGGCCCGCTCTGGCCGAAGCCGCTGACCGACAGGTAGACCAGATCCTCGCGCACCTTGCGCAGGCTTGGCTCATCCAGCCCGTACTTGACCAGCCCGCCGACCTTGAAGTTCTCGATGAACACATCGCTTTGCGCCACCAGCTTGCGGATCAGGTCGGCACCTTCGGGCTTGCCGAAATCGATCTGGATCGAGCGCTTGTTGCGGTTGAAGTTGAGGTAGAAGGCAGAGGCGCTGCCATCGCCTTCGCGCCCGCCAAGGAACGGCGGTCCGTAGCCGCGGATATCATCGCCACCGCCGACGCGTTCGATCTTGATGACATCGGCGCCAAGATCGCCCAGAGTCTGACCGCAGAATGGCGCCGCGATCAGCCGCCCCAGTTCCAGCACCCTGACTCCTGCCAGCGGCCCCTCGCTCTTGCTCATTCTATCACCCTGATTTGCATGGATTGCCCTGTCCCGCGCGTTCAGCGTCCGCTGAACCTGGGCGTTCGCCTGTCACCCAGCGCCGCCGCCCCTTCGCGGTGGTCCTCGGTCATGAACGTCAGCGTCTCGAGGCCCAGCGACATGTCGAGATGCTCGGCCGCCTGCTTGCGCACCCAGGCGCTCAGCGCGCGCTTGGTCATGGTTATCGCCGCCGGTGCGCCTTCCATCAGGCGGCCTACCCAATATTCGGTGCGGGCATCGATCTCGGCACGGGGAACGGATTCGGTCACCAGCCCGATCCGTTCTGCCTCCTTGCCGGTTAGCAGATCGCCGGTCAGCAGATAGCGCCGGGCGAGCAATGGGCCGACGATATAGGGCCAGAGCAGTGAACCGCCATCGCCTGCGGCAAGGCCGACCTTCACATGGGTATCGCCGATCTTTGCCTCTTCGGCCATCACCGTCACATCGCAGCACAGGGCAATCGAACAGCCCTTGCCGACGGCATGGCCGTTGATCCGGCCAATGATCGGCTTTTCGCAATCGAGCGCAGCCAGGATGACATCGCGCGCCAGCTGCATGCCTGTGTACCAGTATGCATCGCGCTCCTTCATGCTGGAACCAGCGCCCTTGCCGCCGCCGCCGACGCAGAACACTTTTTCCGCCGCACCGGTCAGCACGACGACGCGCACCTCGGGATCATTGCTGACCAGGCGCAGCAGATCGGTCAGATCGCCATTGGGACGCTTTTCCTCGTCCATTTTCAGCCACAGGGCATCGCCGCGAAGCTCCGCGATTATCGCCTCGCGACCCTGGTATTTCTGGGCGGACATCCGCACTACCCCTTCCCGGCCTGCTTGTTTCAATGAAGAACACACATCGTTTATGAAGCAGGCTTCTAGGAGACTAGCGCTGTCAGGACAATTTGCCGCGGCATGTGTCATTCGCCCTGACTGCATGCGATACTCTCACTTGCGGCAAGTCCCTATTGGATTGAGGCGGACAATCGGTTTTCCCTGCTTGCTGCGCAGCAGGCAGGGCACCCCACGCCGGATCACGCCCGGCTTGCGTGACGCTCGTACAAGGATGTGGATGGAATGGTGCTGGCAGATCGAATCCGCAAGGTCATGCAACTGGGCGGTGACAGCTGGGCTGTAGAATTCGAGGGCGTCACTTTCAGCTGGGCCCAAGTCGAAGCGCTGGCGGACGCGATCTGCGCGGCGGTCTGCGGTGCCGGCGCAAGGCCGCACGACGTAGTCGGCTGGGTGGCGGAAAACCTTCCCGGCGCGATTGCCGGCAAGGCGGGCCTCGCCATGCACGGCCATTGCTGCGCGCTGATCAATCCCCATTTGCCCCCCCAGGTCCACGCCCGCGAAATCCGCGAACAGCGCTTCCCGGTGATCCTGGGCAGCAGCCACTTCTGGGCGATCGAAGGCGTGATCGAAGCCGCGCGCGAGGTTGGCACGGCCGGCCTGTTGGTGTCGCTGGACAGCAATGGCGGCACGGTCCGCGCGGTCGAGGGCCTCGAAAAGGTTGGCCCCGGCAAGCACCGCGACCCGATGCCCGGCTATGTCGTCGAGCGGCTGAGCAGCGGCACGACCGGGCCGCCAAAGCGTTCGCCCCAGTCGGAAGAGGCGATCCTCAAGGCGCTGGTCGTGGGCATGCGCAGCGACAAGGGCGGGGCCGACGAGATTTCGATCAAGTCGTCGCCGTCGATCATCTTTCGCCCCCTCGCCCATGCCGGATCGTTTTCGGCGCTGCTCGCACTCTATTCCGGCCGGCCGATCGCGCTGCAGGAAAGGTTTTCGATCGAGCACACCATCCTCGGCGCGGTGCGAAGGCACCGGCCCAAGGTGATCCAGCTGGTCCCGGCGATGATCCGCATGATCTGGGATGCTGACGTTCCGGCCGAGGCGATGTCGAGCCTGATCGCGGTGCGCAGCGGCACGGCGCCGCTTGATCCTGAATTGCAGGCCGGCTTCGAGGAAAAATACGGTATCCCGATCCTGATCGACTATGGCGCCACCGAATTCGGCGGCGTGGCTTGCTGGACGCTGCCCCTCCACAAGGAGTTCGCCAAGGCCAAGCGCGGCAGCGTCGGGCGGGCAGTTGCCGGCGTCGACATCCGGGTCAGGGACCAGGAGAGCGGCGATCTGATCACCGATGGCCGCATGGGCATCCTGGAAGTCAGCGTCGAGGGCAAGACCGATGGCTGGGTGCCAACCACAGATCTGGTTGCGCTCGACGAGGACGGCTTCCTCTATATCCGCGGACGCGCCGACGATGCCATCGTGCGCGGCGGCTTCAAGGTGCTGCCCGATGATGTGGCGCGGGTGCTTCGCCAACATCCGCTGGTGGCCGATGTCGTCGTAGTCGGCATCGACGACCAGAGGCTGGGGCAGATCCCTGTCGCCGTGGTAGAGACCCGCCCCGGCCAGCCGGCGCCAGATCCGGCCGAGCTGGAGAAACTGGCGCGCGACAACCTGACCCCTTACCAAGTGCCCGCAGCATTCAAGTTCACCGACCGGCTGCCGCGTACCCCGTCGCTGAAGATCATCCGTGCCGAGGTCAAGGAAATGGCCAAGGGCTGATTTCCAGAGCAAGTCATTCGAACCAACCGCAATTCAAGTATCAGGAGAAAGCCTATGTCCGACACAGCCACGGCAAAAGAAACAGTCTCGGAGATTGATTACGCCAAGATTACCGATGAGGATATCGAGCGTGAACGCGCCCAGATCGGAATTCCCCAGTTCCTCCACGGTGATGCTTTCAATGCCTTGGTCTCGCATGATGGAATCAAGCATTTCGCTTATGGTTTTGTCGCTGACGACAACCAGCTGTGGCACGATGAGGACTATGCAAAACGCACCCGCTGGCGCGGCCCGATCGCCCCGCCGCTGTTCCTCGTTACCACCGGCATCAGCGAAGTTCCGCCCTATGAAACACCGGAAATGAAGGCGCTGTTCAAGGGCCTCTATCGCGGCATCGGCCGCTATAACGTCGGCACCAAGTGGAAGTTGTTCCGACCGGTCCGCCCCGGCGACGTGATCTACCGCGAAATGTCGGTCGACGACGTGCAGGTGAAGGCGCAGTCCTCGTTTTCGGGCGCGCGCACCGTGCTCGACCGGATCCGCCACCTCTATGTCGACCAGAACGGCAATCCGATTGCGGTGCGTTATGAGCACTTCGTCAATGCCGAGCGCGGCGGATCGAAAAAGACGAATAAGCACGCCGACATCACGCGCCAGCACTACACCCCGGACATGATCGCCAAAATCGACGCCCACTATGCTGCCGAGGAAGTGCGCGGCGCCAACAAGCGCTGGTGGGAGGACGTCAAGGTCGGCGACGCAATCGTGCCGGTGGTGAAGGGGCCGCTGGGAACCATGGACATTATCGCCGCGCACCTCGGCTGGGGCCTGGGCGACACCTATGGCGGCGGCCCGCTCCGCTATGACTGGAAGACCCGCCAGAAGCTCAAGAACTTCTACAACGAGGACGAATACGGCATTCCGCGTTCGATGATGCGGCTCCACTGGGACCAGCGGCGCGCCGAGGACCTCGGCCTGCCCGCGCCCTACGATTATGGCCAGATGCGCACCAACTGGTTGACTCACGCGATCACCAACTGGATGGGCGACGATGCCTGGATCGCGGATCTGCACACCGAGATTCGCGGCTTCAACTTCCACGGCGACACTACGCTGATCACGGGCGAAGTCACCGACAAGGTGGAAGATGGCAGCCACCGCGCAGTGGTACTGACCCTTCGCGGCACCAACCAGCGCGAGCTGGCGACCTGTTTCGCCACTGCCACCGTCCGTCTGCCTTCGCGCGAGGCTGGGCCGGCCGTCCTGCCGCTGCCGGACGAAGACCTGCGCGAACGCGGTGCCAGGATGATGGTGGAAGCCTCCGAACGTATCCGCAACAAGGGCTGAGCGCCCCGTTTCCGCTCGGAAGGTGTGCCGTTCGGGATTGACAATCCCGGACCAAGGTATCCATTAGACGGCGCTGGCTGGCGTCTGGCCATTGATCTGATTGTTGTGGCATGAACCTGAGTCTCGTTCGCATTCAGCGCTTCGTTGCGGTTGCGGAACATCTGTCGTTTACCCGGGCGGCGACGCTGCTCGGGATCGATCAACCGTGGCTGTCGCGGCAAATCATGCAGCTTGAAGACCAGCTTGGAATTGTCTTGTTCGAGCGCAGCGGCGCGCGCATCCAACTGACCCCCGAAGGTCAGGAGTTCTACGAAGTCGCGCTGGAAGTCGAAGTCGCGGCAAAGCGGGTGCATGACAAGGCCCTCGAAATGACCCGGCGCACGCGCTCGGAACTGACCATATGTGTCGCCTACGCGACTTTTTCCGTTGAAGGGCGCCAGCGCCTGCTGGAGAAATTCGAGACAATCAGGCCCGACGTGAAAATCGACATTTCCGCATCCGAGTGGACCGACGAAGTCATCGAAAAAGTGAAATCCGGCGAAGCGGATTTCGGCATTGCCTTTGGCCCGATCGAAGACATGAACGTGGAGGTCTGCGATCTTCAGCAACTCCATATGACGATCGCTGTGCCAAAGGAGCACCCGCTTGCCGCCAAACAGGCAATCGAAATTCAAGACTTCAAGGATTTGCCTTTTGCCGTAGCCATCAAAGACCCCAAGATGATTCGACTTTCCTTGCGGTATTCATGGCTGTTCGATTGCGGCGCGGTGCCGGTGCACGTTCCGGAAGGCCGGCGCTATGTATTCGACGTGGCACAGCAAAAGCGCATCTTCGTGCTATGCTACACCGATGCCGACCGAATTCCGGACGATTTCGTGAAATTGCCGTTCACCGGCGGGCAGCCGCCGAAATTCGCACTCACGCTGATCCGCGCAAAGCGCATTATGTCGCCATCTGCCGAGCGGCTGTGGCGACTGGCCCATGAGATGCTCGAGAAGGACAGCCGCAAGGCCGACAAGGCAGCCATCTAGCTGGCCTCAGTTCGCTTCATTCAAATCATAGCGCCTTGCAAAGGCAGCATTGCGGCTCGCCCTTTGCGCTTCTCGCTGGGCAGAAGTGAACCAGCAGGTGTCTGCCGGCAGGACCTTGCGAACATCGTCCAGTCGGACCATCCGAGCCGAAAAGCCGGGGCTTTCATCGCCTGGCCTGGAAGCTGAATTCATCCCTTGCCAGCGCAACATGGCCATCACTCGCGACAGGCCGCCGCAATCCAGCCAGTTGGCCACGCCGGGATCCTGGCGGGCAATAACCGCGCGGATCCGCCCATCACCATCCCCCACACATTGCGCACGCGTCAGGCTCGAAGTGAGCCGGTGGGCCTCGATCGACTGGAACAGCCATGAGCCCATCTGGATCGCGCTATAGGCCGCCCCGCCCGGCTGAAAATCGATAATGACCGCATCTTCGAGCCCCAGCTCGAACCAGCCGCGGCCGATTGCCTGGGTCACCAGACCGCCGGTTCCGCGGTTGGCCGGGAGGAATTTCCAGCTGTTCGGCTTCATGTTGATAAATGTCGACTGGAACCAAAAATAGAGCGGCACGTCGTCCCGGGCCCGAAAAGCGGCGCGGTGGGCCATCTCGTCACGCGAGAGCGGAGCCGAGGCGGCAGGGCCGAGGCGCTCGATTTCCAGCACATAGGGCGTCTCGCTGGCCCAGTCCTCCATCGAATCGCGGACATAGAGAAATTTGGCATGCGGCGCGGTTGTGATGTGGTTGCGGCGGCCACCCGCCGGCTGATCATCGATGGTTATGACGAACGAGCCGTCGCCCTGCCGCTCCAGCGCGTGGCTTTCGATAGTCTGGATGGTCACCGAAGTGCCATAGTCGCCAACGAGTGTGAAGGTCGTGTTGGCCGGCTCGCGGCCCAGCGCCCTGCCCGTCACCCGGTAGTGCGAGTCGTGGGCGATTCCGGCCAGCCGGTAAGTGTTGTCCGGATTGTCCCCGCCGGTCCGTGCGCCTGGAACGTCATGCCCGTGCCAGCGATGCGGCGGCATGAAATTGCGCACGAAGCGCGGATGATGGCTGTCGCTGGCGGCGGCCTTGAACAGCCAGTTGGCCATATATTCATCGACTGCCGAGCCCACCGCGGCGACGGACTCATCGGGAATTCTGTCTGCCCAGGCATTGCGCCACAGACGCTCTGCATGTTCGCGGGCCGCCAGGATGCGCTCGTCCTGCCAAAGTGCAATGACATCATTCTCGGCCGCGATCTGGCCTGCATTGTCGATCGGATTGATCATGACCGCTTCTCCCGCACAATATTGTGCCGATCAATATAGGCACCAAAGGCCTCCTCGATTTCAGCTTCGCACAGCCCGAAATCGGCCAACCCATAGGCCCGCACCGGTCCCTTGCCATGACGATCGGCTTCGCAATGATCCAGCATGGCGGACCGGGCGCTGTCCGACAGATCGAGATCGAACCTGTCATACAACCGCTCTGCCGTGCCGATCGGGTCGGCGATCAGGCTGGAATAGTGGACATCGACTACCGTCGCTTCGGGATGGGATGCGCGCCAGGCATCGAGCCGGCTTAGAATACCTGCCCAATTCGCCACGAGGCGCGGCCCCAGAGCCAACGGATCGACGCTGTTGTCCGAACAAAGGCTATAGAGCTTCATATAGAGGCTCGCCATGGAGGGGATAACCTTGCCGGGATCGCGGTGGTTGAGGAAAATCCTGGCATCGGGAAAGGCTGTGATCAGCCCGTCCATGTTCATCACGTGCGAAGGTGCCTTGAGCAGCCAGCGGCGACCGGGCCGTCCGCCCTGCAGGCTCTGCATCATGCCGATCTGCCAGGCGTAGGCATCCTTGCCACTTTGCGCTTTTGCCACCAGCCCGGAAAATTCTGGCGCGTTGTAGAAGGCCCCGAGCGGCGCGCCGCAAGCCGCCTCCTGCAGGAAGACGCATTCCTCCGGAGCCGACGCGGCGTAGGGATGAATCGCAGTGACATCCGGTGCAGTAAAGCCCTGAAAATCGAGGATAGACTGATAGAGCGCCACACGCTCCGCTTCGCTGAATTCGCTCTTGCCGGGTGGAGGTATCGGAATGGCCGCCTGCGCGGCGCTTGCCACCCGGTTTGCGGGATCACTAGCCAGCAAACCATGCAGGAACGTCGTTCCGGCCCGCGGCATGCCCGTGCCGATCAATGGCGCGACAATCGCCGGATTTGCGCCCGCGCCGCGCAGATGATCGACCTGCCGCAACCGCGAGCAGAGCAACACATGCAGGCGCGAATGCGCGCGCGATCGGCCCTGCTCGTGAAGTTGCGCATCGTCCTCAAGCCCCCGGCACAGAGCATCCAGCCGGTCGCGAAAACGCTCCTCCGCCCAGCGCGCACCGCCCCAGTCGCCAAGTCCGGTCGCCCGCTCAGCCCGTTCCATGATTGCCCCTGCTTCGAACGGCAGGGCGCATGGTTCCAGCGCAGCGGCATAGATCGTTTCCAGCGAAGCCATCGCCACCTCTCCCGCGGACCAACTGCCGAAGACAGATCGCATGTGAATTTGGCATGGTCGCAGGGAAGCTAGCAGGAGCCAACAGTTCCGTGATGCTGGAAAATCGCATCGCTGCATGCCATCATCCGTTCGCACGCGAGAGGGCGATATGCCGGTAGCCGAATGCACCATTGCCGCAACTGATCTGACGCCGCTTATCGGCGCCCGTATTGATGCAGATGCCGGAACTCTTCTGAGTGGCGGCCATGCCGCGCAGATCCGCGCCCTGCTTGCAGCAAGAGGCGTGCTGGTATTCCCTGCCGCAGCATTGAGCGACGAACAGCAGATTGCCTTTACCGCCACCCTAGGCACACCTGCCCACGAGAACAACGGCACGCTGGGCCCCGATGGCAAACCGCAGGCAATCTACAAGGTGGACGCCGCGCAGGACGACCAGCACGCAATCAGACGCCTCCGGAACAATTTCCTGTGGCATCTCGATGGTTCGATGCACGAAGTGCCGATCCTCGCCTCGATCCTTTCAGCCAAGCGCATTGCGCCTGCAGGCGGGCAAACCGAATGGGCGAACAGCTGCGCAGCCTTCGCGGCGCTCCCGATGGAAGAACAGGCCGAACTGGCAAAACTGCGGGTGGTTCATGCCAACTGGGCCCTGGCAGCCCGCCAGAACCCCGAGCCAAGCTACGCCGAATTCCAGCAGTCTCGTCGGGGGCCCTCCAAGTCGCAGCCCCTGGTGTGGCAACATGCATCGGGGCGCAAGTCGCTCGTTGTGGGCTCCACGGCCGCCTATGTCGAAGGCATGGACCCGGTGGAAAGCCAGGACCTGCTTGTCCGCCTGCGCGACTGGGTGACCCGGCCGCAATTTGTTTATCGGCACGAATGGCAAGTCGGCGACATGGTGATGTGGGACAATACTGCCACCCTGCACCGCGCCCTGCCCTATGAAATGAATTGCGGCCGGCTGATGCATCGCACCATGTTGAAAGGCGAAGAGCCGATTGCCTGAACGGCCTTAGGGGAAGGATAGGACCATGCCAGTCACCGATAAGGGCCTTGCCTACGAAGATCTGTCTCCAGTCATCGGAACGCGGATCGATTCCGACCGCGAGACCTTGCTGAGCGGGAAATACGGCAAGGAACTGCGCGCCCTGTTGCAGCAGCGCGGGGTGCTGATCTTTCCGCAGGTAGACTTTTCCGACGACGAGCAAGTCGTATTTACCGGGACGCTGGGCACCCTGGCCTATGATTACAACGGCTTTGCCATGGATGGCGGCAAGCAGCAGGCCATCTTCAAGGTGAGCCTTGATGAAGCCGTCAGCCCAACGGCGCGGTCACTGAAGAACTCGCTGCTGTGGCATCTCGACGGCACCACCCACGAAATACCGATCCTCGCCTCGGTGCTCAGCGCGAAGCAGCTCGCTCCGGAAGGCGGCGATACTGAATGGGCAAGCACTTATGCCGCCTATGATGCACTACCTGAGAAAGAAAAGCGGGCGATCGAAGGGCTGCGCGTGGTCCATTCCAACCTGCAGCTCCAGCGCAACATAAATCCGGAACTGAGCTATGAACAGTTCCAGCGCGCGCGCAACAGCCCGTCGCGCTCGCAGCCGCTGGTGTGGACACACCGTGACGGGCGTAAGTCGCTCGTGGTCGGGGCCACGGCGGGCTATGTCGAAGGCCTGTCCCATGACGACAGCCTCGATCTGCTGGTCCGGCTGCGCGACTGGGCGACACAGCCGCAATTCGTCCATCGCCACCACTGGCAGGTGGGCGATCTGGCTGTCTGGGACAACACCGGAACCCTCCACCGTGCCCTGGCCTATGATCCAGCCAGTGGTCGGCTGATGCACCGCTCGATGGTGGCCGGAGAAGAATCGATCGGCTGACTTCAGGCCCAGACCGATTGGTATTAAAAAGGGTCAGCGCGAATAGGACGGGTCGCTGCGGTCGCGCCGGCCACCCGCCGCGCTGACGTCAACCCCCGACACCGGTTCGATCCGGTGCCAGTCGAGCACCATGACGCGCCTGGCGATAAGCCATTCTCCGCCGCGCCGCTCCATCCGGTCGACATAGCGGACGGAAGCGATCATGTCGCGCGTCTCACCTTGCTCATTGGGCGGCCAACGATGAGTCGCAACTGTGTAGTGTTCGGCCCAGGCGGCGTCTCCCACGACCTCGACAAGTTGGTTTCCCGTATTGTGCGTCGTAGCGATGAAATTGGCTGTCATTTCCGTGGCGTGCGCCATATATTCGTCGAGATTCCAGACGCCATGCCCGTAATCGGCAGTCGCATCGGGATGGAAGCAGGCACGCAAAGCTTCGAAATCCACGCGGTCGGCGGCACGACAATAGCGCACCTGCAACTCCTTGATTGCCGCTTCGTCAAGCAGTTCGTTCAATGATTTGGCCATGTCATCCTCCTGTTTTACGTTGTCCCACCTAGGCTGACAAATCAGTCCCACAACACCGCGTTGAGCAATTCCACCGTTCCGGCCCATGACATCCGGTCGGCCAGTTCGTTGTAGGCAATTCCTTCGCGGCCCCTTGGGTCGTAGTCGCGGTCAGTGAAGCCGTGGGCCGCATCGCCAAAAATGGTTATCGTGTGCTTTGTGCCCGCCGCCGCCAGCTCGGCACGCAGGCCCTCTATATGATCCAGCGGTGCATAGGGATCATGTGCGCCGCAGTATGCGTGGACCTCACCGGCATAGACGTCCGGCTGCATCGGCTTTGTGCTAGTGAGGACGCCGTGATAGCTGACCACTGCGCGTGCCGGGATGCCGTTTCGCGCCAGTTCGAGCACGCAGCTTCCGCCGAAGCAGTAACCGATGGCAGCTACCCGGTCCGTGATGACTTCGGGCAGGTTGGCTACGGTGTCATACCAGGCCAAAATGCGGCTGCGCAGCAGCACCGGATCGCGTCCAACAATTTGGTTCGGCTGATCCTTGGCCCAGGGGTCGGTGATCTGCACACCGCCGCCATACATGTCCGTCGCAACTGCGAGATAACCGAGAGAAGCCAGCCGTTGCGCCACTTCGCGCATGTGATTGTCAAGGCCGAGCGCGCTGTGCATGACGAGGACGGCAGGGAAAGGGCCGTTGCCTGCTGGCCTTGCCATCTGGCCGACGAGCAGGGTTCCCGCGTGTTCCAGTTCGATACCCGCTAATTGCTCCAATGCTCATTCTCCATTGGTTGTTGCATGGTCAATAAGACGCAGAGCTAAGTACCATGGCGTCTCTATGTTTGGCATAAGTAGTTCTAAGACCAGGCCGATCAGGGTGCCTGCAGGTATTGAACCAGCTGCCTTCACCCTCACTGAGGCCGGATTCCTATTGCGTGGCTAAATCTCTTCCGAGGGAAGAAACCAGTTCCCGGGCCTGGCCCATGATCCGCTCGATGAGTTGCGCGACGGTAGGTATGTCGTGAATCAATCCTTGAACCTGTCCAGCCGACCAAATGCCGGCATCGAGATCGCCGGTCTCATAAACGATCCGCCCACGAAGGCCCGCGACTAGATGTTTGATGTCGTCGAATGTGCCGCCAGAGCGCTCGATTTCGAGGACTTGTTGGCTAATTGCATTGCGGCCAACGCGCGCAGTGTTGCGGAACGGCCGATACACAACGTCGGTCTGCAGTTCGTCATTCGTAACGATCTGCATCTTCACATTATCGTGAATCGGAGCCTCGCGGGTGGCCAGGAAACGAGTGCCCATGTTGATGCCCTGAGCACCGAGAGCAAGCGCTGCAACAAGTCCACGTCCGTCAGCGAAACCGCCGGATGCGATAATCGGGATCTTCAGCCGGTCCGCTGCCGCAGGAATCAGCACGAGGCCTCCGACGTCCTCTTCGCCCGGTCGCCCGGCACATTCAAAACCGTCTATCGAAACCGCATCGACGCCCAACGCCTCCGCCTTTAGCGCGTGGCGGACAGCGACGCACTTGTGAATGATCGTGATCCCCTCAGGCTTGAATTCGGCCACTGCGTCTTCAGGACGTCCGACCGTCTCCACGATCTTTACGCCGGACTCGATCACTGCCCGGCGATATTCCGCAAGGGGGGTAGCATTTATCGTCGGCAAGTTGGTGATGTTGACGCCAAATGGCATATCGGTCAGGTCCCGGCAGCGCGCAATCTCGCGCATCAATTCCTCGGGTGTCGGTTGGGTCAGAGCAGTGATGAAGCCGAGCGCGCCAGCATTGGCGACGGCGGCGACGAGCTCAGCTCGCCCAACCCACTGCATCCCGCCTTGAACGATCGGATAGCGAACACCGACGAGGTCGGTCAGCCGCGTGCGCATGGATTATCTACCTCCAAATACTGGTGCCCGGCGTGACATGACAGCGTCGAGCCCTTCCTTGAAGTCGTCGCTGCCAAGCAACAGGCTTTGCGCCAGCACATTGGCGGCCCACTCTTTCTCCATGGTTGATTCAAGGCCGCGATGGATGCCCTGCTTGGCCGCAGAATATGCTTGTGGCGGAAGCGCCGCCAGTTCGACTGCAAATGCCTGCCGACGAGCCTCAAACTCCTCGACCGGTACCACTTCATTGGCCAAGCCAAGTCTTAGTGCCTCGTCGGCTTTCACCGCGCGACCGCGCAGTATCATGTCGTTTGCGGCAGAAAGCCCGACAAGTCTCGGCAGCAACATCATCCCGCCAAGTGGAGGAAGAATGCCAACCTTGATCCAGCTCTCCTGAAAGAACGCATTCTCCGAAATCAAGCGAAAATCACAAGCAATCGCCAATTCGCATCCAACCGTCACGGCCGCCCCGGAAAAAGCCGCAAGTGTCGGCTTTGGACAGTGGTAAAGTGCACGAACCGCACCCTGGAAGCTCTTGTAAACTTTGTCCTTCACCTGAAGCGAAGGAGTTTGGGAAAGCTCTTTAAGGAAAGAGAATTCTGCGCCGGAACACAAGTGTTTGCCGGTTGAGGTGAGAACAATTGCGCGTACGCCACAATCGTCGGTCAGTTCGCCGACCGCCCGCGCGATTTCATCCATGGTTCCTGCGCGAACCGAATTGTGCACCTCAGGGCGATTGATCGCGATCGAACCTATGCCTTCATCACTGCGGCTGACCAAGAGATCTTCATAGCTCACTTGCACACTCCTCACTTCGTCATCTCGCCCTTTAGCGAACTACCGGACCCACTGAACTGACATTCCCCAGATTGGCTTCATGATGGGCCCCGTTTGGTCGCGAGGTTACAGTTCAGCACGTAAAACCGGAGCCGCACGGCGTCGGTCTGCATCGCGCGGCACGACAGGCGCGTCCACTTCACCGAATTCCTGTCTTCCTCGATCCACTGCTGGACAGTATGGCGCTGATCATAGAAGGCCACGACATAATTGGTATCGAGCCTGAAGTCGGTGACGACAAAACCGATGCGCGGATAATGTTCGCCCGGATGCCATTCGATCATGGCGACGACACCGAGCGCATGGCTCCACGAAGCTGCCCAGCAAGTGAAGTTGGCTTGGAACCGCCAGCCCATTGCCAAGGGCCGCCCGACCGGCTGGAAACGCGACAGCCCTGCTCATTTATCGCTCCACATTTGCAATTGAAAAGCGCCGGTAAATCTGAGTAGTGGCCAATGGTGCCGAGGATTGTCGAACAAACTATCAACCGTCCGCCATGCTCCCCACCTTGCCCGCCAAGCGCTCCGAAATGATGGCTTCTGCGTCCCGGACAATCCTATTGATCAGATCGCTGCAGCTAGGCACATCGTGAATCAAACCCTGAATCTGACCAGCAGTGATCAGGCCATAATCCAGATCGCCTGTTTCCAGCGCGATCCGGCCTTTGGCACCCAGCACCAACTCGCGCACGTCTTCGAACACTGCATCGGGGTTCTTGAGAATCTCGGTGACCTTGTTCGAGACGCTGTTGGCCGAAACGCGGGTGGTGTTGCGGAAAGCGCGGAAAATCAGGCGCGTTGAGCGCTCGTCGTTGCCGACTATGAACTGTTTTATGTTCTCGTGCACCGGCGCTTCCTGCGTGGCGATGAAGCGGGTGCCCATGTTGATGCCTTCCGCCCCAAGCGCCAGCGCGGCGACAAGTCCGCGGCCATCACCGAAGCCGCCGGAGGCCAGCATCGGAATCTTCACCTTGTCAGCAGCCGCCGGGATCAGGATCAGGCCGGGAATGTCTTCCTCGCCTGGATGGCCGGCGCATTCGAAGCCATCAATTGAAATCACGTCGGCGCCCAACCTCTCGGCAGTCAAGGCATGGCGGACCGCCACGCATTTGTGCAGCACTGTCAGCCCGTGCGACTTGAAATCGTCGATGTGTTCCTTCGGGTTGCTGCCCGCCGTTTCAACAATTTTGACACCGCTTTCGATGATCGCGCGGCGATAGTCGGCAAAGGGTGGCGGATTGACCGAGGGCATGAAGGTGAGGTTCACACCGAACGGCTTGTCGGTCATCGTTCGGCAGCGGTCGATCTCGGCGCGCAGGGCGTCTGGCGTGGGCTGGGTCAGCCCGGTCAGGATGCCAAGGCCGCCAGCGTTCGACACCGCGCTGGCCAGTTCGGCTCGGCCGACCCACATCATGCCGCCCTGGACAACAGGATGCTCGATGCCAAGCAGCTCGGTGATGCGGGTGCGCAGCGCCATTTTCAGCTTCCTTGCTGGCCGAAACGGGGCGCGCGCCGGTCAAGGATCGCGCGCAGCCCTTCGGCATAGTCATCGGTAAGAGCGCAGCGCGCCAGGCTCTCGGCCTCGGCGGCAATCTGCCTGGCGATATCGCGGTCCAGCGCGCCATGCAGCAGACGCTTGGTTTCCTGCTGCGCCACCGGAGCGCCATCAGCCAGCTTGCGCGCCAGTGCCATGGCGCGGTCCTCCAGCTCACCATCTGGAACGACCCAGTTGACCAGCCCCAAGTCCAGAAGCTCGTTCGCATCCATCACTTCGCCCAGCAGCGCAATCTGCGCGGCGCGCTTCTGGCCGACCAGGCGCGGCAGCAGAAAGGTTCCCGCGCCATCGGGGCTGATGCCAAGGGTGACATGGGTCAATCCAATTTTGGCGTTTTCCGAAACCATCGCCAGGTCGGCGGCGAAAACCACGCTGGCCCCTACGCCCACGGCAAAGCCACGCGCCGCGACGATAACCGGTTGCGGCAATGTCTGGATGATCTCGCTTAGTCCCCCGGCCCCGCTCGCACGCATCTTCATGTCGGCCGAGCGATCCTCAGGTGACATCTCAAGCCCACGTCCGAAGACTTTGATATCGCCACCTGCAATAAAACTCTTGCCCGCCGCCTGAAGCAAGACCACACGCACATCGCTGCGGGTCCTGAGGCCTATGAGGAACGCCTTCAGGTCTTCACGAAGCTCCAGCGCCAGCGCATTGCGCGCTTCAGGCCGGTTGAGAGTGGCGCAGGCCACGCCGTCTTCAATGGAGGTTACCAGCCATGGTTCTCCCGCTTCGTTCAGATGCTCGGTCATTTTCCGAATCCTTTGCCGTCACAGCGCTTCGGCGAATTCCTTAAGCATGGCCTTGGCAATGACCACCTGAAGGATCTGCGTGGTGCCTTCGTAGATGCGATAGACACGGACATCGCGGTAGAAGCGTTCGGCCTCATATTCGGCCATATAGCCCGAGCCACCATAGATCTGCACGCAGCGATCGGCGATCCGGGTCGCCATTTCGCTGGCGAACACCTTGGCGCAGGCGGCATTGGTCGAAACCCGTTCGCCGCGCGCATAGGCGCTCGTGGCATCGCGCAGCATGCATTCTGCAGCATAGAGCTCGATGCGCGAATCCGCGAGCATGGCCTGGATCAGCTGGAAATTGCTGATCGGTTCGCCAAAAGCCTTGCGCTCGGTGGCGTATTTCATCGCCGTCGCCAGAATGCGCCTACTATAGCCGATCGCGGTCGCCGCCACGCTGAGCCTTCCGCCATCGAGCGCCTTCATCGCCGTCTTGAAACCGGTGCCTTCCACTCCGCCCAGCAAGGCCGAGGCCGGCACGCGGACATCTTCAAGGATGACATCCCCGGTTATCGCACCCTGTTGCCCCATCTTCTTGTCGTGCTTGCCAACGGACAGACCCGGTGTTCCAGCGGGAATGAGGAAACCGCTGACATGCTTGTTGCTGGGCAGGTTTTCCGCCGATGTACGGGCCATCACCAGGAAGAATTCGGCCTTGGGGCCGTTGGTGATATAACGCTTAGTGCCAGTGATGACGTAGTGATCGCCATCCTTAATCGCGCGCGTTTTCATTGCCGCGCTGTCGGAGCCGCTGTCAGGCTCGGTCAGGCAGAAGCTGGCAATCGCTCCGTCAAGCAGTTTGGGAAAATACTCGTGCTTCTGTTCTTCGGTAGCGTCGAGCTTAAGCGCGGTTGAGATGATGCCGGTACTGATTGCCATGGCGGAACGGAAAGCTGGGGCTGCCCATGCAATTTCGAGAATGATCTCGTAATACTGATCGGCGGAAAGCCCCGGCCCACCGTATTCAGGCGGGACCGCCAGTCCGAAAAGCCCCATCTCGCGCATTTCGGTAAGGATATCGTCGGGAACGAAATCCTCCTCGAAGGCGCGGGATTCGGCGGGGACCAGCCGCTCGCGCACAAAGCGGCGCAGCGTGTCGAGGAATGCGTCGAAGGTTTCAGGATCAAGTCCGGTCTCAGGCATCTGCAAGTCCTACAATGGCAATGGCGCTGACGTTCTGGCTCGGCATGCCGCCCAGGTTGTGACTGAGTGCCAGGCTGGGCGGTGTTTTGCGCTGACGGTCACCAGCGCGTCCGAGAAGTTGGAGGTAGTTTTCGTAGATCATGCGCAGGCCAGACGCTCCGATGGGGTGGCCGAAGCACTTGAGCCCGCCATCGATCTGGCAAGGAATGCGGCCATCGGCGTCGAAATCGCCGTTAAGCACGTCACGCCAAGCGTTACCCTCGTCCGAAAGAAAGAGGTCTTCCATGGTCACCAGTTCGGTGATCGAGAAGCAGTCATGCACTTCGGTCAGGCTCAGCTGATCGCGCGGCGCAGTGATCCCGGCTTCGTCATAGGCACGCTGGGCAGCGACGCGGGTGGGATGGAAATAAGAACCATTCCAGCCACCTGCATGCTGAAGCTCCCATCCATTCGAAGCTGCGATCTGAAGCGCCTTGATCGTTACCAGATCCTTCTTGCCCAGCGCGCGGGCGATCTCGGGCGTGGTAACAATGGCTACGGCCGCGCCATCCGACACACCGCAGCAATCATAAAGCCCCAGCGGCTCAGCGATCATCGGCGCATTGAGCACGGTGTCCATGTCGACCGCCTTGCGCAAGTGCGCCTTCGGATTTTTCGCACCATTGGCATGGCTTTTGACCGAAACGTGCGCGATGGCGCGCTTTAGGTCGTCTTTTGAGACATTGTGTGCGGCGCGATAGGCCGAAGCGACCTGGGCAAAATTGCCCGGAGCTGACCCGGTAACACCGACCATGTCGAGCGTGGTGCCGCGAGAGCGCACCGGCAAGCCGCCGTAGCCGGTGTCCTTGAGCTTCTCGACGCCCACTGCCAGCGCAATGTCCGCCGCCCCGCTAGCCACCGCATAGACTGCGCCGCGGAAGCTTTCGGTGCCGCTGGCGCAATAATTCTCCACCTTGGTCACGCCGATATTAGGCAGGCGCAGCGCGATCGACAGCGGCAGGCCTGACGGCCCGATGTTCATCGCATCGAAGCCCACACCCAGCCAGGCAGCATCAATCTGGCTGACGTCGATTCCCGCGTCGGCAATCGCTTCCTCGAATGCCTCAACCACCAGATTGTCAGCATCCATATCCCAGCGCTCGCCGAAACGGCTGCACCCCATGCCCAGGATTGCGACCTTGTCCTTGATGCCTCTTGCCATCTCAATACTCCTCGATGGATGTCAGCGAGCCGGAGCCGCCTTCCAGAAATACTTCACCATGCCGCGAACTTCGTCGACAGCCTTAATGCGGAAGACCATGCGCATCTCGGCCCCGACCTCGATTTCGCCTGCAACATCCGCGAATTCTATGGTCATGCGCCCGCCGCCGTCAAAATCGATCATGCCGTAATAGAGCGGCGGATTGGGATAGTAGGAGAGGCTGTCGGCCGTGACTGTCAGCACCCGCGCCGGAATTTCGGCCAGCGGATAGTCTTCCTGGCTATGCGCAGTCCAGCTGTTGGGATTGACCGACACGTCGCTCTTGGGGAACTGAACTGTGCCAGTCTTGGTGCAGCGTCCTCCGACCAGCCCCATTGCAGCCTTGCGGTGGCGCCACAGCGAAGTTGAGGGCTGTCTCTGATCCAGTTCGGCGCGCGCGCCCTTGTCGATATCGACCAGCCCGCGGTGGACCAGCCAACGCATGTAATTCTCGTCCTTCGCGCCATTGGCAAGCGCGCCGACGACACCCTGGCGCGGGGCAAGCCGGGCAAGCGCATCGGTGGTTTCCAGCAGGATCAGATCGACGCCCTGGCCGAAGCCGAGCAACAGAATCTTCTCGCCCGGCCTGGCCGCTTCCAGCGCAGCGACAAGCATGACGAGACCGTGGGCACAGCCCGCCTCGCCCAACCCGGTTTGCAGCGTGTCGGCCACTGCGGTTTCGGCAATGCCGGTCTTCTTGGCCAGAGTCGCCGCCACACCCTTGGCTGAAATCGGCACGAGGAAGCGGTCGATGCTGGCGGGATCGACGCCGAGCGCCGCGATCCCTTCCTTAAGCGCCCGCGCGGTCAGCGCGACATGCCCTTCCTCACGGATCCAGCGCGCCTCATAAACATAATCATAGTCCATGCCCGGCGTGCGGTAGTGATCGACGAAATCGAGCGTGAGGCTGTGGGTGCCGAGGAATTTCGCAACGACATCGCCCGTGCCGACCAGAAGGCCTGCGCCTGCATCGCCGCTGGTGAGCTCGAGATCGGAGGCCGGGCAGGTCTTGCGCATTTCGGCGGCGAGGCACAGGTGCGGCGCCTTGCGGCCAGAAGCAGCTTCGAGCGCATCGCGCAGCGCGGAAGTGCCGGCACGCTGGCTCCCGGTCACGTCAAGCGCGGCGACATTGTCAGACAGGGTCAGCGCTTCCTTGACCATGCCCGAGTTGAGCCGGTCGGCATAGGGCAGCGTCGTTGACGCCAGCGACAGCGAGCCAACAGTGGCCCGGTCGATCCCGGTCAGCGCATCACGCCCGGCCTCGACCGCCATGGTGATCGAATCCTCGTCCCAGTCGCCAACCGCGCGCTCGCCCTTTGCGAGGCCCTTGAGCCCAGGGGCAAACCAGGAATTGGCAGCGTAGATCGCGCTGCGTTGCAGGCGGCGGCGCGGAACATAGGCGCCAAAGGAAAGAATGCCGACATCGGCCATCAAGCGTACTCCACGTAACCGTTGTTCAGCACCACCAGATCGCGTTCGACCACGCTGGCGCAGTAGGATGCCACGCCGCTGCTCTCGCGCCAGATCTCGGTGCGGATCGTCTCGCCGGGATAGACCGGACTGGCAAAGCGCGCATCGAGCCGCCTGAGCCGCAACGACTGATTGTCGCACAGCGTGCCAAGCACCGCACGACCCACAACGCCAAAGGTTGCCAGGCCATGCAGGATCGGTCGGTCAAACCCGCCAGCCTTAGCGACTTCCGGATCGATGTGCAGCGGGTTGTAATCGCCGGACAGGCGATAGATCAGCGCCTGGTTGGCCGCCGTGGTCATGGTGATCACTTCGTCTGCAGGGCGGTCAGGCAGCGGACGCGGCCTCGGCTGCGGCTCGGAGGAACCGCCCTGCCCGCCGTCGCCGCGCAGGAAGCTGCCGTTGCGCACTGTCACCAGAAGGTTGCCGTCTGCATCGCGGATCTCGCGGGTCTGGTAAGCGACTGTGCCCTTGTCCGCGCCCTTGTCGAAGAACGGGCCGAACTTCGTCTCGCCTATCAGTTCGCCCTCCACCGGCAGCGGCCGGTGAATCTCGATGCTGGTCTCGCCATGCAGGACCTTTTTCCAGTCTGCTCCGAGATCGAAATCCTTCCAGACGAACCCCGGATAGGCGAGCGTGGTCGCCATGCTTGGGAGCATCTGGAGGTTTTCTTCGTAGACGAAGGCCAATTCGTCTGCCCCGACACCCAGGGCATAGAGCATGACATCACGCTTGGTGACAGTTTGCCGCGATACGATGGGCTCTCGGGCCTCAAGTGCGGCGGGATCGATGGTCATTGCCCGGCCTCAGATCGGATCATAAGGGAACATGTCGGCCGAACGAGCCAGCTTGGGCATGTGCGGGCGCAGCGCCGGCAGCAAATCCGAAGCAATCGTTTCCGGTGTCCAACCATCGCCGCGCTGGATCGTTCGGATCGGGCGCGGCATAAGGAACAGTGAAATCTCATTCTTGCGCACGCTGAAAATCTGCCCGGTGATGTCCTTGGCTGCATCGGACAGCAGCGCGGCCACCATCGGCGCGATCTTGTCGGCCGACATCGTCTTCATCCGCTCGACGCGAGCCTTTTCTTCATCGCTCTCGGTCGGGATCGTGGCGATCAGGCGGCTCCAGGCATAGGGTGAAATGCAGTTCGAGCGAACGCCCGATCGCTGCATGTCGAGCGCGATCGAGTTCGAAAGGCCTACGACGCCCATCTTGGCCGCAGAATAGTTAGCCTGGCCGAAATTGCCGACAAGGCCCGAGGTCGAGGTAAAGTGGACGTAGGAACCGCTGCCCTGGTCCTTGAAGTAGCCGGCCGCGGCCTTCGAGGTATAGAAATAGCCGTTGAGCGTAACGTTGACCACGTCGTTCCAGTCCTGGATACTCATGCGGTGGAAGATACGGTCGCGCAGGATGCCGGCATTGTTCACGAGCCCGTCGATCTTGCCGAAGTTCTTGATCGCATCCTCGATGATGCTGGCAGCGCCAGCCGGATCGGCAATATTGGCCCCGTTGACGACAGCCTTGCCGCCGGCTTCCCGGATAAGGCCGACCACTTCCTCCGCCGGACCAGCATCGGAACCTTCACCGTCGGGCGAAGTGCCCAGATCGTTGACCACAACTGAAGCGCCTTGTCTTGCGCAAAGCAGCGCAATCTCGCGACCGATACCTCGGCCAGCCCCGGTTACAGCGACGACCTTGCCGTCCAGTCTTGCAGAATCACTCATTGCAGAATCCTTCGTTCAGGCGTGGATGGCCAGTCGGCACGGCAGGCCAGCTTGGCGCCGAACGTCGTCCGAACCGGTCGGACCACACTTCGGCGCGCTTGGCGAACCGACCCGAAAGGCCGGGAATGGGTTGCAGCAAGCCATTAGGTGATCAACATTCGCCCGCAACAGGTTTTCGCCCATAGTCCCGATAATCCGATACCGAATTTCGCATGGCCCCATGCGCTGGCAAATGCCCGGCCTTTGCTCAACGGTTCAGGACACTTGCGGGTGCGGATCATGAGGTGCTTCCTCGGCCAAATTCCGCCCGGCTTCGCCCTCGCCTTCCGCGATTCCTTCGCGTGGCAAGACCAGCAACAGTAGTCCTCCAGCCAGAACGCAAAAACCTGTGCCCATGAGGAATGGCCAATAGGTGTCGGTGGCATGCAGCACACCGGCCAGCAGCGCCGCGCCGATCGTTGCCGAAACCGCCACCATCGATGAGGTCAGGCCGTGCACCGTGCTATAGATTCGGCCGCCGAAATGGCGATAGATCAGGAAGGCGATTATGTCGGACTCCGCGCCGAACGAAAGCCCGATCGCGAGCACTGCCGCCGACAGCCAGACGACCGAACCACCGGTCAGGCCCAGCCCGAGGATACCGAATGCCGACAGCGACAGCCCCAGTGCCGCCACGATGCGCGGTGCGAACCGGTCCAGCGCATAGCCGCTGATGAATCGCCCCACCATCATGCCGATCGCATAGGATGAAACCATGATCGAAGCCGAGCGACCGACCACCCCGAATTCAGCCAAGATCAACGCCAGCTGCGAAACGATTACTGCCTGCGGCAAGTTGCACAGCAACATGCTGACAGCGAGCACCCAGAAAACCCTGCTTCGCAAAATGACGGCAAAATCCTCGCGGGCGGGCCGCTTGCGCATGGGGGCCGAAATGTCGCCGATTTCAGGCGGCATCATCAGGAAGGCCAGAAGGCCGCCCGCCGCCGTAAACACCATCAAGGCAAGATATCCCGCACTCCAGCCCTGGGCCACGACGAAATTGTTGAGCAAAGGACCGCCGATCGCCGCAACCAGCGAAGGCCCGGCAACGGCCAGTGCCAGCGCCATGCCGCGCGCCTTGCGGAAATTCTGCACGATGACCCGGAAATAGGTGGGCGGAGTTGTGGTCGTGAGCAGCGCGACCTGCGCCCCATAGAGCACCGCATACATGCCGAAACTGCTCACCCGGCTGAAGCCGAAGAACAGCAGCGGCGAAGCAATGATGCCAATCAAAGCTGTCCAGCGTCCCCCGAAAGTATCCGCCATCCGGCCGACAACGGGAAAGGCAATGACAGTGAACAGCGACAGGACCTGGACCGCGGCAAGCTGTGATTTCGCCCAGCCGAACTGCGCCACCAGATGCGGCCCCATAATGCCGGCCGCATAACTGTTGAGGATCAGGCCGCAGGACAGACCGATCGTTGCCGAGGCCAGGGCCCGCCAATGGGTACGAAATTCCAGCAGATATTCCGACATGCGATGAGCGTCCTTGCGTCCGCGGCCATTGCCGCAGTCAGATTGCCATTCAAGCCCTGGCTGGCGGAAATGCTTCGCCCACCCACGCCTCGCTTTTCGCCCATAGCGCCCGTGCGTGCGCAGGATCTATGGCATAGGAGCGCACGCCGACTATGTCGCCCAACCGCGCTTCGCTGTCGTTGAGCGGCGAGACGCTGCAATTTTCGCAGAACTGCCCGCCGATCTCGTCACCGCTGGCGACGACGGCAGCCCAGACCGAAGTCGCCGCGCCCTGCGCCGGACTGAGAGTCGTCGACGGCGGCAAGCCCTGTTTGGCCCGGCCCTTGTCAACCATGGCCACCAGACCGTCGAGCCCGCCCTCGCCCAGATGACGGAACAGTCCGGTATCGACGCGACCGGGGTGCACCGCGCAGGCACGGATGCCACGCAGCGCGTGCCGGGAATCGAACTCGACCGCGAACAGCACATTGGCCGTTTTCGAGCGGGCATAGGCCTTCCACGGATTATAGGTCGACGTTTCGAAATTCGGATCGTCGAGATCGACGTCGCCGCCCCGGTGCCCCGAAGATGAGACCATCACCAGTCGGCCCCTGGACCGGATCAGCGGGGCGATCCGGTTGACCAGCACAAAGTGGCCGAGATGGTTGGTGCCCAACTGCATTTCGAAACCATCTGCAGTGAGGCCGAAGGGGCAGGCCATCACGCCGGCATTGGCAATGACAATATCGAAGGGCTTACCAAGTGTGTTCAATTTGTCAGCGCAGGCCCGCACGCTGGTGAGGTTGGCAAGGTCGAGCTCACAAAGCTCGAAACTGCCTGAAGTTATGGCAGCAGCCCGCACGGATACAATTGTTTCCTCTGCCTTTGCACTATCCCGCGCCGTGCCCACCACATCGGCTCCTCGCGCGACAAGCGCCCGGGCCGTCGCCGCGCCGATCCCGGATGAAACGCCGGTTACCAGCGCGCGCTTGCCGGTGAGGTCCACGCCATCCAGCACGGCTTCAGCAGTGATTCCTCCAGCTGGATTGTCTGTCATGTCCACAATCACCCAATGCCCGTCCCGTAACTCCCGGTTAGACCAAGCGTGCCGTCCTGTCTGCGCGAAGAGGCATTGGCGCTAGGTCAACTACGCAATATGCCATGCCAATCCGGCCGATGGGAAACTTAATTCTTTTATTTCATTATCTTAATTACATCTGCCACAAGCCGGACAAGCCGCTGGGAGGGTTGATTGTCACTGTAATTCCTAGCAGGACGACTGCTCCCCGGTCGCATGGTCCAGAGCCCGGCCAGCAGGCGGTCACGCCAATGCCGGGCCTAGTTTCGACCAGTTGCAGACAACAAGGAACGGCGCGTCAGATGAATCTCGAAATCAACGACGATCAACTGCTGATCCGCGATTCCTTTGCCCGACTTCTGGACGATCTGAGCACAATGGACCGGGTGCGCGCCGCGCAGGCGACCGGGTTCGACCGTGAACTGTGGGCGGGCCTTGCCGGACTTGGCGCTTTCGCCATGCGGGTAGCCGAAGATCGCGGCGGGCTTGGCATGGGAACCTTCGATGCCGCGGTAATCATGGAAGAAGCCGGGCGCACGCTGGCCTGCGGGCCGCTGGTCGAAACGCTGATAGCCGCGCGCCTGATCGGCGAACTCGGCAGCGAAACTGATGCCGGGACATTGGGCAATGTCATCGACGGTTCGAGTATTGTAACCATCGCCTTCGAGGACATCGCGCATAAGCCGGTGCAGTGGCTGGCGGGCGGACAGGCCGCAGACATTGTCGTGGGGCGCAAGGGCGATGCCATCGTGCTGTGCACACCGGATGACAGTCTGCGAAATGGCGAAGCAACGCTGGCCAGTGACGGGACTGCCCGGGTCGATCTGGGGCAAGCAAGCCATATCGTGCTCGCCTCCAGTCAGGCCGCGCGCGCGATATTCGACGCCGCCGTCGAGGAATGGAAACTGCTCAAGGCGGCGATGCTGGGGGGCCTCGCCCGCGAGGCGCTGCGGCTCGCCTCGGCCTATGCCTGCGAGCGCCATGCTTTCGGCGTTCCGATCGGCACCTTCCAGGGCCTTTCTCACCCGCTTGCCGACCTCGTCTGCGAAGTCGAGGGCGGCAAACTGCTGGTCTGGAAAGTGATCCACCAGATTGCCCATGGTGAGGCCAATGCCGCCGCCCATGTCAGCCTCGCGTTGTGGTGGGCGGCAACTACGGCTTCGCGCGCCTGCATCCAGGCGACGCGCACTTTTGGCGGCTATGGTCTCTCCACCGAATCCGACATTCATCTATACAACCTGCGCGCCAAGTCATGGGGCGGAATTGGGGGCGATCCGGCGGGGCATCTCGAGCAGGCAGGACGCCGGCTGTTTGCTGGTGAAAGCGCGGTGCTGCCCGATGTCGGCACCGTTTCGATCGATTTCGACCTCGGCGCGGAAGCGGCGGCGCTCTCGAAGGAAGCCTATGACTTCTTCGAGCGCACACTTTCGCCGGAACTGCGCAAGCTGGCGCACCACTCGTGGGATGGCCATGTGCCCGAAGTGCACAGAAAGCTGGCCGAAGCCGACCTGCTGTTCCCCGAATGGCCAAAGGAACGCGGTGGACGCGGGGCATCGCCCTATGCCGTCTATGCTGCCAGGCAGGCATGGGTCGACAACGGCTGGACCAGCTATCCGGGCGGAGTCGGCTTGATGGTCGCAACCATCATCGACAAGTTCGGCAGCGAGCAGGCACGCAGCGACATACTAGGGCCGCTGATGCGCGGCGAGATCATATGCAGCCTGGGCTATTCGGAGCCAGGTTCCGGCTCGGATGTCTTCGCTGTCAAGACCAAGGCCACGCGCGATGGTGATGGCTGGCGGATCGATGGCACCAAGATGTTCACCAGCGGCGCCAATCTGGCGACATTCGTGCTGATGCTTTGCCGCACCAACCCCGATCTGCCCAAGCACAAGGGCCTGACCATGTTCATGGTGCCGCTGAAGGCGGAAGGCGTGGAAATCCAGCCTGTACAGACGTTCATGGAAGACCGCACCAACATCACCTTCTACGACGGCGTGCGCATTCCCGATGCCTATCGCCTCGGTGAGGTCGATGGCGGCCTCAGGACGATGAGCGCGGCACTGGAACTGGAGCAGATGTCGACATATGCGCGCCCAATCCGGGCGCTTGCCGAGGCGGCGGAAGAGCTGTGTCGCAAGATCGAGCGCGACGGACACCCGCTGATCGAAAGCCCCTCCGCGCAAACCCGCATTGCCCGCACCGTAGCCGATGCGCTGGTCTCCGAAATGCTGGGCATGCGCGCCTTGTGGGGCATCCAGAACAAGCGCAACCTGCCCGCCGCCGGGCCGATGTCGAAAATGTTCTCGTCCGAACGGCTGACGCGCGATGCCAGCGATCTGCTCGACCTGACCGCGCCGGAATCCTTCTCGCGTGACGAGGAGCCCGGACGCGCGATCAATTTCGCCTATCGCTATGCGCATGGCACCACGATCTGGGCAGGTACCAGCGAAGTTCATCGCTCGATGATTGCCGAGCGTGTGCTAGGCTTGCCGCGAAGCCGGAATTGAGCCGGACCGGCATACGGGGAGGACGATCATGACATATTTTGGAGAACTCGCCTCCAACTGGAACCGTTTGCTGGGCACCTGCATCGCACTGGGCATGGGCGCTGCGATCAGTTTTTTCACCGTGAGCCTGTTCGGCCCGGCGCTGATCGCCGATCTCGGGTGGACCAAATCGGGGTTCGCGCTGGTCGGATCGGTACCCATGATCTCGGTCTTCACCCTGCCTTTCGTCGGCCGCTTTGCCGACCGGGTGGGGCCGCGCGTGGCCGGGACGATCGGTTTCACCGTCCTCACTTTGTGCTTCGTCGCTTTCGCGAACATGCATGGCAGCCTGTGGGAATTCCTCGTCATCACCGCTATTCTCAGCATTTTCGGGGTGATGACCAGTTCGCTGGTTTTTGGCCGGGTGATCGTCGACCGGTTCGACAAGGCGCGCGGTCTAGCACTCTCGATCATGATGAGTACTTCGCCGCTGGCAGGTGCCATCGTCGCGCCATTCATTGGCAAGGTCATTGCCCAAAGCGGCTGGCGTTCGGGCTATTACGCGCTTGCCGTGATCAGCGCGTTTGGCGGGCTGCTGGCGCTATCGCTGATAGGCCGCGCGGACTATGCCAAGGCCAAGGCCAAGGAACTGGTGCCGCTGCGCATGAGCAAGGCCGAATTCCTGACCATTGCCCGCAATCCGGTATTCCCGATGATGATGCTGGGTATGCTGTTGGTCAACGTGCCGCAGACTTTCGCCTCAGCTCAGCTAAAGCTGGTCGCGCTCGACAAGGGCGTGAGCGATACCTACGCGACCTGGCTGGTCTCGCTCTATCCGCTGGGTTCGATCATCGGACGATTCCTGTGCGGAATTGGTCTGGACCGGTTGAAAAGCCATGTCGTGGCAATGATTACGTTGGGTATCCCGACGCTTTCGTTTGTGGTCTTTGGGCTGGGGTCCCCGGCCATGGGACTGCTGGTTCCTGCAGTGCTGGTTATCGGCCTGGCGCAAGGGGCGGAAGGCGATGTTGGAGCCTATATCATCTCACGCCGCTTCGATGCGAAGAACTTCAGCCTCCTGTACGCCTTCATGAACATGACGGTCAGCGCGGGCACCGGCATTGGCGCACTGATCCTCAGTGCCACGCTCCACCAGGGCTTCGACTATCAGCCCTATATAATTGTTTGCGGCATCACGACTCTGGCCGGCGCTCTGCTGTTTGGCCTTACCGGGGTGACTGGTCCGGGGCCTGAAGAGGCCATCCCGGCGCTTGGTTTTGAACACACAGGAGAATAATATGGCCGAGGCCTATATCGTCGATGCCGTCCGTATCCCACGCGGGATTGGCAAGAAAGGAAAAGGCGCGCTGGCCGACATGCTGCCCCAGCATCTCGCCGCGACCGTTTTGAAAGCGATCAAGGTTCGCAATCACCTGCCCGAGGACGCAGTTGAGGACGTGATCTGGGGCACATCGGCGCAATATGGCCTGCAGGCAGCTGACATGGGCCGCATGGCCGCGCTCGACGCCGGGCTCGGTCTTGGCACCAGCGGTGTCACGCTCGACCGGTTCTGCGGCAGCAGCCTGACCGCGACCAACATCGCCGCCGCCACGATCATGTCGGGCATGGAAGACCTGTTGATTGCAGGCGGCGCTGAAATGACCTCGTTCACCGCCGACTGGGGTGGGCGCATGCGCGAGGCTGGTCTCAGCCTTGGCCTTGGCGGTGTCAATCCGCGGCTTCAGGAGAAGCTTCCCCAGACGCACCAAGGCGTCGCCGCCGACGCCATAGCCGCGCGGGATGGCATTTCCCGAACCGATCTCGATGCCTACGGTGTCGAGAGCCAGAAGCGCGCCGCGGTCGCAATCCGCGAAGGCCGCTTTGCCAAGTCGCTGATCCCGGTACTCGACGATGCTGGAAATCTGGTGCTCGACCACGACGAATATCCCCGCCCGGGCACCACGCTCGAAGGCCTGTCAGAACTGAAGCCCGCTTTCGCGGCCTTTGTCGACATGCCATCGGGGCCCGGCGAGCCGAGCTTCGGCGGGCTGATCAACCAGGTCTATCCCGACATCAAGATCGAGCCGGTTCATCATGCCGGGTCCTCGTCTGGCAACGTCGATGGTGCGGCGGCGCTGCTTATCGCCTCCCAAGCCGCCATGGCCAAGCATGGCCTGAAGCCGCGCGCACGGATCGTCGCCATGGCCAATCACGCCGAGCACCCGACCCTGATGCTCACCGCACCCAGCGGCGCTGTCACCAAGGTGCTGGCCAAAGCAGGGCTGATCAAGGACCAGATCGACGTCTGGGAAATCAACGAGGCCTTCGCTACGATTGTCGAAATGGTGATCCGCGATCACGATCTCGACCGCGCGAAAGTGAACATCAACGGCGGCGCCATCGCGCTTGGCCATCCCATTGGGGCAACCGGCGCGATCCTCGTCGGCATGGCGCTTGACGAGTTGGAACGCAGCGGCGGTCGCTATGGCCTGATCACCATGTGCACCGCAGGCGGCATGGCTCCTGCATTGATCATCGAACGCGTCTGACCCACCCGTTAGAACCGACGCGAAACAGCAAAGAAGGCAAGGCAAACTCATGGCAGTCAAGGTAATGGAGGGCGTCCGCGTCCTCGAACTCGCGCAATTCACTTTCGTGCCGGCAGCCGGCGCCATGCTGGCGGACTGGGGTGCCGACGTCATCAAGATCGAGCATCCGGTGCGCGGCGATACCCAGCGCGGGTTCCTCAATTTCGGCGGTGTCCAGCTCGATCCGCTGCGCCACACGCTGATCGAACACCCCAATCGCGGCAAGCGCAGCGTCGGGGTCGACGTGTCAACACCCGAAGGCCAGGAAGTGCTTTATGAACTGGCCCGGAAGAGCGACGTGTTCCTGACCAACTACCTCCCCCAGCATCGCCAGAAAAACAAGTTCGACATCGAACATATCCGCGCGGTCAATCCGAACATCATCTATGCGCGAGGTTCTGCGCTCGGCAACAAAGGGCCCGAACGCGAAGTCGGCGGGTTTGACGGATCGATCTTCTGGTCGCGCAGCGGCATCGGCAATACCATGACGCCCGAGGAACTGGATGGCCCCTTGTCTCAAGGCATACCCGCTTTCGGCGATTCGATCGGTGGCATGTTCATTGCCGGCGGCATCTCAGCCGCACTCTATCACCGCGAGAAGACCGGCGAGGCGCTCGAACTCGACGTATCGCTGCTCAGTGCCGCGAACTGGGCCTGCGGCGCGATCATCGCGCAATATCTCGAAAAAGGGGTGGTCCACCCCAATGCCATGCCCAAGTCAGGCGGCAATCCGGTCAACCCCTTCATCGGCTATTACCGCACTTCCGACGGCGGCACGATCAACCTGTGCACGCTCGCTCCCACCGGCCTGATCCGCAGTCTGTTCGAACATGTCGGCGTGCCCGAGGCCGCCGATGATCCGCGCTTCGCGGATGCGCCATCGCTGTTCAAGAATGCCGACGCCGCGAGCGACATTCTTGTCGCAGCGTTCAAAAAGCAGACTTTCGCTTACTGGCGCCAACACCTCAAGACCTTCAAGGGCCAATGGGCACCGGTGCAAAGCATCGCCGATTTGATGACTGACGAACAGGCGCTGGCCAACGACATGATCGTCGAGGTCGAGGCGGCAGACGGCGGCGCGCCGCTGAAGCTGGTGCGCGGGCCGGTGCAATTCAACGGCGAGGCCCAGTTCAGCACACGCGCACCGCAAGCTTCGGAACACACCGAATTGGTGCTTATGGAAATGGGCATCGAATGGGACCGGATCGAACAGCTCAAGGCCAAGGGCGCTATCGCCTGATCTCCGGCTGACATGAAATAACGGGTGGCTGACTCATGCCAGCCACCCGCCTTGTTGCAGTCTTAATTGCACTCCGTCTCAGGCGTCGGCGCGCAGCCGCCAGAGATCTTCCTGCATCATCACATCCATCTCCGGAATGCGTTCGTCGCCTTCCGGGGCGGCCGTATATTGCCCGCGTTTCTGGAAGTGGGCGACAAGCGCTTCGGGGACCGGCGGATGTTCGCCGAATACCTCGCTTGCGGGCAGGCCGATTCGCGCAGCAATCGAATCTAGCTTGGCCTGATCGAGGCCAAGGATGCGGATAGCATTGCCGGAAAGAATCGCCCGGGTTTCTGCCTCGGGAATCCCGCCCAGCGCATCACGCAACCACAGCGTGGTGTTCGGCCAGGTGCCTTCACCATGCGGATAGTCGCGCCCGAATGCCATCGTTTCGACGCCGATTTCATGCCTCATCGCCACTTCACAGCGACGGATGAACGAAAGGCCGTTGATGCAATTGCTCTGCCAGTATTCGCTCGGCTTGTGCTTTGCCGGCAGCTTGCCCCGGTGTGCCTCGAACTGCTCGTCGAGATATTTGAAGGTGCGCGGCATCCAGTCGCCATAGATCTCGCTCAACACCAGCCTGAGTTTGGGGAAGCGGTCGAACACGCCGCCCATCATGAGCTGCCACATGGCACGGCGCGGCTTGACGCTGGCAAAGATCTGGCCCTTGTTGAATTCGCTGCTCAGCCGAATGGCCGCCTCGTTTAGGTCACCCTTCTCCTGTTCAATCTGCTTGCGGACGCGGTGGAATATCGCACCCAGCTCGCCTTGCCGCTCGCCCTGCCCCGCGTGCATCCACAGGTGAATGCCCCGCTCCTCACAGCGCGCCCAATAGGGATCCCAATAAGGGTCAAACAGCGGCGGCTGTCCAGCGTAGCCGACGTAGCCGGGAACCGTGGTTGCACGGAAACCGTGATCGGCGGTCCAGTCCAGCTCTTCGATCGCCTCGTTCACATCGCGCCAGGGCGCACCGCCCTGCATGCCAATCAGATAGAGCCGGTCCGGTTCGGGTCCGAAAGTGGCATGCAGCCAGCGATTGTATGCCTTCACTCCAGCCTGGCACAGTTCCATCGGATAGTCGGTATTGGATGACTGGAAGAAGATTCCGCAAGCACGCGAATCGCCATTGTGGATGAATTCGGCGGCGATCCCTTCGCGGTCCATCTGGGCAATGCGAGCATCCAGGTTCCAGACACCCTGCCAGCCCCCATCACGCAACGCATTGTCCGTATCTATCAGGTCCAGACTGTCGCCGCCGTAATTGCGAGTCATGAAACGCCCCATGATCGCGGTGTAAAGCTCGTTCTCCGCGTTCAGCGCAGGAAGTTTGTCATGATATCGATTCTCGAGGAATTCAGGCCAGGCTGAGGGCGGCATCTGCGCGTGCCCGTCCAGCGAAACTATGGTCAGCTTTTCCATGTGGTCTCTCCTGATTCCGTTGCCATGGCCTACCGGCGCGCTCGTTCAGGCGAAAGCCTTGGCGCGCCAGAGGTCTTCCTTCATCGCACGGTCAATTTCCGGGATACGGTTTTCCTGCTCGGGTGCGCCGAGATACTGCGCGCGGCTGTTGAAGTGGGCGATCAGATCATCGGGCAACGGCGGATGCTCGCCGAAAATCGCGTCGACGGACGGCCCGACGCGCTGGGCGATTTCATCGAGCTTGGCCTTGTCGAGCCCGAGGAAGCGCATGGCATTGCCACCCATGATGCCAATCGCCTCTTCCTTGGGAATTTTGCCGATGGCATCACGGAGCCAGGGAATCGTGTTTGGCCAGGTGCCTTCGCCGTGGGGATAATCGCGGCCGAAAGCCAGGCGTTCGACGCCAAGGTCATGACGCAGATCGACTTCGCAGCGGCGAATGAAGGACAGGCCGTTCATGCAGTTCGACTTGTAATAGTCGCTTGGGCGGCGCTTGGCGGGCAGACTGGCGCGGTTCTGCTCGAACTGCTCGTCGAGGTATTTGAACGTCGGGCCGAGCCAGTCGCCATAGATTTCGCTGAGCATCAAGCGCAGTTTGGGAAAGCGGTCAAAGACACCACCCATCATCATCTGCCACATCGCCCGGCGCGGCTTGATGCTGGAGAATATCTTGCCCTTGAAGAACTCCTTGGCGAGCTTGTCGACCGCCGGGCCGACATCGCCTTCCACTTCGCCAATCTGATCCCCGATGCGCTGGAAAATCGCGCCCAGTTCGCCCTGGCCTTCGCCCTGGCCCGCGTGCATCCACAAGGTGATGTCGCGTTCCTGGCAGCGTGCCCAGAACGGGTCCCAATATTTGTCAAACAGTGGCGGCTGGCCGGGATAGGCGGTGAAGCCTGGGACCGAAACGGCCTTGAAGCCATTGTCGGCAATCCAGTCTAGCTCGGCATTCATTTCATCGACATCGCGCCACGGCGCGGAGCCGATGATGCCGATCAGGAACAGCCGGTCGGACTCGGAGCCGAATTCGTCAAGCAGCCAGCGATTGTAGGCCTTCACCCCCGCCTGGCAGAGCTCCATCGTCGTCGACCAGTTCGAGGACTGATAGAACAATCCCGATGCACGCGGATCGCCGCTGTAGACGAATTCGCCGGCAATGCCTTCGCGGTCCATCTCCTGGATACGCGTCTTGCGATCCCATACCCCCATAATGCCGCCGTTGCGCAGCGCATGGTCGGTATCATAGATGTCGTAGAGATCGGAATTGTGCAGGCGCTGCAGGAAGTGGCCGCTGATCCGCGTATAGCTGGCGTTCTCCTTGATAAGCGCGGGAAGGTGATCGTGATAGCGCTTGTCGAGAAATTTTGGCCAGGCTTCGGGTGGCATCTGCGCGTGGCCATCGACCGAGACGATTGTAAGCTTTTCCATCTTTTTTCTCCCCTACATGCACAGGCCCTGATTGGGGCCTGTGTCCGTTGGCGAATCGCAGCCTAATACAAGTGGACATCAATGAACACTTCTTTTAGTCACTCCCCTGACAGATATTTTCAGGAGTCTGATTTCGTGAAGCAACGCAAGACGGCATTGCGAAAGGACGCACAGGAGCGGCTTGATCGGCTGATCGATGCTGCGGTCGAGCTCTATGCCAGTGACGGCTATGACGTGCCCTTCGAGAAGATCGCCGAACGCGCCGGAGTCAGTCGCCCCACCCTGCACCGCAACTTCCCCGATCGCGACGCGCTTTCTGCCGCAGTGCTCAAGGTCCACATGGATGAGCTCTCCGAAAAGTTCGCCCAATGGGCCGACCGCGACGACGCCCTGTTTCTTGGTCTCAAGTTGCTTGCCACGAAAACCATCATCTCGGGCGGTCTCGCCAAGGTCGTGCCGATGCACCGGCAGGCCGCACCTACCAGCGGGACGTTCCGCAGCTGGGTCGACGAGGCACTAGCCGGGCCGCTGGCACGGGCCAAGGCGGCCGGGCACGTCAGGCCGGAACTCACCATCGCCGACCTTCACCGCGCTATCCTGATGCTCGCGGGCGGCGGACTGGATAGTTATGGCAGCGATGTCGCCGCCAGCATCGACCTGTCGCTCGACATGCTAAGGCGCGGCATGCTGCCATCAGACCCAGACAAGGCAGAAGTCAAAACGCCGCATCACACCGCGAAGCTGTAGCCGCCGTTCACCGGATAGGTCTGCCCGGTGATCCATTCCGCCGCCTTCGAGCAAAGAAAAGTCGCCAGACCAGCAACATCCTCGGGCTTGCCATAGCGGCGGATCACATAGCGTGCGGCATGGGCCCTGGCGTGATCCGAATCGAGGAATTCGGCCAGTTTCTCGGGCGGAAACGGCGGCTCCAGCGACGACAGCGAGATGGCGTTGCTGGTGATGTTGAAGCGCCCCGCCTCCTTGGCAATGGCGCGCACGAAACCGGCGGCACCGGCCTTGGCAGTGGAATAGGCCACCAGCCGGGCCTCGCCGACGCGTCCGGCATCGGAAACGATCGTCACGATCCGGCCCCTCCGCGCCTCGACCATGTTCGGAATAAACGTGTGGCAGCAGTTCATGACACCATACATGTTTGTGCGGAAGAATTTGTCCCAGGCCGTGGGATCCTCGTCCCAGAACATCGGGGACAGGTTTATGTCATCGACGGGCCCGGCATTGCCGGCATTGTTGACCAGGATCGTCGCTGCGCCGAGCTCGTCCTTGATCGCCTGGTTGGCGCTGCGCACCGCGGCAATGTCGCCGACGTCGAACGAGACCGGCATGGCCGGAACACCGGTCGCGCGGATTTCGGCGACCACGGCCTCGGCGCGCTCGGCGACGAAATCATTCACCGCGACCCCGCCGCAATTGTGCCGGGCCAGCTCTCGCGCGATTGCCCGTCCAGCGCCCTGGCCCGCGCCCGTGACGATCGCCACCTGGCCTTCAAGATCGACTAGATCATGCTCACTCATTGAAACTGTCCTTTGTCCGTTTGGCCGAAGCGCAAGCTTCAGCCTTCCTTTTTTCCGCTGCCTATCGACTGGAGATGGGCGTTGCGCGCTTGCTGCGATTCAGGACCGAGCATCAGCGCCGAATTGGCGAGGCGTTCCACCGAGGCTGCCTGATGGGCGCCCAGATCGCGGGCCAGTTCGATCGCGATCTTGGCAGTGCCCATCTGCTCGCCGTTCTGCTGCGCCAGATGACGGCAGAATGCGAGCACGTCTTCCTCGAAGCTTTCCGCCGGGAAGACCTCATGCACCAGCCCCATCATCAAAGCGCGGTTCGCGTCGACATCCTTGTTGGCCATGATCAGGTATCGCGCCCATGCTGCGCCAACCAGACGGGTCAGGCGGCTGACGCCATTGGTCGCCGGTAGGATTGCGAACTTGCCTTCGGGAAAGGCATAGCGGGCATGTTCCGATGCCAGGCGGAAATCGCAGGAAAGCGACAGTTCCAGTCCGCCGCCCACGCATGGCCCCTGATGTGCGACGACGAAGGGCTTTTCCACCGCCTCGATTTCGTCCCAAATCCGGCGCATGTCTGAGGGCATGCGGCGGTGCATCTCGCGGATGCCCGAACCCGTCGTCGGGCGCTGGTGGCTGCCTTCCTTGAGATCGGCGCCGGCCGAGAAATATTTGCCGCGTGCGCGGATCAGCATGACCTTGATCGTAGGCGTATCGCGCAGCCGGTCCACCGCATCCGAAATGGTGCGCACCATGGCGATGCTGAGCGCATTGTACTTCTCGGGGCGGTTAAGCGTGACGATCAGAATGCCGTCGTCTTCTTCAACCAGGACCAGCGGGGCTTCCTCCATTTTCACATCCTTTTTCCGGGCATGGCGGTGCCCTGCCGCACTGCCATAGCTGCTCGGCAGATGTCCGGGAGGGGGGAAGGACTCTTGGCCTCATGCGACAGCGGCAAGACGATCGAACAGCGCGCCGACATCTTCCAACGCGCGGAATGTGTCGTTGAGATGCGTGCAGGTCGATGGGCCCACGAAGTCCTGCCCCACGGCGCGGCGCAGCCCGTCAATCGGAGCGCCGACCAGCCGCGATGCACTGTTCCCCGATGACGGGCATTCGGGATAGGGCAGCGGCCCGGCTTCGGCTTCGGCGCTGACGAAGCAGCGGGTCGCGGGATCGAAGGCGATCCGCAGGCGCCACTCGTGAATCACTGTCTCGATACCCGACCGGTCCATGTGGCTGTCGCGGAAGAAGCAGTCGCCTTGACCCAGACCACCCTCCTGCCAGATGTCCAGTCGCCGGGCACGGCGGGTGCCATGGGGAGCGAGCGGCGCAAAGGCGTGCCAGCTGGCCGGATCGCTGCTGTCTGCCAGCGCCAGACAGCGCGGGCCGATCCGGATTGGTGGGCCGAGTTCGGAAAAGCCCTTGAGGAGTGTTCCGCCGTCCGCCCAGCCGGCGCACTGATCGACCGGCAGTGCGCCGCGGCGGGCAATTCCGATACGCTTGCCTTCTGCCCGCAGCGCGCGTCCGTTTCCCATGACGGCCAGCGGAAAATCATCGAGCAGTTGCGCGCGCACCCGGTGTGATGCCATCTCGCCCGGCAACACTTCTTCGACCGAGCGACGAAAGCCCGAATAGGCCCCCTTCCCCGCTAGGGCAGGCAGTGCCGGATCGGCAGGAAGGCTTGCAATAGCGATGATCGCCACTCGCGCATAATCGATCGTGGCTTCAATTTGTGTCTGGTCGAGCACCCGCACCTGCCCAATATCGATCGTCAGCAAGTCACGCCCTTTGGCCACATGAACCACTGGACCATCCAGCCCATCGGGACGGTTGGAATCGTGCGTGGTTGTGCGGCGGATCGAGCCGGGGCGACGCGGCGGCGTATTTGCATTCGGCGGGTTGCCGGGGAAATCTGTCATGCCACTGTCAGTAACATGCTCGCCAATCAGCGCAAGTCAGGCACCGACAGTGGTGAACTCCGGCCGCTTGCTTGCATTTGCACCCGGCGGTGGGGCGAAGGTCTTGCGCAGGGTGCGCGCCGGGCCTTCATAAGTGATGTTAGGCCGGGCGTGCTGCAGGGCGATATTGTCCCACATCACCAGATCGCGTTCGCGCCAGAGATGCTGCACTTCAACGTCCGGACGATAAAGGTGATCGAACAGTTCGCCCAGCAGCGCCTCGCTGTCGGCATCACTTAGACCGTCGATCCGCTGGGTGAATTGCGGCGTGACGTAGAGCAGCGTCTGCCCAGTGCGCGGGTGGCGGAAGGCGATCGGCAGGCGAATAGTTTCCTCGTCGGCGAACTTGGGCAGCAAGACATCGGCATCGCCGCCGCTGCGCACGTCATAGGAGGCGTTCTGGCCGTGGATCGCGTAAAGACCTTCCACCCGGGCGCGCAATTCGTCCGGCAGGGTTTCCCAACCGTGGGCCGCGCTAACGAACATGGTCGGACTGGTTGGCTGTTCTACCTTCAGGCCATAAAGCGAAAGCAGCCGGAACACATCGTCGCGCCACATGTAGTCGGAATGATAAAGCAGACGGCCGACCGGGGCATTGCCGCCTTCCTCCCGGTTTGACACCAGCAGTTCGCGCCGGGCGGAAGGCGAATCAAGGCTCTGGTCAGGATTGGCCAAGGGATCTTCGCCAATCAGCAACAGCGAGAGATAGGTCTGGAACCGAAGGTCCGCATCAATGTCGCGGAAAACCAGCAGGCCCTTTTCGTCGAACAGGTGGCGCAGCTGGGCGATGGTATCATCGGCCAGCGGCACTTTGGGCTCCAGACCTGACACCTCTGCGCCGAAGCCGGGGTGGATCGCTCTAACCTGCAGACTTCCCATGACAACCTGGCCCCAGCCTTGCGGCGAAGAGGTTCCGCCAAAATAACATAGCAGTTACTATAATGCACATCCCGTTGCGGCACAAGCCAGTTGCGCTAGCCGTGCATGACTGTGAAGGCCTGCTCTATTGCCTGGTGGCGCGATTTCGCCAATGGCAACCAGCCCCCTGGGTGAGTGATGACATAGAGCGCATTGACCTCGATCCCGCGCAGCACCTCGACTGCCAATTCTTCGGCCGTCCCGTGTTCAAACGGACTTGGCGGCCGCGCTTGCCCCTCAGCAACCGCTCGCTGCTCCGGCATGCGCACCCCGCCACCCAGAGCCACGCTGTTTTTGGCAATGCCGGTTGCCGTCATCCCGGGGCACAGCACGCTGACGCCAACGCCGTGCGGGGCGAGCTCCAGCCGCAAGGTCTCGGACAGGCCGACGACACCAAACTTGGCAGCGGCATAGCTGCCGCCAATGCCGTTGCTGGGCTCACAGATGCCCGACATCGACGACGTGCTGATGATGTGCCCAGCCCCGCGCGCGCGCATGTCTGCGGCAAAGGCCGAAATGCCGTTGAACACGCCGGTCAGGTCCACCGCGATCAATCGGTCGAACACTTCGGGCTCCATATCGGCCAGTTCGATCCCGAACGAGGCAATGCCGGCATTGTTGAACAGGATATCGACGGGTCCGAAGGCTGCCTCGGCCTCGGCCTTGGCCACCGCCCAGCCGGCCCGGTCGCGGACATCGAGAACGACGCCGCGAAACATATCGCCCTGCGCCGCCACCGCCGCCTTGATCCCCTCGGCATCCACATCGGCGATGGTGACGCGCAGGCCCCTGTTCGCCAGCGCCTTGGCCACCGCCAGGCCGATGCCACTTGCGCCGCCGGTGATGAATGCATGTCTTGCAAATTCGAGCTTCATACAACCTCCCAATTATCGTTAAATTATTTGTATTTATCACCACCATTGAATGCCATTTCGAGCTCCTTGCTGCGCCGCTCGACATTGGGCCATTCGTGTTCGCAGTGGGAGATGATATAAAAATCGTCCGCCTCGATCCCGGCCAGCAGCCGTGGAACCAGATCTTCCACCCGCCCCCCCGGGCTATCGCCCAGCCCTGCAACCTTGCGTGAATCGTTAGCGAAGCGGATGGGATTGCGCCCGTTGCCTGTCGCCATGTAGCCGGGACACAATACCGAAACCCCGACCCCGTGCGGTGCCATTTCCAGCCGCAGCACTTCACTCAGGCCGACGATGCCGAATTTCGAGGCCACATAGTTGCCGCCGACACCGTTCTTCGGCGAGGCGAGGCCGACTATCGAAGCCGTGCTGACAATATGCCCGCGACCGCGCCCGCGCATGTCCGCGGCGAATGCGGAAATGCCATTGAATGCCCCAAAAAGATTGACGCCAACGATCCGGTCGAACGATTCCGGATCCATATCGGCCAGTTCATAGCCAACCGAGGCAATGCCGGCATTGCTGATCAACAGGTCGACCGGGCCGAATGCCGCTTCAGCATCGCCTTTCGCCTTTACCCAGGCCGCGCGATCGCGCACGTCCATCTGCACCCCGCGGATTTTCGCGATGCCCTCAGCGAGCACATCAGCGAGCGCATCCGGGTTGAAGTCGGCGATCGTCACGGCAATCCCTCTCGCGGCAAGGCCGCGCGCCGCGCCGAGCCCGATGCCACTTGCGCCGCCGGTGACAAAAGCATGCTTGATGTCAGCGATCTTCATAGACTGGATGTTCCTTTCGATTGCAGCGCAGCCAAGCGCGGCATAACCTGTTCAAGCAAATGCAAGCTGCGCCAGCCGGCCTTAGGCGCGAGGCCGCCGAGCAGCGGCATGAAACCAAGTGTGGCGGGCGATTGCAGGCCCGAGGCATGTTCCAGCAATTCGTCGGTGGTCCAGACCTGGAAAATTCCGGCGGCGCGCATTGCGGCTTCGCTGCCAAGGCCGTGGAACGGCGATTTGACCATGCCGGTCTCGTCGGCCCAGGCAGCATAGGACTTCGCGACGTGGACGGCATGCGGCATCAGATCCGCCCAGCCAGCCTCGACATCCTCGGCAAGGTGGATGCACAATGGGCGGCCCGGCCCATGCATGGCGCGCAGCGCCTGCCCGCGCGCGCGCATTTCTTCCTCATAGAGCGCGAAAAGCCTGGGATTGGCAGGAGCAAACCCCAGATCGAAGCGCGCCGCGCGCCGTGCAGATGCCTTCACGCCGCCACCCACCAACAGGATATCCTTCGGATCCTGGATGGGAAGCGGGCGCACCAGGATATCGCGCCCCTCGCCGTCCGTCGCCTCGCCTGACAAGGCGCGGAGGATCGTCTCAATACCGCGGTCCATCAGATTCGCACGGTCGTGCAGCGAAACCCCAAAGCGGGCGAATTCCGACGGCACATAGCCCGCGCCCAGAATGACCTCGATCCGCCCCTGGCTGATCTGATCGACAATGGCGATGTCCTCGGCCACTTTCAGCGGATCGTGCAACGGCAGGATCACTGCGCCCAGATTGATTCGGATACGCGTGGTGCGCGCCGCCACCGCCGCGCCCATCAGGAAAGGATTAGTGAGGTAGCCATCGTCGCAACCGTGGTGCTCCATGAAGCCCACCTTGGTCACGCCGATCCGGTCGCCGAATGCGGACATTTCAAGCGCGGCAGCATAGATTTCGCGCGACGGCGCGCCGAAGGCTGGCGCGCGCATGTCGAAGAACAGGCTGGTCCGGAGCATGGTGTCTACCAATTCCGGCTCAGCGCGGCGTCTTGCCGCGCTCCGACCAGAAGCGTTCCCAGCTCGGCCAGACATCGGGAAGCTGACCGACCGTCAGCGAGCGCGGGTCGGTGTTCACCCCGCCATTATGGCTCGGCCGCTCCAACGCATCAACCAGATACCAGCGGTGGAGCTTGCGCCGCTTGAAATACCAAGTGCCGTTGCGGCGGACATAGGTGTCCCAATACTGGATCTTGCCGACCTGCCATTCACCGCCCTTTTCCAGCTCGTCGTGGCAAGTGACAACGCCGGTCGCCTCATCCGGCGAGATGAAATCAATGACGTGATTGCCGATGAAATGGATCGAGGTGCCGAAACGCTCGAGCGATCTGCCGTACCAACGCTTGATCGCTTCGCGTCCATGTTCGTCGCGTCCCACCCGCACATCTTCGACGAATAGCGAGGCCAGATCGTCCATGTTGCGAGTGTCGACCGCCAAGGCATAGCGCGAGGCCAGCTGGCGGATCTGGTCAACTGCCTCGATCCGGTCGAGGCGTTCCTCTAGGGAACCTGGAAGCCAATGACCCTGATTGGCCACTCTTTCACTCCTGAATAAAAGGGCAACCAGACCCACTCGTAGGCGGAAAATACCGATCATCGGTAGATGGCTGATGAACTCCTAAGCCTTTTGCAGATAACCGGAATACAACGAACCGGGGGAGGGCAAATTAAACCCAGGTCATGTCATACGACATTCAATGGCCGCTAAACGATTTCACCGATCTCAGTTCCAACGTCGTATGTTTCGCCAGCAGGCGCCTTATGCCGCAATATACCGTCAGATGGAGATTCAACCTCACGCGCGGTCTTGTCGGTTTCCAGAATATAGATGAAGTCACCTGTCTTAACTTCGGCACCATCCGCTACAATCCACTCGGCGAGTGTGCCTTCACTCATCGACATTTCCAGTTTCGGAATTGTAAGTGTAATCGCCATATTCTATCAGCCTTTCAAATTTCAATGCTTCACAGCGGCAAGTACACGAGCGACGATCGACTTGGCGCTGGGCACCTGGCTCGCTTCGATCACGCTGGAATAGGCCATCGGAGCGTATTCGGCGCCAAAACGTATGGCCGGTGACTTAAGTTTGCCCCAGAGCTCTTCGTTGATCGTGCTGCAAATCTCTGCACCTAGCCCGCAAAACTCGACCGCCGCATGGACAACCAGTGCGCGGCCTGTCTTCTTCACAGAATCGAGAATGCGGCAATAATCGATCGGAACAAGCGATCGCAGGTCAATCACTTCCGCACTGACACCTTCCTTGGCCAGTACCTCTGCGGCTTCGAGGCACTGCTGCACCTGCCAACCATAAGAAATCAGCGAGATGTCAGTGCCCTCACGCTTGGTTGACGCGACTCCCAGCGGAATTCGGTAATCGCCAAGGGGCACTTCAGCCTTCTGCGTGAAAAGCAACTTCATCGATTCCAGCATGACCACGGGATCCGGATCATCTATCGCTGACAACAACAGCCCCTTCGCATCGAGGGGATTGGATGGATAGACCACCTTGATGCCAGGCGTATGCAGCAGCCAGGCTTCCGTAGATTGCGAATGCTGTGCGCCAAAACCGCCAACGCCGCCGCCAGTTTGCACGCGAATGGTCATTGGAGCGTGGGTTGCCGAGCCCGACATGTATCGCTGCTTGGCAGCATGGTTGGCGATCTGGTCCAGGCAGACACCGAAGAAGTCTGTGAACATGATTTCCGCGATTGGCCGCATTCCGGCGATCGAAGCACCAAGCGCGGCGCCAATGATGGCTTGCTCTGCAATCGGAGTCGGGCGCACGCGGTTCGGACCAAACTCGTCCTGCAACCCCTTGTTTGTGCCAAAAACACCTCCCGGCGGATCGCCGACGTCTTCGCCCAGAATGAAGACTTCCGGGTTCTTCGTCATCGCGATGTGTTGTGCATCGCGGATGGCCTCGACCATTGACATTGTCTTACGCTCACCCGGCAGGTCGCCTTCGGCAGACCGTATCGGGTAATGGCCACGGCGCGGCACGCAATCGCTATCAGCGAAGACGTCGATGATTGTCTCGCTTTCAGGCGTGGGATTGCTCTCCATCGCCTTGGCAATCGCCGCCTCGACTTCAGCCTTTGCCGCCGCTTCGATCTTTACGAGTTCCTCGGCGTCGCAAATGCCCGCGCTGATCAGCAATGCCTTGGTGTTATCGAAGGGAGCGCGAGCCTTGTGAACTGCCAACTCTTCCTTGGTAACGCTCTTGTTGTCGCCGACCCCGGCATGCAGACCAAGGCGATAAGTGCGCGCCTCAACAAAAACCGGACCGTCTCCCCGGCGCACGCTAGCGATCACATCCTTCATCGCCGCGTGGAAGGTGACCGGGTCATTGCCATCGAGCACATGCCCCGCAAAACCCAGCGCCTGCGCTCGCACGGCGAAATCAGGACTTGCCGTGTATTCCGGAACTGGCGTGTATTCACCCCACTGGTTGTTCTGACACAGGAAGATCACCGGCAACTTCCAGATGCCAGCCAGGTTCATGGCTTCGTGCACCGCGCCGATAGAGGTGGCACCGTCTCCGAAGTTGACAATGGTTACCCGATCCTCGCCGCGCTCCTTTGCCGCAATGGCAAGGCCATTGGCGATCGGAGTACCGGCCCCCACGATGGCGGTGGTAACCATCGAGCCTGACGATGGGTCGGAAATGTGCGGGCTGCCGCCCTTGCCCTTATTGACCCCACCCTCGCGCCCGAGCGCCTCGGCAAACATGCCCACAAGATCGACGCCCTTGGCAACCTGATCGTGGATGCCGCGATAAGTGGTGACCATATAATCGCGCGAAGTGATCAGCTGGGATATCGTTGCCGGAATACATTCCTGTCCGGTCATTGGCCAATAGGTAAAGGTGAATTTTCCGGCCGAAAGCCCCGCCTGGATCGCCGTGTCCACAGCGCGTATCCTCGCCATTTCGCCGTAGATCGCTTTCAGGGTTTGGGGCTCTATTCCCAAATTGGTCTGTGCCACACGCGTTCCTCCAAAATTCACAGAATTTCAACCGAAACGATCTTTCGATCGGACCTGAATTTATACCTTTCGGCAATTCAATCCTCAGTGCAATCGCGTCTTTTGTCGATCCGGCTTTTTCGTGGTTTCAATTGCGCATCTGGCGATGCCTATTCAGCATGCGCCAGTTCCGGTGCCAATATTGCGGCGGCGTCTTTCATGCGGGGTTTGAGTATGGGGCGCCAGGCCGATTTCCGGCAGGTTGAGCACTTCAGCGCGCATCAGCCCTTGGCCAAACTGGCATATTTCGGTCCGGCAATTGCTGACTTGGGGAAAGGTGCAATGGTTTTGCGCAAAGTCCGTGGCGGACCGTCGAGAACAACATTGGGCCGGGCATGTTGGAGCGACAGGTTGTCCCAGATGATGAAATCGCCTTCCTGCCAGTGGTGCGCCAGTTCCTTGTCGCTGGCGTAGAGGTGATCGAACAAGGCATCGAGCAGTCTGTCGCTTTCCTCCTCGGAGAGACCTTCGATCCGCTGGGTGGTCTGCTGGCAGACATAGAGGATGATCTTTCCGGTGCGCGGATGGGTGAAGCCGATCGGCGTGGTGACGAAATCCTCGCCGGTATCGTAGGTCGAGACCAGCACATCGGTGTCGCCGGCAGCACGCTTGCGATAGACCTCAGAATCGTAGTGCTGGATGGCAAAGCGGTTTTCGACTTTCGCGCGCAAAGCTGCGGGCAGGCTGTCCCAGCCCTCGACCGCACTGACAAACATTGTTGGCGTCGCCGGCTGGCCCACTTCGCGGCCATAGAGCGAGATCAGGTCGACCCGGTCCTTGCCCGACCACATCTGGTCCGAATGGTAGAGCAGCCGGCCGTAAGGGGCAGCACCTGTCGGCTCGCGGTTGGAAATCAGGAAATTGTCCTTGACCGTCAGCGCATCGGGGTCGGGCACGTCGTTGCCGATCAGCAGCTCGGAGAGATAGGTCTGGAACCTGATGTCGAGCGGCGTATTGCGGAACACAAGCAATCCACGCTCATCAAACAGCTTGCGCAGCGCAGCGATCGTATCATCGTCAAGCGGAATGCATGTCTCGAGCCCGAAGACTTCCGAACCGAAGGCAGGGCTGAGATCTCTGGCCGTGATTGCAGACATTGTCGTTTTCTCCCATCGCGGAATTGGCTGCGGGTCAGCGCTCACCAGATCAGCGGCACATCTTCCACACCGCCGCCAAGCCGGGCGTTGTCGATCGCCAGCTCTCTCGGATCGATTGCAAGCCGCACATCCGGGAAGCGCCGGAACAACGATAGAATTACCGATTTCATCTCGATGAGCGCCAGCGTCATCCCCAGACACTTGTGCGGTCCATGGCCGAACGAAAGATGGCGGGTTGCCTCGCGGGTTGGATCGAACGCCTCGGGCCGGTCGAACACTTTCGGGTCGCGGTTGGCGGCGGCATCGGAAATGATCACCAGATCGCCCTTGCGGATGTTTACCCCGCCGATCTCGATATCCTCGTTGGCATAGCGCATCAGGCCGAAATTGTGCGCGGAAGTCATGCGCAACACTTCGTCTACCACCTGGTCAATGCGGCCTTCCGGATCGGCCATCAACCAGTCGCGCAGGGAGAGATCGTTCAGCAGGTAAAGCACGCCGAAGTCCATGCGCACAACGGTGGTTTCGTGCCCCGGAAACACCAGCCCGGCGGCGAAGGATTCCAGCGAGCGAACGGAGAAGAAATCCGGATCCTCGTCCTGCGCGCGGATGAAATCCGAAATCACGTCCTGCCCCAGATTGCCCCGCTTCCGCTCCACCAGAACGCGCATGTATTCCTGCAACTCGCCGGCTGCGGCCATGGCGTCGGCGCCATCGACTGTCGAGCCCATGCGGTTTGACAGGGCGATGACTTCGCCTGCATCCTCGATCGGGAATCCCAGCAGCGCTGCAATCACCAGGACCGGCAGGCGAAAGCCGACATGGGCGTGGAAGTTGACCGGTTTGCCGGGATTGCGGTCATGATCTTCCTGCATGGCATCAAAGCAGCTATCAACCAGATCCTGCACCCAGCCCTGTAACTGGATCAGCCGGCGCGGCGTGAAGCCGGGCGCCAGCAGCTTGCGCATGCGAGCCATCATATCTTCGAAATCGATATTGCCCATGGGGTGCGAATGCAGCGCCGCCTCGGACATTCGCGAGGCGTTTTTCGGGTCCTCGTGGGTATAATATCCGAAGCGGCTGTCGGAAAAGGCCGTCTTGGCTTCATCGAAGGCAATCACGAACCACGCGGGATCGCCGGTGGGAGTGACCACCGGCACGATAGGGGCCCGCTCACGAAGCTCGGCAATGATCGGTGGCAGAGTGAGCACGTCCTGGCGGGGGAACGGCAAATGGAGCTTTTCGAGCGCCGTACTGGCCATCATGCGTCCTCTGCTTGCCTGTGCGCAACAACCATTCGAATCACGGCCTCACGCAGATTTCGAAGGTCAGGTATATTATGTTGGTTGTCACCCATAATTTACCCGGCCTCCAAATGATCCGGGATTCCGGATCGATCATTCTTGCCTGCGCATTGCCACGCTTGGGCTTTACGATGGCTGGTAAGGCTTGTCCTTGCGACCGAATCCATCGAACGCCTCGGTAACCAGGAAGATGTCGGACGATGCGCCCGCCATCACTTCGTCCCAGCGCGCCGCGACCTTCTCGACAGTGATTTCAGCTTCGGAAATTCCAGGCGTCTGCGCCATGTAGATACGGCGGACATTACCCGCCATGACGTCGAAGCATTCGCCGTTTACCGGACAAGCTTCATGGGCGAGGAACGCGACAGCAGGCGCTACGACTTCAGCTGGAAAATTGGCCTTGGTTCCCTGGTAGGTATGGCAATCTTCTTCCTGCGAACCGATCACCATGCGAGTGAAAGCCCCCGGCGCAATGGAATTCACCTTGATGCCCAGGCGATTGCCTTCGGTCGCCATGGCGCGCGTCAGGGAGTAGACGCCGCCCTTGCTCGCGGCATAGGCAGCTTGCCGCGCGAACCCGTACATTGATCCCGAGACGATGTTGACGATGCGTCCATAGCCGGTCTTCTTCATGTGCGGCCATGCGGCGCGAGACACCCAGATCGGCCCCAGCAGATTCACGTCCATCGTGCGCTGGATGTCCGCACCGGAGATTTCATCAAAGGCAACATTGAAGATAATGCCGGCATTGTTGACCACAATATCGACGCCGCCAAACGCATCGAGCGCGGTCTGGATGATGGCCTCGGCGCCCTGTTCGGTCGCGACCGAATTGGCGTCGGCAACTGCCTTGCCACCCAGGGCGAGGATTTCATCGACAACACCTTGTGCTGTGGCTGGCCCCGGCGCATGCTTGCTGCCGATATCATTAACCACAACATTGGCACCGCGCGCCGCAAGCAACATGGCATAGACCCGGCCGAGGCTGGGATTGCCGCCCGCGCCAGTGACTACCGCAGTCTTGCCGTCAAAACGGAGTTCTTTCATAGGGCATCTCCCATATTTCGTAGTTGTTGGCGGCGCAGCACCTCCGCGTGACCGATGGCACAGACGCAGTTGCCTAGAGGTCCGGTGAAACCACGCGCGTCTCTTCGACCCGCCCACCGTCGATCGGCAGGATAGAGCCAGTAACAAAGGAAGCGGCGGATGATGCCAGATAGAGTGCGCCCATCGCGACGTCCTCAGGCAGGCCAAGCCGACGCACCCGCGCCGCGTTCATGGCAATCTGGCGGATTTCGGGCTTGATCTCGAACACCCGGTCGAGTGCCGGGGTAACGATCGGCCCCGGAATGATCCCGTTGACCCTGACTTTCGGCCCGATGTCTGCCGCCATCAGCTTGGTCATCTGGGTCAGCGCCATTTTGGCAACATAATAGGCCAGATTGCCACGCGGGGCGCTGTAGGCGCCAGGCGACAGGATGGTGATGACGTTGGCCCCGGGCCGAGCAAGCAGATGCGGCAGGGCCAGCCGTGTCAGCTCGAAAGGCATAGATACAATCAGGCGGAAATGTTCCTCGAGGAGCTGATAGGTCGTATCGACGAACGAGGGCGACATCGCGCCGCCAGCATTGTGGACAATGATGTCCAGCCCACCGAACTCGGCGACGGTCTTTTCGACCAGGCCAGGCAACTGTTCGGGATCGGAGAGATCGACCTGAATGGCCAGCGCCTTGCCGCCGGCCTCGCGAATTTCCGCAGCGACCGCGTCGATCTCCGCGCTTGTCCTGCCTGTCACCGCGATGGCGGCGCCTGCCTCGGCGAACTTGCGGGCAATCCCTGCCCCGATGCCGCGTCCGCTGCCGGTTACCAGAGCGACCTTGCCTTCAAGCGAGAGTGTAATCGTCATAGCGCCGGATCCCCTGCATTTGCCGCAATTGTCGGGCTTGCGCTGTGTTTGCCTTTGATCATGTCTCGCTCCTCCTCGTCTGAATCAATTCGCCCATTCGGCGGAGAGCTGCCTCAGCCTGGCAAAGGCGCGATCGACCTCGGTGCCCACGCCTGCCTTGTATCCCTTGCTCCCCCAGGCCCTGACGGCTTCATTGAACACGCCTAGCGCGACGCGCGCGGTGATGATCGCTGTCTCATCCGGCTCACGAAGCCCCCGCCTTTCGGCAAGCGCCGCGGCAATTCCTTCTAGCCAGTTGCGGCTCATTTCGTTGTAAAGCCCGCGCAGCGAAACCGAGGCCGCCACAGCCTGTCCGGCGCGCTGGCTGTGCAGCGGATCGGCATTGGGCACCCAGACTTGTTTGATCGCATGTTCCACCGCCGTCAGGTCGCTCTCTCCGGGAGGATAGGCGATAATGGCCGCGCGCAACTGGGGCATATTGGCATCCTGATGGCACAGAATGACATCGGCCTTGCTGGGAAAATAGCGGAAGAACGTGGTAGTCGATATCTCCACCTCGGCGGCGATCTGCTCGACAGTCGTGGCTTCATAGCCCTGCTCTGCAAACAGGCGGAGCGCCGCGTCTTCGATCATCATCCGCGTCCTGGCCTTCTTGCGCGAACGCAGACCTTCGGCAGGTTCTTCAATTCGGAAAAACTGGACCTGTGTCGACATGCCGGGCTGGCTGCCATAAAATGGGAGGCACCGCAAATATATTGGTTTGCCCTCAAGTGTGGGTATAGTTGCACTTGTATGCGCGCACTGCACCCGTGCAAGGCGCCCGCATTCGTTCCCGTCGGGCGGAGTGGCAGGCAATGGCGAAAGTAACTGTGGTGACCCCGCAAAAGGCTGCGGCTTGCGACTTGCCGGCCGGCTTTTCCGGACAGTCCCGAAGCACCGCCTACCTCGCCGGGCCGAAGGACCCGCTGCATCTTCATTGTAACGAGCTTACCCCCGGAGGTGCGCTCCACATTGGCCCCCGCGCGTTGGATTGCCTCGCCTTTGTCTGGACCGGCGCGGTCCATACCGGTGGACACCGCCTCGCCGCCGGATCAAGCCTGGTGGTGGAACATGGCGCCGCTCTGGAATTGGTCGCGGCGGATGAAGGCGCGAAACTACTGATATTCACGACCGCCACTGCGCCGCAGAAGCCACGCGGCGGCGGGCATGTCCATTTGTTGCCGGTCGAACGCGTGCCGCGCATACCGGTCATGATCCCCGGCGTTTCCGGCGGCCTGCATTTTGATTCCGCCTGCCCGACCTGTGAGTTGTGGCTGCACGAAAACATGTTCGCGCCCGAATTCGTCACTCCCGAAACGCAAAGCCGCAGCCCGCACTGCCATACCGAAGACGAGATTATCTTTGTTATCCGCGGCGGTGCGAGGCTCGGCAACCGGATGATCGGCCCGGGCACCGCGCTCGCGGTCCATGCCCTGACAATGTATTCATTCGATCCCGGTCCCGAAGGCCTTGGCTTCATCAACTTCCGCCCTGTCAGGCCCGGCGAGAACCGCCGCGCCGATGGCCGGGTGTCCCGGGAAGCGGATGGATGGGAAAGGCACCTTGGCGGCAAGCGGCCGGCCTATATCGATCTACCGGCGAGCTGACGCGCGAACGGGCGAGGACACGAAATCCCCGCCCGCGTAGTTTAACCAGATCCGAGTGTCTGGGGATCAGGCCGCTTCGGCGTGGCGCGTCATCATCTTGACGATATCACCCGAAGTAACGACGCGCACTTCGCCGGCCGCCAGCGGGGCTTCGCCGCCCTTGGACTTGGGCGTGGTATCGACGCCCTTGGCCTTGGCGGCAGCGCGCAGACCACCCACGCTCAGCGCCTCGCGGCTATGGTGCTTGAATGGATCGAAGTTGAAGAAGCGCATGGCATTGAGATGCGTGACCTTGTCGATCTGGGCTTCCGTCAGGTGATTTACATGGGGCCAAAGCCGCTCGGGCACTTCGGGCCACAGGCAGTCCGAATGCGGATAGTCACATTCGTAGGCGACCATGTCTTCGCCGATATCGGCCAGGTTGCGCAGGCCGAACTCGTCCTCGATGAAGCAGTTGAGGAAGTGCTTGCGGAACAGTTCGCTCGGCTTCTCATTCTCGAAGGTCGAATGAGTCCACTTGTGGTGGCGCGAATGGCTGAAATCGCAGCGTTCGAGGAAATAGGGCACCCAGCCAATGCTGCCTTCGGACAGCGCGATCTTCATCGTCGGATAGCGCTTGAGCGCGTCGAGATTGAGCCAGTCCGCCGCGCCGGTTGCAATCGCCATCGGCATGGTGCTGATCCAGGCCTCGATCGGGGTTTCCATCGAGGCATGCGGCGCGGGGTTGCCGGTGCCGATATGCAGGCACATGGTGATGTCCGCATCGGTGATTGCCTTCCAGAACGGCTCCCAGTATTCATTGTGGATCGAAGGCAGGCCCAATACGGTCGGGTTGTCGCACAGCGAAACTGAAGTACAGCCCTTGGCGGCGAGGCGTTTTATCTCTTCCACCGTGGCGTCCATGTTCCATGTCGGCATGATGCCGCAGGGGATGAACCGCCCGGGATGCGCGCCGCACCATTCATCGACATGCCAGTCATTGTAGCCGCGAAGGTGGACCAATGCCTGATCCTTGTCGGGCACTTTCTGGAACAGGTTGCCATCGAAGCCGACAAAGCTGCCGAAGCACAGCGAGGCGGCAATGCCGTTGACGTTCATGTCGTCGACGCGTGCATCGACGTTGTAAACCCCTTCGCGCAGCTGATCGATCGCGGTCGGCTCCATCCCGAATTCCTCGAGTGGGCGGCCAACCACGGCATTGAGCCCCACAGAAGGCTGGGTCCGGCCCTGGTAGCGCCAGAAGCTCGTCCCGTTTTCTGTCCTATGCAGCTTTGGCGCGGTGGCATAAGCATCGCCGGTCAGATGCTTGTCGAACAATTCGCCCGGTTCGCTCATGTGATCATCGACGCTGATGATCACCATATCGTTCATTTCCACTGCTGACTCTCCTTGCAGTTTAGTTGCCTTGAGGTCTGAGCAAAGCTCACTCCCATGGCCGCGCTATGTCAATTGTTGTCTATTCCAATTCTCGCTCGGGCCCAATTCCCGCTCCAGCAGGTCTGGCGGACAACCGAATCGGTCGATGTTCGTCGCGATAGCCCGAACCCTGCCTTCTCATGCCTCCATACTCCGCCATGCCAGTATGCGAAACCGGCATGAGACGATGCCTGTCGCGGCTGCAAATGGCGCTGCAGCGCGGATCAGAGCCAATCAAGTCGCTCTCGCTCGAAGTGCCCGAGACCAAAAAATCGTCAGTCGGGTGACAGAATTCACTCAGGGCGCTTGCAATGTCAATCGAATGCCGGGAAATGTGGCATATGAGGAGAGCATTTCAAATGGTGAAGATAACCTACGTTACCCATGATGGAGCCGAGAATGAAGTCGATGTGCCGGTGGACATGACCATCATGGAAGGCGCAATCCAGAATGGGGTGGATGGGATTGAAGCCGTATGCGGCGGCAATTGCTATTGCGGCACGTGCCGCATCTATATCACCGACCAATGGCTGGAAATGCTTGCCCCGGCACAGGAAGAAGAGCTCGCGATGATCGAAGCTTCAGGAGAGGAAGACCCCAACGCCCGCCTCGCCTGCCAGATCCCGGTGACCGAAGCCCTCGACGGAATTCGTGTCACCACTCCGGAGTTCCAGAAGTGAGCACGCGCAACCCATTGCCACCGACTGCCTGAATCAAGAGCCAAGGAGCTACCCGAACGATGAAAATGAATGGGGAGCAGATTATCGCCGCGCCGCGGGCGCGGGTCTGGGATGCATTGAACGATCCGGAGGTGCTGAAACAGTGCATTCCGGGCTGCCAAACCCTTGAAAAGGAATCCGACGTCCGACTGAAGGCGACTGTTGCAATCAAGATCGGTCCGATCGGCGCCAGGTTCAACGGGGCAGTCACGCTGTCGGAGCTCGATCCGCCCAGTTCCTATGTCATCTCGGGAGAAGGCCAGGGCGGCACTGCCGGATTTGCCCGCGGCAGCGCCAAAGTGTTGCTTGCCGATGAAGGCTATGCCACCCGATTGACCTACGAAGTCGATGCCGAAGTCGGCGGTCGGCTTGCGCAGGTTGGCGGCCCTATCGTCGACGCAACCGCCAAGCAGCTCGCAGGCACGTTTTTCAAGCGCTTCGGCGCACTGGTGACGGCTAACGAGGAAACGGCAACTGCAGCCGCCGCGCCGAACGCGGCAGACCCTGCGGCCGATACTGCCGCCGAGCAGCCAGTTGCAACACAGGTTGCGGCCCAGCCCTTCGCGCCGACCCAGCCCGCTGCCCAGGCACAGTCTGCTCTGCTTCCCTGGATCGGGGCAGTGTTTCTCGCAGCGCTTGCCGGGTTCCTTTGCGGCGGCGTGGGGCTTTCCGAGCCACTGCTGGGCGCGCTGCTCGCCATCGCAATCGCCGGGGTGGCAGCCTTCGGTTACGCCTGCGGCCGCCGCGCCGGTCCGTTAGTGGTGACGCTCGACCCTACCCTTGCCCAGTTACTCATCCGCCAGGGGGACGGCAGGTCATGAAGCCGGCACCCTTCGACTACTTCGCTCCCAAAACTATCGACCAGGCGCTTGAGCAACTCGATCGCGGAGCGGGCGATGCGACCATCCTGGCAGGCGGGCAGACGCTGCTGCCGCTGCTGGCACTGCGCATGTCGACTCCCGGGATTATCGTCGACATAAACCGGATCCCCGAACTGCAGGGCATCTCGCGTGAGCGTGGTGCGACCCGCATTGCTCCGGTCACGCGCCAGAACGCGGCGCTCGCCAATGCAGAGCTGGCGGCAGTCCTACCAATGCTGACCAAGGCGCTGTCGCATGTCGGCCACTTCCAAACCCGCAATCGTGGAACGGTCGGCGGTTCGATTTCGCTGGGCGAGCCTGCCGCCGAACTGCCCGCTGCAGCCGTGGCACTCGGCGCCGAAATCGAGGCGCACTCGGTGAACGGTTCCCGGCGCATCCCTGCAACTGAATTCTACATCGGCCCTTATGCAACCGTGCTTGAACCTGACGAGTTGGTCACAGCGATCCACTTCCCCGACTGGGCGAGCGGCTCGGTCACCGTGTTTCATGAAGTGGCGCGCCGTCCCGGCGATTTCGCGTTGGTCGGGCTGGTTGGCGCAGTGACGCTTGATCAGGGCCGTGTTTCCCGGGCAGGCCTTGCCTGGTTCGGCATGGGTCCGACCCCGATCAGGGCGGCGGCAACCGAAGCCGCAATGCTTGGCCAGAATGCCGCCCAGCTCGACTGGGCCGGCCTTGCCGAACTTGCCGTATCCGAGACAGATCCGTTCGAAGATCATTCCGCCAGCGCGGACTACCGGCGCGGCGTCGGGCGCAGCATTTTTGCACGTACGCTTTGCGAAGCGCTGAACAAGGGAGCCATGGCATGAGCGACCACGAGATCTCCATGACAGTCAATGGCCGCACTTGCACTTCGCGAGTGGAGGGGCGCATGACGCTGGGTGACTTTCTGCGCGAAAAAGTCGGACAGACCGGAGTGCACATGGCGTGCGAACACGGCGTCTGTGGGGCCTGCACGATTCTGGTCGATGGGCTAGCCGTACGCTCCTGCCTGATGTTCGCGGTTCAGGCTGATGGCGCCGATGTCACCACTGTGGAAGGTGCCGCCGCGCCCGACGGCTCGCTTAGTCCGGTGCAACAGGCGATGCGCGAATGCCATGCACTGCAATGCGGCTTCTGCACGCCAGGCGTGGTCATGACTCTCACCTCGCTGACCCAGGGCGCGACCAAGTCTGACGAAAAAACCCTGCTGAATGCGATGTCGGGCCACTTATGCCGCTGCACTGGCTATCAGGGCATCCGCAAGGCCATCAAGCAACTCGCGGCAGGAGAAGCGGCATGAACGCGCCGATCAGCGGAGCGGGCCGCTACATCGGCCAGCGCGTGCTGCGCAAGGAAGACCTGCGGCTGCTGACCGGGCGCGGGCAGTTCGTCGACGACGTATCGATTGCCGGTGTGCTTCATGTGGCTTACGTGCGAAGCGAGATCGCGCGCGGGCGGATCGTCTCGATGGACCTTGAGGCGGCGCGGGCCCTGCACGGCGTCCACGCGGTGCTAACCGCTGCCGATCTCGGCAAGTTCAACGCGCGCTGCTCGAACATGCATCTGCATCACAACGATGGCCCAATCACCCGGCCGCTGACCGAAGAATTCGTGCGCTATGTCGGAGATCCGATTGCCATGGTGCTCGCCGACAGTCGCTATATCGCCGAAGATGCCGTGGCGCTTGTCTGGGTGGACTACGAGGAAGAAGACCCGCTCATCACGGTCGAGGACGCGATGAGCGGCCCGCTCGTCCACCCTGACCGGGAGAGCAATGTCCTCCTGCAGATCGGCCTGCCGCCGAACCCCGAATTCGAAAAGATCATGGCCAGCGCCACCCATGTTGTGACCGGCACCCTGCGTCACCAGCGCATCGCCCAGTCGACCATGGAAGCACGCGGCGTAGTCAGCAATCCGACCGGAATGGATGAACTGACGGTCCATATTGGCTGCCAGTCCACGCACATTGCATCGGCTGCCATTGCCCAAGCGTTTGAATTGCCGGAAAACAAGGTTCGCGTGGTCGCCAAGGATGTTGGCGGCGGATTCGGCCTGAAGGCGCAGCCCTGGCGCGAAGAAGTGGGCGCGATAGCTGCGAGCTTGTTGCTGCGCCGCCCGGTCAAATGGATCGAAGACCGCTTCGAGGCGCTGACGACGTCCTGCCCTGCACGCGAATCCGACATTACCACCACCATGGCCTTCGACAAGGATGCAAAGCTGCTGGCCCTGGCCTGCGTCTACAATTCGAACAACGGTGCCTATCCGCACATGCCCGATGCCGGCATGCCGGTGATGATGTTCATGCCCGGACCATACCGGATTCCGGTTTACCAGTTCGTCGGCAAGGCCTGGCTGACCAACACGGTAGGGCTGGGCGGCTATCGTGCGCCCTGGGCGATCGAAGCGCTTGCGCGTGAATCGCTGTTCGACAAGGCGGCGCGACAGATCGGCATCGACCCTATCGAAATCCGTCGGCGCAACCTACTGACTGCGAGCGAGGTGCCTTGCCTCAACGCACTGGGCTTGGAAATCGACAACATCACGCCGATGGAATGCCTCGATAATCTGCTAACCAAGATCGACGTGCCAGCCTTTCGTGCCGAACAGGCCGAAGGGCGTAAACAGGGCCGCTATCTAGGCCTCGGCATTGCAACCTACATCGAGCCGACAGCCGCGAACGGTGTCTTCCCGCTGCTCAGCGACCATGCGCAAATCACCATCGACCATGCCGGCAAGGTGATCGCCAACCTCAGCACCCATTCGCAGGGGCAAGGCATCGAGACGACTCACGCGCAGATCATTGCCGAGCAACTCGGCGTCAACGTCGATGATGTTACCATCTATCAGGATGATTCGACGCGAAGCGGTTTTGGGCCGGGCGGTGCGGGAAGCCGCCAGGCCGTTGTCGCTGGCGCCGCCATCATCAGGGCCGCAAAGATATTGACCGACAAGGTCAAGGCGATTGCCGCCCATGCGCTCAACGCCAACCCGAATGACGTGACGATCGAGGACGGCATGGTCAAGGTCGCCGGCGCCGAGGCCATGTCGCGCTCGCTCAAGGAAATCGCCGAGCTCGCCTATGGCGATGCCAAGCGCCTGCCGCCTGACATGGAAGGCGGGCTCGAGGCGCAGTATCGCTATACCGCGGAACGCATGTTCACTCACGCCTCGGCGGCCCACGCTTGCATCGTCGAAGTCGACCGCGAGACTGGCTTCACGAACATTCTGCGCTGGATCAGCAGCGAGGATTGCGGCGTACAGATCAATCCCGCGATCGTCGAAGGGCAGATCGCCGGAGGTCTGGCCCAGGCGATCGGCGTGGTGCTGCATGAAGAGTTCACCATCGATGCGCGCGGCAATCCCACTGCAGTGACGTTCAAGGACTATCACCTGCCGGCAATTACTGATGTGCCAACATTCGAATATACCCACATCACCACACCTTCGTTCAGTGACGGCGGCTTTCGGGGGGTGGGCGAAGGCGGAATGATCATCGGAGGGCCGACCCTGCTCAATGCCATCGCCGATGCAATGCTGCCCTTTGGGCCGCTGCCTGACGCTCTGCCCATGTCTCCGACCAAACTTCACAATCTCATGCAGAACGAACCAGTCGTCTGAACAGCTGCGAACAAGGATGAATATTATGACGGAACTGACTGGCAAGGTTGCCATCGTGACCGGCGGCAGCGCGGGAATTGGATTGGGGATTGCTGCAGGCCTGGTCCGGGAAGGCGCCAGGGTCGTCATTGCCGATATCGACGAAGTGGCCGGTAAGCAGGCACTTGCAGCGCTGGGGGAGAATGCCTCGTTCTGGCACACCGACGTTGCCGACCAGCAGCAGCTGCGCGATCTGGTCGACCACGTGGCAAGCACCCACAGTCGGCTCGATATCATGATAAACAACGCCGGCATCGGTGGAGCCAATCATCCCCGCCTGCTCGATGACGACCTCTCCGATTTTCACCAGGTGATGGGGATTGACCTGCTTGGAGTCATGGCGGGGACGCGCGAAGCCGCGCGGGTAATGAAGGACAACGGCGGCGGCTCGGTCGTCAACATTTCCTCAATCGGGGGCATGAACGCATCGAGTGGAAACTGGGCCTATCATGTCGCCAAATCCTCAGTCATCATGTTTACAAAATGCGCCGCTATCGATCTTGGCGAGCACAATATCCGGGTAAACGCCATTGCTCCCGGCAACATCGAGACCGACATCCTCGGTCGCAACCAGGGCGCAGGTGTACCCGACGAGAAGCGCGCCGAGTTCACCCGGTCGATCCGCGAATTCATCATCTCGCGCCAGCCGCTGAAACTGCAAGGCAAGGTGGAAGATATTGCCCAGGCCGTGCTGTTCTTCGTCACCGACCGGTCGCGCTATGTTACCGGCACGCTGATGCCGGTCGATGCTGGCCTCTCGGCGGGAACCCCGCGCAGTGCCGGCGGGATCGAAGGCTTGCGGAAGCAAGCGCAGGGCTGACGGCGTGCGCTGCTAGTCCTTGACCAGCTAGTTTTGGGCATATAGTGTCAGTCAAGTGACAGTTTTAGGCGCCGCCGAGCGTCAGTGGACGAGAGGCATGCAGCATGAGTGAAGCTTCATGAGTGACAGGGCCAATCGCTTTCCCCGCGGCCAGACCGCCATCGTCGGCATCGGTTGCACCGAATATTCGAAGGATTCGGGCGTCAGCACATTCGCGCTCGCCGCCAGTGCGATCCGGACGGCCATGGCGGACGCCAGGCTCGAGATCGACGAGATTGACGGCCTGTGCACTTTCGGCACAAGCGATTCCATATCGCCCAACCTGCTCGCGCAGGCACTGGGCATAAAGAGCATGAACTTCTATCTCGACCAGTATCTGGGCGGCAGCGTATCGATGTCGATCGTCGCACAGGCTGCGCTTGCGGTCGGCACAGGCGTCGCGGACTGCGTGGTGTGTTACCGCGCGCTCAACGGCAGGTCGCAGCAGCGCAAAGGCGGCGCAAAAGCGCCCAATGCCTCGATGCCCTGGGACATCCAGTTCAAGATCGCGTCGGGCTACATGGTGCCGGCGCAGGAAATGGCTATGAATGCCCGCGCGCACATGCTGCGCTATGGCACCAAGAGCGAGGATTTCGGCCGGCTGGCTGTCCTTTGCCGCACCAATGCGTTGGACAATGAGCGGGCAATGATGCGCAAGCCGATCACGCTGGATGACTACATGGCCAGCGAATGGATTGCGGAGCCATTCCACAAGCTGGACTGCTGCCTTGAATCCGATGGCGCAGTAGCCATCGTGGTGACCAGTACAGAACGCGCACGCGACCTGCCCCACCGCCCGGTCTTGATCCAGGGAGCAGCCTGGGGCGGCGGAGTCAATATCTCCAACAACGGGTTTGACGATCTCGCCGTGTCACCAGCCGGCCCGCTTGCCGAGCGGCTTTACAAGTCGGCTGGCATGGGACCGAAGAATATCGACTTTGCCGAGCTCTACGATTGTTTTACCTTTCCGCTGCTCTCGCAGATCGAAGGTTATGGCTTCGCGCAGCCAGGTGAGGTGCCCGACATGCTGAAAGACGGTGCCTTTGACCGCGCTGGCGGGCAGCTGCCGATCAACACCCACGGTGGCTTGCTGTCGGAAGCCTATATTCACGGCCTGAACCACGTTTACGAAGCCGTCGAGCAGATCCGCGGCGACGCTGCCCACCGCCAGGTCAAGAAGCACGACACCGCGCTCGTCACTGGCCAGCTCGGCTATATCAGCGGCTATTCCTCAGCCGTAATCCTCGGGGGAGCCTGATGGCTGAGCGCATCATCGCGCCGATCGCCGACCGCGATTCCGCGCCCTACTGGCAAGCGCTCGCCGATGGCCACTTCAAGGTTACCCATTGCAACGATTGCGGCCACTGGACCTGGCCGCCGCGACCGATCTGCTCGGGATGCCATGGCGGAAATCTGTCGCTCGATGAAGTGAAAGGCACTGGCGAGGTGTTCAGCTGGATCGTCGTCCATCGCTCCACTTCGCCGGACATGATGCAATACGTGCCCTATGTCCTCGCGCTGGTGCGGCTGGACGAACAGGCCGATATCTACATCCCGGGACGTTTGATTTCAGACAAGGAAGTTCACCGCGGCCTGAAGGTGCGCGTTGTCACGGAGAAGATCACCGATGAGGTGGGCGATCTCGCCTGGACGACTGAGGGCGTGCCCCTCTGAAGCAAGCCTTTCCCGCTAGTATCCTGCACGAAGCATTGGTCACCATTGAGGGACGAAAACGAACCCATGTCAGAAGCACCCATCCCATATCCTTTCGCCGAGCCCAGCCGGCTCGATATCGATCCGCGCTATGCAGCCATCCGCGAGCAGGGCATCGTGCGCGTGCAGCTTCCCTATGGCGAGCCAAGCTGGCTCATCACGCGGGTAGCCGATGCAAAGATCGCCTATGATTTCCGAAGGTTCGGACGCAGGTATGGGTTGACCCGCGCCATTCCAGGGATGCACAACACCGAAGCCACCAAGATCCCTTCATTGCTGCTCAACATGGATCCACCCGAGCACACCCGGATCCGCCAACTGGCAGCCGGTGCCTTCACGCCTGCCCGGATCCAGGAGATGGAGGGCTGGGTCCAGGCATTTACCGACGAATTGTTGGACGAAATCGAAGCCCACGGCCCCGGCGCGGATTTCATTTCCATGTTCGCGCACAAGCTTCCCGTGCTCGTGCTGGCGGGCATTCTGGGGATTCCCAAGGACAAGGCCTTCGAATTCAAGAAGTGGATCGATGTTTCCTCAGACTCATCGACCTCCCCCGAGCGCAAGATCGAGGCGCGCGAGACGACGCTGGCCTTTGTTCGCGGACTGATCGCGGAACGGCGCGTGAAGCCGACGGACGACCTACTCAGCGTGCTGATCGAGGCGCGCGATGAGGGTGACAAGCTGGAGGAAGAAGAGCTGGTCAGCCTGGCCATGGCGCTGTGGCACGGTGGCTTCAAGACCACGCTTTGGCAGCTGGGCACGACAGTATACACCTTGATGACGCATCCTGATCACTGGCGCGACCTCAAGGAAAATCCCGACAACATGCATGCCGCGCTGAATGAGTTGTGGCGCTGGATTCCCAGCTTCAAGCCGGGCCGCGCCTTCGGTTTCTGGGCCAAGGAGGATGTGATATTCTCCGATGGGCAGGTGGTGAAACAGGGTGAACACGTGCTGATCGAATTTGGCATGGTCAATCGCGATCCCAGTGTCTGGCCCGATCCCGACAAAATCGATTTCCATCGGGAAAAACCGCTGGCGCATTTCTCATTCACCGGAGGCGCCCATTCCTGCGTCGGCCAGCATATGGCGAGGTTGCAGATCCGTCTCGCGGTCGAAACGCTGGCCCGCCGTTTCCCGAACCTCGCGCTGGCAGTCCCGGCCGAGGATGTGCAGTTCGATCCGGATTCGTTCATGCGCGGAATTCTGAAAATGCCGCTCAAGTGGTGAGTTCGCGGCAATAGGCATCAGGGGAGAGACTAGACATGGCCATCAATGAGACCGCGCTACAGGAAATGCTGGACCGCGAAGCCATTCGCAATGCCTACACCCGCTATGCCCGCGGGCTGGACCGGGGGGATGCAGGACTGATCGCTTCTGCCTATCACCCAGACGCCACTGAAGACCACCACGGCGAGGTCTATACCGGCGAAACGATTGGCGAAACGCTGGCGAACCATGTGCTGGAGGGCATGAACCGTACTTTCACCCAGATAACCAACATCACCATCGCGCTGAACGGCGATCAGGCAGGTTGCGAGGCCTATTACATGGGCCTGCATGTGCTGAAGAATGGCAGCAAGCGCTTGATGAGCGCTGGCCGCTCGCTCGACCGGCTGGAAAAGCGCAGTGGCGAATGGCGCTTCGTCTATCGCAACATTCTGCCTGACATGGTGCGTATCCTGCAAGGCGATGAAATCGCGATTGCAGGCATCGTCTATGATCGCAGTACGGCTGACCAGTCCTACGAAATCTTGCGCAGCGGAAACTGAACACCGCCCCCTCAGTGGATCAGGCAGCCGACCAAGCGAATACCTTCCGGGCTGTGCCTCCGAGCAGCCACACCTTCTCGTCGTCCGAAAGCTCGGTATCCAGTCGAAGATAGTTTAGTAGATCCGCCCAGGGCCAATGCGGCATTATGGTCGCGTCGCTGGCCCACATCAGGCGCTCCACACCATATGCCTCGATTAAGCGGCGCAGGTGTGGGCGCACGGCCTCAAAAGGATAGGTGCCTGCACGGAGCAGCATCGGCGCATGGCTGAGCTTGACCGCAAGATTGGGAAATTCCGCCAGTTTCAGCACTTCATCCAGATAGGCGGAATCGGTCGCCCGGGCCACTTCGGCCGCATTGCGGCCCGGCGGGTGGCCGGGCATGCCGATGCCGAGATGATCGAGCACGAATTGCAGCCGGGGATACTTTCGCAGGTAGCGTGGAAGCAATTCAACATGCCCCGGCACGAAGACGCAGACCGGCAGGCCGATGTCCTGCGCAATTTCGAATAACGCATCGAAGTCACCAGATGCCAATGCCTTCACTTCGTCCATCGACCAGGTCGCCAACAGGCGGAATCCCCGCGCGCCCGGTTCGGCGGCAATGCCGCGCATGACGCCTTCCAGACCGGGATCGCGGCGGTCGAGCCGAACGAAATAACCGAAGCGGTCCGGATATCGCAGGCTGGCGCTGAGCGCGGTGGGATAGACTGAGCGCCATGCCCCGCCCGGCAGTCGATAGCCGGGCATCAGCGCGTCATGCGGCCCATCGCCCTGCCCGCTAACCCAGAACTCCTCGATCAGGACAGAAGTGATGCCCAGCGCATCCATTTCCGCCAGCGCAGGTTCGACCGGGCCGGGGCCGAGGTGTAGCTGGGTATCGACGATGTCCATTGGGTCTGCCCTTCCCCTGCGCCGCGCTCAATGCGAGGTTGCAATAACCCCGCCATCGACCGGCAAGTGAACGCCAGTGATATATCGCCCGTCGGGCCCGGCAAGGAACAGCGCCGCTCGGGCAATGTCCCAGGCGTCGCCTTCGGTGCCAAGCGCGGTCTTCCGGCCCAGGTTCAGCGATTCCTTGGTGTGACCGCCCTTGGTGATAACGGCATCGCGCATCGGCGTATCGATGATGCCGGGGGCGACGCAATTGATGCGGATGCCCTGCTTGCCGAAGCTGTCGGCGACATCGATCATCAGCCCGTTCATCCCCGCCTTGGAAGCCGCATAGGCAGGGCATCCTTTGCCACCCTGACCGCGCAGCGATGCGATAGACGTGATGTTGATGATTGAACCTCCGCCGCGCTCGATCATCGTCGGTATGGTCGCCTTGCACAGCAGGAATGGTGCCGTCAGGTTAACTGCGATACATTTTTCGAGTTGCTCGGTGGTCGTCTCAAGCATGCCATAAGGGCTGGTCAACGCGGCATTGTTGATCAGGATATCGACACCGCCGAACTTGCCGATGCATTCGGCAACTACTTTCTCAATACCGGCAATGTCTGACAGGTCGGCCTGGACAATCGCCGCCTCGCCGCCTTCGGCATTGATCATGTCGAGCGTTTCGCGGGCACGATCCTCAAACATGTCGACCAGCACGACTTTCGCGCCTTCGCGAGCGAAAAGAATCGACATGGCCTTGCCTATGCCCATGCCCGGACCGCTTGAACCTGCGCCAGTCACGATGGCGATCTTGCCAGCGAGCTTTCCTGTATTGCTCATAAAATCTCCCAATCTTCGCGATTCAGTGTCTGCAAATGGACAATGCCGTTTCAACCCGCATCAAGACGGGCGTCAGGCGTTCAGCTCGATTTCGAAATCGACGTGGATTTCATTGCCTTCGATCCTGATCGGATAGGCTGGGATGCGGCAGCTTGCCGGGCTCACACCCAAGCCGGTCGAGGCATCGATGATCCAGCCGTGCGCGGCACACGTTATGGTCGCTCCGTCGAACTGACCTTCGACCAGTGGATAGTCCTCATGTGGACAGACGCCGTCGAAGGCGCGCAGTTCGCCGGTCCGGTCACGCAGCACCAGGACTTCCACCCCGACATCCATGAGATAGAACGCATTGAAACTGCGCGGGCCAAGATCGTCCAGGCTGCATACCTTCACGAATGCCATCAGTTCACCTCGTCTGCGGATGGATGAAATCCCATCCTCCGTCTGACGCAAAGTGCCACTGGACTGACAGTTTAGTCAATCACTGAACGCGTGCCAGCCGCATGAAATTCCGGGAAACAACACCTGATAGTGCAAATGTTCAGCGATCCCGGCGTCAGCCAGCTTCGCGCTCTGCCACGACCCGGCCATAAATCGCCTCGAGGATTGCAAATTTTTCACGAATCAATACTTCGACGGTTGAATTACTCACCCCGTCCCGCACATCCGCGACTGCCTGACGATAGAGCATCAGTCCGGCTGAGGCCATCAACTTGCATTCGTCATCGGGCTTTTCCAGTCCCTTTCGCGCGGCGAGACCCTCCGCGATACGTCTGGTATTCTCTACCAGCTCCACGGACGAGCGGCCTTGCAGCGACACCGATGAACTGACGATCCGTTCATAGCGGACAAGTGCCTCCCGGCTGATGCCGGTCGCCAGTTCGATCAGGGTTTCGCACATCGCGTCCATCGGCTGGAGTCCGACCGGTTGATGCGCAATCATGTCGGCGACCCTTTCCGACCAGAAACGTTGCCCACTGAACAGCACTTCGTCCTTGGCATCGAAATACCGGAAAAACGTCCGGGTGGATACACCAGCCTTGGTCGCGACCTGATCGGTCGTCGTCGCGTCGTAGCCTTGCGCCAGAAACAGCTCGAGCGCAGCCTCCCTCAATGTGGTCCTGGTTCGACGCTTATGCGCATCTCGGCGCCACGGACCTTTCCCCGAATTCTTTGTAGCCGCCAAACCATGCCCCCGGATCGTGAAATGAACAACCTCAACCGCTGGGCTGTCGGGTTCACACCATTTGAACCCGTTCCTTCAACCTTCGGCAGTTCAAGTCAACATTCATCAATTATGCACCCCCACGAACGGGTCACTCGATTTGGTCTTCTGGAAAACACTAAACTCCGGCCAGCGAACCCGAGAGAAGCGCCCAGTGGCGATAGTCAAGGGCAAGAAAGCCGTGCTTTACAAGTTCGTCGCTGTCCAGCCGCGCGCGGACTTCATTCTCGTCAACACCTTGATGAAAAAGAGAAATGCCCATTACTGGTTCACCATCAAGGCGGCCGGCACTTATCAACATTCCTTCGTCAAGGAGCGCTTGATAGATATCGTGATGATGCTGCGCCATTTCGGGTGTGGCTGGCAAAGGGTTCTGCCAGTTCGGCCCCGGTTGATTGAGCACGACCAGATAGGTTTCGCCCGGTCTGGTTTGTGCGTCCATAATTCCATTCTTTCCTAACAGATCATTCGAATTGCCGCACCCTGACCGATGGCCAATTTCGGGCGCCCTGGTGACCTGGCTCCCGCGATGCCGGTTAGATGAACTGGGTGCGCGCGAAGCCTTCGTCGTAAGGAGTCTGGAATGCGGTCTGGAAGTACATGCGCGAGAACTTCCAGCCGCTTTCGGTGTGGACACAGTCGCATTCGTAGCGACCGCCCACCCAGATCGCCTCGCCCGCTGGAGTGACCATGGGAATGAACCCGTTCCATGCGCCTTTTGCCGCATCACCGGAAACCTCGATTTTCGGGTTCATTGCGATGTGCATGCTCATTTTCGCTGTGTGGCCGTATTTCGTGCACCAGGCTTCAATCTTGGCGCGACCATGCTGCACCCCCGTGTCGCCGCCCCAGACCGCGTCTTCCGTGAACACCGCTCCCACTCTCGCAGCGTCGCGGCCAGCGCCAGACCAACCTGTGTCGAAAAAATGGGTGTAATCCGCCATGAGATTGCCGATTGCCTCAACTGCCTCAAGCCTTTCCAGACGGGCCCGCAGGTCGTCGTTGCCGTCACCACCAGTTGTCGCCAAAGTTCCCATGCCATGCCTCCAATGGAATTGTCTGGGTTGCGAGGACCAAGGTCAAGCAACCGGCGACCCCGCCTGATCTGATTGATCAACTTCCGCCAATCATGCAACTCCATCCGCCGTCGAGCGGGATCAGCGCACCATTGATGAAGGAGCCGCGATCGGACACCAGAAAAGCTGCCAGTTCGCCGGCTTCCTCGGGAAGTCCTGCCCTGCCAAGCGGATTGCCCACAGCGCGCTGCGGATTGTGTTTAAGCACCGGCAAGCCCATGCCTTCGGTCAGGATCACGCCGGGACAGATGGCATTGGAGCGTATCTTGTACTTTCCCGCTTCAACCGCGAAACTCTGGGTCATCATCACCACTGCGGCCTTGGAAATGGCATAGGCACCACTGTTCGGGCTGGGGATGAGACCGGCAAGCGAGGACCAGTTGACGATGGCCCCGCCGCCGGTTTCCTTCATCACCCGCACCGCGTGCTTTGCCCCATAGAACATGCCCATCAGATTGACGTCGAGCATGCGTTTGAGCTCGACACCCTCAAGGCTTTCGATGGCACCGCCCGCAGCGATACCTGCCACATTGAGCATGGCATCCAGCCGGCCGAACCTGGCGACCGCCAGATCAATGGCGGCGCTGACCTGGGCTTCGTCCGCAATGTCGCATTGGGCAGCGATGGCCTCACCGCCCAGCTCGGCGGCGGTCTGGTCCTGTGCTCCGCTGATGTCGCAGGCGATGATAATCGCGCCCTCACGCGCCAAGACTTGCGCGGTTGCCTTTCCCATGCCCGAACCGGCACCGGTGACAACTGCCACTTTTCCCTCAAGAAAGCCCATGATTACCTCGCAGTATGGTTCAGAGCTTAGGTGCAGCCGCAGGCTTTGAATAGCGCCCAACCATGGTCAGTGTGCCGCCATCGACAGGCACTTCGAGCCCGGTGATGAAATTGGCTTCGTCACTCGACAAGAACAGCACTGCGTTCGCCACGTCCTGCGCCGAGCCCAGCCGCCCCATCGGCACATTGTCCACGCCGGTTCTCTCCAACTCCTCGCGGCTCGGTGTCCAGCCATGCCGGGTAAGGCCTTCGACCGAATGCGGGGTGAGGACAAAGGCCGGCAAGACCGCATTGCAGCGGATATTCTCTGCGGCATAGGCCGCCGCGAAAAAATGGGTCAGCTTGTTGACGCCCGATTTCGACATCGAATAGGCGAACATTCGCCCGCCGCCGGTCTTCGAGCCAATCGTCGAGATGTTGGTGATCGACCCGCCGCCATGCTTGCGCATCAGTGGCACGACCGTCTTGGAAGTCAGCCATTGCGAGCGCAGGTTGACATCCATCATCAGATGCCAGCCGTCGACCGTCAGGTTAAGCGGATCGGCATCGACATGATTGATAGCGACATTGTTCACCAGGGTATCGATGCGCCCCATGGCGGCATAGGATTCCTCAACCAGGCGAACACAATCATCGGCATTGCCGACGTCAGCGATGATAACGTGGGCCGTGCCACCAGCCTTGCGGATGAGTTCAGCAGTTGCCTCGGCGCGGTCCGGATGAAGGTCCACAGCGCAAACTTCGGCCCCTTCGCGCGCAAGTGTTAGCGCGATGGCACGGCCATTGCCCAGCAGATCGCTCTCGGGCTGTCCTGCACCGACGACGACCGCCTTGCGTCCTTCCATACGGCCGCTCACGACTTCGCTCCACAATTCTCAGACATCGTCATCCTTCCAACATTATTGTTTCTGTTACGAAGCACCCGGCTTGCGCATCACGCAGCCTGAACGCCGCCGATTCCAAAGACCATCAACCGGCATCCTTGCGGTCCAGGACGCAGTCCGTGGGACGTTCCCCCCATCACGATACAGTCACCGGCTTCGACCCGATGAGGCCCGTCGCCCAGGATCATGTCGCCGCCGCCCTCGATGATGAAGATCAGCTCAAGCACGTTGCGATGATGCAATACCGTCGCGATGGTTTCCCGATCACCTGGACCATATGGTTTGTGCGTCACCGTGTACCAGGTGACGAGGCCCGGCGGGGGATTGTCTGACGCCTTCTCGCCCTCGCCCGGCGGACCGAGCTCTGGCGGGCTCGATATCGTATTGAACAGACGAGCAATCGAGGAGCCCGGAAGCCCTGGAATGTCGTTGAAATCGAGCGCCTCGCGCTGCTCGGTGACGCAGGATTGCCCCGAGCTGTCGACCCCCAGAATCAGCAGCCGCATCGCGACTACATCGCTTTTGCGTAAGTGGGATTTCCGCCAATGCTGCTCATGTAGGTCTTGATTGCCGTGTAGGGTGCGTGGATCTTGCGCAAGGTACGCGCTGACCCACCGCCCTCGACATAAGGACGGCCATGCTGGGCGGCCATATTGTCCCAGATCACGAAGTCATGCGTGCGCCATGGATGCGCGATGACCCATTCGGGACGGTACATGTGCTCGAACAGCTGATCGAGCAGGGCATCACTTTCGGCCTTCGGCATGCCGACAATCTCGCGGGTCTGCTGCTCGCAGACATAGAGCATGGTTTCGCCAGTGCGCGGATGGCGCATATCGATCGGGGTCACCGTTTCATGGATCCGGCCCCACTGCGGCTGGATCAACTGGTGTTCATGGTCAGTGTTGCCGCGACCCTGCTGACCACTTTCATGGCGGACCTTGAGGCCCCTGAGCCGCTCCTTCATGTCTTCGGGCAGCGCCTTCCAGGCATGGATGACATTCGTAAAGGTGGTCGGCGTCGAAGGTTGCTGCGCATCGACCGCGAAGAGCGACGGTGTCTGGTTGGGAATTTGCGACCACATCATGTCAGCATGGTAGAGCAGCCGGCCATAGGGTGCGCCGCCATCCTCTTCCTTGTTCGAGACATAGGAGAAATTCTCGGTATCCACACCTTCTGCAGCCGAAACGTCGCCGCCCGCCTGGAGGATCTCGACGATCTGGTGCTGCCGCGCGACACTGAGATCAATGTCGCGGAATGCCAGCATGACGCATTCGTCAAATGTCTTGCTCAGCAGCTTCCAGTCGTGATCTTCGAGCGGCGCATTCGGTTCGAAACCGATGATTTCCGCTCCGATAGTCGGGCTGATCTTGCGGATTTCGAGCTTTTCCATTGTCATCTACTCCTCGCCCTGCCCGGCGCAGCGCGCCAGGTCAGTAAGTCCCGATTGGCCGGACAGCCCGTCAGGCCGCCAGTGCCCTGTTGGCATTGATTGCTTCTCCGACCGTGTGGGAGAAACTGACCGGGGGCAACTCATGTGGCGCAACCGGCGTGGCCACTTCCTCGACTGTCGGCCCGACGCGGTCCGCGATCGGCTGCAGCTGCTCAAGATCGAAGCCATAGAGTTTCGCCGCATTGAGCGAAGTCATCTGCCTGACCTTGTCTTCCGGAATGTCGTGGAACAGCAGGCGGACCGCGAGCCGATTATGCGGAAAACTGCCTTCGTGGTGCGGATAGTCATTGCCCCACATGAGCCGGTCCGCGCCGATCCCATCGAGCGCGTCGAGATCCTTGCGCACCGCCAGCGACGGGGCGACAAACATGTTGTTACGCCAGTGGTCGGACGGCAGCTTCTTCATGTTTTCCACTGCGCGGTGATAGAGCGGATAGGCCATATGCCCCTTTTGGGCGCCCAGCTTGACTGACCAGTCAAGTCGTTCAAGTTCCTCTGGAATCCATGCGGCGCCAGTTTCCGTCATTACAAACTGCAAGTCTGGAAAACGCTCGAACACTCCGCCAACCATCAGGTGCGGCAGGGTGCGATGAAAGAACAGCTGCGTCTCGTAAACACCGATGGCGATGGCGGCTGGGCCGGTATCTTCAGTCTCCGGCGGACCAACCCCCGCCGAATGGCGATGCACCGGCATGCCATAGTCACTGCAGGCCTTCCAGAACGGATCAAGCCGGCGCTCATACAGATTGACGATGCTGCATTGGTGGTCGGCGGGAACAAGAACGCCCTTCAGACCATTTTCCTTGGCCCATTTCACTTCGGCGATGGCATCGTCGAGGTTGGTCAGGAAAACCTGCGCCAAACCGGCGCGGCGTCCGGGCGCATCGTTGCAGAAATCAACCAGCCAACGGTTGTGCGCCTGCACCCCGGCCCACAGCAGGCGGTATTCCTCGGCATTGGTCGGCGACGGTGCGGTTACCGCGCCCGATGGATAGAACGGCGGCACGGTGTTGGGGAAGATGACTTCCGCCACAACACCCTGCCCTTCGAGGATGGTGACACGCTCGGCGCTTTCCCAATTGTAGGGCGAAGAAGCCGAGGAAACGCCAATGCGAAGCCCCTCGTCGTCGGTATCCGACAGTTCCTTGTCGAAATCTGCCCACGGATCGTGAAAGTCCTTGGCCCATACCTCGAACTCGTCGTGGAACGCCTTGGCGAGATAGGGCTTGTAATCGCGAATGCTGGCTCCGGCATGGCCGTCCGCCGTAATCAGAACATAGTTCTTCGAACTTGAACCGTCGCTGCCCATCAGGACTCTCCTCAATTCACCGTGTGCGGCCTACAATGGGAGTGGAGCAGGCTACGCCGCCGCCAGCCCGAATGCCTGCTGTCCCTGTTTATAGTAGTCACTATGTGGACCCTGTCAAGCAACCACCCGCAGCTGACAATGCGGTTCGCTCCCAGGATAATCGCAATTGCCCGTGCGTGATTGGCATGGGTTCAATCGATTTCGAACCCCCGCTCTTTCGCCTGCGCGCGAATCGTCGCAGCGACGCCCTGGATCATCAAACTGCGCTGGGTCATCTGGCCTCTGCTGCCAACCCTGCCCATCGGCTTATTGAGCGCGCCTTCTGGCAGAGCCGCGATCCGGCGGCTAATCGCGCTGGAGAGCAGATAGCCACGGAAAGACATGAAGACATAGTAGACCAGATCCATCTCGGATACCGCAACGCCAATTGCCTTGGCCAGCAGCGGCTGGGCGAGGCGATCGAAGGTTCCGCCTTCGCGATCCACCGGTGAAACTTTCTGGCCAGTCTTGCCCCGGTTGGCGGACAGCTCGAGCAGTATCTGCATCTGAACGAGGTAGAAATCGGTGTCATAGACTTCTGCAAGGACATCGAGGACGTTCTCCAGTCGCTCCTCCAGCGTCTCGCCAGTGATCGTGGCGTGGCCAATCGCTGCCTCGATCTTTGCTGCGGCATGGTTCACGACATCCAGCATCAACTGGTCACGCGAGCCGAACAGGTGCTGAATCGAACCCCAGGTAACCCCAGCCCGTCGGGCAATTTCATTGGAGCTTGCTTTGTAATAGCCGATGTCAATCACCGTCTGGACGACAACATCGAGCACCCGTTGGCGCGTTTCTTCTGCACTGTTCCGCCGTCGGCCGTTGGGCTTCGCTATAGTCACTTCATTCCCCGCTTTGTGGATGACGCAGGTCCAGGGCACCTTGCGACGGATCCACCGGTTCAACCTAAGGTCTTAATGACACCTCGTGCAAGCGCAGACTTTTCCGCACAAGAGTTCCGATCTGGCTGTGGGTTCCTGCAAATGCGCTTGACAGCTTACACATAGCAGTTACTATTAAGCCTTAGGCCGTATCCGCCAGACATGGGCACATGCTTTGCTCCAGGGCGCACCGGTACCTTGAATGTAGGCGACAGCAATAAAGAGGATCACGCGATGGCAAATCTGGAAGTTCGCGATTTGAGCCCGGTTTTCGGTGCTGAAGTATCCGGGCTGGAGCCAAAGATTCCACTCGAAGAGGCGACCTTGCAGCAATTGCGCAAGCTCTTTGACGAACGCAAGCTGCTTGTCTTCCGCGATGTCGAGATCGACCGCGATTTTCAGTATTACCTGTCCTATGCCATCATCGGCCGCGAAGAGCCCAAACAGGATCCTTCGGTTCCGAAGCGCGAATCGTTCATTTCCAACAAGGAAGAGAACGGCATCGCCCCGTTCGGCCGACTGCTTTGGCACTCTGACATGATGTGGACCGCGGAAGCCTGCGAACTGCTGTCTCTTTATGGCAAGGATGTGGGGCAGCCAACAACGCCGACCATGTTCATCAGCTCTGCACAGGCATGGAAGACTCTCCCCCAGGGGTTGCGCGCCCGCGTCGAGAACCTCACCGCCGAACATGTCCACGATCTGAGTTATGAGCGTTCGGGCGGCGATGAAACCGTGCTCACCGCAAAATTCGATGACGATGATTGCACGCAGCTTCCACTTGCCCGTCGCCATCCGCGCACCGGAGAGACGCTGCTCTATGTCTGCCAGCAGATGACCAGCGGCATTACCGGCCTTTCCAAGGAAGAAAGTGATTCACTCCTCGAGGAACTGTTCCAGCACCTCTATGCGACCGAGAACATTCTCCAGCATGACTGGCTCAAGGGCGATCTGGTAATGTGGGACAATCTGGCGCTGCAGCATGCCCGCGGCAATGTCGAGGCGGAAGGTCCGCCGCGGACGCTGCGCAAGACCTTTGCGCCCATGCCTGCGTTCCTGAAGACTCGCCAGCCGCAGTTCGCCCGCGCGATGAATTGATTGCCAGTGCCAGTTGAGTCGGCACTGCAGGAATTTCTGCCATTTTCCTGAAATCACGAGAATAATGCTAGCTACGAGTGCCGGGATCATGGTCTATTGGGCGGGAACGGGCTCAAAGTCAGGATAGCGGCTCAGTAGGCTTACAAGCAGGGCCGCAATCAACATTGCCGGTAGCGATGCCCAGATCGCCAGCGAATAGGACCGGGTCACGTCATAGACGTAACTCGCAAGCACCGGCCCAACCCCCGCGGCAATTGCCGGCGCGATGCTGACCGTGCCGAACAATGTGCCGAAGCTTTTTGGTCCGAAGTGACGGCTGACCAGATAGACGATACCGGAGTACTTCACGCCGCTCATCACGCTGCCGATAGTGATCATGGCGAATATGAGCGGAATGTTGCCGGGCGAAGCCAGATAAGTCACCGGCACGCACAGGGTGCACAGGATGGCACCGCAGACCAGCCACTTCGCAGGCATCCGGTCAAGTGCCCATCCGCCAATGAACCTGCCCGCGATGCCGGAAAGTCCTTGTGTGCCGGCAATGGCTGCAGCCTGCGCAGCTGACAGGTTAAGCGAAATCAGGATCGGTATGGTGTTCACGCTCATGGCGACAAAGGCCATCGTGCTGATCAGCATGGTTGCGACGATAAGATAGAAGTTGAGCGAACGGAATCCTTCGCCCACGGTTATTCCCGGAAGCTCGACCACTTGCGCCTGGCCATCGCATTCCGCTGCTTGCGGGCGCTCTTCGGCGCCGTGCCAGACAAACAGCGTCAGCGGCACCATGATTGCCGCGAACAATGCGCCAACCACCAGATAGGCAGCGCGCCAGCCGTGATGCTCTACAACATAGGTCGCGATGACTGGCAGCAAGGTGCCGCTGATTCCGGTCCCCGCGAGCGTCATCGCAATCGCCAGCCCCCGGTTCCTGTCGAACTTCGCCGAAATCGGCGTGAGCCAGACTGTGCCCGTGGCGGTGGCAGCAAGACCATAGAGTGTCCAGCCCAGCCACCAGTGCCAGATGTTGCTGGTGGCGGTTGCGAGCAGCATCAGCGCGCCGCTCATCATAACCGCGACAGCAATGCCGATCCGCCGCGCACCGATCCTGTCAATCGCATAGCCAGCAGCAGTGGACAGCAGCAGTCCCAATACAGAGACGATCAGCGAGCCCGATGTGATTTCGGCACGGCTCCAGCCAAATTCCTTTTCGATCGGCACGATCATCACGCCCTGCATGATGACCATTGCCGCTGCCAGGGCCATGCCCATGCACGAGGTCAGCACCAGCGGCCAATGCGCGCGCAGTTCGCTGTAGGCTCTCGCCCCGCCCACCTGACTCATAACTTTGCTCCAGCCTTGCTTGCCGTCAGCATGGAGAATGGTGATTGCATAGTCACGTTGGATCCCCAGATCGAATGAATGGCCCCTGCGTCAAGGGGCTGACTACCAGGCACGCAACTCAAAGCGATGTGTGAAGCTGGCGGCGCGGCCGGTCAGGCCAACTTGCAACTCCATCCACCATCCAGCGGAATAATGACGCCATTGAGATAAGTCGCCTTGTCCGAGGAAAGGAACGCAGCAAGATCGGCGGCATCTTCGGGGGTCCCCGCGCGGCCCAGTGGATTGCGGCTGGCCTTGTCCGGAGTCTTTGCCGCCGAGGCCGCACCCATTCCCTCGGTGGTAATCACACCAGGGCAGATGGCGTTGGCGCGGATGTTCGACGGCCCATGCTCGACCGCGATGGCCTTTGTCAGGTGGATCACGCCTGCCTTCATGGTGCCGTAGCCGATCGTGCCGGGGGCGGGAATTATCCCGGCAAGCGATGCCCAGTTGGTGATCGTGCCGCCGCCGGTGTCCTTCATGGCGCGCGCGGCATGCTTCGAGCCGAAGAAGACGCCCTTGAAATTGACGTTGTAAATGCGGTCGAGATCGGCTTGCTCAAGCGTGAGCAGCATGCCGCCGACACCGATCCCGGCAACATTGAGCATGGCATCGATCCGCCCGTATGTGGAGACGGCAGCCGCGACGAGCGCCTCGACCTGGCTTTCATCAGACACGTCGCAATGGCGCACGACGACATTCCCGCCGATTTCCTTAGCCGTCTGCTCCTCGGCCCCGCTTACATCGGAAATAACGAGGCGCGCGCCTTCCTGCGCAAAAATTCGGGCGGCGGCCTTGCCCATTCCCGAGCCTGCGCCAGTGATGACCGCAACTTTTCCGTCCAGAATTCCCATGTCGATTCCTCCTCGCTCTTTTTTGCCTCGCCGGAGGCAGGATCAGAAGTTCAGGCCCGATTGCTTCGAGCCATTGACTCCGCCCAGCGTCTGCCATTCCTCAAAGCCGCAAAGTGCGGCGAGGCCCGGATACTTGTCGAGCAGCTTGGGATCCATCGACCGGCACCAGTTCTCCTGGCCGCGAATAAAGGGCGCATTATAAGTAGCGATCACCCCCCGGCGCTGCTGGTCGGCCGTATGATTGAGGCCGGTCGCATGATGCAATCGCCCGTCCCATATGACGATACTTCCGGCTCGCCCGGTGACCTGGGCAAGCTGCCCGGGGGCTGGCGGCGGCAAATCCTGCGGCCAGACCCCCAGCTTGTGACTGCCTGGCACGACCAGCGTCGCGCCATTCTCCTCGGTATAGTCGTCGAGGAAGAAAGCGACGTTGCACAGGATCTTGTAAGGCCATGGCCCGGGCAGATAGCCCTGGTCGGTGTGCAGCTTGCCGATGCCATGATCGCCGCCTGGGCGTGTGACATTGGCAGTCACGGTGCTGAGCAGGACATCTTCGATGCCAAGTTGCCTGCGCACCAGCTTCAAAACGAGCGGATGCATTGCCAGTGGAATGAATTCTTCCGCGCGGTTGATCAGCGCCCAGACCCGCTGGTTCGTCAGATCGGGACCATAGCGCAGAGCATTGCCCGCCGCCTCATCCTCGGCGAATACCCTGTCAAGCGCGGCTCGGCAGGACTCGATCTGCTCGGCAGTCAACACTTCCGGCACGACGCAGTAGCCGACCTCGTCCATGCATTCAGCAATGAAGTCCAGGTCGGGAGCCCTGCTCATCCGCTTTCCCCTCCTCATCCATGTGCCTTACGGCACAAGTCGACCCGACCGGCGTTCAGACCTTGTCGCAGGCGACAATGCAGCCACGCAATTCATAGCCCTGGGTCTGCACCGCCAGGATCAGTTCGGGCGGCTTGACCAGGCGGATACCCGGCACGCGGAACAGGCGATCGAGAAAGACCCGCGATTCCTGCAATGCAACTTGCGCGCCCGGGCAGCGATGCGGACCGTCGCCAAAGCTCATCCACGAACCGGTGTTCTTCGTGCGCTTGGGACGTTCGGGATCAATCTCGAACGGGCGTTCCCCAACGGCCACCGGGTCGATGTTCGCCTCACGGACGTTGATCGCGATCACGTCGCCGGGATTGATCTTGCCGTTGCCGTCAGCCGTCGGCATTTCGATTGTCGACTGCCGGTACATGTAATTTCCTGCAGGATCGAGCCGCAGGATCTCTTCGAGGATGGCGACCTGCTCGGCCTCGGTGCCTTCGAGAAACTGCTTTCGCAGGTCAGGATGGTCGAACAGCTGCCATGCGGCGAGCACGATGAATTCCTTCGTCGCGGTCACGCCGGCACCGGCGTAGGTCTGGCATTCGATAACCATGGCCTGCTTGGAATAGTTCTCTTTGACCATGTACGAGATCACATCGTTCTTGGGCTCCTTGCGGCGCGCCTCGGCCGCCGGGACGATATGATCATTATAGAGCTTGTCGATCAGCTTGCCGCGCTCGCGGCGGTAGTGCCACATGAGCATGGGCTTGAGCACTGCGGCGGCCCAGCGTGGCATGCGCAGAAAGAAGTTGGAATTCATCAACCCGCGAATGACCCGGGTGAGCTCGGCATTGTCGCTGTTGGTCAGGCCCACAACTTCCATCGTGATGTTTGATGTCATTTGCAGGCTCAAGTCTTCAAGACGCGCCATACCCTTGGTCTGGAACTTGGCAATCTCCTCGTCCATCGTGCGCTGCATCAGCGGCAGATACCGGGTGAGTACGGCCTTGGGGGTAAAATAGGGAGCCACCGATGCCCGGCGCTTGCGATGCCGCTCACCATCGAGAAAAAAGAATGACTCATGATCGGGATTGTCGAGATTGGCCGGGGCCAGGCCGGGGCGGCCCTGATTGATCCCCGGCGTACGCAAAAGGTCGCGCACGAACGCGAAATCACTCTCGATCCTGTTCGCCTTGAACGGCTTCAGCTTCTCGGCAATGAACTGCGCCGTCTTGCGGTCATCCCGCCCGGCTGTGGTGCCGGCTTCGGCAATGCCTGTGCTCATCCGTGTCACTCCCATTTCATGCTGCAAGTGCGGTCCGCCATGTTCCGACATAGTCCGCATAACTCGGCATTTTGATAGCCTGCATTTCGCCGTCCAGCAACAAAGATTGTAACTGCTATGAAATGCTTGAGGCGGAAGAGAATCGCAGAATTGCAGGGGCTTTTGACCTGATCGTTCCACTCCTGCCGCAGGCTGGACTGCCGCCCCAGGCCATTTACATAGTTTCTGCTATTGCATCGAATCGCGCGAAGGTTAGGATATTGGAGTTGCGCCAATGCGCGGAGTGAAGAGGTGTTTAGGATGAAGAAGCAGCCACACAGCGCGGAGGCCGTCACCCATGCCCGCCTCGCAGCGAGAGCAGCGGAACTCAGCTGGATCCACATCTGGTCAGAATTGACGCAGGATCCGGACAAGATCGCGGCGACACTGGCCACCGACGCGCCGATTGCCTGGGCTCTTGCTGTCCCGTCCGCGGCCGCCGGCGGAGCCTACCGGTTTCTCGAAGGCTGCAGCATCGAAGGCGTCCGTGACCAGTACGAAGGGTTGCGCTCGATGCTGGAAATCCACGGCTGGGAGCCGATCATCGAAGTCCGGGCCAGCTGGTACACGATGTGGTCCGGCGTCTCGAACATCAAGACGGTTTCAACCGGCGTGATCCAGAAGGGGCAGACGGCCGTGCTCTTCCCGGTTGGCGGCGACGGGATTCTGGGCGAGCTGCAGATCGGCACTGTCGGCCGCTACCCTGACGGAACTGCCCCGCGCGACGATGGGAGGGTTCCGGTACGGCGCCTCGGCGCGCTCTACAATCACGAAGACTATCTGGAAAGCCTGCGCAAAGGCGATGTGGACGCGATCATGGCGGCTTGGCGCGACGATGCCGCGATCGCCTTCCGCAACTACCTCGTCGACGAATCGCAGTTGCTGAATGTCGGCGGAAGTGGTCAGATCCGCGACTATTTCACCAGCCTGTTCGAGCGCTACCGCGTGATCGACATCCAGATCGTTAACCGCGTGATTGATACCTGGTTCCTGTTCGCCGAGCTTCACTGGATCGTTGAAGACCGCAAGACCGGGCTTAAGAGCGAATTCTGCACCGCAGATCTCACCTCGATCGACGAAGACCTGAAATACTGGGTCTGCACCGGCGCCGGGACAGATCCGGTCGAGAGCAGCGGAACGCCGGCAGCGGCGCCGTCACGGGGATCAAAAGCCTTCACCTGACCTGCACGCGCCGGGCCTCGGCTTGCGAGGCGGCGGCGCTCAGTCCTCGGGCGGAACCTGCAGCACCATGCCGTCGTGTTCGCTGGTCAGTTCGATTCGGCAGGCAAGTCGGCTGTGTGGTGTAACGTTCTCGGAGAATTCCATCGTCGCCTGTTCGATATCGATCGGATCGCCAACCTTGGCCCACCAGGCAGGGTCGATATAGATGTGGCAGGTTCCGCAGATGCAGGCACCGCCGCAATCGCCTGCAATCGAATCAATGCCGGCATTCCGGGCCGCTTCCATCAGCGTAATGCCCTCCGGAGCGTCTACTGACTGTTTGGTCTCGCCATCAGCAGAGATGAATGTGAGCTTCGGCATATGCGGTAGTTTCCTTCCCTCATGGCAGGTCAGCCCGGCTCGCCGCGCACCGGGCACGGCAAGCGCAGACAGCAATTGTTAGCAATCAAAGAAATGCTGGCAGGGTTTCCCAGCCGCGCACTGTCACGGTCGACGCCATCTTCGCTCGGCTCATGTCCACTTCCCAGTCTCGAAAGCGCTTGAAAACTTCCTCGTATGCAATGCGGCCTTCCACGCGGGCCAGAGCATTACCCAGACAGTTGTGGAACCCATAGCCAAAGGTCAGGTGCGGCTGGCGGCCGCGATGGATATCGAACACCTCGCCGTTGGGGAACTTGGCCTCGTCGCGATTGGCGGCGCTGACAATTGCCAGCAGGACGCTGCCGGCGGGCACGGTGGTTCCATGAAATTCCACATCGCGCGTGGTGGTCCGGCCGATGTACATGCCCGGCGACTCATAGCGCAGCACTTCTTCGAGGACTTCGGGAATCATCGCAGGATTAGCATGCACCTCGCGCCGGTCGTCGGGACGTTCGGAGAGCAGCTTGGCGGTCCAGCCGATCAGGCGGTTGGTCGTCTCGTTGCCGGCACCGAAGATCAGCGCGACCATGGAAAGAACCTCGGCGCGGGTGAGCGTTCGCGTCGTGCCGTGGTCGTCCTCGAACGGTGTGTTGAGCAGGCTGGTAATCAGGTCGTCGCCAGGATTCCTGATCCGGTAATCGACAAAATCGGCGTAATAGTCGCCTGCAAGGCTCGCGCCGGAACTGTTGTTCTGCTGGCCCGGCTCGGTGCGCATACTTTCATCGACATTGCGCTGCGCTTCCTTCAGCTTTTCTTCGGGCATGCCTAGCAACATGCCGATAACCTGCATCGGCATTTCCGCGCCGAGGTGCTCGATGAAGTCGATTTCCTTGGCGCCGACCAGCGGATCCAGCGCCTTGACGCAAAAATCGCGGATTTGGCTATCCAGTCTTGCGACATGCTTGGGAGTGAACACCTTGGTGAAGAAACGGCGGTGCGCGGTGTGGAGCGGCGGATCTTCATAGATGAACATGCCCGACGGCACCTCTATCTCCGCTTTCATCACTTCGATCACGCCGCCATGCTTCGAGATGTAGTCATCCCGGTTGCCGAGCACGGCAATGCAATCGTCGTAGCGACTGAGCGCGTAGAAATCGTATTTCTCGTTGTAGTAGAGCGGAGCCTCTTCGCGCAGGCGCTTGAGCACCGGATAGGGTTCCGCGAAGATTCCCGGATCATAGGGGTCCCAATAGACCGGTTTCTGGCCCACCGGGTCGTTCATCATGTCTGCTTCCGCCATTTCTGCTCTCCCGTCCGGCCAAGCCGGTACTGCCAAAATGCAATTTCAAAAACTTTCTGTCAGTAGAATGCCATAAACTGGCACTTTACCACTGGCAAGCTCACACCTGCCCCATGCCGCCATCGACATGCAGGTCGATGCCAGTGATGTAGCTGGATTCGTCCGAAGCCAGGAAAAAGGCCGCATTTGCAAGCTCATCAGGCGTGCCAATCCGCTTCAGCGGGGTCAGCGCATTGGCCGCCTCGCGCGCCATTTCGGCTGCTTCGTGCGAGGGAAACTGGTTCTCAAAGATCGGCGTTTCAGTCGAGCCTGGGCTCAGTGCATTGATGCGGATGCCTCGCGCGCTGAGATCAGGAACCATGGCACGGATGAAGCCGCGCGCACCGGCCTTGCTCGCCGAATAGATGCCGAGGGAGGGAATGCTCTTGGCAATGCCGACGATCGAGGCGTTGACCACGATCGCGCCGCCCCGCGTCATCAGCGGCAGCGCCTTCTGCACGCCGAAGATCACGCCCTTGAGATTGACCCCCATGATCTGATCGTAGTGCTCCTCGGTGATCGCATCGATCCGCACATGCTTTACCGCGCCGGCATTGGCGAACAGGATATCGAGCACGCCCTTCTCTGCACGGACGGTTTCATAGAGCTGGTCGAGATCGGACATGTTGGCAACGTCGCCCTGGACGGCGGTGACGTTGCGGCCAATTTCGGCGCAGGCCTGGTCAAGCGTTTCCCGGGTGCGGCCTGTGATGAAAACGTAAGCCCCTTCCGCTACAAACCGCCGCGCTGTCGCGAGGCCGATGCCGGTTGAGCCGCCGGTAATTACCGCCACTTTTCCTTCAAGTTTGCCCACTGCTTTTCCTTCCGCTCTGTTCGATCACCCCTGCGCAAGGTCTGCCAGAACAACGTGGGTATGCTCGCCCACCATGGGTGCGCGGCGGATGGATTTGGGTATTGAGGTGCCGGTGTAGGGCAGGCCTGGATAGGTGAAACTGCGGCCGAGTTCGTCATGCTCAACTTCGACCGGGTATTCGCGAAATTGGAAGTGCGCATCCGCCAGTGCCTCATCGGGCGCATAGACCGCGCCGCAGGCAATCCCGCGCTGCTGTGCCTGGACGAAGTATTCTGCCATCGTCAGCTTCGAAGCGATCAAGTATAGTGCTTCGCGGCCGGCGCGATAGATCTCGGTCGCCTCGACATCCTGGCCCAGGACCTTGAGTGATACCCCGCCGCGCTCGACCCCCATCTGGAGGAAGAAGAACTCGGGCAGTTCCTCCTCCAAACCCAGCTCACCCAGCCAGTCGATTACCGACTGGTAATTGCCGGCAGTCGTTAGCCCCAGCGGGTTGGTGCAATAGCCACCGTCGCCAGTCTGGACCTGGATGCCCATAGTCTTGTGCTCGCTTGCATGGCGACCGGTCTGGCGCTGGTTGGTCGCGCCGCGATAGAGATAGTCGACCGTGTTGACTTCGGTCGTCACATTGGTGGCGGCAAGCATGCTGACATCGACGTGCTGGCCGATCCCGGTCAGATCGCGGTGCACCACCGCAGTCAGCGCCGCCATTACCGCAAAGGCGCTGGCGGTGTGATGCGCATGGCCACCGCCCGGGCGGACCGGCGGCACACTGTGATCGTCATAGCCGCAGCTCCATACCGTGCCACCGGAAGCCAGCAGGGTCAGATCGGTGGTAGGTTCGTGAAGATCGGCGCGGGAGTGCCCGAAGGGGGTGACCGACACCCAGATCAGTTCCGGCCTTGCAGCGCGGATCTGAGTGTGATCGATTCCCAGTGCGTCCAGATCGCCGGGATCCTCGCCTTCCAGCACGATGTCGGCGCTAGCGACCAGCCGGCGGAAATCATCTCGCCCCTGATCGCTCACCAGATCGAGCACAACGCTACGTTTCGAGGTGTTGTAGTTCCACCACCAAAGGCAGCGGTCCGGGTGTTCTTCATCGTTCAGAAACGGGCCGTAGCTGCGCGAGGCATGCCCACCGGGCGCTTCCACCACGATCACGTCGGCACCCAGATCGCCCATCAATTTGCCGGCCCAGGCGGCGCGGTCACTGGCGAGTTCTACGACCCGAAGTCCGTTCAGCAGTGCATTCATGGTCAGATCACTCCCCGCTGCCTGAAGTCTGCGATCTCGCCAGGAGAAAGCCCCAGCAGCGTGCCGTAGACAAAGTCGTTGTCGGCCCCCAGGCACGGCGCGCCGCGGCTGATCGACCAGTCGGTCTCCGACATGTGTACTGGAATGCCTTCCACCCGCGTCTCGCCAATCTCCTCATGCTGTACCTTCGGCCACAGCCCCCAGGCCGCGGTTCGCGGATCGTTGTCGATCCGGTCGGCGGGGCGTGCCACCTGCCCCACAGGAACCCCCGCCGCACGCACAGTCGCCTCGATCGTGTCGCGCCCCTGCACGGCAGTCCATTCGCCGATCCGACTATCAATCTCCTTGCGTCGCGCCATGCGGGCGGCGAAAGTTGCCAGTGCCGGATCGCGCGCCCATTCCGCACCAATTGCCCCCGCCAGCCGCGCCCAGTCATCGTCGCTGCGGCAGGCGATCGCCACCCAGTTGTCCTCGCCTGCAGCGGGATAAATGCCGTGCGGCACCATCGGCGGAAAATTGTCGCTATTCGAATTGGGCTTGCCCGGCCGGCGCATCGGCCGTCCGTTCACGGTTGAATCGAGCAGCTCCGGCCCGGCCAGACCTACCCCCGCCTCAGTGCAGGAAAAGTCGATGAACTGGCCCTCGCCCGTCCGGTTGCGCGCGATGATGCCCCCCAGAACTGCGGTCGCCATCATATAGGCGCCCATATGATCCATAAATGCGAAGCCCCAGCCGGCAGGCTCCATGTCCGGCATGCCCGACATGAAAGTCAGTCCGCTGACGGGCTGGACCACTTGCCCCACCGACTTGAAGTCGGAATAGGGGCCAGCCTTGCCGAAGCCGCTGTTTCCAACATAGACAATCTTCTCGTTGTGCGACTTCAGCCATTCATAGGTGAAACCCAGCCGCTCCATGACATGGGCGGAAAAGTTCTCGGTCACGGCATCCGACATGGCCACTAGCCGACCAAGCAGCGCCTTGCCTTCCGCGCTCTTCAGATCGAGCGTGATGCCGAGCTTCTCAACATTATGGTTGTTGAAGTTGCCGCCGAAGTTGATCCCCTGCTTCGCGCCGTCAGGCGACATGCCGCCGCGCAGGAAATCCCAGCGGTGCTTTTCGTGCGCCGGCTGCTCCACCCGGATAACCTGCGCCCCGAAGGCCGCAAGAAATCGCGTCGCTCCAGCACCGGCCAACAGGCCGGTTAAGTCGCAAATGCGGATGTGCGAGAGGGCGCGCGATTTGGCAGCTGCTTGCTTCACTGCTGTTGCGGTCATAATCAGCCCTTCTCCCCTGTCTCATATCCGGCCAGGGCCCCGCCTGAGTGGCGAAGCCCTGAGGGCTTTGTGCCCCCTCGGATCTTCCACGCGCAGCGAAGCCTGCCGGAAGAATGAGAGCGGGTATCAGGCCCCGATATGATCGTCGAGAAACTGTATCGTCTTGGCCCATGCGACTTTCGACGATGCTTCGTGGAAGGAACTTCGATCATTGCAGTGGAAGCCATGGTCGGCTTCCGGATAGCGGTCGACCTCGGTCGCAACAACCGCCTTTGCGGCAGCGCTGCGCAGCGCCTTCACTTCCGCGACCGGAATGCTCTGATCGAGATCGCCGAATTCACCGAGCCATGGCGTCTTGAGCGAAGGCGCCCGCTCGGCCATCGCGGGCAGGCCAAATCGGCTCTGTTCGATGCCGCCACCATAGAAAGTCACTGCCGCGCCCAGGGCCCATTCGGCTCCTGCATGAAAGGCAATCGAGCCACCCATGCAGAAGCCGATAATGCCAACCTGCTTGCCTGTGAAACCGGCAAGCGCGAGATGCCCCATCGTGGTCTTGAGATCGGATTCGATGTCTTCGCGATTGAGCTTCGAGATGTGCGGCATCACCTCCTGCATCTTGTCATAAGCGATCACCGGATCGCCAGTGCGGTGGAAGAGGTGCGGAGCGACGGCATAATAACCCAGAAACGCCAGCCGATGGCAGATGCTCTTGATATGGTCGGTGATGCCAAAGGCTTCCTGAATGACAATGACCGCGCCTTTGACTTCACCTGCTGGCTTTGCTTCAAAAATCTTCATGGGAACTCTCGCTGTGTTATTGGAAGGATTGGTGCTTGATTGCTGATCGGGCCGGGCAATACGGATGACGCCGTCCGTTTCGAGCTGGGCCTGCTCTCGGGCATCGAGATTGAGCCGCCCGAGAATGTCAGCGGTATCCTGACCGATAGCCGGCGCCTGGCGGGGCGTGGCCAGCGGTGGATCGCTGCGCACGGGAAATTTCATGGTCTGCGTGCCCTGAGGCGCATCGAGCCATTCGAGACGTACCTTCATTTGCGGATTGTCCGCAACCTCGGCACTTTCATTGACCGGCACAACCGGGACATCGGCCTCGGCAAGGATGGTCATCCATTCATCGAGGTTCTTGGTCGCAATGACCTCGACAAGAACAGCGTCGATTTCCTTGGAACCGCGCACCAGATAGTTGTCGCCGGCATGCGCCAGCAGGTCTTCGCGGCCCGTGGCTTCGGCCAGCCGGACGAAGAACTTCCGCTCCAGCGCCATAAGCATCAGCGGCTTGCCATCGCGCGTGCGATAGGCCTGGATTGCCGGGGCGTGTCCGGCGGTCGCTGCGGCCGAAGTGTCGCCCGCGTGACGCGAAGATACGCGATCCTCAATCTCGTAGTTGATAAAAGCCGCGGCATCGGCCTGGGAAACATCGAGGAAAACCGGCTTGCCGGTCCGGCGGCTCCAGCCCAGAGCGGCCAGCGCCGAAGTTGCTGCCATCAGCGGTGCGACAACGGCTCCATGGTAGACATGCCGCGATGGCACACGGGGCCGACCTTCATCGTCAGACTCGATGCCCGCGAGGCCGGATATGGCGTCAAAACCGACGCCGTGGCTCGGCAGGTTGCGGTATGGTCCGGTCTGGCCGAAGCCCGACAGGGCCACCATCACAAGGCGCGGGTTGAGTTCGGTCAGGACCTCCCAGGTCAGCCCCATCTTGGCCAGAGCGCCCGGGCGCAGGCCTTCAACGAGTATATCAACCTTGGGAACAAGCTGCTTGATCACCTCGAGCCCGGCTTCGCTGCGAGTATCGAGCGCGAGACTGTGCTTGCCCCGATTCCAGCGCCGATGCAGGCCCGAATCGGTATATCCGGGGCGCGTTCCCATGACGCGGGTGGTATCGCCACGGGTCGGTTCGACCTTGATCACTTCGGCGCCGAGGTCTGCCAGATACATACCAAGCTGAGTCGGTGAAAGACTGGCGATTTCCAGGACTCGGACGTCGTCGAGAAAACGCACGCCCGGCTGGCCGGATCTGTCTTCGGTTGCGGGCGATGTCACGTCGAGACTCCAGCTTCCATTCTTCACTACGGGCATTCGCAAACTGCATCAGGCCCCCCTGAAGCGCCTACTAAGGCCCGATACCTGCGGTCTGTAGCAATAAGGTTAACGATCGGTTTACTGTGTTTCGGCACCTCGACCGGACTTCACTGCTCCCCTGTCCAGCAAAAGCAGACGATCAGCATAGCCATAACGTCGCGCTAAACGCGGGTCCACGATAGGCCTCTAAATAGAGCGTGCAATGTTGGCGTTTACATTGCGCCCTGCGATTCCAGCCATCACAGAATCCAGGATCACGCTAGTCTTCAAGCACTACAGGCGGTAGTTCGATGCCGTCGCGCTTGGCAATCCGTTCGGCAATATGCCGCAGTTCATCGTAGATCGAACCGGGGACCAGGAATGATTTGCGATCCTCGATCTGGTCCAGGTGCTGCGCAATATCCTCGGCAGTCGGTTCGACATCGGCTTCAGAAAGCCAGCCTTCGGTAACCCCTACGAAAACCCGTGCGAAGCGGCCGCCGCCACCCGAGAAGGCCTCGCCGTTCACGCTGCACTCACGGCTTGCCAGATATGTCGGCAATGGCACCAGCCTCTCGGTCGTCGCTTCTTCGGGAATTGGCCTTGGAAGGCCGGTCACCTTGTAGTCTGCGAGCATGGCCGTCGGAAAATCGGAGCGGTATTTCTGAACGGAAGAACGGGCGATCGGCAGCAGGCAGTTGGTCCGGATACCGAACTCTGCGCCTTCAAGGGAAAGCGTTCTGCCAAGTCCAAGAAGCCCGGCCTTGGCCGCCGAATAATTGCTGCCAAACCGCCTCCCGAACACGCCCGTGCTGGAACTGCAAAGAACGATTCGGCCATAGCCCTTGGCCTTCATCACCGGCCATGCCGGCTGGGTAACGAAGAATCCGCCGCGCAGATGGACGTCGAGCACCGGGTCCAACTGGTCCGCAGTCATGTCGTCGAAAAGCACGCTCCGCCAGGTGCCGGCATAGTGAAGAACAGCATCGACTGTGCCGAAATTATCGAGCGCACACTGGATGATGGCCTGCCCGCCTTCCGGGGTTGCAACAGTATCATAGGAAGCAACCGCCGTGCCGCCGGCTGCGCGAATCTCGTTCACGACATCGTCGGCGGAAGGACCCTCTGGACGGTTAAGCCCGCCAACGTCATTGACCACGACCGAGGCACCGCGACGAGCCAGCTCAATTGCCTGAACCCGGCCGATTCCGCCGCCGCCACCCGTGACGACCGCAACCTGACCATCAAAAGAAATCTTCATCCCGCGTTCTCCCAAGCGAAGTTATCCCGGCAATACCGGGAGTGGCGCCAAGCGCCCGATTGCCCGTTCATTGCTCCTTGACAGAGACTCTGACAAGTGACTTAATCATGCTAATAGATAGATGATTGTTCGAATCGTCAGGCAGTCCGCTACTGTCTGTGTCAGGTAAGGGGTTTCAATGCTGCGCACGAAGGATCTGTCGCCGCTGATTGGCTCAGAATTGACCATCGATGCCGACACCCTGCTGACAGGCATCCATGCGGCCGAGATCCGCGAGTTGCTTGTAAAGCGCGGCGTTCTGCTGATTCGCGGGCTCGATCTGAGCGATGACCAACTGCGCACTTTCACTGCCACGATCGGCAAGATTCGCGAGGGCGCGATCAAGGAAGAAAACGGGATGCTGAAAGTGCGTCACATCCCCGGCGCGCAATTCTGGCACATCGACGGCGCCTATACCGACATCCCGCCGTTCGCCACGGTGCTGACATCTCGCACCCTTGCAAGGCAGGGCGGCGAGACCGAATTTGCCAACACTTATGCCGCATTTGAGGACCTTCCGCCGGAAGAGCAGGAACAACTCTCCCGGCTCGAGGTCTTGCATTCGATGAAGTCGGCGATGAACAACGCGATTCCCGAACCGACTCTCGAACAGTTCAAGTCGTGGATGGGGCATCAGGGTGTACGCCCACTGGTTTGGCAACATCGGTCGGGCCGCCGCTCGCTGGTCGTCGGTGCGACGGCCTCCTATGTGTTAGGCATGAACTCGGTTGACAGCCATGAAATGCTGCAGCGCCTGCTCAACCATGTGACCCAGCCCAAATTCACTTACCGCCATCACTGGCAACTGGGTGACGTAGTGGTCTGGGACAACACGGGCACAATGCACCGCGCGCGTCCGTTCGACCTGGAATCTGGGCGAACAATGCACCGCTTTGCTGTGGAAGGGACTGAGCCCATGACCGCTGTGCCGCTGACTAGAGCAGCATGACCGGCAGGCAGGCGCGAAGATAGATCCTTGTCGGGTTTGGGTCGGGTAAGTCCTGTTCCTGCATTACGACCAATTTTGAAATATGGGGTGGAACAATGGGATTTCTTGAGGGTAAGGTTGCAGTGATCACCGGGGCCGGCTCTGGCATGGCCAAAGCCTCTACCAGGATCTTCGTGCGTGAAGGCGCAAAGGTAGTCGCCGCAGATATCAGCGGCGCTCAGAATGACACGGCAGCCGAAGTCGGCGGCGATGTGCTCCCGGTTCACTGCGACGTGACCAAGGAATCCGATATCGAAGCGATGATTGCTGCGGCCCTGAACAAGTACGGTCGGATCGACGTGATGCTGAATGTTGCCGGGATAAGCATGCCTCAGTTGCTCGATGAGATGACCATGGACGTTTATGACAAGACCATGGACGTCTGCCTCAGGGGGGTCCTGTTCGGGATGAAGCATGGCGCCCGCGCCATGGTCCGCACCGGCGGCGGCGTCATTATTAACTGGTCGTCGACGGGCGGCATGAACGGCCACGCCCGGACTGGAGCCTACGTGGCAGCAAAGCATGGTGTCATCGGCGCAAGCAAGACAGCCGCGATCGAGTATGGCCCGCAGGGAGTTCGGGTCAACGTCATTGCGCCGGGAGCTATCGTGACCGAAGGCATGGGCGCCCCGGCAGCGGCGTTCGGCGAGCAGAAAGCCACTCTGAAGCGCGCTGGTCGCCCTGAAGAGGTTGCCGAAGTTGCGGCCTTTCTGGCCAGCGACCGCGCCTCCTATGTTTCAGGCGCAGTCATTCCCGTCGACGGCGGCTGGACAGCAAGGCTTGCGTGACGCGTAAGGCCGGCCCGCAATTTGCAGTCGGAAAAGTGGAATAGCAGTACCGGTGGGCCGCGTCAGCGGAACATGGCCCACCGTGAGGCTGGAAAGATAGAAGACCGGGCAGGCAAACCGCCGCGGTTCAAGACAGGATCGGGAATTCCCACATGCAAAGCTTTGAGGAAATCGACTTTTTCAGCGACAACTCGCTGACCTACGATCCTCAGCCTTATTTCGAGTATCTTAGGTCCAAAGGGCCTGCAGTGCGCCTTCCGCAGCGCGGGGTTGTAGCCGTCACCGGGTATGACGAAGGGCTGGCGATCTTCCGCAATGAAGAGCGCTATTCTTCATACAATGCCGCCTACGGACCGAACCCCTTGCCGTTTGAGCCAGTGGGTGACGACATCACCGACCAGATAGCCAGCAACCGCGGCGACAGGTCCACTTTCAATATGATCTCGACCTACGATCCGCCAGACCATACGCGGCTGAGACTGCTGCTCAAGGGCCTCCTCACGCCAAAAAGGCTGCTGGAGAACGAACAGTTCATGTGGCGCCTGGCCGACGGTATGATCGACGAGTTTATCGGACAGGGCAGCATGGAATTCATTTCCGGGTTTGCCGGTCCTTTTGCCACACTTGTCGTCGCGGACCTGCTTGGCGTGCCCGAAGAGGATCACAAGAAATTCCGGCGCATCTTCACCGAAGCCGGCATGCGGCTGGGCTCGATCGATGGTGTACCGCCGCAGGAGAGCAATCCTCTGACAAGGATCACGGGGCACTTCTACGAATATATCGAGGATCGCCGCAAGAATCCCCGCAAGGACGTGATGACCGACCTTGCCCTGACCAAATATCCTGACGGTTCGCTGGCGTCGGTCGACGATATCGTCAACCTGTCCGCATTCCTGTTCGCCGCCGGACAGGAAACAACGGTCCGCGTGATGGCCGCAATGCTGATGTTCCTGTGCGAGGACCCGGCGCTGCAAGCAAGATTGCGCGCCGAGCGGTCATTGATTCCCAACTTCATAGAAGAGACCTTGCGAATGGAAGGCACGGTGAAGACCGGCTTCCGCTTGAACAAGGTGCAGACTGAAATAGGCGGCGTCGAACTCGATCCGGGGACACCGCTCATGCTTGTTATCAGCGCGATGAACCGCGACCCTGCGAAGTTTGAGAGCCCGCACGAATTCCGCCCTGATCGTTCAAATGCGCGCGAGCACCTGGCTTTCGGCAGGGGAATTCACGCCTGCATAGGCGCGCCTCTGGCACGGGCGGAGCTGAAGGTAACGCTGGAGCGGATGTTCGATCAGACATCAGATATCCGCTTTGACGAAGCGAAGCATGGCCCGGCCGGAAGCCGGAAACTCGATTACGTACCCAGTTATCAGGCACGCGGTCTGGCCGAGCTCCATATCGTTCACGATGCGAAGGCTTGAACTCATGACATGTGCCGAGGTGTGCTGATGGCAACGATCACTTTCATCGAAAGCGACGGCACGGCCCATGCGATCGAGGCAAAGTGCGGCTGGTCGATCATGGAAAATGCCACGAAGAATGGCGTGCCCGGCATTGTCGCCGAATGCGGCGGCAGCCAGACTTGCGGCACTTGCCGGATCTACGTCAGCGCTGAATGGCAAACAAAAATGGACAGCCCCACGGCCGATGAAGTGTCGATCATCGAATTCGCCGAGGATCGCACTCCAGGCGCTCGGCTGTCATGCCAGATCGAGATGAAGGAACATCTCGATGGCCTGATCGTGCGCATGCCTGAAAAGCAATACTCTATGTAGAATTCACATTTCCTATTGATTTACAGTATCTTATGTTATTCAAACGAAATGATTATTACCATTTGAAAAGATATGGTTTTCCATCCTTACGCAGATAAGGGGGGCATCAAAAATTCTTATGTGCGTCCAGCGATGCTTGGAACTAAATCGCTGCAATAATCGCAATGTAATCTAAACTATTGAATTCGTTTAATTATGGGGGGGGGAGAAGCATTCAATGCGTAATTTTCACAAACTGGCGCTCGCAAGTGCCAGCCTTTTAGCTCTGTCGACACCGGCCCTCGCCCAGCAAACTGCCGCTGGTGGCGCCAACGGAAATGCCGAATCGGCCGATCGCGACAAGGAAATCATCGTCACCGGCACGCTGATCCGCGGCATTGCCCCTGGTGGCTCGCAGACGATCGGCGTTGATCAGGAAAAGATCGCCTCGGTTGGCGCAGTAAGCACCACGGACCTGATCGCCAGCGTGCCCCAGGCGGGCAACTTCCTGGCGTACGCAGCACTACGCGGCACGAACGGTTCCCAATTGATGATCAACCGGCCGTCGCTGAGATATCTCGGCAACAGTTCGTCGAGCAGTGCCAGCACACTGCTGCTGATCGATGGGCATCGTATGGCTGGCATGGCCATCGAGCAATCGACCAGCGATCTCGACGCCATCGCACCCAGCGCGATCGAGCGCGTCGATATCGTCACTGATGGCGGTTCATCGACCTATGGTTCTGATGCAGTCGGCGGCGTGATGAACTTCATTACCCGCCGCAGCTTCGAGGGCGTTCAGGTCAAGGCCAGTGGCGGCTTAGCCGACAACTACTCGCAGTACAACGCCAGCATCCTTGCCGGCCACACCTTAGGCAACGTGTCAGCCTATGTCGCTTATGACTATTCCCATCATGATGGTTTGCTTGGACTGGACCGCGGCTTTTCGCAAAACCGGGACTGGGTCAACAACCTGCCGAACGACACTGCCTGCGCGCCGGGTAATGTCCGCGCGACCGTTGCCGGTGTCACCACGCTTTATGCCCTGCCTGGTCTGACCCCTGGCCTGGGCAATCGCTGCGACACTTCTGAATTCATCTCGTACTATCCCAAGGAAACCAAGCAGAACCTGATGGGCAGTCTGTTGATCGATTCAGGCGGTCCGCTGACCATTTCGGTCAAGGCCTACTACGTCAATCGCAAGACCTATTCGAGCGGCGGACAGCTGCTGGCAAATGCCGGCGTCGCGGTTCCCAACACCAGCCCCTTCTTCATCCCCTTGCCCGGGTCACCGACCACCGAAACGTTCTTTTTCAGCCTTTCCCCGCTTTACGGCAATTACACGCGGACCAATTCCACCATGGAATCCTTCGGCATCACGCCGTCGGTCAAATGGGACATCGGTAGCGGCTGGCAGATGAATGCGATGTTCAACTATGGCGTCGGCAAGGCAACATACATCAGAGACGTCCTGACTGCGGCGCCGATCAATGCGGCGGCGGCGGCCGGCATTTTCGATCCAGTCAACCTCGCCAACCCGATCAATACCGCGACACTTGCGAAGGCACTGGACTTCTTCAACTATGGCAAAGCCCAGCATGACCTAGTCAATGCGCGGGCAGTGTTCGACGGGCCGCTGTTCGAGCTGCCAGCCGGATCGGTTCGAGTGGCTGTGGGTTTCGAATACCTGCAAGAGAAGTTCCGGGGCAATTCGACCATCAGCGGCTCAACCTCAGCCCAGATCGCTGCGCTCCCCGATCGCCTCGCACAGCGTGACATCAAATCGGTGTTCGGCGAGCTCAATATCCCAGTGCTGGGCGAGAGCAACGGTATCCACGACCTGTCGATCACCGCTTCGGGCCGTTACGATCACTATAGTGACTTCGGCAATACCTTCAATCCGAAGATTGGTGTGAACTTCGCCCCGCTGGAATGGCTTAAAATTCGCGGCAACTGGGGCAAGGCCTTCCAGGCACCGGGTGTCTCGTTGATTTCCCAGGTGGGTTCGTCCAACTGGAATATCGTCAATCTCGCCCAATTAAACGTCGCCAACCCCTTGCTTCCGAAGGGCACTCGCACCAGCGTCCTGGCCTTCGCCGGGGCCCAGAATCCGCTCTCTCCGCAGAAGGCAAAAACCTGGTCAGCGGGCTTCGATATCAATCCCCCCGCGCTGGAAGGTTTTTCGGCAGGGCTGACCTACTATTCCATCGAGTTCAGGGGTGTCATCGGCCGCCCGCCTATCACTTCGCCCAACACTTTCTACATCGATTTTCCGGACTACAACGTCACCTTTGACAAGGGCGATGCAGCGCTGAAGGCATATTTCGATAAGCTGTCGGCCCAAGGCTCTACCAATACCGCAACGACCCTCGCCAGTCTTCCGGGCGGCGACATGAGTACGGTGTATGGCGTCGTCGACGCGCGCCAACAGAACCTGGCCGTCATCAAGACAACCGGTCTCGATTTCTATGTGCATATGCGCAAAGAGACCGGGTTCGGTGATGTCTATGCCGATGTCTCGGGCAACTATATCCTGACTTTCAATCAGCAGGCTAGCGCCAACGGGACGGTGAGATCGGCACTCCTCCTAGACACAACCCGCCTTCGCTTTGGCACAACGCTCGGCGCCGACATCGGCAATCTGCGTGCGCAAATCGCCTGGAACCATTCGGGTGGCTATCCGACCACCCCGACGGCAGCCAATCTGCAGCAGAGCAGCGTCAAGTCGTTCAACATCTTCAACCTGTTCTTCCAGTACAAGGTTCCGGGTGAGAGCACGATCGCAAAGGATCTGGTCTTCACGCTCAATATCGATAACCTGTTGGATCAGGATCCGCCACTGCTCCAGGGCAACACGGGCACAACGTTTGGCAACACCAACGGCTTCACCCTGGGCCGGCTGGTGCGCTTCGGAGTTTCGAAGAAGTTTTGATCCAGCGCGGATGGAGTGCGCCCGCATCAGGGTGCGTTTCGGCAATTGAAGCACGCTTTGCAGGGACAGGGGGGGCCGCGGTTCGATTCTTTTGAGCCGCGGCCATATTGTTCAGGGCGCCTCCGCGATGCTAAACTGGCACGAAGACCGGGCAGCCATGCCCCGGAGAAATATAAACGAGGGAGTGGCGTAATGCTTAAGTCGCCGGAATTAATGACAGCCGACGACGCTTCCACAGAAAGCGTACTTCCTGCGCCACCCACAAGGATTTCCGCCAGGAGCTGGTATGCCGTGGGCATTCTGGCCCTGATAAACTGTTTTGCCCTGACCGATCGGATAGGTCTGTCGATGTTGATGGAACTGATCAAGCACGACCTCCACCTTACTGACAGACAACTTGGCCTTGTGACCGGCCTCGCCTTCGCATTGTTCAACGTACTCTTTTCCCTGCCGCTCGCCTGGATCGCCGATCGCTATTCGCGGGTTAAACTGATCTCGGTCTGCCTTGCCCTGTGGAGCGCGATGACTGCATTGAGCGGGGCAGCGCGAACCTATCCTATGCTTTTCCTGGCGCGCGTAGGCGTGGGGATCGGCGAAGCTGGCTGTCACCCCCCCGCTCATTCGCTGATTGGTGACTATGTTCCTCGCGAGAAGCGCGCGCTCGGCATCGGGCTGTTCAATGCCGGTGCCGCGGTCGGCGTTGCCGCAGGCATGGCACTGATCGGTTATCTCGGCGAAAAAATAGGGTGGCGCGGAGCCTTGCAGGTCATCGGCGTGCTGGGATTGCCGCTGGCGCTGCTTGCATATTTTACCCTACCCGAGCCGGCTCGCCCGGCTTCGCATAAGGAAATGGCTGAATCGCCGCTGAAATCGGTTGGCGCGCTGTTCCGCCGGCCAGCCTACGTGCACCTTGTGCTAGGAGCTTCGATCGCCCTCATCGGCACACAAGGTTTTTCCGTCTGGGCGCCCAGTTTTCTCCAGCGCAGTTTCGGAATGGGATTAGTTGAAACTGGTGCTTGGATCGGGGGCCTGACAGCTGCTCCTGCAGTACTGGGCACGATAGTCGGCGGCGTAGCCATGGCCTGGCTTTTCCCGCGCGATTCCCGCTGGGAGCTCTGGCTTCCGGCAGGCATGGTTGCAATTTGTATACCAATGTTCCTCGTGATGGTCTTCAGCCCGAAGGTCTGGATCATCTTGGCGCTGAAAGCACTCAATTCGCTTTTCGGAGCAATTGGAGCAAGTGTCGCGATGGCAGCAATCCAATCCTTTGCTGAACCGCACCGGCGGGCGACGGCAGTATCGATCGCACTGCTGCTGGCATCACTGCTCGGCACTGGTGCTGGGCCCTTCATGATTGGCTACGTTAGCACGGCGCTGGAGCCGTCATATGGGCAGGAGAGCCTGCGTTATGCCCTGCTGATCGCACCAGCAATGCTAGTCTGGGCAGCTTGCCATTACCTGTTGGCCGCAGGGTATGCCTTGCGCGATCGGGTGAATTGACGCAGTGCAGAACATTGATGGCGCGATGACAGTTTTAAGTCTCTGATCCAAGACTCAGACTTCGGGTAAATGCCACGATCGAAAGACGGGAATGACACCAAGGCAATCTCGAAACGTGAATTCTGAAGCGGGCGCAAGCCCAGCCGAAGCGCCGACCGATGATTCGGCGTCTATCCGTCGGCTGTCGGTAAGCAAGCGACGGACTGAGAAAATATCCGAGGTCATTGCCCGTGAGATCATCCGGGATTGCCGAGGCCTCCCCCCCGGGACCATGCTGCCACCTGAAGCCAGATTGCTAGAACTTTACCGGGTCAGCCGGGCGTCCCTGCGTGAAGCATTGCGCCTGCTTGAAGTGCAAGGCCTGATCATCATGCGGCCCGGACCTGGCGGAGGCCCTATGGTCGCCGAGGCCGACAGTTTTCACTTTGGCCGAATGGCATCGCTTTTTTTCCACATGTCAGGTGCCACTTACAGGGATGCGCTTGAAGCAAGACTGATTCTGGAGCCAGTTGTCGCGGCAATTATCGCCAGGCGTCAGGCCCCCGAAGACCTTCAGGCGCTGAGAGAATACGTCAGTCATGCCCGGACAACTTTGGCTGGCAAGCTCCCGCCATTTGCCACTGCGATAACAAAGAATCAGGAACGCGTGCTCGAATTCCACGCCATGTTGATGAACATGTCGGGCAATCCTGTGATGTCGCTGCTTGTACGTTCATTGCAAGACATGCGCGTGGATCACATGGCCAGCGACGTCGAGACGCTGGAGCGCGAATTCCTGCATGTGCACGACGACATCGCCAATGCTATCATTGACGGCGATGCTGACCTTGCGGCAAAGTTGATGCGCGACCACATAGAAGCATTCATAAAATACGAACTGGAACACGATCCTGCCTATCTGGAACAGATCGTTTCCTGGCGTTGACCTTGCCACTTTGGCGTTTGGGCTGATCCCCTCAATTCCTCATCAATGCCCCTGACAGAACAGTGTCCCGCGCAAGCGCATAAGACCGCTTCGGGCCAATCTTTCGCAGCACACTTTCCGGCGTCCAGAGTGCCTCGTTGACGCAGCGTGCATACATGTCGAGCGGGAATGGAACCGGCCTGAATTCGCCACAAGCGATACCTTCTTCAAGCAGTCTGGCGATTTCGCGAAGCAGCGCGGCATTCTCGTCGCGCCGCGTGCCCAACGGAGCCTCTCGGACAAAGCCGAAGCGTATCCTTATCTCTTCGCCGAATTTCTCGTTGAGCATGATGTGCAGCCACAACAGCGCATCAAGCTTTTCCAGCGGGCTGGACGGCGAATTCATGATGCCTTTCCAGGCCTTCCTGCGCTGCCGCGCAAAGTTCTCCATGATCATGTCGAGCATGGCGCGCTTCGACTGGAACAAGCGGTAAACAGAGCCCGGATTGAACCCCGCTGCAGCTGCGATCTGGCGCAGGGTTGCAACTTCATACCCCCGGCGAGCAAACTCACTGCGCGCGCCCGCCAGCAGGCGAGTCATGCGTTCGTTTTCGCCAACGCAGGGACGCCAGCCGGCAATCGCACTAGCGACAGACACGAAGGCCGCCGAATGATCGAGCGAAGAATTGTTGGTCGGTGTGAGCGCCAGGCCGTTGAGCAGAATGCGACATCGCAGATCCGGGAGGTCGCGAGTATCCGGGCCAAGCTGATAGTCGGCGACAGCCACTGAGTGGCGGATCATGCTTTCACATAACCTGTCAGCCAGCAACGTGTGATCGACTGAAGGCCGGACTTCCGCGTCCCCGGGGCCCGACCTCAACAGTTCGGCCATCGCTGCATGCACCCCTTCCAGCGTTTCAAATGTTTGGCGCAGCAAGTCGCCGCTTGCACCTGCCGGGGGTTCAAACATGGTCATGAGCAAAACTGCGAGATGACGGCTTGCGCAAGCTTCAATATCGCGGCCGAAGGCAATTACCCTGTCTTCGATCTGATGCGGTTCGTCCGCACTCCGGTATTTGGTGGCATGTTGCGCGATTTCGTCCAGGTCGGCTCGATACCTGCTCACCAGTTCGGCAATCAAGGCTTCCTTTGATTCAAAGTAATAATACATGCTGCCCGGAAGGATGCCGCAGGCCTCCGCTATGTCCTTCAACGAGGTGCGTACACCCGATGCCGCAAACAGAGTTGCGGCCGCATCGAGGATCTCGTCGCGCCGCGTCGCCCTAGCTGGAACCGGGCTGTCAGATAAGGGCTCAGACATGATCATCACTGGCAGGCATAGACTGGAACACTCATCTCAATTGCCCGCACGTAGCTGATTTCCGGCTCTGAGCGCATAAGCTCCGCGCCATACCGCCAATACCTTCGGCGGGCAATCAAGTGGGGGTTGGCGATCCACATGGATGGCACAGCCCTGCATTGTGTAGATGATGAATTCAAACATTTGACTTCACAATCGTAGCCTTCTATGATTCAACCCTCAAATGCTGACTATCGATTGGCTGCCTCCCCCGATTCCTCTTGGTCGGAGCGGCGCCTCCATCAGCCAGCAATTCGCGAACGAGCTTAGGATTTGCGGGAGCATTGCCATGGACATGAACGACCTAGTCATCATCAGTGTCGACGACCACGTCAGTGAGCCGCGCGACATGTTCGACCGCCACCTGTCCCCAGCGGACCTGGCGACAGCGCCGAAATTCAGGACCTCCGCCAAAGGCACCAATTTCTGGGAATACCAGGGCACCAAGCTGCCCTCGATCGGTCTGGGCGCGGTTGTCGGGCGGCCCTTCGAAGAATACGGCATGGAGCCCACATCGCAGGAACAACTGCGCGCAGGCTGCTACAATTCGAAGGCCCGGGTCGATGACATGAATGTCAACGGTATCGCCGCCTCGCTCTGCTTTGGCGGCTTTGCTGGCTTCGACGGCAACCTGTTCCAGAAAGTGCCGGACAAGGACCTGAGTCTTGTCCACTTGCGTGCCTACAATGACTGGCATGTCGACGAATGGTGCGGGCCCCACCCGGGCCGATTCATCCCCTGCGGCATCCTGCCAACATGGAATATGGATGCTACCGTCGAGGAAATCCACCGACTCGCAGCCAAGGGCTGCACTTCGGTGTCGCTCTGCGACAATCCTACCAAGCTTGGCCTGCCGTCTATCCACAATTCCTACTGGGAGCCGATGTGGAAGGCGATCATCGATACCGACACCACGATCTGCCTGCACATCGGCACAGGCAATCCCGCTCCGCATGCCTCGAACGAAACCCCGATCGAGGCATGGATTGCCACCATGCCAATGGCGATCTCGATAGGTGCGGCCGACTGGCTCCAGCTCGATGCACTGCTGCGTTATCCCCAGATGAAGATCGCGCTGTCGGAAGGTAGCATCGGCTGGGTGCCCTATTTCCTCGAACGCTGCGATTTCAGCCATGAACGGCACAAGGCCTGGACCCGATCGCGCTTTCAAGAATTGCTTCCGAGCGATGTCTTCAAGCGGCACTTCCTCAATTGCTTCATCGAGGACAGGTTCGGCCTCAAGAATATCGACGAGATCGGCGAGGACATGATTGCCTATGAATGCGACTATCCGCATTCGGATTGCCTGTGGCCTCTGGTGCCCGAACGGCTGTGGGATACCGTGAAGCACCTATCCGACGATCAGATCGACAAGGTCACGCACAGCAACGCGATGCGCTTCTTCAATTTCGATCCGTTCCGGCATCACAGCCGCGCGGAACTCTCCGTCGCAGGACTGCGCGCAAAGGCGGCGGCGGCGAAAGTGGACACCACCCCGAAGTCGAGTGGCGCACCAGCGTTGCAGCCAGGTGATCAAACTCGCCCGGTGACGTCCGGCGACATCATGGAAATGTTCTCGAAGGCTGCCGAAATGGCATGATCCCGGTCGGAAGACCGGCATCCGGGAAAAAACAAGCGGTCGATCCGCCACCGCCCCCAATGTCCGCACGGGACGAGCGGGGGTCGGTGGTGATACGACTGCGACATGGAGAAAAAGCTTTGGCACATGAAGACAAGAGCAGCCTGCCGCTCGGCAAGGGCAGCGATCAGGACGGCATCCTCAGCATCAGGGACTGGTCGTCATGGCACGACGAATATGAAAAGGAAGGTTCCGAGCTTCATTTACGCAAAAGCGGCGTGCAGAATAACATCGCGGACATCGTCGATCAGAGCCCGCCAGGACCGATCACCATCGTCAGCATCTGCGGCGGGCAATGCCGCGAAGTGATCGGTGCGCTGGAGAACCACCCGCGCTGCGCGGACATCCGCGGCCGCCTCGTCGAGCTAGATCCGGAAAATGCCGCATTCGCCAGTGCCTGGGCAAAGCAGGTCGGGCTGGACAACCTCGAGATCTTCAACGGCGATGCCTCGCTCACGGCGTCATATCAGGGCCTGCCACCGGTCGACATCGTCGTGATCTCGGGCGTTTTCGGCCACATCGACGACACAGACCGCAAGCGGCTGATCGGCTTTGTACGGCAACTCGTGCGCAAGAACGGCTTTGTCGTGTGGACCTCGCACAGTCTTGGCGGCGGCAAGGCGGAAGAAGTGCGCCAGCATTTCCGCAATTTCAGCTTCAACGAGGACGACCATGCCGTGCTGCCGGGCAAGTTCGGCTTCACTGTCACGCGCAGCAGCTACACTGGCGAGCCGATAGCCTTCGAACCGGATTCCACCCTGTTCAGCTTCGGCTCCTCGCGCCGAGATCCTACCGAGACTGCCCACCGCTTTTCCGCGATCGACGATCCCTCTGCCTGATCCGTTCCAACATCAAAACTGAACCAAACAGCGCCTGCTGCCTTGACTTGCGGCATCGCTGAAAAAGGAGAAATTCCCATGCAAGACCGCATCCTGACAACCCACGTGGGCAGCCTGCCCCGCCCCGAAAAGCTGCTCGCCATGATGCAGGACAAGGCCGCTGGCCGGCCTTACGATGCGGCGGCACTCGAGGAGGAGTTGGCCAGCTCGGTGATCGAGATCGTTCGCCAGCAAGTCGAAGCCGGCATCGATCTGGTCAGCGACGGCGAACTTTCCAAACCGAGCTATGCGACCTACGTCACCGACCGGCTCACCGGCTTCGCCGGCGAAAACAAGATGATGATCCCCGCGGACTTGCGCGAGTTTCGTGAATTCAGCGCGCATCTGGTCAAGATCGGCGGGGTGGTGCCCTCGAACACCGGCTCGTGCTGCGAAGGCCCAGTGAGCGTCAAGGACAGCTCTGACCTCGAAGCGGACTTGCGCATGATGCGGGCAGCAGTCGATCTGGCAAAGCCGGTCGGCTCGTTCATCAGTTCGGCATCACCCGGCGTGGTCGCGATTTTCCAGAAGAACAACTTCTATGCGACCGATGAGGAATACATCGAAGCCGTCGCCGAGGCGATGCGCGCGGAATACGAGGCAATCGTCGAGGCTGGATTCATGCTCCAGATCGACTGCCCGGACCTCGCCATGGGTTATCACTTCGCTTTCGCCAAAGAGACCCACGAGGCGTTCCTCAAAGTCATCGACCGCAATGTCGAAGCGCTCAATCACGCAATTCGTAAAATTCCGGCCGAAAAGGTGCGCATGCACCTGTGCTGGGGCAATTACGAAGGCCCGCATAACCACGATATTCCTCTGGAAACGATTGCCCCGCGCGTCCTGCGTGCCAAACCCAAGTACTTGCTGCTCGAAGGCGCCAATCCGCGTCATGGACACGAATTCGGCGTGTTCGAGACAGTGAAACTGCCCGATGACAAGGTGCTGGTCCCCGGGGTGATCGATTCCACCTCGAATTTCATCGAACACCCAGATGTCATCGCCAACCGAATTTTGAACTATGCCAATATTGTTGGCAGGGAACGGGTTATGGCGGGGTCAGATTGTGGTTTCTCAACCTTCTCGGGCTATCCAACCGTGCATCCCCAAATCGTCTGGCGCAAGCTTGAGTCGATGGTCGAGGGCGCAAGGCGGGCGAGTTCGAAGCTCTGGGCGAAAGTGCCGGCCTAGGCCGGCGCTGCGCGCGGCGAGGCGAACAGGGAGTGGCCGGCAATCACTCATGATCTGCTCATCACCATCGACGCTGGTAACTGCAGCCCGGGTGAACTGGTGTCGGCCTGATCGAGACGCGAGCCGGTCTGTTTGCCGGCTTCAGCTGCAATCAGGTCACAGAGACAGCGCCGTCCGCCTGCGGCGCCTTTGCCACCGGCTTCAGCAACAGCGCGAGGATCGCGCCCAACAGCGACACGCCGCCAATCCAGGCCATGCCCAGATGGTAACCGGCGGCAGAAGTCAGCCGGGCGCCTCCCGGCGCAATGACAGTATCGCTCGCCAACAGTATCGAAACGACCTGCGCACCAATTGCCGTCGCGATTCCGCGAAACACCGAGGTCATGCCGATTGCTTCACCGGTGCGTTGGGTCGGCACGGAGTCGACCAGCACCAGGTAGATCGCTGCATTAAGCACAGACGAGCCGAAGGTTATCACGCAGAGCAAAGCGATTACTTCGCCGAGGCTGTTCGGCATCCCCATACTGGCGAACCACCCCAAGGCGGTCATTAGCATTCCGATCATCACAAGCGGCCGGCTGCCAGTTCGGGCGCTGAAATAGCCCGTGAGGGGGCCGGCAAGCAGCGAAACGACATTCGATGGGAGCTTCGCGAGGCCGGCTGCGGTAGCCGTTAGCCCAAGCCCGACCATGGTCCACTTGGGCGACTGGATGTATGGCGCGAAGACCAGCATGACCTGCATTGTGCCGAGACTGAGGACGGCTGCTAGGCCATTGGCAACGGCGACATTGCGGGTGCCTAGCAGCCGCAGGTCGACGAAAGGCTCCTTGGCGCGCAGGCTGATCCGCGCCCACCAGGCCAGAACCACCACCCCAATAGCGATCCAGCCGAGCAGCTGTGGACTACTCCAGCCATGGCTTTTCGACAGGCTGAAACCGTAAAGCAGTGCCATGATGCCCGGGACCAACAGCACGCCTTCGATCCAATTGACCGGCTCTGCTGGCTGTATGCCCGGCCGCGCGGGTAAAGTCAGCCTGACCATCAGCCACGAGATGCCCAGCAGGATCGAGCTGAACACGAAAAGCCAATGCCAGTTGAACCGGTCGACTATCACCCCGCCCAGCACCAGCCCAACCGCCCCGCCGGTTGCGGTGGCCGTGGTCATCAGTCCCACGGCGACCGGCACCCGCGCTGCTGGCAGCGCTTCGCGGATCACGCCGATGGTGAGCGGGATCGCCGCGACTGCAAAACCCTGCATTGCCCTGCCCACCAGTACGATGCTGAAATGCGTAGTCACCGCGCTGATCACCGAACCGACCATTGCTACGGCGAGTACAGCCAGAATCATGGGCTTGCGCCCGTAAATGTCGCCCAGCCGCCCGATGACGACGCTTACCGCCGCACCGATCAGCATGTGGATGGTGATGAGCCAGCCGGCGGAGATCGGATCGCCAAATTGGCGGATCAGCGTCGGAAGCGCGGTATAAAGCATCGAGGATTCGAAGACGACCGCCACTTCGGCGATGAATAACGCGGTAATTATCGCAGTGGTGTTGCGTCGCATTGCATTTCCTTGTGGAGCCCTGGGTTCCCGGGCGGCATTGGTTCGTTAGTTCGGCCTCGGTCCAGGCGCCGTTTCAGGCATCACTGATGGAAGCCTGCCGGCAATTCAGAACATGCGCGTGGTAGTTGCACCGTCAACCGGCAGCAGCACGCCGCTAATGTAACGCCCTTCGTCGCTGGCAAGGAAAGCTGCGATATGGGCGACATCCCAGGCATCGGCGGCAATCGCGAGCGGCGGCGCGTATTTCCCGCCATCGGACGAGTCGATACCTCGCCTGGCAGAAAGGTTTCGGCGTATCGGCGTATCGACCAGTCCCGGTGCGACGCAGTTGAACCGAACTCCCTGGGCACCAAAGGTGCTGGCAAGGCTCGTCACCAGCCCCATCAGACCGGCCTTGCTCGCGGCGTAAGGCGCCATAGCCGGGCCCCGCATCGCAAGGATCGAGGAAATGTAGATCACCGAGCCACCGCCCGCCGCAATCATTGCCGGAATCACCGCCTGGGTCTGCATGAAGGGGGCCACCAGATTCACCGCGATGGTTTGCTCGAGCTCCTCCTGCGTCGTTTCGAGAAAACTGTGCGAAGCATAGCCTGCCGCATTGGCCACCAGAATGTCGATGCGTCCAAACTGCTCGACAGCAGCATCCGCAATTTGCTGGCTAGCACCAGCTTCGGTCAGTTCGAGCACCAGCGAGGCCGCCTTGCCGCCTTCGTCAACTATCCTCTGAGATGTTGCGGCGGCGCGGTCTTCGTGGCGATCCACCACCAGCACACTGGCACCCTCGCGCGCCAGCTGGATGGCAATGGCCTTGCCGGTCCCCACCAATGCGGCGTCCGCCTCTGATGTCTTTGACCCCGCCCCGGTGACAATTGCGACCCGATCCGCGAGCCTTTCTCTGCCGCTAGCGGCCCTGTCAGGCTGGATCATCGCTTGCCCCTCCCCTCGACGATTCCGGTCCATATGTCCCGCACGCCTCCGCGCGCGAATTGCCGAAAATACTCATAACGATTACACCCTAGGCAGCAGCCAATAGGCGGTCAAGCGGCGCAGGCCCAGGCCCGGACTGGCGCCAGGGGTTACTGTTGACACGTCCGCGATGTGGACGCTAGACTATCTATTGAAACCATAACACTAGATAAGAGGACTCTAAAAATACGCTTCGCATCACCCCCCAAGGAAGTCCAGCCGGAACAAGGGCTTGATGTCTGCGTGAACCGCAACAGGAATTTGGCGGCTTCGGCATTGGCAGCTTTCAATGGAGATACCTGATGAATTTGCGGCTCAACCCGGACGATCTGCTTGCCGAAGTGCAGAGACTTGCCGACATTGATGCGATCACCCACCTCAAGGCCAAAGGCGTTCGCCTCATCGACACCAAGGACTGGGATAGCTGGGGGCGCGAAGTGCTCAGCGAGGATCACGTGCTCCACGGCGATGGCGGAGCGACTGAAGGTCGGGACGCAGTGGTTGCATCGGTTTCCGGCGCGCTGGCCGAAGCGAAGACGGTGCACCGCATCCATACGCCGGAGATTACCCTGACCGGTCCGGATACAGCCTCGGCAGTCTGGCCCATGGATGACTATGTCACTGGCACCTTTAATGGCACGCCAATGACCATCCGCGGCCACGGCTGGTATCATGAAGACTATCTGCGCACAGCCCTTGGCTGGCGGATCAGCAGCTGCCGCATCGTTCGCCACCGCGTGGACGTGACCCGCGGCGAGCCGGAATAGTGCGCCCTGAGAATTCCACATATCCAGAGGCGAACCAGTCCATGTCTGTCGGAGCACGTCCGCACTAGCTTAACCGGGAAAAAGTGAATTCGAAGCGGTGTCGCGCGACCTTGCAAGCCGCACGTAATGGAGAGGAACAACACATGCCCACAATTACGAAATGCGCCCAGGCGACAATCAACCGGCCTGCTGCCGAAATCTGGGCCCGTATCGGCAACTTCACTGACATCAGCTGGATCCCCGGTTCTGAAGAAGCCCGCGCATCGATGGACGGCGACCTGCGTACTGTGCGGCGTAACGCCTGGGACAAGATCGGCTTTAGCCTCTCCCAGCGCCTTACCAACCACGACGATGCACAGTACACCTACAGCTACGCCCTCCCCGAACCGGTCAATTTCGAGAAGATCGTCGGCCGCGACCTGACAGCGCATGCCATCGACGGCACACTGAAGGTTACGCCGCTCAGCGACACCTCATCGCACGTCACCTGGGAGCTGGAGACCGAGGACTTCCTGATCGAAGGCGCATTCAAGGAATATCAGAAGGCGCTCGATACCGTAAAAGCGCTGATGGAAGGTTGAGCCTACGGCTGGGTTGTTGTCCGATCGCGCAGCCATTGTCGGCTGGCCGCAGGCAGCCAGTGATCAACTCAGCATCGGACTGATCAAAAGGAACACTGAGTGACGGACTACACACACCCCCTCAAGCATAACGATTGCTTCTATATCGGCGGCGAATGGGTCGATGCCTCGACGACGAAAAAAATCGACGTGTTTAACAGCGGAACCGAAGAGCTGTTCGTCTCAGTCGCCGAGGCGCAGGAGGCAGATGTGGATCGCGCTGTCGCCGCAGCACGCGAAGCATTCGATTCTGGCCCATGGCCCCGCCTGACCCATGCTGAGCGGGCACAATACCTGCGCGCACTGGCCGACGCGCTTGAGGAGCGTGCAACCTCCACGGCCCTGACCTGGACAGTCGAGACAGGGTTCCTGCACAGCAAATCCACCCTGGCCGGGCAATATCTGGGTGCTACCTATCGCTGGTATGCTGATCTCGCCGAGACTTATCCATTTATCGAGCAGATGCAGACAAATGCGGCGAGCGTCGGACTGATGGTGCGCGAACCAGTCGGAGTGGTCGCGGCGATCATTCCCTGGAATGGCCCGCCTTCAACCATCGCCTACAAGATCGCGCCAGCGCTGCTCGCCGGCTGCACGGTGATAGTCAAACCCGCGCCCGAAGCACCTTCGGCCGCCTATATCCTCGCCGAGGCCTGCGAGCAGATCGGCCTGCCGCCGGGCGTGGTGAATTTCATCACCGCCGGGCGCGAGGTGTCGGAAAAGCTGGTGCGGCACCCTGGGGTCGACAAGGTAACATTCACTGGTTCGACTGCGGCGGGCAAGCGCATCGCGGTTGCCTGCGGCGAGCGCATTGCGCGCTGCACGCTGGAACTCGGCGGCAAGTCGGCGGCGGTGATCTTCGATGACTATGACGTCGAAGTGGCGGCGCAGTCCATCGCCCGGCTGGCCCCGATGATGACCGGCCAGGTCTGCGCGTCGATCACCCGGATCATCGTGCCGCGCGGCCGCCACAATCAATTTGTCGAAGCGCTGGCGCAGTCTTTCGGCAAGACCCGGGTCGACGATCCGTTCGACCCGCTTAGCGAAATGGGTCCGCTTGCCATGGCGCGCCAGCGTGACCGCGTCGAAGGCTATATCGCCAAGGGCAAGGCCGAGGGTGCGACCCTGGCAACCGGTGGCGGGAGGCCAAAGCATCTGAACCGGGGCTATTACATCGAGCCGACGGTCTTCGGGAATGTCGACAACCAGTCGACGATAGCCCGCGAGGAGATATTCGGCCCGGTGCTCAGCGTCATCCCAGCAGACAGCGAAGCCCAGGCAATCGATCTCGCCAACGACACAATCTACGGGCTCAACGCGTCAGTGTTTACCAATGACCTAGACCGGGCCTATGCCGCAGCACGCAGGCTGAGGACCGGGAATGTCGGCCACAATGCGCTGCGCTGGGACCAGAACATCGTGTTCGGCGGCTTCAAACAGTCTGGCATTGGCCGTGAGGGCGGGGTCGAGGGCCTGAAGGAGTTCCTCGAAGCCAAGCTCCTGCTGCTCGACGGCATGCCGGCGCAGCTTGGCTGATCAGGTCAGAAATTGCCCGGATTGCTTCGGCCCATTGACGCTGCCCAGCGTCTGCCATTCCTCGAAGCCGGTCAGCGCGGCGAGGCCCGGAAACCGGTCCAGCAGGCGCGGGTCGAGCGAGCGGCACCAGTTCTCCTGCGTGCGCAGAAACGGAAGGTTGTAGGTCGCGAAAATGCCCCGGCGGCGCTGGTCGGCGGTGCGGTTCAACCCGGTGGCGTGGTGCAGCCGTCCGTCCCACACCGCCATGCTGCCGGCCTTGCCGGTAATCCGCGCGGGAGTGTCCGGCGCCAGTCCGTGATCGGGCACATCTAGCACCTTGTGGCTTCCCGGCACCACCAATGTTGCGCCGTTCTCCTCGGTGAAGTCATCGAGAAAGAAGGCGACATTGGTGGCAAGCTGAAAGGGCCAGGGCTGCGGTAAAAAGCCTTGATCGGTATGCAGGCGGCCGATTTCGCGGTCGCCGCCCGGCCCTGTGATATTTGCCGAGATGTTGGTCAGCTGGATGTCTGGCCCCAGCCCGCTGCGCACCAGTGCCAGCGCCAGCGGGTGCAGCGCGAGCCGAATGAATTCGTCGCCCCTGTTGAGTAGCGCCCACAGTCGCTGGTTGGCTCCATCCGGGCCATAGCGCAGAGCCGTTCCATCGGAATCGTCTTGCGCGGCGGCGCGGTCGAGCGCGCGGCGAACTGATTCCAGCGCCTCGCAATCGAGCGCGTCCGGCACCACGCAGTAGCCCACTTCGTCAAGCACTCGCCGACAGGCCTCGACGAGTGCTTGTGGTACCGGAGCTGTCATGCCCCGCCTCAGACTGGCGTTCCGGGCCGGATCTCGCGGTGCAACCATTTGAGCTTAAGGCTGGCGAGTTTCCAGGCACCGTCGATCTTGCAATAAGTGTTGTGATAGTGGCCATAGGCATCGACCGCTGCGCCGTCGGGCATCTTGGCGAAGAGGTGAACGCCCCAGATGCCGTTCGCTGTGGTGGGCGAAGTCAGTTCGATCTCCGGCATCAGGGCATGATGGACGGTCACGGCAGGGTTGGTGCCGACCCGGGCGATGAATGCCTCAAGGCCCCGCGTTTCGCCCCTTCCACCGGCGCCGGTGTCGCAGTGGAAATCATCGGTGACGGTCGGCCGTAGCAGCTCCCAGTCGTGGGTATCAGCGGCACGGCCATATTGCGCCTGGACCTGCTTGATCGCTTCGATGTCATCCATGACTCTCTCCGGTCACCCATGCCCACCCTCGCGCGCTGCCCGGCTCTCCGCCTGGCAGCGCGCGTAAGCGTTACACGGCCTTGATGTGGGCGTCGAAGAAGTCAATCGTCTTCGGCCAGGAGTCCCTTGCCGAAGCCTCGTGATAGGCGCTGCGGTCATTGCAGTGGAAGCCGTGATCGGCCTCGGCATATCGGTTGATCTCGGTCGCGACACCGGCCTTGGCCGCCGCCTCGCGCAGTTGCTCCACTTCGGCAGTGGGAATCTGCTGGTCGAGATCGCCGAAATTACCCTGCCAGGGTGTCTTGAGGCCGGGAGCCATTTCAGCAAGGCCTGGAAGGCCGAACCGGCCCTGCGCAATGCCGCCACCGTAATAGGTCACCGCCGCGCCCAGTTCATATTCGGCGCCAGCGAAGAATGAGATCGTGCCGCCCATGCAGAAGCCGATGATTCCGACCTGCCGGCCCTTGAAGCCCTGCCCTGCCAGATAGTCGAAACAGGCCCCGAGGTCGGCTTCGATATCGGCGCGGTTGAGTGCCATGAGGTGCGGCATCACATCGCGCATGTTCTCGTAGGAGATCAGCGGATCGCCGGTGCGGTGGAACACGTGCGGCGCCACGGCGAGATAGCCTGCGGCGGCAATCCGGTTGCAGATATCCTTGATGTGATCGGTCATGCCGAAAGCTTCCTGGATCACGATAACCGCGCCCTTTGCGGCGCCTGCTGGCTTTGCAGTGTAGAGCTTCATTTCGGAACCGGCGCTGTTGACAGTAATGGTATCAGACATTTGAATCTCCCCGTTAGCACAATATCATAGCACATACTATATTTCGGCTTATAGCAGGGACTGGACGATTGCCGTCAAGTGTCAATTTCGCGATACCGGTTGCGGACTGGAGATGATGGGCTTGCATGATGGCATGACGCAAAAACATTCCTGCACCGGGCTGTATCAATGCTAACGCACACTGCGAGAAGGCGGTGGGCAAGTCATCGAAAATGGGGGAGTTGACATGACATATTTAGAGGAACTCAGAAAGGGCTGGCGACCGTTGCTAGCTTCCATGATCGGGCTAAGTTCCGGCTTCATGGCATTGGCCTTCACCAATTCCATTATGGGCCCCCATCTGATTCGAGCCTTTGGCTGGTCGAAGGCCGATTTCGCCCTGCTCGGCATTGTCGGGATGATTTCCCTTGTCGGGCTTCCCGTAGCGGGTCGTCTGGTGGACAGGTTCGATGTTCGGCGTACCGCCTCAATCGGCTTCATCGCTGGCCCGATCGGCTTTGTCGTGATGAGCCGGATGTCGGGCAATTTCTACTTTTACCTGTTCCTTGTGATCATCCAGAGCCTACTGTGCATGACTACGACCTCAACGGTTTTCACGCGTGCCGTCGTTGAGCACACCCAGCGAGCGCGGGGCATTGCGCTGGCGATAACGGCATCGGGCCCTGCGTTGACCATAGGCATCCTGGGGCCAATGCTGAACAATTTCGTAACCACACACGGCTGGCGGAACGGTTTCATTGCACTGGCAATCTATACCGGCGTCGGCGGTTTCGCTGCTATCGCGCTTGTACCTCCGCGGAAAAATGTCCCTGAGCGGAAATCTGCGAAGCGAGAGAATGCGTGGAGTGCCTATAGGCAACTGGCGCGCATGCCTGTTTTCTGGATCATGCTGACGGGCATTCTCCTTACAAATATGTCCAATTTTATTGTCAACTCCCAGCTTGGCGTCCTGATGCAAGCCTATGACGTGCAGCCGCAGCAGATTTCCGGCATGATATCGATCTTTGCCATTGGCGTGCTTTGCGGTCGCTTCGCTTGCGGCTTGGCGCTTGATCGTTTCTCCACACCGATAGTTGCAATGCTCGTCATGGCAATGCCCGCGATTGGTCAATACCTGATCGCTAGCGACACAGGCAACATGATGGTCCTGACCGCCGCGATCTTGCTCGTCGGCCTGTCTTATGGAGCCGAGGCGGATTTGATCGGCTACCTTGTCGCCCGGTCGTTCGGAATCAGGGTATACGGCACTGTTTTGGGGCTGATGGCGGCAACAATTTCACTCTCATCTACCTTTGGCGCACTGATCCTTCGCACAACCTTGAAGAGTACTGGCAGTTATAGTCTGTACCTCGTTATCAGTGGGACACTGGCGCTAATCGGCAGCCTGTTTTTCCTGATCCTGCCCAAGCCAGATCCAGAGGTATTGGAGGACGACGATAGCGCCAGGGCGCAAACCGTATCGGACTAGCCGCGCATGGGCATACCGTAACCCTCCGGCGGGACACGCCTTGCCTGGCGAGTAAGTGATCGATCTTAAGCGTGCTCTTATTTGCGCACTCAGGAGCGGTTGATGGGTCAGATCACGGTGTTTTCGGGTCCGGAGCGTCGCCGCCGGTGGAGCGAGGAAGAGCGGGTTCAGATCCTGACCGAGGCATTCTCGCCCGGCGCCTGCGTGGCCGAGATAGCGCGGCGGCATGACGTTTCGACGGGGCTGATCTACACTTGGCGAAGCAAGATGCTGCAGTCGGTCGCCGAGCCTGATTTTGCCGAGGCAGTTGTTGTGACTGGCGAGGGCGCGGAACCGTCGATCATACCACCTGCGATTGTCGTCGAACTGGCGCGCGGCAGCCGGGTGAGCATTTTCGCATCGGCAACGCCGACACTTGCTGCAGTGGTATTGAAGGCGCTGCGGTGATCCCGCCGGGCGCGCGGGTGTGGATCGCGATGGGCCACACAGATATGCGCAAGGGGATGCAGGGGCTGGCGTTGATGGTGCAGCAGAGCCTCAAGCGCGATCCCCATGGCGGCGATCTGTTCGTGTTCCGGGGACGCGCCGGTTCGCTGGTGAAGATCATCTGGCATGACGGTATCGGTATGTCGCTCTATGCCAAGCGGCTCGAGAAGGGGCGGTTCATCTGGCCCTCGGCGATGGATGGCGTGGTGTCATTGACCAGTGCCCAGCTGGCCTGCCTGCTCGACGGGATCGACTGGCGTAATCCGCAGTATTCGTGGCGTCCGGCGAGCGCCGGATAGGACGCGGATTTTCTCCGCAGAAGCTGCATTTTGCAGTTGCACCGGGCGCCAGATGCTGATTCATTTCGGCCATGGAAGCCGCTGTTTCGAACCTGCCGGACGACGTCGAAGCGCTCAAGGCGCTGGTGGTTTCGATGACCCGGCGCGCCACCGACGCCGAGGCAGAGTTGGCCAATGCCCGTGCCAAGGCTTCGGCTGATCAGGCCCTGATTGCTCACCTCAAGCTGCAGATCGCCAAGCTGAACCGCGAGCGCTTCGGCCCCCATTCGGAGCGCAGCCGCCGTCTGCTCGACCAGCTTGAGCTGCAGCTCGAAGAGCTCGAGGCCAGCGCCAGCGAGGACGATCTTGCCGCCGAGATGGCTGCGGCCAGTACAACGAACGTCGCCCCGTTCGAACGTAAGCGCCCCGCCAGGAAGCCGTTCCCCGAGCATCTGCCGCGCGAGCGCGTCGTCATCCCGCCCCCTTGCTCGTGCCCGGCATGTGGCGGAACGCGACTGTCGAAGCTCGGCGAGGACGTCACCGAGACGCTGGAGGTAATCCCGCGCCAGTGGAAGGTCATCCAGACCGTGCGCGAGAAGTTTTCCTGCCGGGACTGCGAGCAGATCACGCAGCCGCCCGCGCCATTCCATGTCGTGCCGCGTGGCTGGGCCGGCCCGAGCTTCCTCGCCATGCTGCTGTTCGAGAAGTATGGGCAACACCAACCCCTCAACCGGCAGGCTGACCGCTTCGCCCGCGAAGGCGTGCCTTTGAGCCTCTCTACGCTGGCTGACCAGGTCGGCGCGGCAACTGCAGCACTGATGCCGCTCTATCGCCGGATCGAAGCCCACGTCCTGGCCGCCGAGCGATTGCACGGCGACGATACGACCGTCCCGGTTCTCGCCAAGGGCAAGACCGATACCGGTCGGCTGTGGGTTTACGTGCGTGACGATGCCCCGTTTGGCGGACCGGCCCCGCCTGCCGCGCTGTTCCACTACTCGCGCGACCGGCGCGGGACACATCCCCGCGCCCATCTCGCAGCCTGGACTGGTGTCCTGCAGGCCGACGCCTATGGCGGCTATGGCGAGCTCTATCAGGGCGGCCGCGAACCCGGTCCCGTGCTCGAAGCAGGCTGCTTCGCCCATGCACGGCGCAAGTTCTTCGAGCTAGCCGATGTCGAGAGTGCTGCGAGGCTGAAGAGCCGCGGCGAGCGGACTGGGCAGATCTATCCGACCGCGCTCGAGGCCGTGCAGCGGCTCGATGCTCTGTTCGACATCGAACGCGGCTTGGGCGGCAAGGACATCGCCGACCGCCTTGCCGCCCGCCATGAACACAGCGCGCCGTTGATGGCTGATCTCCATGCCTGGCTGCACGCCCAACTGGCAAAGCTGTCGCGTAACCATGATCTGGCTAAGGCGATCAACTACATGCTCCGCCGCTGGCCGGCGTTCACCCGCTTCCTCGATGACGGCAGGGTCTGCATTACCAACAATGCTGCCGAGCGTGCCCTGCGCGGCATAGCTCTTGGCCGTAAATCGTGGCTGTTCTGCGGCTCCGATCGCGGCGGCCAGCGCGCCGCCGTCATGTACTCGCTGATCGGCACCGCCAAGCTCAATAATGTCGATCCGCAAGCCTGGCTCGCCGACGTCCTCGCCCGCATTGCCGGGCATCCCGTCAGTCGCCTCGACGAGTTGCTGCCATGGAACTGGTGCAAGCCAAAGGCCGCACTCGCCGCTTGAAATCGTTCACGCCGCGGTTTCCACCGGATGCTTACGGCATACCCACCGCCACTTCCGCTGCGGTGCCATAATCGGCGATGCTGCCGATCTGGGCGGCGATTTCCTCGATTGTCAGGTTTGCGCTGGTCAGCCCCTCGTTCTGCCAGAATCCCATGCGCATGACCCGTCCGCCGCCGCAGACCAGCATCGCACCATTGAGCGGGCAACTCTCGTGTGCCAGGTAGATCGCGGCGGGTGAACACAGTTCCGGCATGAACACGCTGCCCAGCGCCGCAAAGCGCTCCGGCGGTGCATCGTGAACATTGCCGAGAACCTCGGGCGTCGACATGCGGCTGGCGACGCGCGGCGCGAAGCCGTTTACGCTAATGCCGTATTTCACGCCTTCATAGGCCATGTTCAGTGTCAGGCCGATCACCGCCCCCTTGGCGCCGCCATAGGCCGTCGTCTTGGGCAGCGTGCCCATCACCCCTTCGGAGACAGTATTGACGATGCGCCCGCCGCCGTGCGCCTTGAAATGGTCCCATGCCGCCTGGCAGACATAGACCGTGCCCAGGTAGTGGACATCGATCATCCGGCGGAATTCGTCCGCAGTATGATCTTCAAAGCGCTCAGGCTTGGCGATGCCGGCGTTATTGATGACCACATCGAGCCGGCCAAAATTGTCGAGTGCGGCAGAGACCATGGCCGCTGCGCCTGTTTCTTCGGAGACCGAATCGTAATTGGCAACCGCCTCGCCGCCGGCAGCGCGAATCTCGTTCACCACTTCGTCGGCCGGACCGGCTGAATGTCCGGCTCCGTCCATCGACACGCCGGGATCGTTGATCACGACCTTGGCCCCGCGCGCCGCCAGCATCATCGCATGCGACCGGCCCGCGCTGCGCCCTGCACCGGTGACCAGCGCCACTTTCCCGTCAAATCGAAGTTCCGCCATGTCCCGTTACCCTTCTAATGCCGACTTCCTCATCCGTGTCGCCGACGCTCGCGCATCGGCTTGACAGCCCATGCATAGTGATTACTATCTTTGTGATATGCAATCCCTTTTGCCAGCCAAGCAACGGCAAGGGAAACAGATGGAAGGATGACTGGATGACCAATGTCGTGATCGGTGCCGCTTCGGGCATGGGAGCAGCCACCGCGCGCAAGATCGCGCATCGTGGCAGGCTCATCGTTGCCGACTACAATCTCGAAGGGGCGGAAAAGATCGCGGCGGAAATCGGCGGCGATGTGAAGGCCATGGCCTGCGATATTTCCAATCAGACCCAGATTGATGCCTTGATGGCCGAAGTCGGCGACAACCTCGAAGCGCTGATTGTCACTGCCGGGGTTTCGGGATCGCAGGCGCCCGGTCGCCGCATTCTCGAAGTCAACCTGATGGGAGTGGAGCGAGTCGTGCGCGCCGCCGAACCTAAGGTGCGCCCCGGCACGGTCGCCGTCCTCGTTGCCTCGCAATCGGGCTACATGGTGCCCAATGTGCCAGAATTGTTCGAGGTCATCGACAATCCGCTCGCGCCCGACTTCATGGACCGCCTGTCGCAGATCCTCGACGTCGATGTATCGAGCCCGTGCTATCAACTTTCCAAGCGCGGCGTTCACCGAATGGTGCGCCGCCACGCCAAGAGCTGGGGTCTCAAGGGCGGTCGCATCCTCTCGCTCTCCCCCGGCATCAGCGACACGCCGATGGGCAACGAGGAAATCGACAACAATCCCATCATGCTGAAAATGGTCGAAGCCTGCCCCATGGGTCGGCCCGGCACGCCGGAAGACATTGCCAATGTGATGGAATTCCTGACCTCGCCGGCCGCCGCCTATATGACCGGCAGCGACGTTCTGGTCGACGGTGGCATGTCAAACGTGCTGCCGATGAATGCCTGGGAGGGCAAGATTCGCCTGCCGATGAAGGCTGGGCTTGCTCCCCGCTTCTGATCAGCAAAACGAGAGAAGATCACGCCATGGCCAGATTTGAAGCCCGGGACATCACCCCGGCATTTGGTGCCGACATCACGGGGTTCGACCCCAAGGCCCCGCTCGATGATGAAACGCGGGCGCAGTTGCAGCACCTGTTCGACACGCGCGGGGTGCTTCGCTTTCGCGACATCGACCTGACCCACACCGAGCAAGTCACCATCGGCCGCATGCTGATCCGCAAGGAAGGCCTGGCCGATGAGGGGGATCCAATTCCCGAGGACAAGTTTTACGTGTCCAACCGGAAAATGGATTCAGCCGCGCCGTTCGGACGCTTGCAATTCCATGCCGACACCATGTGGGCAGACAGGCCATTCGAGGTTCTCTCGCTCTATGGTGCCGAGATCGAACTGCCTTCGGCGCCGACCACATTCGTGAGCGGCGTCAATGCCTGGAAAACCCTGCCGGACGACCTGCGCCTGAAGATCGAAGGGCTTGAAGTGCTCCATACCGCAGGAGCAGTGCGGCGCGGCAATCTGGACGATGTGCTGGTGAGCGACGTGATCGATCCGCCCACGACGGTGTCGAAGCTTGCGAAGGTGCACCCGCGCACGGGCGAAACCATTCTCTATGCCTGCGAGCAGATGACAAAAGAGGTGGTCGGCCTGCCGCATGAGGAAAGCGAGGCGATCCTGACGGAAGTCTTCGCGCATCTCTATGCCCCGGCGCGGCAGTGGAACCAGGAATGGCATGAGCGTGATTTCGTCGTCTGGGACAACATTGCCATGCAGCATGCGCGCAACAATGTCGCAGTCGAAGGCCCGACCCGCCACTTGCGCAAGGCAGCAAGCCCGATGCCCAAGCTTCGTCCCGATCAGCTCCCCAAGTTCAGCAAGGCCGCCGCGTGAATCCATTTACCCTCGAAGGCAAAGTCGCCATCATCACCGGTGGCGGGCGCGGCATCGGCGCGGGGATTGCACGGGTTTTTTCCGAAGCAGGGGCTGCCGTCGCGCTCACCGCGCGCACTTTGGCGCAAGTCGAGGAAGTGGCTTCCGAGATCAACGCGGCCGGCGGGCGTGCGCTGCCAATCCAGGCCAATCTCTATGACAATTCCCAGCTTCCGGCTGTGATCGACAAAACCATTGCTGAATTCGGCGGCATCGACGTGCTGGTCAACAATGCCGGCGCAGGCGGATCACCGCCGTTCATGGATACCCGCGTCGAGCACATGCAAGCGGCGCTGCAACTGATGGTGCTTGCGCCGTTTGAACTCGCCCGCCTCGCCGCCCCGTCGATGCTGACGCGCCCCGGCGCTTCGATCATCAACATGACCTCGGTAGGCCATTATCGCCATTCACGCGGCAACCTGGCGCACCACACCGCCAAGGGCGCGATGGCGCAGTTTACCCGTCTGCTCGCCGCCGATCTGGGGCCAAAGATCAGGGTCAACGCGATTGCCCCAGCCGCGGTGGAAACGCCTGGCCTGCGCGAGGTTTTCGAGAAACACGGCGAGGCCATGCGCGATCTGGTTGTCCGCAACATGCGACTGCGCCGGATGGGAACTGTCGAAGACATTGCCTATGCCGCACTTTACCTCGCGTCGCCCGCGGCAGGCTGGATCACCGGAACCGTGCTCGACATCGATGGTGGCAAGGTGGACGAGATAGAAGAGAAGAGTCCCGATCTGTGATCTGCCAAATGTATAGGGGATGATCACTGCCCCGTAGCATGCGCAAATGACATGCACCTGGCTCTAGCCAAATCCGCACAATTGCTCCAATCAGCTAGCGCATTGTCAGGTCATGTGAATGACGCGGGGTGCCAGGAGAGACGCGGATGAATTCCTATTTGGGCGAGCTTCGTGTCCATTGGCGTCCGCTGCTCTCCGTTGTGCTGGGACTTTCGAGTGGACTGGTCCTGACAAGCTTTGTCATTGGCATCATGGGCAACTACCTCGTCGCCGAATTCAAATGGCCCAAGGAACAGATGGCCATAGTCGGCGTGCTGGCTCTGGGCGCAGTCTTGCTGTTTCCGCTCGTGGGGCGGATGGCCGACGTCCATGGCGTACGCAAGACGGCGATGATCGGAGTGATTTCTTCGCCAATTATTTACTTGGCGTTGAGCCGGATCGAGACGCTGGCGGCCTATGCAGCGTTGTACGCACTGCAATTGTCGGTCCTCGCCACCACCACACCGCCAGTCTATTGCCGGATCATTGTCCAGTATTTCGAGCAGGCTCGGGGACTGGCGCTGGGCATCGCTACAGCCGGACCTGCCGTCACGGTCGCAATTGGCGGGCCGATCCTCAACAATTTCGTGACCGACCATGGCTGGCGCGTGGGTTATGTCGTGGTCGCAGTGTTCACTGGATTGGTCGGCATCATCGGCCTGTTGATGCTGCCGCCTGAACAGCAAGGCGGCCAGACAACCCTCACCAGGCCGAAGACGGCCCGCAAAGACTATGCGCGCATTTTCCGCAGCCGTGTATTCTGGATTCTGATTGTCGGGATCCTGCTGTGCAATCTGCCGCAGTGGGTCATCATGAGCCAACTTGGGCTGATCCTCGCCGAGAACGGCGCTTCGGGCAAGGATGCCTCGATCATGGTTTCCGCCCTTGCCGGTGGTACGATGGCCGGGCGCCTGATCAGCGGCCTCGCACTTGATCGCTTTCCCGCGTCCTGGATAGCGACCATCAGCCTCGCGATTTCGGGCTTCGGCCTGATCGTGATTGCCTCGGACTTCGATGCCCGTCTGGCGCTGTTCCTTTCGATCTTGCTGTTCGGCATGTCGATCGGCGCGGAAAGCGATGTGTTCGCCTATATTGTCGTGCGCAATTTCGGGGTAAAGATTTATAGCTCGGTCCACTCGATCCTTGCGACTTCGACGACGATCGCAACGGTGCTGGGTTCGGTGATACTGAGCCTTTCGCTAAGTCGCTTCGGGCTATACTGGCAATTTCTCGGCGGCACCGGTGCACTTGTTGTCGTCGCAAGCTTTTTATTCCTGCTGATACCCAAAAACCCGGAATTTGAAGACGATTTGGTCGAACTCGAAACTCAAGTAACCTAGAAAATCATAGCCTCATAGATCTACGGAAGATCGCAAAACTAAGTGCCAAGGTGCCGGAATTTGGGAGACCCCTAATAATGAATGACTATCTTGGAGAGTTGCGCACCGAATGGCGTGCGCTGTTGGCGGTTGTGCTGGGTTTGTCGTCTGGCTTGATGATGGTCAGCTATGTCCTTGGCATGATCGGGCCCTCGCTCGTCGCCGAATTCGGCTGGACGAAATCGCAGATGGCCATGGTGGGTGCCTTGTCGATCGGCGCCATCTTCGTGCTCCCAGTCGTCGGACGGCTGACCGATATTACCGGCGTTCGCAAGATGGCGCTCATCGGCGTAGTCTCGACGCCGCTGCTGTTCATCGCGCTGACGCAGGTAACGACGATCGCGGCTTACGGCGCGATGTATTTCCTCATCGCTGCAGTCTTGGTCACGACGACGCCGGCGGTCTACTGCCGAACAATCGTGCAATATTTCGTGCGGGCGCGCGGTCTTGCGCTCGGGGTTGCGATGGCTGGGCCATCATTGTCCGTTGCCCTCGGCGGCCCGCTGGTCAACAATTTCATCGCGGATCACGGCTGGCGTGCGGGCTGCCTGCTGACCGCAGCGATTGCGGCTGTTGCCGGCACCGCGGCGCTCATCCTGTTGCCGCCCGAACGGCGCGGGGCCGTGGCCGTGGCCAAAACGGCCAAACCCGGGCGCACGAAAGGGGACTACAAGCTGGTCCTCACCAGTCCCGCATTCTGGATCCTGTTCATCGGGGTGATCCTCAGCACGATGCCCAATTCGATCATGATGAGCCAGATGAACCTGATCCTTGCCGAGAACATGGCTTCGGGGAAGGATGCTTCGATCATGATCTCCGCCTATGCAGCGGGAACCATCGCTGGCCGGCTGATCAGCGGCCTGGCGCTCGATCGCTATTCCGCCCCGATTGTCGCCGCGATCGGCCTGGCCGCCGCAGGCATGGGCGTTCTGCTGCTAGCCTCGGGTTTCGACACCAGGGGGATTGTCTTCCTTGCGGTGCTGATCGTAGGCCTATCGGTTGGTGCGGAAGGTGACGTGATCGCCTATCTGGTGGTGCGCAATTTCGGTGTCCGGCTTTACAGCACTGTGCACAGCATCACCTCCACCGGCACTGCAATCGCATCGGTAAGCGGGGCCCTACTGCTGAGTTATACTCTCAAGCAGTATGGCCAATATGCGCCGTTCCTGGGGGTCTGCGGCGTGCTGGCCATAGTCGCCAGCGTTTTGTTCCTCTTCCTGCCACGCAACCCGAAAGTTGAAGAGGAAATGCCGCAAGCCGAGCCGGTGGGAGCCCAGGCCGCGGCTGCCTGACAGCGGACGCTGCCCCGCACCGTTCATCGGGCGGCGAACCGCCTTGCCGCGTCTTCAAAATGGCGGCGCGGGTTGTCAATCTGCATCGCGTCAATCTCGCGATCGCTTAGCCCTGCCTCGCGCATCGCGGGCAACGCTGTCAGCGGCACATAGCAATAGCTGAGCTCGGGGAACCGCGCCGCGCGGTGCGCTTCAGTGGGGAAGAAATCGCTCCAGCACCAGCAATCGTGAGACAGGGTAAGGCGGTCGCCATAGCCGCGCTTCACCAGCTCAACTATCGTGGCGACGCGATCGGCGAGCGGCAGAGTCTCGTTCATACCGAAGCGGTCCATGCCCAGGATCGAACCTTCGTCGGCCACGCGCATTAGATAGTCGAGGTCGGTCGAATCCCCGCTATGACCGATAATGACATCGCAAAGGTCGACCCCTTCCTCCTTCAAAACTCGCTGGGCCTCCAACCCGGTGCCGTGGCGGGCGGAGGTGTGGACGCTGATCGGAGCGCCGGTGCGGACATTGGCCTGCCCCACCGCACGCAGCACGCGCTCGACGCCACTCTTCAGCCCCGGCCAGTCTATCGCGCACTTGAGCAAACCGGCCCTGATATTGGTGCGGTTGACCCCTTCCTGGATATCACGAACGAACAGGTCGGGCAGCGGATCGGGTTCGTCGAACATCAGCCCCGGTCCACGGTAGGCAAGCTGCTTGGGCAATTCGTCGAAAGTGTAGCACCCGGTCGCGACAATGATGTTGACCTGCGTACGCTTGGCGACTTCGGCAATGCGGGGAACATTCCGGCCCAACCCAAGAACCGTCAGGTCCATGATTGTATCAACCCCATGGCGCTTGAGGTCTTCAAGTCGCCGGGCAGCCTCGGCAATCTGCTCTTCCTCATCGAAGTCACGCCGGTAGTTGAGGGTGTATTCCATATCCATGCAGAACACGTGCTCATGGACAAGCACGCGCCCCAGTTCGCACGAATCCAACGGACCTCTTGCAGTCTGGACTTGAGTCATGCAGCCCCTCCCCCTCGCAAATGCCAGCCAGCCGACAAAGAAATTGAGGAGTAGCAGTTCAAGCGTCAATCCACCGGGGCAAATTCCCCTAGCAGCTTTCCTGATTGTGCAAGCTCCGCCGCGGATTGCAGGTTAACGCGGGGGCAGCCTTGTCCTAGGGTGCCAGACGAGGAGCCGGACGACTTTTGGCGAACCGGGGTATGAAGTCGCAACAGGCGACAGGGAGCATAAGGATGACGACAGCAACTAAGCCGGAAATCTCGCTTGTAGGCAAAGTCGCACTGGTCACCGGCGGCGGCGGCGGCATCGGACGGGCTGCTGCGCTATCCCTCGCCGCCGCAGGGGCGGATGTGGCAATCATCGAAATTGTTCCCGAACGCTGCGACGAAATGGTCGCGCTGATCGAAGCCATGGGGCGCAAGGCCTTGGCAATCACCGCCAATGTCATGGACCGCGATGCCGTGATCGCCGCGGTTGACCAGACTGCCGCCCATTTCGGAAAACTGGACATCTTGGTCAACAATGCGGGCGGGGTCACATGGCGCCCCTTTGCCCAGCTCCAGCCGAAGAACTGGCAGCGCCATATCGACATGAACCTGATCAGCAACCTGGCGGCAACATCGGCCGCGATCCCGCACATGATCGAAGCCGGTGGCGGCTCGATCATCGCAGTTACCAGCATCGAGGCGAGCCGCGCCGCGCCCGGCTATGCTGTCTATGCAGCCTGCAAGGCGGGGATCAACAATCTGACACGAAGCCTGGCGGTGGAGCTTTCCGAACATGGCATCCGCGCGAATGCGATTGCGCCAGACAGCACGCGAACACCCGGCATGAGCGGCGTTTTCGATGGCTCGGCCGACCCTGCGCGCTGGCCCGTACCCTCGCCCGAGCGGCAGGAAACCATTCGCCGCCGCATTCCGCTGGGCCGCCAGGGCATCGCGGAGGAATGCGGCGATCTGATCGCCTTTCTGGCTTCACCGCTCGCCTCCTACATCACCGGCGCGATCATCCCCATCGACGGCGGCACTTGGGCCAGTGGCGGCTGGATCCGTGACAGGGACGGGCAATGGGTCCTTCCGCCAGACATCCCCGCAGCAGGTTGAACCGGATCACGGAGAACACGAAGATGGCCTTTTCTGTCAGCGTCACGCTGCCATTCGACATAATCGAACCTCCCGAGGAATTCGGGGCAATCGAAGCCGTCCGCGAAGTCGGCTTGGCACTTGAGGAGGCCGGTTTCACTACCGGCACCGTGACCGACCATCCCGCGCCAGGCTCACGCTGGCTCGATGGCGGCGGCCACTATGCGCAAGATCCCTTCGTCATGCTGTCGTTGCTCGCCGGGGCGACGACCAAGCTGCGCCTGCAGACAAGCATCATAGTACTGCCCTACCGTAACCCCTTCATCACCGCGCGCGCGATCTCCAGCCTCGATGTCTATTCGAAGGGGCGCGTCTCGCTGGGTGTTGGCGCGGGTTACCTCAAGGCCGAATACAAAGCGCTCGGGGTCGATTTCGACAACCGCAACGCGCTGATGGATGAATATATCCGGGCGATGAAGCTGGCCTGGACTGGCGAGGATTTCACATTCGAGGGCACTGGCTACACGGCGCTCGGCAACCGCATCCGCCCCACCCCTGTCCAGAAGCCCCACCCCCCGATTCTGATTGGCGGCAACAGCCGGCTCGCCATCCGCCGCGCGGTCGAACTGGGTGACAGTTGGGCTCCCTTCTTCGCCCCCCAGGCCGTGCTTTCGATGGCGCGCACCGCATCGATTGCCGAGGAAGAGGATATTGATGCTGCCATTGCCTACATGCGCGCGCACTGCGAGAAAGTTGGACGCGAGGTGCCGCCCAGCCTTTACTTCGCCGGCACCGGCGCGATCAGCCCGGGCTACAGTGCGCAGGAATTCATCGACCGGATCGGCGGTCTTCGGGCAAAAGGGGCATCTGCCGTCGGCGTGAATATTTCCGCAGGCACCCGGGTGCAATGGTGCGACCTCGCCCGTGACTTTGGCGCGAATGTGCTTTCAAAGCTCGATTGAGCAATTGGCCGGAACTGGAACAGAAATGACAGGCAGCGAGAGCTCCCCACATCACCTCCATTACGAAGAACAGGCCAATGTTGCGGTCATAACCTATGATCGCCCCGATTGCCGCAATGCGATGAACAACCAGACCTATCGCGAACTCGTCGCTGCAGTCGAACGGGCCAATTCATCCGAAGCAGTTGGCGCCATTGTGCTTACGCACAACGGCCCTGTGTTCTGCTCTGGCATTGACCTCAAGGCCCAGCCGGAAGAAAAGGACCCCGTCACTGGCATACGGCCCACCGTGGCCACCATGGGCATGGCAAACGACACCAGCTGGGTGCACTTGATGAAGCGGTCCAAGCCCACCGTTGCTGCCCTGAATGGCGCTGCCATCGGACTTGGCGCTACCCACGTTCTCGCGGTGGACATCCGCATCGGCAGCCCAACTGCGAGCTTCTCGTTTCCCTTCCTGACCCGCGGCTCGATGCCCGAATTCGGCTTTTCAGCATTACTGCCCCAGATCGTCGGCTTTGGCGCGGCGATCGAAATGTGCCTGACTTCAGCCAAGCTCGATGCCCCGGCCAGCTTCGTCAAGGGGCTTTTAACCCGGCTGACCGATGCCGACGATGCTCTGCCCGAAGCAATCGCGCTTGCCTCCGAGATCGGCAAGCATTCGCTCCTCCAGGTCTCTCTGACCCGCCAGCTCATTTACGACAACGCCGGCGAGAGCGACTGGAACACGATCATGACCCGCGAGCGCGAGGCCTTTATCCAGCTGTTCCGCGCCAATCGCGCCGAACGCCTCGCACGCGAGGCGGCGGCAGGCGATTAACTCTCACGCGAAGGCTTCATCGGGCAGCGGATTTTCTCCAGCCAGGAAGCGACGCAGATTGTCGATAAACAGCTCGGCAATGCGGACATGACGCCCATCGCCATGCCCCGCCCCATGAGGGCTGAGCAGGACCTTCGGGTGCGTCCACAATGGGCTGTCGTCCATCCGCTCCTTGCGGTAGAGCCAGGCCTCCTCGACCGAGTGAACATCGAGAATGGCATAGTCGAGGTGCCCGCTTTCGAGTGCGGCGAGTAGCGCCTCTTCATCCACCTGCGCCGCGCGCGCCACGTTCACGAAGACCGCGCCGGGCTTCATCGCTGCGAAGAACGCCGCATCAGCAACGCCTTTGGTCTCGGGCGTGCTCGGCATCGAGAAGACGATCACGTCGGCCCGGCCAAGATTGCCCAGCACCTGCGCAGGCGCGATCATCTCGTCGAATGGCTCACTGCCAGTAGGACTGCGGCGCACGCCGATGGTGCGCGCGCCGAAGGCCCGGGCGCGCTCCGATGTGCGGCTACCGATCGCGCCCGCTCCATAGATCAGCCAGGTGGTGCCATAGATCTCGCGGAAATCGTCGCGCGGATAGTCCTTCTCGAGCCGCGACTCGCGCCGTTCTTCCGAGCGGTGGAAGCGTTCCAGCACGGTGCGCATGACGAACTCGGCGATTGAGATCGCGGTAACGTGTGCCGTAGTGAGGCGCGCGCCGCGCTGCAGGATGTCCTGAAGCAACGGAATATCCGTCCCCGCGCCGAGCGACTGCGCCCATTGCAGATCGGGCGTCTCTTCCAGCAGTGCCTTGAACGTGCGGCGCAGCGGGCCGCGCAGCGCCTCGATGGTCAGCCAGACGACATTGCCGGGCACATCGGCCGGAGCGATCTGCTTTCCGTCGAGAATGGCGACTTCCGGGCTTTCGATAATCGCATAGCGCACCGGAAAGTTCGCCGCGTCGAACAGATGTTTCCATTGATCGTAGGCGGGCTTGGCAATCACGACGCAGGGAGTGGACACGGCGGCTCCTCTTCAAAGACCATTCTGGCTCAATTCGCTGCACCGAATAGGCCATGGTGCCCGCGCGAGTCGAACAAGCATTTTCACACTTCGCTATGTGTATTGTGAAAGTTGACCGGCGCAGGACCTCGCCGCAGGTTGTCTCAAGCGCATTCGAACAGGAAGCACCTCATGGCATACGAAACCATCCGTTACGAAGTCTCCGACGGCATCGCCACGATCACGCTAGATCGCGGCGACGGGCTCAATGCGATGAACAAGCAGATGATGAACGAACTGCTCGCTGTGTTCGACGAGACTGATGACGACGACGCCGTGCGCGCGGTGATCGTCACCGGTGCGGGCGAGCGCGCGTTCTGCGTGGGCGCGGACCTGTCTTCGGGCGCCGAGACCTTCGATTTTGGCGAGGATGCCGCATGGACCGATGCCGGCTCGCCGGTGCGGACGGACGGTTCAGTCGATTTCTCCCACCCCGGCGTGCGCGACGGCGGCGGACTGATTACCTTGCGCATCTTCGCTTCGCGCAAGCCGGTTATTGCCGCTTTCAATGGCGTAGCGGCGGGCGTCGGCACGACGATGACGCTACCGATGGACTTTCGCCTCGCCAGCACCAAGGCCCGCTTCGGGCTTGTTTTTGCACGGCGCGGGATCGTGCCCGAATCCGCTGCCGCCTGGTTCCTGCCGCGACTGGTAGGGATCGGCAAGGCGCTCGAATGGTGCTATTCAGGCCGCGTGTTTCCGGCGGACGAAGCGCTGGAAGCCGGTCTCCTGCACAGCGTTCACGCCCCCGAAGAACTGCTTCCCGCCGCGCGCGCACTGGCGCACGAGCTGACCGACCACAGTTCGCCAGTCTCTATCGCGATGACCCGGCGCATGCTCTGGGCTGGCCTCGCCCAACAGCATCCGATGGAAGCGCACCGGATTGACAGCAGGGGCGTGTGGATCCGCGGCAAGTCTGCCGATGCTAGCGAAGGCGTCGCCAGCTTCCTCGAGAAGCGTGATGCCACTTTCCCTGACAAGGTCAGCGAAAAGTGGGCTGAGTTCGACGTATTCTTCGACGAGCCTGACTACAGCTAGACTCTTTACCGCCGGCTGTCAGGCCAGCTTTGCCACTTCGTGCGCAAACATCCGGTCAATGTCCTCGTCCGCTGGGCGCGGGAGGTCCACAGGTGCATCGCGGGTGGGCAGCAGGACCACGGCATTGCCCGGAGTAACCACAGTGCCTGAGTGGTTTTCCACCCAGACCTGAAGGTAAACTTCGTTCCGCCCCTCGTTCTGCTCTTTGCCGGTAACCTTGCCCTTGATCCAGTATGTGTCGCCCAGATAGACGAATTTGCGGTGCTGGCAGCTCATCTTCCACAGCCAGCCATCGTCGCCCATCCAGTTGGTCAGCAAGTTGGTGAGGAAAGTCTCGCGCAGGCCGCCGTAGTCATAGGGCAGCGGGATGCCGAGTTCGTTTGCCCATTCCTTTTCCCAGTGAAGCCGTTGCGCGGTATCGGGCACGTTGAGCGCGTTGCGGGTGTAGAAACCGGGGACCTTTTTACGGATCTTCCAGGCTTCGCGGAAGGCGCCGGGCGGGGTCAGCTGCATGCCCCAGCCGATGTGCCAGACGATCAGATCGCTGACCTTGAGTGGCCCGCGCACCATGGTCTGCAGTTCCTCGCCAACCACGACGTCCTCGAAATAGCGCGTTTCCGCTCCGCGCAGCGTTTCGGCGTCGTAGAACGAGTCGATCCGCTCGATTTCCTCGTCGGTATAGGGCTTGGGCAGGTCGTACTGCTTCTTGCGCTCCTTCGAGGCATGGCGCTCGACCCGGATCCACGAGCCGCGCTGGATGGCGACCAACTCATCGTTCTGGTTGCGGAAGATATAGCCCTGGGTCTCGGTGACAGAGCGTCCACCGAACGAGGAGTTTTCGTTGACCTGCACACCGACCAGCGCCGAGCGGCGCTTGAGCCGGTCGCCGAGGCGTTGCGGACGCCACCATTCGAACGACATTTCCGCCTGATAGGACCCCAGCCCCACCAGCGGATCTCCCTTGAGAAGCGCCTTGTTCTCAGGCGTCAGCTGGGCCGCGTCCTGCTCGCCCATGGTATAGAGGAAGCTGGGGGGCGCAATCGGTCCACCCCAGCGGGTGCTCTTGCCGTATTCGGGTTCGCACCACAGCGGATTGCCGTCGCCGTAGCCGTTAGCGAAATGGCGCAGGCCATCGATGCTGACTTCGTAGTTATGCGGCAAAGTCGGCTTGTTATATTGCACACCGACGCGCTGCCGCAGCCGGGCGATGCCGTCCTTCGTCAGGATGCCGTATGTCGAATCCGTCTTTTCGGGCGTTTCTTTAGCCATCGTGCAAAACCATTCAATGCTGGAGTAATTGCCGTCAACCCGGCCGAAATGCACAAATCATACAATGCACTAACATCTTCACGTCGCTTGGTTGCAGGCTGACACCTTGAACAACGCCTTGAGATCTGGCTGGCTGACTTTCATCGAAGCCGTTCGCGGCAGCTCTTCGAGAAAGAGGAACCTGACGGGTACCTGATAGGCCAGCAACCGCTCCTTCAGGAACGCAGAAAGCTCCTCGTCGCCGGGCTGTTTCGCATTGCGCCGCAGGACATAGGCCGCGGCTGGCACCTGGCCCAGCCGCTCGTCGGGCAGGCCGACAACGCTGGCCTCGAGAATTGCTGGATGGGTTTCCATCGCGCGCACCACGTCATCGGGCTGGACCTTGAAACCTCCGCGGATGATCGCATTGTCATGCCGCCCTTTGATCCACAAGAAGTTGTCGGCATCGAGCACGGCGAGGTCGGAAGTGCGAACCCAGGCGCTGGCATCTCCGAGTTGTGCGGAGCGAAGCTCGAGCAGGCCGACTTCGCCGAACGCCTGCTCCGCACCGCTCTCGGGATCGACAATGCGCGCAGTGATCCCCCGGTTGAGCTTGCCGACCGCACCCTTCTTCTGCGTATGGAACTCCTTGAAGTCGGCGAGCGTCCAGCCCGCCACGCCGCCGGCGAATTCGGTCGCTCCATAATTCTGCAGCAGCGGCAGTCCGTAGCGCTCGTAGAGGTCGTCGGCGAGCTTGGGATCGACCGGCGCAGTGCCGGTGCGCAGCGTCAGCAGGGTGGCGAGGTCTTCCTTTGGCACCCCTGCATCGACTATCATGCGCAGGCCCGAGGGCGGCGCCCAGGCCACTTTGAGCTGATGGCGCTTAACCGCGCTGACCCATTCCTCGACGCTAAAGCGTTCGAGCAGGCAGAACTGGCGGCCGGAAGCAACGCAGTTGACCACGTTGAAAACGCCGCTGAGGTGGGTGAATGGCCCGCAGACCAGCAACACGCCGCGCCTCAGCCGCGGCGGCTCGCCCGGACCGCGTCCTTCGAACACGCCCGCCTCTTCGATCCCTTGCGCAAACGAGGTGAGCTTCAGCGGCACACGCTTGGGGGTGCCGGTGGTGCCACTGGACAGCATCTCGATGGCAATGCCTGGAGCGGAGCAATTGAGATCGCTTCCCGTGACTTTCTCGAGGCCTTCGACGAGCGCCGCCTTCTTACCACTTTCGCCGCCCAGGACGATGCCCACCGCGCCACTGGCTGCGACTGCAGCCCGCACCGGCTCGCGCGCCCAGTCGCGCGCCAGACCAATCACCACCGCCACTTTCTGCTCGGCTATATCGCCAGCCAGTCGCTCGTCGGGAAGCTGCGCGTTCAGCGTCATAATGCAGCGGTCGGAGGCGACGATTTCCAGCAGCGTAGCGGCGGCAAGGACATGGTTGCGCATCATCACGCCCACCCGGCTGCCCGCCGGCAGGCCCGCCGCATCAAGCAGCGTGCCAATCTCGGCCATGATAGCGGCAAGTTCGCCCCAACTGGTCCATTGCTTCTCGAACTCGATTGCCGGTGCGGCGGGATCGAGCGTGAGGACGGCGTGGATCTGTTCGGAAAGCGTGCTCATGGTGTTTCCCTGGATCGTATCCCGGTTAGTCCGGCTTTGAAGCATCTGCCTGATCGATCAACCGCGCGAGTTCCCCCATGCCTGCCACCATGCATTCGGCGAACTCTTCGCGCCGCTCGAAACCATCAATTCCCACCGCCCCGCGCCCCCAGAGACAGACGCAACCGGGCTTTGCAATGGAGAACGCCGGTCAGGTGCGGCTTCAAACGATCGCGCTGAGCAGGCGCTGCGACTGCGGCGCGATCAGCCCGTCCGAGCGTCCGCTGAAGAACATTGCGTTAGCCCGCTCCTCGGTCATTTCCTCAATCTGGCTGAAGCCAGCTTCCCTGACCAGCTCCAGCATCTCGTCATTCGTGTAATAGGTAAGGCCGCCGACCTTCGACATCAGGCTTTCCTTGACCGACACGGCGTGCTTGTTGCCCTCAACATACGTGAACACGATCTCCGAACCCACTGGACGCGCTGCGGCCCATGCCAGCGTTGCCTTCGTCGCCTCGACAGTGATGTACTGGGTGACGCCAAGCCATGAAATGAAGCAGGGGCTATCGGGATCGAAATCGCTCGCCGCAAGGGCATCGGGCAAAGTTGTCACTTCGAAATCGCACGGCACATAACGCAGCTGCGAAGGCTCCACCAGGCCGAGTTCGACGATCTTCTGGCGCTTCCATTCAAGAAACGGCGGATCGTCGACCTCGAAGACCACCAGGTCGCCCAGCGCCTCGCCCTGACGCAGAGCAAACGAATCGAGCCCGGCCCCCAGCACCACATACTGATTCAACCGGCTGCGCGCGGCGGCCAGGTGATCTTCCGTGAAGCGGCTCCGGAGGATACAGGTTGTCGCGCTGGATGCAGGCACGCCTTCGATCATCGCGGCGATTGAGGCTTCCGAGTCGCCTGACAAGCCCTCGGCCAGATTATCGCTGAAAATCTTGGGCTCGGCGCCATACAGGAAATGGGCGGCGCGAAGCGCAGCCGAGCGGCGGGCTGTCTCGTAAACGTTCAAGCGTTCTTTGGTGTCTGCAATCGCCAAGTTTCAGTCCTCTCATTTACGTCTGGAGACAAGCGGACCCAAAAAGGTTGCGCCATCCGGAGTTCGAAATTCGAAGCCCTGTCATTAGATACATTTGCGATTCCGGCAATCGCGACAAAACTATCAGGTCATGCGTCGATCACCTGACCCGGCATGCTTTACACCGCGCTCGCATCGGGTCCGCATGGGCTCCACCGAAGGCAGTTGCATTTCTGTCAGTTGACTGGCAGAATTTTCCGCGACACGTTGTTCGTTTCGCGCAGGCACAAGTTAAAGTGCCTGGCCGTTCGGAACCAGAGAGGAAGATATGAGCACTCAAACCCTTGATAGCCCCGGCTCGCCGGTTGCCACCGGACGCGATGATCGCAAGACCGCCGAGTCGATCAAGACCGGCCTCAAGCCCTTCAAGGACGCCCGTATCACCACAAGTTTCAAGTTCGCTCGAGAGGTGCTGCGCTCGTCGGTCATGCGACAGGCCTCAAGCGTCGCGGACGAAGTCGATATGAGCAAGCCGGATGAGATCTCGTTCTTTTTCTTGCACGGCGACGAACACAAGAAGCGCCGGGCTTCGGTTGCGCCCTATTTCACGCCCAAGGCGATCGTCGACCGTTACATCCCGCTGATGCACGCCACGATGGACCGCCAGATCGCGGAATTCCAGAAAACCGGACGGGCCAAGCTCGATGACATAAGCCTCGAACTGGCCTCGGATGTGACGATGGAAATCGTCGGCCTGACCAACAGCGACCGCAAGGCACTGACTCGCCGGGTCAAGACGATCATGGAAGCGAACGACAGCTTCGACAAGCGGCCGTTCTACCGCTTCATGCACGACAAGGTGTTCGGCTGGTATCACAATGCCCTGCGCATGTGGCGGGTCATGGATCTGTGGAAGAATGACATCGTGCCAGCCATGGAAGCCCGCCGCAAAGAACCGCGCAACGACGTGATGTCCTACATGGTGCAGAACAATTACTCCCAGAAGGGCATGATCATCGAAGTCCTGACCTATGCCGGGGCGGGCGTTTCGACCACCCGCGAGTTCATGATCATGGCCGCCTGGCACCTGCGCGACAATCCCGCGCTTGCCGAGCGCTTCCTCACAGGAAACGAGGAAGACCAGTTTGCGATCATCGAGGAAATCCTGCGGATCGAGCCGATTGCCGGATTCCTCTATCGCAAGCCGGATGAGGACATGACCGGCACCAGCGAAGGCACGATCCCCAAGGGGCAGCTGATTGGCATCGACATTCGCGGCATCAATTCAGACACCAGCGTGGTGGGAGAACATCCCTTTGAGATCGATCCAGACCGCGCACGCAGGCAGAAAGTTGCGGGTGCCTGGGGCAGCTTCGGCGACGGCCCCCACCGTTGCCCCGGCGCGCAGGTCGCCCTGCACGAGACCCGCGTCTACCTCGACCGCCTGCTGCGCGTTCCCGGATACAAGATGATCAACGACCCGACCTTGAAATGGTCAATGTCGACTCAGGGATACGAACTGCGCGATGCCATCATCACCTGTGACAAGGTCTGATCCGGAGGCGACAGACCAGCCGGCATGAAAAGACAAGCGGGAGTGCGCCGGTGGCAGTGATCGACAGTCAGGTTCATGTTTATGAAGCCGATACGCCCGAGCGCCCCTGGGTCCAGAAGATCACCGGGCCGAAACATGTAACCGGCGAAGAGCAGGTCGCCGCCATGGATGCGCTGGGAATTGATGGCGCGATCATCGTCTCGACTTACATGACCTATCGCTTTGACAGCAGTTATGCCGAGCTCGTCCACGCGCGCCATCCGGGCCGCTTTGCCCTGATCAAGCCGGTCGACCCTGCCGATCCTGCCGTGGCCGAGGACATGGCGGATTGGGCTGCCAAGCCGGGCGCAGTCGGCGTGCGCATGATGCTTGCTTTCGCCGATAATACGGACCCTGCCGATCCGGGACTGAACCTGGTGCTGACAGAGGGGGCGCGGCTTGGCCTGCCGGTCAACATCTTCGCAACGCGGCACCTAGACGATGCCTATGACCTGATCGCGAAAAACCCGGACACTCAGATTGTGATCGATCATGTCGGCCTGCCGCAGACCTATCTGCGCCAGGATGAGGACGTCTGGATCGACTTGCCGAAGGTGCTGAGGATTGCCGAACTGCCCAATGCGCGGATCAAGCTGACTGGAGCTGGTACGATGTCTTCCCAGCCATTTCCATTCGACGACCTTTGGGACCGCCTGTTACGCATCATCGACGCCTATGGGACTGATCGCTGCATGTGGGGCACCGATTGGACCCGCGGGCTCAAGTATCTGAACTATGAGCAGGCCGTGGAATACTTCCACAATTCCCCGCGACTGTCCGACAGTGACCGCGCCATGCTGATGGGCGGTGCTGTGGAGCGGACCTATGGCTGGACGCCTTCGCGCCTGGCTCCATCGAACACTGCCGAGAGGATTGACTGAACATGATCGGACTGGACCTGAGCGGCAAGGTCGCATTGGTGTGCGGCGCTGGCGGAGGCGGACTGGGCAGCGCCGTCAGCCGCATGCTGGCCGGGGCGGGGGCAAATCTCGTCGCGGTGGACCAGAACGAGGAGCTTGTGGCGGCCACAAAGGCCGAAGCCGAACGCCTCGGCGTGACTTGCCACACCATGGCCGCGAACCTGATGGACGCCGATGTCACCGCCGCTCTGGTCGGCGATGCGCTCGCAATGGCGGGCCGGATCGATATCGTCGTCAATGTCGCGGGCGGCACCCGCTTCAGCCAGTGGTCGCCGATCGAGGAGACCAGCGACGCGGTGCTGCGCGACGTCATGGCGCTCAATCTCAACTATGTATTCCGAGTCTGCGCCGATGCTGCGCGCCACATGATTGCCGCTGGCCACGGTGGCAGCATGGTCAACTTCGCCTCGATCGCCGCTATGCACAGCGCGCCGTTCCATGGGCCCTATGGCATGGCCAAGCGCGGCGTGATGGCGATGACCGAGACCATGGCGCTCGAATGGGCGCGCTATGGCATCCGGGTGAACACGGTCGCGCCGGGCGGCGTCGCGACGCCGCGCGCATCAAAATTGCGCAGAGCAGATTCCACGCTGACGCAAAAGAAGCCGTCGGACGGCCTGCGCCGGATGGCACCAGACGAAGTCGCGGGGGCAGTGCTCTTTCTGGTATCGGACCTCGCTTCCGGCATCTCCGGGCAGACCCTGTTCGTCGATGGCGCGATGGGTTGCAAGAACCCGGCAGGCGGCATCAACGAATATACCCCGATCATGAATTCCGCGAAGGAAAATGCCGCAACCGGGCTTCCCGGCTAGACATATCGACGAACTGTAAACTGGGAGAATTTGGATGAGTGAACTGCGCTTCGATGGCAAGGTCGCCATCATCACGGGAGCCGGACGCGGCATCGGCCGCACGCATGCCATCGAAATGGCGAAACGCGGCGCGAAGATCGTGGTGGTTGATCCCGGCGTTGCCCTCGACGGTTCGGGCGCTTCGGCTGCACCCGCGCAGGAAGTGGTCGACGAGATCAAGGCCGCAGGCGGCGAAGCGGTCGCCTCGTTCGAAAAGGTCAACGACGTGGCCGGTGCCGGACGCATGGTCGAACTCGCGCTCGACAGCTTCGGCAAGCTCGATATCCTGATCAACAACGCCGGCACCAGCGTGCCCGAACTGTTCGACATCCAGACGCTCGATCAGTTCCGCATGCTCAACGAAGTGCATTATCTGGGCACGGTCTATGTCACCAAGGCCGCATGGCCGCATCTCGTCAAGACGGGCAGCGGCCGTCTGGTGAATACCATTTCGGAAGGTCCGCTGGGTATCCACGAGCGCGGCACCGGTTATGGCGGAGCCAAGGCCGGCGTGATCGGCCTCACCCTGACGCTAGCCGCCGAAGCCAGGTTTCATGGCGTCGCTGTCAATGGCTTTGCCCCGCGCATCTCCACGCGCCTTTCCGCGCCCGAAGTCATGGCCCATGTCCATGATCGTCCGGTCGAGGATTTCAAGCACGCGATGGCGGCCTTCCCGGTCGAACTCTCGTCGCCCACCGCGCTCTATCTCGCGCACGAGAGCTGCAAATTGAACGGTGTACTGCTGGCGGCAGGTGGCGGCCTGGTCATGCGCATGTCGATCATGGAAAATACGGGCTTCAAGTCCGATGACATGAGCATGGAAAACATCGCAGCAAATATTGACACGATCATCGACATGTCGACCACGGTGCAGTTCGGTATCGGGGCAACGCCGCTCATGCCGAAGAAGAACTCAACCTGAAGCGGCTCAGGCCGTTTTGAGCTGGGCCACTGCGTCCATGAATGCCCGCACATCGGCATCGGGCAGCAGGCCGAAGTTGTATAGCGACAGTTCGCGATACCCGGCATCGGCAGTGGTCTGCAGGTTTTGCAGCATCCTGTCGGCACCCGCGCCCGCCATCTCTGCAGCGCTGGTTACAGTCGGATTGCGGACAGTGACATAGAGCGCAGACAGCGGACGCGGGCTTGAGATCGCAGCATTGAGCGCGGCGGCCAGGCTGTTGCCGGCCGGGTTCAGCACGTTGCCATCAACTTGCGTGCCGGCAAGGATGAAGCCAGTGAGCAACGCGTCGTCGCGTGCTTCGCCCAGCAATGAGCGATAGGGCGTGATCGCATTGCAGGAGACCCGCGCGGCGTGGCCCACGCGCCCCACCACTTCCTGTACCAGTTCCATCGAGGCCCGCACATGGTTCTCGGTGTAGGAAATCAGTTCAGCGTCTGCTGCCAGCGCAGCAGCCCTGCCTTCGCCTCCCGGCTCCGCAGCGATTTCCGCCTCGATCGCACCGACCACGCGGCATTGCAGAGCTGCAACATCGATGCCACTCGCCCTGCCCCGGCTCTTGCAGGTTTCGCAGAAGCAGAGGTTCGAGAGCGTGCGAGCAAGCGGTGAAATCGTCACCAGGTTGCGCGGACGCAGCCAGTCGAGATCGAATGTGTGCGACAATACGCCTTCGAGCCGGAACAGCGCAATGTCGAACTGTTCGGCGAGATCGCCGCATAGCGCGGCATGATAGGCCCGCACGTCGGCGTTGGCCGCACAGACTCCCGAGCCGCTGCGATCCCCCCAAGGTAGCACCCGGGCGCAATCGGGGTGCGCGTCTCGGATCCATGGCTGGAACAGGGTAATTGTCCAGCTGTTGAGGCCCAGCCCCAGGCGGGCCGCCTCATTCGCCGCCTCGGGCCATGCCCGCGCAATTTCGTTAGAATGGATGAACGGTTTGATCCGCCCATAGAGCGTCTCGCGTGCCGGGAAATAGACCGCACCGCGCGCGTCGGTGTATAGATTCAACCCGCCGCGCGGGGAGAGCGCGTCGATCGGGTGATAGTTCGCCGCAAGATCAATAGCCGCGAAGCCGTGGCTGGCGATTTCCCCAAGCGACCGGACAACGCCCAGCCGCGCCAGATCCCAGGGGTAGCAATAAGTCGTCGTGCGCATGGTCGCCTCCGGGCTGGTCTGCGGCGGCCTGCTTCAGCTCAACAGGCCAAGGTTGCGGTTCCAGGTATAGCAATCGTCCAATACCTTGAAATCCTCGGGCTCAAGCTGGACTTCCAGCGCACCGATTGCTGAATCAAGATGCGACAGTTTTGTCGCCCCGATGATTGGCGCGGTGACGCCCGGGCGAGCGATAAGCCAGGCCAGCGCAACCTGCGCCATCGGCAGGCCGCGACGCTCCGACACCTCAATCAAGGCATCGACTACCTGGTAATCGGCCGGCCGTTCATAGGCCTTCGTCACATAGCGTCCGGTTTCGCGGGTGCGCTCGGAGTGCTGCTTTTCGGTCTTGCGCCAGTCGGTCGAGAGGAAACCTCCGCCCAACGGCCCCCAGGGGATCAGGCCCACTCCGGTCTGGCTGCAGAAGTCGTTCATCTGCCGCTCTTCCTCGCGCCAGACGAGATTGTAGAGGTTCTGCATCGAGATAAATTTGGTCCAGCCATTCATCTCGGCAACATATTGCATTTGAACGAACTGATAGGCGTACATCGAAGAAGCGCCGATATAGCGCACCTTGCCTGCACAAACGACATCGTCGAGCGCGCGCATGGTTTCCTCGACCGGCGTGCCGCGGTGGAAGCGGTGAATCTGGTAGAGGTCGATGTAGTCAGTCCCCAGCCGCCGCAGGCTGCCATCTACCGCTTCGATGATATGTTTGCGTGAAAGACCGGTGCCGTTGGGACCCGGTTTCGCCTCGACGGGGTTGAAAACTTTGGTCGCGATCACCGCCCGATCACGCGGCATGAATTCGCGGATCAGCTTGCCCGTCACTTCCTCGCTGGCTCCGAAAGAATAGGTATCTGCCGTGTCGAAGAAATTGAAACCCGCCTCGATCGCCTTCTGGAAAAAGGGCCGCGCATCGTCGATGTCCAGGATCCACGGTCGTTGGCTCTTGTCGCCATAGCTCATGCAGCCAAGGCACAATGGGCTTACGCGAAGGCCGGACCTTCCTAGGCGCTTGTATTTCATGCTCTCTCCCATTGCGCCAACCGCAATACACCTGATGCAGGAAATGCGCGGCAAGCGGGACATGGGCCAAGGGCTGGATCGCCTTGGCCGATGCTCACTCCGTCAGGCCACAATCGCTTCCGGCGCATTCTGACGCCCCCGGATCAGACGGCCGGGCAACAGGCCGGTTTCCTTGTCGTCGCGCCGCGTGATCACGCCGCTGACGATTGTTGCCCTGTAGCCGGTAGTCGGCATAATTAGCCTGCCCGCTTCTGCTGGCAGATCGTTCACAAGAAGCGGACGACCCAGTGTAAGCTTGTCCATGTCGATAACATTCAGATCGGCCTTGTAGCCGGGCGCGATCAGCCCCCGGTCGAGGAAGCCCCCGGAAATCGCCGGATCCCGGGTGATCAGCTTTATGCCTTCGGCTAACGGAATAGAGCGGCCATGACGGCCCCTGATCCAGCGGGTCAACATATAGGTCTGATTGCTGGCATCGCATGTCTGGGTCGAGTGGGCGCCGCCATCACCCAGGGAAACCACGATGTAGGGATGCTTCATCATCCTCTCGATGGTGCCCATCGCCTTGTCGAGCATCGAAGTGGCAGGCATCATGAACATCGTCAGGCCATCTTCGGCGATCAGCCGGTCGTATGCGTATTCCTTGGCGGCTAATCCCTGCTGCGCAGCAATGCCGGCAAGGCTGTTTTCGGCACTGGGCTCGAATTCGGGGTCAACGGCCTTGAGCTCGAAAATGCGATCGAGCATCGTATAGGCCTTCGACGCGCGATGATCGGTTATCGTCGGAAACTCGTCGAGGATTGCCTTGCGGACCTCGGGCTTGCGCATTTCCGCCAGCCGTTCGGCCAGCGGCAGGTGATCGATCGCCTGATAGCTGGGCGAAAAACAAAAGGCATGCGAGGATACCGACAGCCCCATCAAGCCGACATTCGGCCGGCTCAGCACCTGGCCGCGCAGCTCAAGCCCTTCGGCATTTGCCCTTTCGAGCATCACCATGGTCTTTTCATGCATCTTCAGGCTGTCGTCTTTTTGGGTCATGGTGAAGGAAACCTGACCACCCGACTCCCGCGCCATTGCCTCGATCAGTGCGAACTCCCCTTCGTGATCGTGGAAATCGGTGATCAGCTGAATCGCGCCGCCGCCGCCTTGCCGCACGCCCTTGGCGATGCCCACCAGTTCTTCCCTTGAGGCCGTAAGCCCGGCGGTCGGCTTACCGTCGCGGCTGACTTGGTGGGGCATGCGCGAAGTTGAGAAGCCCATTGCACCGGCCCGTACCGCCTCTTCGACGATCCGGCCCATTTCCTCGATCTCGGCCGCAGTGGCGGGCTCGCCATCCAGCCCGCGATGACCCATGACGTAGCCCCGCAAAGGAACATGGCCGATCTGGGCGGCAACATCCATGTCGAGGTGGCGTGAGCCAACGGCATCGAGATATTCCGCAAATGACTCCCAGTTCCACGCCAGCCCAGTTTCGATCACCTCCTTGGGTATGTCTTCGATGCCTTCCATGAAATTGATGAGCGCCGGGCGGTGTTCGGGCCTGCAGGGCGCAAAGCCAACCCCGCAATTGCCGACAACAATGGTGGTCACCCCGTGGTTCGAAGATGGGTAGAGGTGGGTGTCCCAAAGGAGGTGACCATCATAGTGCGTGTGAATGTCGACGAAGCCGGGGGTTACTATACAGCCTCCTGCATCGACCTCTTCTTTGCCTTTGCGGGTCACCTTGCCAACTTCGACGATCTTGCCATCCTTGACTGCGACATCTCCGGCATAGGGCTGCCCCCCCGAGCCATCGACGATCATTCCATGGCGAACGACAATATCTGCAAAATTTGACTCGGGCATCGACTGAATCCTTTTTCTCTGGCCTGGGCATGCCCCGTTCAGCGAAGCCTTTGCACTCCGTTTCCAGGGTAAATACGCCGCTTCCAGGCACAGTTCCCGGGCTGAAATCAGCTAAGCAGCGGACTTATGATCCGCTCGCAAAGTTGTCTATTGGAATGGAACCGCAAGAAGGGTGGTTTTCACATCCAGTCAGGCCAGATGCAGTGAGCTTGGTTTTTGGCCAACCGGTTGAGGGATGGCCAAAGGCTGCCTTCCGGAAGCAGGCTGTTGAAACAATTCCAGGTTTACCGGCTTACTGCGCGCGAAGGCATCAGGGTTCTGGAATCACTTGGGCTGGTGACTGTGGGGAGCGGAGCCAGGGGTGGAACACGCCTGACACGGGAATTGTCTCCAGCGCCAATGCGATGGTCTGCACTCGCACGGCAAGTTTGCATATCTGGTTGAAGTCAGTCGGCACAACTGACGCAATTGGCCTCTCCCGCTAAGCAGGAACTTGCCTGTATTGGTTCCAGACCAAGCCTCCCGAACGCCTAACGATTCATGTATTCTTCAACCATGCGGTGCAGATTGCGGCAACGCACCTCCATATATTTGGAGAGGTGCAAACCTTCGTCGCCCAAAGCCACCAGCCCTTCCTGGACCGGCCCCATGTTCGAATAGTCCTGGTCGAAGACCGGTGCCAGCGAACCCAATTGGGTTGCTTCACACCACTTCTGGTCGTCGCGCAGCATGAGCATCTCGGCCGACTTGGGTCGGGGGCCATCCTTGGGTGCCAACGAGAACATGAACACTTCCATCAGTGTCTTGTTGTGGCTGATCGGTCGGAAGCGATAAGATATCTTGTCCTTGAAGCCGCCCCAAAGGTGAAAATTTGGAAAGAAATCATAGGCGATACCATCCAGAACGTCGGCATCGCTGTTTTCGCTGATATCGTAGCCAGTGCGTTCGGCGACCATTTGGCGCACCGAATTTGCTGAGAACGTCCTCGAGGACATACCTTCGGGCAGTTCCACTTTCTTTGACATATCGAGCGCGCGATTGCCGGCAGCCAGCATCAGTTCCAGCCGGCGGTTGTCATCAATATCGCGATCGAGGAACGGCCCTGGGGTCACCCCCGTGGGCGACATGAAGCGCGAAACGTGATCCGAGAGGATATCGTGCTGCGTCGAATCGTAGCCTGAGAACAGGTTGTATTCCGGGTGGGTGCAAATCACGTGATGCGGTTCGATGAAGGCCTCGGCGCAGACCTTCCAGTTGGCATCGGCAATCTTGCCGACATGCGCCGATTTGTAGCAGTTCTCCATCTTCCAGTGCGCGAAATGATCCGGCATCGGCGCCATCACTTCGAGCAGCGGCTTTGCCTCAGGATCGAGGTTGATGAACACAAGCCCCGCCCAGCTTTCGCAGCGCACATCGAGCAGCGGAATGTCGTCAGCTCCGAGCTGCGGAAAATCCCAGGCAAACGGATTTTCGATCAGCTTGCCGTCAAGGCTCCACGTCAGCCCGTGATAGGCGCAGCGAAAACTGGTCTTGCAGGCCGATTCCCCAACCAGTTTGCGACCGCGATGGCGGCAGACGTTCTTGAACGCCCGGATCGAGCCATCGGTCTGGCGCACGACTATGACCTGTTGCCCGAGCAGTTCATAAACGTAGGTATCGCCGGAGTTGGGAATTTCGTCCTCGCCAACGGCATACTGCCAGGTGCGGAACCACATCTTGTGCTTTTCCCGCTCAAAATATTCCGGGCTGGTGTAATTGCTCGCCGGGATGGGATCCGTGCCGAGATCGAGCGTCGTGCGAGCGAAGAAAGAAGGCGACGGACGCTCGTCCATCGCAAGCAGTTCCTGATAGGAAACCACTGGCGGCTTTCCCATGAGCACTTTCCGATGGGCGTTCATTGTCATCTACTCCTCAATTCCTGTCAGGCCCCGCATGTATCGAACCGCGTTTGGCGCGCTCAGGCCTATATGCGTCCTACCATAATTCTGGCATGCGACTGACACCAAACTTTTGATCTGACGCAAAGCCGAAGCAATGCGGCACATCACCATGCTGCGAAATGCCTAGATCGCAAAGCTAGTGCCCCGGCGGCCTTCGTCAAACGACAAAGGGCGCTCATACGATGTATCGTGCCGGTCTCGGCTGGCGTGCACACCGGCATTCAACGCCGCGCGGCCCGCAGGTGAAAGCGTGGATTCGCCCGGCTGCCCCCACCAGTCGCTGACCACCCGGCGCAGCGCAATCGCCCAGCGACCTTCCCGTTTCTCGAAGCGGTCAAGGTAGCGCCCGCCAGACAGACTCAGCGGCGCGCCATCGACGTTCATTGCGGCAAACATGTAATAGGTCTCGCAATGTGCAACATCACCATCGAGGTCGCAGGAGTGGTTGTTGATGACATGCTGCGTGGCATGCTGCGCGCGCGAATGGAACGCGATAACCCAATCTGCAAAGCCCTCCCGGTCGCCAACAAAGACGCCGTGATCCTCGATCGCATCTTCATGATAGACGCTGATCAGCAATTCGCGGTCCAGCCGGTCGACTCCGCGGCAATAGTTCGCCAGGCAGTCGCGGATCGCCTGACGGTCAGCCAGCATGCGCACCGTCGCTTCGAAATCGGTCCTATTGGCAGGCTCAGACATGCAGGCTCTCCTTTCCCGGCAATCAGCCCCGCGGCATGACCAACCCGCGTTCGGCAATAAGGTTGCGCTGGATTTCGTTCGAACCACCCGAGATTACCGAACCGAAAGTCTCGAGAAACTCGTACATCGGCGCGCGGTAGGTGTGATCGTGATACTGGCTTGTCACCCCTTCCGCACGCGAACGAAAGGCGCCGATGCGGTTGTTCAGGGTCGTTCGTGCCATCTTCACCAGCGAGGGTGTCATCGAAAAGCCACCATCGTGCGGCTCCTGCAACAGTGCGCGCAATTGCTGGCGCGACGCCTGCATTTCGGCAAACATGGTGATGAATTCGCGCCGCATCTCCGGATCATCCAGCCAGGCCGCCTTATCGCTGCGCGCCTGCTTGTATATGTCGGTCAGGAACATCATGTCGCGCTCGGCGCCATCGAAACTGAGCACCCCACGTTCGGACGACAGCGTCGACTGTGAAACGGCCCAGCCGTTGTTTTCCGCACCAATGAGGTTTTCGACCGGAATGCGCACGTCGGTCATGAAGATTTCGCCGAAGTTCGATGCGCCGTTCGACTTTCGGATCGGCCGCACTTCGACGCCCGGGCTGTTCATGTCCATGATCAGGTAGCTGATGCCGGCGTGCTTCTTCACGGTCGGGTCGGTGCGCACCAGCAGCAGACACTGGCTGGCATACATCGAATTGGTCGACCAGATTTTCTGCCCGTTGATAACATAGTGGTCGCCATCCCGGACAGCACGGGTCTTCAGGCTGGCAAGATCCGAACCGGCACCTGGCTCGGAAAAGCCCTGGCACCACAGCTCTCCGGCTGGAACGCCGGGGAGATAGCGCTTCTTCTGCGCCTCGCTGCCATGCGGGATCAGCGTTCCCGGAACGTGGTTCATGCTGATGACGAACATGTCGTTGCCCGGCGAGCGCGCACGGGCAAATTCGTCGGTGATGATGATCATGTGCTCAAGGCCAAGACCGGCACCGCCATAATCCACTGGCCAGTTCGGAATCGCAAGCCCCACCTTGTGACGCTCGGCCAGCCACCAACGCTGGATATCGACCAGTTCCGGGCCCTTGGGAATGTGCCATTCATGCGCGCGCTCGGGCGGGGCGGTTTCATGAACCCAGGCCCGCACTGCCTCGCGAAAGGCTTTCAGATCGTCCTTGAGGTCGAGGATCACCAGTCAATCTCCGTTGTCGTGCGGCCCTGGTCGAGCGCCTCGTCGAGCAGGCGCACGGAGGTATCGCGCAAGGCGCGATTGTTGCACAGCAGCCCCTCGTTGAGACGGGCGCGCTTGATGTATATCTGCGGATCGTATTCCCAGGTGTGGCCGACGCCGCCGTGCAGCAGAATGCAATCGGTCGCGACAAAGACGAAGGCATCGCTTGCCCCGGCCTTGGCGAGTCGTGCCCACATGGCTGCGTCAGGCGAGCCGTTGTCGATGCACTGCACTGCCTGTTCCACCAGGGCTTCCTGTGTTGTGATGTGGCCGATGAGGTCGGCCGCACGGTGCTTCAGGGCCTGGAAAGTCGCCACGACCCGGTCGAACTGGACCCGCTCCTTCAGGTATTCGACAGTCTTGCGGGCGATGCCATCGGCCCCGCCGACACTGTCAGCCGCCAGCGCAAGCGCCAGATAGGTGCCCAGCAGGGTGCCGGCACGGCCATCTGCATCCGCGATCCGTGCAATGATTGGCGCGCTGCTGCACTCCAGCCGCGAAATGTCGCGCGTCATGTCCCATGCCTCGATGGCTTCCGCTTTGGCCACTGCGCCGTCGACACGAACTACAGCCCAAGCCCCGGAGAGCGGCACTACAGCATAAACGTTCGGCACCGATCCTGCCGCGCAATCGAGCACATCGATCATGCCGCTGACCGTGTTGCCGCTCTCAGAGAGTACAACTGTGCCCCCGCCTTCGAGCAGCACAGGAACCGCAAACGCCGCTTCGCCCGACAATACCGGGCCGAGCAGCGTTGCGCGCTGTTCGCCATCAGCAACACTCGCCAGCCACTGCGCCACGCAAAGTGTCGGTATGAAGCCACCGGGTGCGGCATATCTGCCCAATTCACAGCTCAGTATCTGCAGCCCTCGCGCGCCAAGGCCCAGCCCGCCATCTACTTCGGGTAGCGAAAGGCCCAGCCAGCCCAGTTCAACCGCTTGACGCCAGATCGCCGGACCGAGATCGTTTTCCCGGTCGAGCCAGACGTGAACCTTCCGGCTGTCACATTCCGATTTCAGAACATCCGCGATACTATCACGCAGAGCGGCCAGTTCGGCTTTGTCCAACGTCATTTCCGGCCCAGCGCTCATATCCATCTCTCACCGGGCTGAAGCCCGCAAACAAATTTGCAGCCCGCATCGGGCCGGTGCAATCACTCTAGCAAGGCGCACCATCATGCCAATGACAGTCAAACATGACTCCATGTGGCAACAGACGTCACCCCAATGTGAACCGCGCTTCAATCGCCCCGAAACTGCCCCTTGCGCTTTTGCGCCATGGCCGTGGTGGCTTCGCGAAAATCGTTGGTCCGCATGGTGTAGATCTCATATCCCAGCGACATTTCAAAAGCTGCGCCGGTCATCTGGCGCATCGCCTGGTTGAGCGCGGCCTTGGTGTAGTTCACCGCATGGGGTGGCAGGTCGCGGAGTTTTTCGGCCAAGGCCTGCACGTGTGCATCAAGCTGGTCGTCCGGAATGCAGCCGTTGATCAGCCCGATATCGGCGGCCTTCTCTGCCGGCACCGGCTCTCCGGTCATCAGGTATTCCTTGGCCCGGTGCATGCCCACCAGCAACGGCCAGAGCAGCACCCCGCCATCGCCCGCCACGAGTCCGGCCTTGACATGGGAATCGCAAAACCGGGCGCCGGGCGCGGCGAAGACCATGTCGCAGGCCATCGCCAGGTTAACGCCCAGCCCATAAGCAACGCCACGTACTTTGGCGATGATCGGCTTCTCGCATTCCAGGATACCATAGATATGCTTGCGCGCCTTGCGCGATGTCTGGTTGATCGGGGCAAACTGCGGTTCGCTCTCCAGTGTTCCTTCAGCCCTTTTGACGAGACGCGATACGTCTGCGCCGGAGCAGAAGTCGCCGCCTTCGCCGGTGAGAATGATGACCTGGACTTGTGGATCCTCCCAGAGATCATCCCAAATGGTCGTCAATTCAGCGTTCTGCTCTGCTGTGATCGCGTTCTTGCGCCCGGGATTCGACAGGGTAACCGTCATGATGCCGTCGACCAACGATAGGCCAAGGCCGGTATAGCGGGAATAATCATGGCTCATCGCGTCAACCTCACTCAAACCATGCTGCTCATTGTGGGCCAGTCCAGTTGCTGACGATGTCGCCGAGCTCAGGGCGATCCCGCTCTTCAAGCGGGGCAGTCGCGGTGCCAACATAAACAAAGCCGGCCACTTTCTCGCCTTCGCCCAGACCCAGCGCATGCATGACGATGTCGTCGTATGCACACCATTCGGTCAGCCAGTTGGCGCCGAACCCGGCCGCCGCTGCAGCGATCAGCAAGGTCTGGCATACGGCGCCAGCGGAAAGATGCTGTTCCCACTCTGGGATAGGTTTTTCTGTCTTGAGCGAGGATATCACCGCAATGACCACCGGTGCCCGCAGAAAACGTCCGCGTTCGAACCGCTTCAGCGATTCACTGACAGTAGCGTTTCGGGCTGCGAGCGCCTCGGCCAGCACTTCACCCAGCGCTGCGCGCGCATCGCCCTCGATCACCAAGAAACGCCAGGGAAAGAGCTTGCCATGATCGGGGACCCGGCTCGCGGCAATAAGGATCTGGCGCAGTTGCCCGGCATCGGGGCCAGGTTCCCCCATGGCTTTGGCCGAAGTTGAACGGCGACGGAGCAGCAGGTCCAGTGTTTCCGGCGATTGGCCCTGGTACAAATCGATCATTCGGATTCCTTCGACACCGCGGCGTGACTGGGGGCGACGGTCACGCCCGCTCGTAACGGGGAGTTTCAGCCTTGATGTTCGGGATGGGGGCAATAACCTTGCGCAGGGTCCGGGTCGGCCCGTCGCGGTCCACGTTGCCGCGCGCGTGCTGCATGGTAATGTTGTCGAACACCAGCAGGTCGCCTTCGCGCCATTCGTGTTCATAGACCATTGCGGGCGAATAGAGGTGGTCAAACAGCTTGAGCAAAAGTGCTTCGCTCTCGTCCTCTGGCAATTCGACGATGTTATGTGTCATCTGCTGGCTGGTATAGAGCAGCGGCTTGCCTGTGGCGGGATGAAAGTGCGGAATGGGCTTGATGGTCGACACTTCGACCGAGCGTTGCGGCATCGCCAGATCGTCGCCGCCCCGGTGATAGACCTGGCCCGTCTGATGACGCGCGTGCTTGCCTTCGACTTTCCGCCGCAAGTCTTCCGGCAGCGTCGCCCAGGCGTTGGCGGCACTGGTCAGCGAGGTCGTAGCCGAGCCAGGCTCAGTGGTGATCGCATAGAGCGATAGTACCCGGAAGGGCTCCTCATGCCACATCATGTCGGCATGGAACATCAGCCGTCCGTATGGCGCCAGGCCATCGTCTTCCTTGTTGGAAACGTGGTTCTCCTTGCGGGTCTCGGTCGAACCGGGAGAATCGTCGCCAATGAGCATGCGACAGAACTTGTCCTGCCAGGCGAAATCGATCTGCATTCCGCGCAGCAGCAGCACCCCGCGCTCATCGAATGCCTTGCGCAGTGCGGCGCGGGTTTCGGCATTGATGTCAGTAGTGGGATCGAGTCCAATGACTTCGGCACCGAAGCCCTTGTCCATGTTGCGGATCTGGCAATCTACCATCGCATTCAAACTCCTCGATCTGACGACGCTGAGCCCTTTCCAAGGGGCAAGCGATAACTGCCCGTGCAAACGGACCGCCTTCCAAGGCGGACCAGCATCATTGATTCTGTCACTCGACTGACACTATATTCCGCTGGAGCGCGCTTCGTCAAACAGTTCATGCCTGGCAATGGCCCTGACATCTGTTTTGTCTGGCCCCAACGTGGAATGCGCAGCCAGGGGAAATTCCCTGACTGCGCATCCGAAGCGAAAAGCAGACTCTTGGGGCGACGGGCAGTATGATCACGGCGATCACCCTGCCAACTGCGCCGATCGTTCCGGAAATCAGTTCCCGAACCGAACCCGCAGCCGCGCGCCGAACATGCGGGGCTGGCCAAGATAGCGCACGTCGAAGCCGAAGCTGTTAAACAGCGGCTGGATCAACGTGTAGGTAACCTGATCTGTCGCGTTCGTCATGAAGAGGCCCAGATCGATCGGCTGACCACCCACGTCCTTCCAGTCGAGGTTGAGATCGATCTGCTTGACTGGACTTGCCCGGTCGATCGGAGCAGCGGCAATCGCAGCAGCATTGCCAAGCTGTGTAGCCGTGCAGGCAGACCCGCAACCAGCGAGGATGGCCGCCGCCGCACTGGTATTGGTGTCTGATGCCGCGGTTGAGAAGTCCGACGAGTACCGGAACATGGCAGAGAACTCGAGCCGTCCAGCGCTTTCCGGGATCGGCAATTTGAAGGTCGCCGAAATATTTCCGGCGAATTCCGGCGTGAGCGGCATGGGATCGCCGATAGCGGCCGGGTTAAGCCGGTTGTTGAAGTTGGCTACAAACGGCGTGATATCGACGAAGAATGCGTCAACCCGTGAATGCACCCAGGCACCCGAGAAATCGAGACGGAAGAAATCCGAAGGTTTTAGCGATCCGTCGAATTCAATGCCATACATGTGCGCCTTGCCCGCGTTGAACACGGACGTGGCCGAACCACCAGCCGGGCAGACGGCAAGGGTGCAGTTCAACCCGACCAGCATCTGGTAATCCTTCAGCTTCGAATAGAAGCCGGTGGCGTTGAAGTGGCCAGGCACCGAGCCGTTCCAGCTGGTCTTCGCACCGAGCTCAAAGCTGTCTGCCGTTTCGGGATCGAACGATGTCTTGGCGCCAATCGCTGCCGGTGCCGCCGAGCCCTGGCGATAGCCGCGAGAATAGGTGCCATAGATCATTACGTCAGGCGATGGATTGTACTGCGCGCTCAAGGTCCAGGTCGGACGCGTGCTTTCCGTGTGCAACCCCGCGCTGCTCGGGACCAGGCAGTTGGTGGCCGGGTCGGAAGTGGCAAACGGCCTGTTCGGCACCTGGCAAGCAGCCGCGCCCACGCCCAAAGTTGGTGCGACAAATTGAGAAAGGGGAATGGGAATAGCCGCGCCCAAAGGAGGGGCGCTGTTGAAATTCCACTGGAAAGACCGGTTCGTGGCATTCGTCACATCGTTGGTAAGCCGGAACCCGGCAGTCAGTTTCAGCTTGTCAGTCGCCGCATAAGTTGCCTGAGCGTAGAACGCCTTGTTGATGTATTCGATTGTGGAGATGCTCTGGTTGACCGAAGCACCCGTACCACTCACGCAGCGCATCGAAGACAGGCCTGTGTAGGCCCCGACAAGACATACCGCACCCACAGAGATCGACTCGTTGTTTGTCGGGTTGCCCGGTGTGGAATGCTCATAGTAAAGTCCGGCCTGATACTGAAGCCTGCCATCCCCCGAGTGACCCTGAATCTGGAGTTCGTCCGAGAAGGAACGTTGGTCATTACCATTCTGCCCTTCGCCATTGAATGCCTGGGCTGTAGAAATACGGCTGTCGATCCCGGCAGCAAATGGAAGGGGCAGCAGAGTAGTGCCATTCCAGTTGGACCCGAATACGCTCTGGTTGAGGTTCTGCTCGAACGACGCATAGGACATGATGTTCCTGATCGTCAGCGTGTCGCTTGCCTCCCATCTGGTGGTGTTAATCACCTGGAAGTACTTGGTATACGAGCGCGGATTGCTCATGTTGTTTTCGACCCGGTATGGGTCATTGCTCGCAAGCAGCCGCGCAACCTGTGCGCCAGCCTTCGTTGCCCCGCCGAAATTGGTAAACGGATTTGCCCGGTAGATCTGAGGCTGAGTACCGACGTGATCCGAGTTTGAGTAGGACACGATCGTGTAGTTCTCGACGGTGGGCCCCAGATCGAGCACCAGGCTGCCGCGCAAGGCATAATAATCGGTATCGTTCAACTTGTCCGGACCAATCCCGGAGGCATTATTTTGCGTACCATCGCGCTTCATATGGTCAACGCCCAGGCGCAACCGGGCCCACGAAGCCAGCGGAAGGTTCAACACGCCCTGGAGCTGGTACATGCCAAAGTTGCCGTATGACCCTTGAACATATCCTTCGAATTTGTCGGTCGGCTTCCTTGGCGTGAGAATCACTGCACCGCCTGTGGTATTGCGACCGAACAGAGTGCCTTGCGGTCCCTTTAGCACCTGAACGTTCTGCAAGTCGAAAAGGTTGCCTGGGCCTGCACCATCGCCACCCGGAAACGCACCTGCACCGCCGCGCGGGGCGACGACTTCACCAAAATAGGTGCCAACCGCAGCCGTCGTCCGCAGCGCCTGGTTGAAGCCGCGGATCGCAAAGGCATTGGTTTCAGACGAATACCGCTGTTCCACGTTCAGGCCCGGGATGATCTTCGAAAGATCATCTACGCCGGTGATATTCGCCTTGTTCAACTGCTCCTGATTGACCACCGCAACCGAAATCGGAACGTCCTGCAGGCGCTCCTCGATGCGGCGGGCGCTAACGATAATATCATTCGCGCCGCCCGTGGTTCCTTCGTCTGCTGCCGCATCGGCGGCGAAGGCCTGTGTCGCAAAACAAAGCGACGAAATCGTAACTGTTGCCTTGATAAGCGATTTGTAGGTGATGCTCATGGTATGCGTCCTCCCAGAACCCATTGATAATTTCATTCGACTTCGCGCCGTGCACGTGTCTTTCAAATCGTGGCACTTAGATGCCAACTTCTATTCACTAGCGCTATAGAGCGAACGTGCCAATTCCGGCGAAATCTGACGCGTGTAGCTATTTGGCCACAGCAGCTTTCGCACTTGCCCTCGACGACCACCGCCTCGACTGCGTTTCTATAATATGCTGATAATTAGATATATTTACCGATTTTTTGGCGTCGCAGACCAGACATACAACCTGGCGCGAAAGTTGGCGAAAAGCCGCATATGTCAAATAATACAATCGAACTGCCAATTTGACATGATGGTCACTATGCCCGGGAAGTTTGAAATTCCCCTAAGGGCAGCCATTCGGGGTGCAGAACGACTCACCCACGACTGCACGATCCAGCCGCACACGCAATGCGTGCCGCGCGCGCCCAAACGGAGCACCAGATGTCCATACCCCGCCCCCGCCCAAGACTCGACGAGGAAAACCGCGCCTTCTGGACCGGCGGCGCCGAAGGCAGGTTGATGATCACCACCTGTGGCGATTGCGGCGGGCATACCCATCCACCGCGCTTGCTGTGCCGCCACTGCCTGTCGGAAAACGTCGTGCCACAGTCGGTTTCCGGCCTCGCCAAAGTAGAAAGCTACACAGTCAACCACCAGGCCTGGGCCAAGAACATGGAAGTGCCATTCGTCATCGCCAGGGTCAGGCTCGACGATGCACCGAGCGTGATCCTGACTACCAACATCGTGAATTGCCCGGTCGATGCCGTGCACTTCGACGATCCTGTCCGCGTCTTGTTCGAGGAACAGGACGGCATCTTCTATCCCCTATTCGAGAAAGTTGCCTGAACCATGGGTCGCGAAGCTTATATTACCGGGATCGGCCAGTCAGAGGTCGCCATCCGCACCACCCGCCACCCCCTGCTGCTGACCCTCGATGCTGTGCGCGAGGCGCTCGACGAGGCAGGGCTCACCATCGGTCAGATCGACGGTGTCGCCACCTTCCCCGGCAAGTCGAGCGGCAACCTCGGCTTCTCGCCGGTCGGCGCAGACGAAGTCATCGAGGCAATGGGCATCAAGTCCAAATGGCATGTCGGCGGAATGGAACAGCCTGCCCAGCTGTCCTCGATCGCCAATGCCGCGATGGCGGTGAGGCTTGGCTTGTGCCGCCACGTCATCTGTTTCCGCACAGTCTATGAAGCCGCCGCCATGGCCCGGCCCGAGGAATATTCCCGGCCGCGGTCCGAACTACTCGATGGCTTCGTGCAGTGGACCATGCCGTTCTGGGCAATGTCCGCAGCCTGCTGGACTGCGCAATATGCCATGACCCACGTTGAACGCTACGGCATGACCCGCGAGCAGTTGGGGCAGATCGCGATCAACGGTTCGAAAAATGCCATGCTCAATCCGCGCGCGCGCGCGATCACAAAGGAAGTGCTGACTCTGGACAAATACATGTCGGCGCGGATGATCTCTTCGCCGCTGTGCCTCTATGATTGCGACCGCTTCAGCGACTGCTCCACGGTGATCATCGTTTCGGCGGGAGACGCGCTTGACGAAGTGAAATGCACGCCGATCCGCATTGCCGCGACGGCTGGCTCGGTCGATCGCCCATCGTGGGACCAGGTTGATTGGCCAGCCGCATATGAAACCGGCGCCGACCTGTGGCGCAATAGCGATTATCGTCCCAAGGACGTCGATACGGTGCAGTTCTACGATGGCTTCGCATTCCTGCCGATCAACTGGCTGGAAGGCCTCGGCTTCTGCGAGCGAGGCGAAGGCCACCGTTTTATTGAAGGTGGCACCCGCATCGCGCTGGACGGCGAACTACCGATGAACACCCACGGCGGCCAACTGGGCGCCGGACGGCTCCACGGCTTCGGCTTCGCACACGAAGCCGTCACCCAGCTACGCGGGCTTGGCGGCGCGCGTCAGATAGGCGGGGATCCGAAGGTCGCAGTGGCCACGTCGGGAGGGGGACCCATGGCAGCAGCGCTGCTGCTTGCGAGGGATTGACCCGGTAGCGAGCGAGCCAGCTACCGTATCTGTTGTGGCGCTTGCGCTTCCTTCAATAAGCCAGGTTCCGGCATGGTTAGAAAGCACAAACTGCACAAGACCGTGACGATTACAGTCAGCCACATGAAGCCCGAATAATTGCCCGTTACATCGAAGATCATCGATGCCCCTATGTGACCAAGTCCGGCCCCCAGCGTCAGAGAAAGCAGAACGCAGCCAAAAAGCGATCCGAAGTATCGAGTGCCAAAATAGCGCGACGTCAGATAGCCGAAAACATCAAGTTCTGCCCCCTGAGCGAGCCCCAGCAAGATACCGGTGGTGAGCGCACTGACTGGATTGATTCCGAACTTTAGCATGATTGCACAGCCAATCGCTGGCGTCAGAAATGCCACAGCGCCAACCCGAGTGGCACTGATACGGTCGACCAGGAAACCCGAGATCAGTCGGCCCGCAAACGAGGCCAAGCCAATCGATATGGCAATCTTTGCCGCCTGGACTGCATTGATGCCACCATCTGTCTGGATGGGAATGAAATCTATGATCATCGTCGGAATGACGAAAGTGTAGGAAGCACCCACAACCAACATTCGCCAGAAGACCGAAGATCGCAGACCTTGAGACAACGTCATGCCAGTGTCAGTTGCAACCCGAAGGTCACGATCGCCAGCAAGCTCCTTGTCTCGTCCAGTGCGGAATGCGATGAACATGAAGGGATAGGTCAGGGCAATCCAGATCAATGCTTCATAGAGCATGGCTTTCTGCCAGCCGAAGTTCTGGATCAGCATGGCGCCCAGCCATGGAAAGAGCGCCGAGGCCAGCGATGTTCCGCACATCGACACGCCCAGTGCCATCCCCCTTGATGCCTTGAACGCGCTTGAAATTGCCGCAGTCCAGATTGTCGACTGCACCGGCATCGTGACAGTGCCCATGATCAGCCAGAGTAGCAGCCAGTTGGTCTCGCTTCCAGTCGCCGAACCAAGTAGCGCAAAGCCGAGAGGCGAGGAAATCATGCCGACCAGCGCGAGCCGGCGCGAACCGATCCGGTCGACCAGATAGCCAATGGGGATGCTGCTGGCCGCTTGCATTAAAAGGATGAGCGTCAGCCCCATGGTCGTCAGTGTACGCGACCAGCCGAAATCTTGCGATATCGGCACGATAAATGGCGAGAACCCATTGATGTGAAAGACTGCCGTGGCATGACCGATCAGTCCGGCTATCGGCAGCAATGGGGCGCGGCTCCATTCCTGGCGGGCCGTCATTGGCTGGCCATTGCTCGAATCTATGATTGCAGTCACCCCGCCCCCCTGCTTATCCGGCTGTTATGACCATTGTCGCCGGGTCACAAGCGGATTGCCACGAAAAATAGGCGTTGATTATAGCAGAACTAATTCTGATTTCGCCTGTTACCGCGTCAATTTCCCATGGCTCTGCCGTTTGACATGGCGCTGGGTGGCGAGCAGGTTTTGTCGTCATGTCTCAATTCGTTCGGTCCAATTTGCTGATTTGCAATGATCAGGCGGCCCCTTGCGGTGACAACACAATAGAACGTGGCGAAAGGAGCTGGCGATGAAGTCGGAAATTCTGATGACCGCGCGCAATCCGCGGATTGAGGTGCGGCTGGCTCAGCGATTCAAGCTTCACTTTCTGTCCGACTATGCCCACCGAACAGAGTGCCTGGCCACAATTGGGCAGAGGATTTCGGGCATTTTCTACGCCAACATCGGAGGGCGGATCGGCGAATCCGTCTTCGAGCGCTGTCCGAAGTTGGAGATCGTGTCGGTTATAAGCTCCGGGGTGGACTACATCGATCTGGTAGCAGCAAGCGACAGGGGAATTGTCGTGACCAATGCCGGCGGGGTCAATGCAGTCGATGTTGCCGAATTCGCCATCGCCCTGCTGATCGGTGCTGGCCGCAACATCAGCGGCGGCGTCTATCATGCCCGGTCTGGCCAATGGCAGGAGCGGCGCATCGGCCTGACACGTCGCGTCAGCGGTCGACCACTAGGAATTCTTGGGCTGGGCCAGGTCGGGCTGCAGATCGCACGCAGGGCCGAAGCCTTCGACATGCCGGTGTTCTATCACAACCGCCAGCCGCGCAAGGATTTACCCTACACCTACGCCGAATCCCTGCCCGATCTCGCACGCCAGGTCGATTATCTGATCATTGCTGCACCGGGCGGAGATGAAACCCATCACTTGGTCGACCGCCCCATCATGGACGCACTCGGGCCCGAAGGTGTGCTCATAAATGTCGGCAGAGGTTCGATTGTCGATACGCCCGCGCTCGTCTCGGCTCTGTGCGAGGGAACGCTCGGTTCCGCTGCGCTTGACGTCCTTGAAGGCGAGCCGGTGGTCCCGTCTTCGCTACTGGCGCTGCCAAACCTGCTGCTCACGCCGCACATGGCCAGTATGACCAAGGATGCATTGCGCGCCGCCTACGACCGGGCAGCGGATAATATGGAAGCCCATTTCGCCGGAGAGCGCGTGCTTACGCCAGCCGTCTGAATGCCCGTGCGATAGCCGCGCAGTCAGGCCGCCTTCGCAAGCAGGCCACGCCCAATCACCTGAGCCTGAATTTCCGCCGCGCCCTCGAAGATATTCAACACCCGCGCGTCACTCAGTACGCGGCTGATCTCGAATTCCAAAGCATAGCCATTGCCGCCATGGATTTGCACCCCGGCATCGGCGTTCGACCAGGCGACGCGGGCGCCGAGGAGCTTGGCCATACCTGCCTCCCTGTCGCAGCGGTTACCCTCATCCTTGGTCCGCGCGGCAAAATAGGAAAGCTCGCGCGCGGCAACCACTTCGACCAGAGCCATGACCAGCTTGTCGGCCACCCGCGGAAAACCGACTATGCCTTTGCCAAACTGCTTTCGATCGCAGGCATAGGCAAGTGCCAGGTCGAAGGCACGCCAGGCAACGCCGACGGCTCGCGCAGCTGTCTGAATTCGGGCACCTTCGAATGTACGCATGAGTTGCCGAAAGCCTTGCCCCGTTTCGTCGCCCAACAGGCCATCTTCCGCAACCTGGAAGCCATCGAAGGAAAGTGCATATTCGCGCATGCCACGATAGCCGGGCACGCCGATCTCGCTGCCGTCGATGCCTTCGTCGGGAAAGGAATTATCGACCGAAGCACGGGTTTTGGCACCAAGCAAGATCGAAAGCCCGCCATGCCCGGGATCGGCGGGATCGGTGCGCACCAACACGGTCATCAGATCGCTGCGCGCGGCATGCGTGATCCAGGTTTTGGCGCCGTCGATCCGCCACGATCCGTCGGCCTCCTTGCTCGCACGGGTGCGCAGCGAGGCCAGATCGGAACCAGTATCGGGTTCAGTAAACACGGCGGTTGGCAGAACTTCACCCGATGCTATGCCGGGCAGCCAACGCGCCTTCTGTTGATCCGTGCCGCTCGCGGAAATTAACTCGCCGGCGATTTCCGAGCGCGTGCCAAGCGAGCCCGCGCCCAGCCAGCCGCGGCTCAGCTCCTCGGAGACCACGCACATGGCCAGCTTGCCAAAGCCCAGCCCGCCAAATTCCGGATCGATGCAGACCCCGAAAGTCCCAAGTGCGCCCATTTCAGCCACCAGCTTGTCGGGGATGAGCGCATCGGCCAGATGCCAGCCATGGGCAAAAGGGGTAATCCGCTCGCGCGTGAATCGACGGTACTGGTCGCGAACCGCGTCCAGTACATCGTCTCCCAAGCCCTCTTGGGGTCGCCAACCGTCGACCAGCAGCGCGGCAAGCGCTGCGCGGGCCGGGGCGACATTGCCGTTCTCCACGAACCACTCGACATCGCAATCGCACGCCAGCACGCGCCCGGCGTCTTGGGAGTAGTAATCCGCCGGACGCGCAAGCTCGTTCTGGCTCATCGGCAGTCCGCCGAGAATCTGCTGGAGATATTCGCCAAAGGCGATCTGCAAGACCAAGGATTCGCCCACTCCGAATGCCAGATCGGCCTCGGCCCGCCGGGCCCAGCCATGCAGCTGCGTCAAAGCCTCGGCGATTGTTGCCGCCCAGGCAAGGGAGTGAACCGCGCGCTGATCGGCATCAGCCCGGCCACTGCCACAGTTCGACCGCACTGCCTTGCACGCGGCCTCGACAAAGTCGTGTAGAGCTACCGAAGCCACTTGGGCCCGATCAAGGACTTCCGCCAAGTTTATTCCTCTCCTCCGGAATGCGGACCGGCGATCACACCCTGATCGTGCAAGCGAGCGATTTCGCCGTCACCAAGCCCAAGCAAGGCGTGCAACACCTCGTCCGTATGCTCGCCAAGACGCGGCGCCGGCTCCAGATGATCACGCGGCAATCCGGCCAGTGTCGCAGCGGGTCCAGCGGCCGGATAGGTGAGGCCGCTGGGTTGCCGCAATTCTTCAAAGACCGGATTGCCGCGGAATTGACCCGGACTGTCTGCCACTGCATCACTCAGACTACGATAGGGCGACCAGCAGACCCCGCGCGCATCGAATTGCCCCTTCAGGCTTGTTGTATCCAACTGTGCGAATGCCGCCTCAAACAGCGGGAACAGCCGGGCCCGATGGTTGAAGCGCAGACCCTCGTCAGCTGCGAAAGAAACGCCCAATTCCATCTCGATTGCCTTTATCGGATCGTCAAGTCCGAGCAGGGACACAAGATCGCGCCATTGGCGGGGGGTGATCGCCACCACGATAATCCGCCCATCGAGCGTTGCGAAATCGCGACCGAAGGCCCCGAACAGATCGTTGCCCATCCGTGGCCGGTCCGCCCCGCTTTCCAGCACCTCAGCGACCTGTCCAAGATGCGACAGCGTGGTGGCGGCGACATCGGACAAGGGCAGGCGAATTTCCTGGCCCGCGCCGTTGATCCGTCGCGCCCGGTCTGCAGCCATCAGGGCAAAGGCTGCATAGGCCCCAGTCAACAGATCCCATGCCGGAAGTACATGATTCACCGGGCGCGGATCATCCGTCGGACCGGTCATCTGCGGCAGTCCGATTGCAGCGTTTACCGTATAGTCCACCGCCGTAGTGCCATCCGCCCAGCCCATCACCCGCAGGCAGATCAGATCCGCGCGCCGGGCGCTGAGCGCGGCATAGGAAAGAAACCCGTCAACCGGGAAATTGGTGACAAACAGCCCGCCATCTTCGCCCGGCGCGGCGGCCAGAGCCACGGCAAGTTCGCGCCCCTGCGGCGATGACATGTCGATCGCCACCGATTTCTTGCCTTTGTTGAGCCCTTCCCAATAAAGGCTCGCTCCATTTCTCGCGAGCGGCCAGCGGCGAAAATCCGGCCCACCGCCGATGTTGTCGAAGCGGATCACTTCCGCTCCCATCTGGGCAAGATACAGACCGCAGCTCGGCCCGGCGATGAAGGCCGCGCCTTCCACCACTCGCATGCCCTTTAGTAGTGCATAGGTCACCAGTCTGCTCCTTGCATCTCTGCCCCGCCGATCACGTTTCAATCCTATCGATCCAAGTGGGATAGCGCGGTAATGATGTGATCAGAAGACCCGCAATTGCACAGCCGATCATGCCGATAATGACAAATATGGTGTAGCTTCCAGTCAGATCGTAGAGCAGTCCGCCGAGAAATGGCCCCAACGCACCGCCCACGGCGATCAGGCTGCCCATCATGCCAAAAATTGCACCGTAGTTCCTTAGCCCGCCATACCGCGACGTGAGATAGCCGCAGATCTGCAACTTGGTGCCAGCCGAATAGCCGCTGATCAGCATTGCGACGAAGATCAGAATTGGGGTGCGAACCCCATCAAGCAATAATGCGAATGCCAGCGCCAGCACGCCCAGCGTGATGCCGCCCACCCAGTTGGCACGATAGCGATCCATGAGCGCGCCGGTCACCACATTTCCGGCAAAGCTGGCCAACCCGGCAAGGCCTGCCAACATGGCGGCGGTGCTGCGGGTCAGGCCTGCCTCGGTCATTAGCGGAATTTGGTGAACCGCAAGAGCCTGAGTCATCAGCATGACCAGTAAAGTTGCAATCGCAATGCTCCAAAGACCGCGATCGCGCCATGCCTGAGCGATCGTCAGCCCATCTCGCTGCATTCCTTCTTCGGTCTGCTCACGCACCCTTCGGCGTGGCAAGCCCTCCGTGTTGCGCAGGAACAGCCAGCACAGCGGCAGCGTGAGACTGCCCCAGCCAAGACCGAGAACCAGATAGGCATGGCGCCAGCCCACCGTGTCAATCAACCAGGTTGCAAGGCTCGGAATGATCGTTTGCGCCACAGCGGAACCGGCCAGCGCCAGACCAAGTGCCAGGCCGCGCCCCTTGTCGAAGGATTGGGACACCGCACCGGTCCAGATGCTCATCATCATCGAAATGTGCGCAAATCCATAGATCGTCCAGAGGAAGGCCCACTGGAACACCGATCCATTGGTCAGTCCGAAACTGGCAGTCGACAGGGTCATCAAGAACACGCCGGGGATCGCAAGCCGCCGTGGGCCGAAGCGATCAACCAGCGAACCGGCAAATGGCGAAAGTAGCAGGACGAATAGCCCGGCGATCACCATGCCCAAGGTCAGAGTCGCCCTGCTCCAGCCGAATTCCTTGGTCAGTGGCTCGATGAAGGTCCCAAGGCTCCCCATCACAACCGAAAGGAAGGAAATGCCCATGGCGGATGTCAGGACTATGGGCCAGCCGTGCTTCCATTCGCCAGCGCTCGCAGAACCAATGCTCAAAACCGACCTTTCCATCTCCAGCACAATCAGCGGCTCCTGCCCTCGACCGCCGGAAACGACAATGACGACAAAGGCATGGGGTGGGGCGAATTAATCCAGCACCGCGCAAAACCGGGCTTCGTGGTCAAAGGCTATTCCTCAATGATGCCCCTGACATAGGCGTCCATCGTTCCGGCACAGGTAATCTTGTCGCCATCAACCTTGTTGGCATAACGCGTGATGTCGCGATGGATCGACGGCCCGGCCCGGCCGCAAGGACAGCCCTTGAGGTCGACGCGAATTTGGTCACCGGACATGACCCCGCCCCAGCGGGCATCGATGGTCGTATCGAAAAAGGCGGCGCGACCAACGACTTCGCCATCCGTTGGCCGGGTCAGCGCCTCTCCCGCGTCGTCGAGCACCAGCAGGACAAGCTCGGGGCCGACATGGTACCGTCCGGCCGTGCACTTCGCCATACCCTGGTTGATTTCCTGCATCGAATAGAGTTGCACGAAATGTCCGGGCGCAACGTTCAGCATGGCACAGATTTCAGCCTCGTGATCGGGTGGCAGCACTACCCCTTTGGTCCCTCCGGCCATGTATGTGGCGTTCTGTCCACTGATCTTGCCCGGCTCCACCCCTCGCGCCCGCAGGGTTTCGACAAAGCGCCAGGCCTGGGCCATCATCGTGCCGAACAGCATGCGCTCCGAACTGCGCGCCAGTATCCTATCCGCCATGATTTCGAGCGCTTGCCCGGCCTCGGCCTGTCGCCGTTCCTGTTCCACGCGCATCGCGGCGACCTCATCGGGGCTCGCCGTGCCTTCCGTCAGGGCCCGCTGCAGCCGGATCGTCCGCGCCATGAAAGCTCGCTGACTCTCGGTTTGTGGCGCGCCCTGGAAAGGCTTGATCCCATCAGGCCGGGCAAAGTGACGCCCAAGCACCTGTTCCCCCATGTAACGGCCCAGCACATTGGTATTGCCGCTCGGCGCAAGCGAGATGACGTTCCAGCCGCGGTCCTTTGCCAAACCCGCAGCGGCTAGCAGGTCGACATGGTTGCTGGCGCTGGCATCGAGATCGACCTGCGATTTGACCAGAAACGAGGACTTGCCGGTCGTGCCGCTCGATTGCGACACGAAATGACCCGCCCCACCCAGCCGGTCCATCCAATCATCGACGCTTTCAACCCCCGCAACATCAACTTCGATCGGACGCGAAGACACCGAACTCAGCCAGCGATTGAGCTGCACCCAACGGCCATTGTCAACCAGCGATGCGGGATAGCTCTTGTAGACCGTATGCGGGAACAGCAGCGGCACCAGGTCCTCGAGAAAACGGATCTCCCGGACACCCTCAGCCCCGGCCCGCTGGCGCAGCACCGGCACTTGCGCCACGCGCTGCTGGAACAGCGCGTTGACCTGTTCGATCGCCGGGTGATGTTTCCCCATGTCGCTCATGAAACTGTTCTCCCCCTCGCCTGCCGCTGTCAGGCGTAGTCGTCGGTCACCCAGTTCACCATGCGGTGGAGCGGATACATGCCATCCGACGGTCCCCCAATCGTGCCGCGCAGCGCATTGCCGAGGCGGATCACGCGCTGCACGCCCATGCCAGCGAGCCGGTCCCGTAGTTCCATCTTGCGATGAGTCGGGAACACGCCGACGGTCTGCGTCGCCACCGTGGCAAAGCGGACGGCATCGATCATCGCTTCAACCGGAATCACGTTCACCGTCTTGTTGGTCGGGTGGAAATCGACCGGCTCGGGCGAGCGCACCACCAGCCCGCGCCCGTCGAATTCACCGAACACGCGGTAATCGGGCTCCAGCCAGCGCATGCCGTCCACCGCGTCGCAAATTTCTGCCGGGGGAAGTGGCCCGACCGCGGAGGCAAATGCGCGATCCACACCCAGCGCCGCGCACAGCAATTCACAGAAGCGATCAGCCTGTTCGACGCTGCCCTCGACAAATATCTGGCGCGGGGCAACGCAGGCATCCTGGTTGAATAGGGTTGCGTCTTCCGCCGCTAGATCGACAACTTCGGCCAGCACTTCTTCCGACGCAAACGCCTCCTGGCCTATAACCGCCATCGAAACCTTGGGGTCGAACGAGATCAGCTGGAAGCCCGGCCCGACGTATTTTGCGGCATTGGTGATCGCCTCCCCGCCGCCCCAGGCCACCAGCTTGTCGAAATACTGCGAACGATAGAGCACGTTTTCAACAGAGGCATCGCCGCCTCGCCAGTAGACCGCCGAAATCGAGCGGACGACCGGATGATCGGGGTCAATATCGGACATGGTCCTCAGAACGGCGACAGTCGTGAACGGGTCGGACGAAGGCATTTTGTAGAGGTTGATGCCTTTAACCAGCGCCCCATCGATAATCGACATCAGGCAGGCAGTGGGAGAATTGCCCGCCAGCATATGGACGAGGCGCGGCGGGAAGGCACGGATGCGGCTGGTGCTCCCAAAAGGGTCGTTGTTTTCCACCCAGCCATCGAGCAGCGCGAGATTCCCGAACGTTTTCTCTAGACGATAGAACAGCGCCTCGCGGTTGACGAACCACGGCCGCGAGAATGTGTTTTCCACCACGCGGCGCGGCAACGGGCTGACCTTAAGAGTCATCTCCAACGATTCCTGGAGATAGGGATTCATCGAGAGTTCAAGGCGGCTGGAAGCTTCGACGATGAAATCGATGATATCCGAAACCGGCATATCGAAAGCCGGGCCCGGCTCGCTGCGCGGCGGGAACAATTCGTTCATTGTCAGCGCCGGCGTGACGAAGGGTACGCCGAAATCGCGCGACTGGTACTCGCGCTCTTCACCCCAGACCACGCGGCCACGCACGAAGTGCGGCACCCGGATCTTGCTCTCAACAACAGTCGCCACCGCGCAATCTCCCAAGGCGGATGCCAATTAGAACATCACTGCTTATGCCGCACAAGGCGAGTGTTGCGGAGTCCTGACTCTAGGTCACAATTCCGCGTTGACCGCAGCGAAGTCCCTAGCCAATCGAAGGTACACGCAATCACTGTCCTGCGCAGCCTGTGCAGGCTTTCCCAAGGAGCCATCAAGGTGGAAGACCGCATTCTGACAACCCACGTGGGCAGCCTGCCCCGCCCTGAATCTCTTCTTTCCATTATGCACGACCAGGCCGAGGGGCGGCCCTATGATCCTGCCGCTCTGGAGGCCGAACTTGCCCGTGCTGTTAAGGAGGTGGTGAAGCGCCAGGTGGATCTAGGAATCGACCTGGTCAGCGATGGCGAGTTTTCCAAACCCAGCTATGCCACTTATGTCAGCGACCGGCTCACCGGCTTTGGCGGCACCGGCAAGATCATGACCCCGGCCGACCTCAAGGAATTCCGTGATTTCAGCGCCCATCTGGTCAAGATCGGAGGCATCGTTCCCAAGGGCGTCGGCTCATGCTGCCAGGGTCCGGTGAGCGTCAAGGATACAACCGCGCTGGAGACGGATCTGCGGATAATGAAGGACGCTGTGGCGGCAGCAAAGCCCGTCAGGGCCTTCCTCAACGCCGCCTCGCCCGGCATTGTCGCGATCTTTCAGAAGAACGAGTATTATCCCAACGAAGACGAGTATATCGAAGCTGTCGCCGAAGCGATGCGGGTGGAATACGAAGCCATCGTCGCGGCGGGTTTCCAGCTCCAGATCGACAGCCCGGACCTTGCGATGGGCTGCCACTTCGCTTTTGCCAAAGAACCGACCGAGGTGTTCCTGAAGGTGATCGAGCGCAATATCTCGGCGCTCAACCATGCGCTGCGCAACATCCCGGCAGACAAAGTGCGGATGCACCTTTGCTGGGGCAATTACGAAGGCCCGCACAACCACGATATCCCGCTGGAAAAGATCGTCTCGCGCGTGCTCCAGGCCAAGCCAAAGTACCTTCTACTCGAAGGTGCAAATCCGCGTCATGCTCACGAATGGGCAGTTTTCCAGTCGGTCAATCTGCCGGAAGAGAAGGTCCTGGTTCCCGGAGTTATCGACTCCACCTCGAACTTTATCGAACATCCAGATGTCGTCGCCGACCGGATTCTGCGATATGCGGATGTTGTCGGGCGTGAGCGGGTGATGGCGGGATCGGATTGCGGGTTCTCGACCTTCTCCGGCTATCCGACAGTTTTCCCGGAAATCGCCTGGCGCAAACTGGAATCGATGGTCGAAGGTGCCCGGCGGGCAAGCATCAAGCTCTGGACAAAAACCGCAGCCTGACATGAGCACGCTGAACCGCCCGCGCCGCAGCGCTCTGTATTTTCCGGCCACCAATGCCAAGGCGATTGCCAAGGCGCGGAGCCTGCCGACCGATATAGTGATCATTGATCTGGAAGATTCGGTTGCGCCCGAGTTGAAAGTGGAAGCCCGCGCGGCGGCGTTAACGGCGGTGAAGGAAGGTGGCTTCGGAATGCGCGAAGTCGCGATCCGGTCCAATGGCCTCGATACGGAATGGGGCATGGATGATCTCGCCGCCATTGCCACCTCAGGCGCCGATGCCGTGCTGGTGCCCAAAATCTCCTCGCCGCAGGACATTGATGCTTGCCAAGCTGCGCTCGCTAACGCGCCTGTCTCAATGCAGCTATGGGCGATGATTGAGACCTGCAGCGCCGTCTTCCAGCTTGATACCATCGCCGCAAAGGCCGCTTCAACCCGGCTGTCGTTGTGGGTCATGGGAGTCAACGATCTCGCCAAGGAAATGCGCGCACGCCTGACGCCCGAGCGCACGCCCTTCCTGCCGGTTCTCACGCTCGCCGTCGCGGCGGCGCGGACCCACGGCGTTTCCATTCTGGATGGCGTGTGCAACGAATTCCGCGATATCGAGGCGTTCAAGGCCGAAGCTGCGCAGGGCGTGCTGTTCGGCTTCGACGGCAAGAGCCTGATCCATCCCGATCAGATTGCCCCCTGCAACGAGGCCTTCTCGCCAAGCGAAGAGGAACTACGCTGGGCGCGCTTGGTGGTAGAGTCTTTCCAGCAGAGCGAAGCCCAGGGCAAGGGCGCGATCAAGGTCGAAGGCAAGATGGTGGAACTGCTTCACATGCACCAGGCCAGACAGCTCGTCGCCGTGGCCGACATGATCGCCGCCCGCGCGGGCTGAATCCGGCCATACGGCAACCAAAAGTCAGGATTGCAAAGTGACTACCAACCGCCGTTACACTATTTCCGTCATTGCCGGTGACGGCATCGGCAAGGAAGTGATGCCAGAAGGCATTCGCGTCCTTGAAGTCGCAGCGGCGCGCTATGGTTTCACCATTGAGCAGCAGTGGCACAACTTCGCCAATTGCGACTATTACGCAAAGCACGGCCGGATGATGCCCGAGGACTGGAAGGAGCGGATCGGGCGGCCCGACGCGATCTTCTTCGGCGCAGTTGGCTGGCCCGATACAGTGCCAGACCATATCTCACTTTGGCAATCGCTGTTGCAGTTCCGCCGCGAATACGACCAGTACGTCAACCTGCGCCCGGTTCGGCTGATGCCCGGCGTGCCTTGCCCGCTGGTCGGCCGCGAGCCGGGCGACATCGATTTCTGGGTGGTCCGCGAGAACACCGAAGGCGAATACTCATCGGTCGGCGGCCACATGTTCCCTGGCACCGATCGCGAAATCGTCATCCAGGAAACCGTGATGACCCGCTTCGGGGTCGACCGGGTGCTGCGCTTCGCATTCGAACTGGCGCAGAAGCGCGAGAGGAAGCATGTCTCCTCCGCCACCAAATCGAATGGCATCGCGATCACCATGCCGTTCTGGGACGCGCGGGTTGAAGAGATCGCCAATGAATATCCCGGCGTGACCCACGACAAATACCACATCGATATCCTGACCGCGCAATTTGTAATGAACCCGCAGCGCTTCGATGTCGTGGTCGCCTCGAACCTGTTCGGCGACATCCTTTCCGACCTTGGCCCGGCCTGCACCGGCACCATTGGCGTTGCGCCTTCGGGCAATCTCAACCCAGATGGCGTGCACCCCTCGCTGTTCGAACCTGTCCACGGCTCCGCGCCGGACATTGCCGGCCTCGGCATCGCCAATCCTGTCGGCCAGATCTGGTCGGCAGCGATGATGCTCGAACACCTGGGTGAGGCCGAAGCGGCGGTGGCAATCATGCGCGCGATCGAGACGGTGCTCGTCACGCCAGCCGGGCGCACGGCGGACCTCAAGGGCAGCGCCGATACGGTGTCCGCCGGGAAGGCCATTGCAGCCGAGATCGGCTGAGGTCAGCCCGGCTCATAGCTCTTGGGCACCAGCAGCGCAGTGGCCGCACTGGTGCCGGTGACCGAGGGGTCGCGCGGATCGAGCGCAGGCCTCAGGCTGGTGGGATTGAGGATCGTCCCGATGCCGGCCTGCACACGTTCAATCGAGAGGTCAGGATCATCGATCCCCTCAGTCATGCAGACCTGCCGCAGCGAAACCTTGCCCCCGCCAGCATGCAGCAGCATGCCCGTCACATCGCAGCTCGCGTGCGCCAGCCAAGCAACAGCAGGCGAGACGAGACCGGGACGAAAATTGTGCTCGAACGCCTTCTTCGCTTCAGGATCGGGAATGGTGAAATGGCGTGTGCCATTGCGCGTCGCCGCACCGGGGCTAAGTGCATTGACCCGGATATTGTGAGCCGCCCCTTCGACTGCCAGCCCGCGCGTAAGTCCGAAAATGCCGAACTTGGCCGCGCCATAAATGGTCATGCCAGGCATCCCCATCATCCCGCCCGAAGTAGTGTTGACGATGCGGCCATATCCCTGCCGGAACATCGGCTGCCACGCCGCCCGGCACATCCATATCGTCCCCATAAGGTGGACATCGATCATGGTGTGAATATCGGCGGAAGTGATCTCGTCAAAGCCAGCAAGAAAGCCGATCCCGGCGTTGTTGACTAGGATATCGATCCGTCCCCAGCGATCGAGCGCCTGGTGGACAATGGTATGTGCGCTGGCTTCGTCCGCCACGCTACCCGTGTCCGCGATGGCCTCGCCTCCTGCTGCGACGATTTCGGCGGCGACTGCTTCGGCGCTGGCGGGCACACGGTCGCTGCCCAATGGCTCGCGCCCCAGATCGTTGACCACCACTCTCGCGCCGCGTTCGGCGAGCAGCATCGCATGGCTGCGGCCCAGCCCGGGATTGCCACCTGCCCCGGTCACGATCGCTACCTGTCCATCGAAACGGAGCTTTTCCATACGCCTCAGCTCCGCTTGCAACCGCCCAGCGGCGCAATCACTTCTTCGCCAAACTGGTCCAGCACGCCGGGTGTGGAATAGTCCGAAAGCCAGGCATAAACGCGCTCCACCCCCCGGCCCGCAAGTTCGGCAAAATAATCGACTAGTTCCCGGCCATTGCCGAGCCGCACATCTTTCCGGCCGAACCGCCGCTTGGCTTTTTCCGCCACCGCTTCGCGGTCCGCACCAGCCACAATATGGCCGACTTTCTGCTGTACCGAGATGCGCGCTGTGCCGATCTGCGCGCGCAGATCCTCGAACTCCTGACCTTGGAACCGGTCAGTGTAGCGCGTATCGAGATTCCACCAGTCGGCATGTTGGCGCACCAGCGCCAGGGTCTTCGGCCCCGAACCGCCGATTAGTATCGGGATCCGGCCCAGCGGCCTTGGCGCGAGCAATGCGCCGCGCAGTTTGTGGAACTGTCCGTCATAATCGACGCTCTCACCCGACCAAAGCAGATTCAGCACCTCGAGCGTTTCGCCAAGACGCGCCACCCGATCGCGCGGCTGATCCGGCTCCACACCGAACTTCTCGAAATCCGGCGCCCACGAGCCCCAGCCGATGCCGAGCTCAAACCTGCCGCCTGATGCATGGTCGAGCGTGACCGCGTGATGCGCCAGCATCGCGGGATGGCGGAATGCGTCGCAGGTGATCAGCGAGCCGACCTTGAGCCGGCTCGTGCGCGCAGCGATCCAGGTGTTGACAGTTGTCGTCTCAAAATTCGCCTGGCCAACGCTGCCGGGTGCCTCGATATGGTCCATGCCGGTCATGCCTACAAAACCAGCCTGCTCGGCGTCCAGCGCGGTCGCGACCAGACGATCGAAGGTTGTACGGACCTGCGGCACAAAGAGGAAGAATTCCATAGTTGCTGCCTAACGCGATGCCGGGCTTCGCATGCCAGGATTAAGGTGGTCAGCCTTTGATGGCATCAGACGATAGCGGCCAGGGCACGATTGAAATCGGGCGTGGCAAGCCCGTCGGTCCTGCCCTTGAAGAATTCGTCCGCTGCCGCCTGCGTCAGCGGCTCGACCCGGCTAAATCCGGCATCGTGCAGTATCTTTGTCATGTCCTCCATCGAAATGTAGGATGTAAAGTCGACAATGTTGCGGGGGCCTGTAGTTTGAGCTGGTCGACCTTCCGGCTCCACGATCGTAAGCACGATTTGGGAACCTGCTGGACGCGCACCTGCCCAGCGCAAGGTCTCTCGGATAGCGTCGAGTGTGAGGTACTGGGTAACACCCAACCAGGAGATGAAACAGGGCTTGTCGGCAATGAAGCCTTGGGATGCGAGGGCATCTTCGATCGACATCGTTTCGAAATCGCAAGGCACATAGCGCACCTGCATCGGGGCATTGAGGCCCAGTGTCTCGATCCGCTTGCGCTTCCAAGCCTGGAACGGCGGGTCGTCGACCTCGAAAACAATCATCGACCCCAGTTCGTCACCCTTGCGCAGAGCATAGGAATCGAGCCCGGCACCCAGGACGACGTACTGATTCACGCGACCGACGGCGGCTGCAAGCCGGTCTTCGGCGAAGCGACTTCGCAGCGGGCAGGTCGACAACAAATGACCGGGAATTTTGGCGTTGAACGCCTTGATCTCGTCATCGGTCATTTCGAGCAAACGATGGGCGTACGCATCCTCGAATATCTTAGGTTCGTCGGCATGCAGGTAGTGGCCCGCTCGTAGTGTCGCCGCCATGAATGCGGTCTTGTGAACTCCCGAAAGGGCAATTTGCGATTCTACTGGCATATCAACTCACCTCAAACTCGCCTCAACGAGAGCTGCGATGATCTTAGGAAATCGCCGAAGCTTTGGTGCTTTGCAAAATTGCATGACTCCATTCGATTCAGCCTAAGCTGTCCGCCCCTGCTCATAGCAACCCATCCGATGACGCCACGCCGTTCAGCACTTGAGCCTAAGCGAGCCGCCGTGACCGTGCTATTCAGTGTGCCCGAAGCTGTGCCCCCCGAAAATCCTGAGTTCTCTTGGCTTGATCTGAAAAAAATCCCGTGATCCCTACACCGGATTGAGCTCATCTGCTCTGTCATTCATTAGCATGGATGGGACCACGACAATGCCAATTGGTGGAAATGCTCAATGTGTTTTCAGCATACTTGGCAGGGTCTTCCCCATTGGCAGAAAATGGGAAAGTGGCCCAGTTCGGACACGCCTTTTCAGGCATCCTCTCCGAAACTTTGTTGGGCCGGTCCGGTAACGGATCGGCCCCTTTTCTTGGCTCGAGCACCGGGAAGGCTGTATGCACCAGTCTATGCCCCCGCTTTCCACCGCAGGAATGGCCGCAGGTCAATCGGACCGAGTGCTATCCGTTAACAAATCGGTCTGAGTTGATTGTAACACTGCTATTACCTCAGCAATTCAATTGCGGTGCGACAGTATGATAGTCCATTGCATCCATCACTCGACGAACAATGCCTTGTCAGACTTCCCCACCGGCTTAGGCTTTTTGAGCAGCAGGGGCAGCGGCGCGAAGGCGAGCAGCACCCAGGTCAGCATGTAGAAATTGTCGAGGAAGGCGATCATCATCGCCTGGCGGCTGACCTCGCCATCGATCATGGCCATGATACCGCCGCCCATGCCGCCCATCCGATCGACCACAGAAGGCAAGTCGACCGCCGGAATGCTGGTCGAGGTGACATGCGCGGCCAGATCGGCGTGGCTGATCTGCTGGTTGCGCGATAGCATGGTGACGACCACCGAGATCCCGATCGAGCCGCCAAAGCTGCGGAACAACGACATCAGGCTGGAGCCGTCCGGCCGCAGCTTCTGGTCGAGTGTCGAGAAGGCCAGGAGCTGGATCGGCGTGACAATCAGGCCGAAACCCATCCCCTGGATGAAGCTCGCCAACAGGATCTGGGTGCTGCCCATGTCGAGCGACCACGAAGTCATGGTCCACATGCCCCAGGCGGCCATCAGGTATCCACTCATAATGACACAGCGCGGATCGAACTTGCGGCTAAGATAGCTTGATAGCATCGAGGTGCAAACTACTCCGATTCCACGCGGCGCCATCAGCATTCCGGTGGCCATCACCGGGTAGTGATATAGCGACTGGAACATCATCGGCAGCACCGAAGACAGTCCGGTCACCGATGCGCCCATCACCATCATGAAGGCCAGGGAGGCGACAAAGTTGGCATTGGTATAGAGCGCCCGCTTGAACAGCGGATAGGGATGACCGCGGCTGTGAATGATGAATATCCACAGGGCCGAGATCATGACGATCATTTCGGCGACGATTTCCTTGCTGGCGAACCAGTCCTTACTCTGCCCGCGATCGAACATCAGCTGCATCGCGGCTAGGCTGATGCCAAGCACGGCAAAGCCGAACAGATCGAGCTTGCGCCGCTCGATCGGGCGGCTTGGCAGTAGCCACCAGATCAGCACAAGCGCCGGGATGCCGAGCGGCAGGTTGACGTAATAGATCCACCGCCAATTCATATATTCGGTAATAAAGCCACCGATCGACGGACCGGTGATCGGTGCGACCATCACCATCATTCCGAAGATCGCCATGCTCGTCGGCTGTTTGCTCGGCGGGCTGATGTCGAACATGATGATCATTGTCATTGTCCCGACAAAGGCGGCGGAAATGCCCTGAACGATGCGGAATATGATCATCGCGGTCAGTGAAGGCGCAGCCCCGCAGGCTGCCGAAGAGACGAGGAACATCAGCGTCGAATACATGAACAGATTGCGCGAGCCGACGTAGTCGGACAGCCAACCAGTGATCGGCGTGGCGATGGCTGTGGCCATGATGAAGCTAGTGAGTACCCAGCTGACCGTTTCGGTCGAAGCGCCGAGCGACGATTTCATGAAAGGCAGCGCGACATTTGCGATGGTCGCATCGAAAAACTGGCAGAGCGCGACCATCACCACTGCCATCATCAGCAGACCGCGATGTTTGGTCTCCAGCAGCGCACGGTCTTCGGTTATGCCTTTGGCATAGGCCTGACTGGCCAAAGACGGACTGGCCGAAGAGCTACTTTGCGGTGTCGATGACGACATGAGTCGAAAGTCCGGCAATCAGCTGGCGGTTTGGCTTGCCGTCGATGCCAATGCGCACTGGCACGCGCTGGGTCACCTTGACCCAGTTGCCATTGGCATTCTGCGCCGGGAGCACCGAGAATTCCGACCCCGTGCCTGCGCCGATGGAGGTAACGTGGCCCTTTACCTTGAGCTCGGGATAGGCATCGAAAGACAGCGTCGCTGGCTGGCCGATATGCATGTGGGCGAGATCAGTTTCCTTGAAATTCGCCTCGATCCAGCTCTTGTCGCTGACGACGATGGTCAGCGCAGGCAGGCCGAGCGTCATCATCTGGCCGATCTGCATACGGTCAGCTTGGGTCACCGTGCCGCCGACCGGCGAGCGAACGTCGGTGCGCGAGAGATCGAGCAGGGCCTTGCGGCGCTGGGCCTGGGCGGCGAGCAGCGCCGGATTGACACCTGGCGCGACCGAGCCGGTTGCCAGCGCCGCGCGCGCCTTGGCGGCATCGGCCTGGGCCGTTGCAAGTTTGCTGCGCGCATCGTCGAGCGCATGCTGAGCGGCTTGCAACCGGGCGCGCGTGGTGAAGCCGCGCTCCATGAGTTCAGACTGGCGCTGGAATTCCTGCGTGTAAAAGCCGACATCTTCGCGGGCGCCGTTGATATCGACTCCGGTGTTGGTCAGCTCGGTTTCGAGCCCGATGACCTTGACCTGCGCCGCGGCAATCGATGCGTCACTCTGGGCGAGCGCAATGCGATAGGGCTCGGAATCGATGCGGAACAGCAGGTCGCCCACTTTGACCTGCTGGTTCTCGTGCACCAATACTTCGGCGATTTCACCGGTCAGCTGCGGGCTGACTGAGACCTTGTCCTGCTGGACATAGGCATTGTCGGTCGAAATGATGTTTTCGGTCGAACGGTAATACCAGACAGCAAAGGCGATCAGCAGCAGCGGCAGCGACAGCATGACGGCCAGCCGCCGCAGCCGCGCAGCGCGTGAGCGACGGGGCGCGACCAGTTCCTCGCTGGTCACGGGAAACTGCGGATCGCTCTCAGCCATTGGCGGCTGCGTCCGGCTGGACCTTGCGCGAGAGATTGCTGCGCACCCGCAGTAGGGTCGCCATAAGCACTTCGCTGTCCGCTTTGCTAACGCCTTCGAAAGCCTGTGACAGCGTTTCGAGACCGAACGGGCGCAGCATGTCGAGCAGATTCTCTCCCCTTTCTGTCAGAAAAATCCGCCAGGCGCGGCGGTCTGCGGGATCGGCGCGGCGTTCGACAAGTTCGGCCTCCTGCAGGCGGTCGATCATCCGGCCGAGCGTGATCGGCTCGACTTCGAGCATTTCTGCGAGAGCACCCTGGTTGGAGCCGGCGTGCGCCTCGAGCAGGCCCAGCACCATCCATTGCGGTCGAGTAACACCGATCCCCCGCGCTCGCGCATCAAACTCACGCCGCATCAGCCTCGAAACCTGGTTCAGAAGTGCGCCAATGTGCTCATGCATGGCAATTTATATAATTGCATTACTTATAATATCCAAGATATATGTTTTGGGCGTCCACTGATTGCCGCGAAAAAAGCTATGCCGTACTTTGGCTGGTCTCGGCCACAGCCCGTCGGAACTTGGAAGGAGTGATTGTCCAGCCGCCATCAAGCTCGGTGAGATATTGCTGAACCTAGGCGAGCCCCAGCCACCGGCCAGTTGTTCCGGCGCCTCAATCTGTCCATCAACCCGCACCAGCAGTGGCAGCGCGGGCGGCGCGGATTACAACGCCCTTGCTGCCATTTGCCGTCGACAGTCGCTCAATAGCGATAATGATCCGGCTTGAACGGCCCAGTCTGCGGCACGCCGATATATTCCGCCTGCTTCTTGCTCAACGTGGTCAGCTTGACCCCCAGCTTTTCGAGATGCAGCGCGGCGACCTTCTCGTCGAGGTGCTTGGGCAGCACATAGACTTCGTTCTTGTATTGCGCCGGATTGGTGAACAGCTCGATCTGGGCCAGCGTCTGGTTGGTGAAGCTTGCTGACATGACGAAGCTAGGGTGGCCAGTGGCGCAGCCCAGATTGACCAGACGCCCCTTGGCCAGGATGATGATCTGCTTGCCATCGGGGAATTCAACCAGATCGGTGCCGGGCTTCACTTCGGTCCACTTGTAATTGTCGATCGCGGCAATCTGGATCTCGGAATCGAAGTGACCGATGTTGCAGACGATAGACATGTTCTTCATCGCCTTCATGTGCTCGGCAGTGATCACGGCCTCGTTGCCGGTCGCAGTGACGAAAATGTCGGCGCGGGTAACGGCCTCTTCCATCGTCACGACTTCATAGCCTTCCATCGCCGCCTGCAGCGCGCAGATCGGATCGACTTCGGTGACCATCACGCGCGCGCCGCCGTTGCGGAGCGACGCGGCCGAGCCCTTGCCCACGTCGCCGAAACCGGCAACGCAGGCGACCTTGCCGGCCAGCATGACGTCCGTCGCGCGGCGGATCGCGTCAACAAGGCTTTCCTTGCAGCCATAGAGGTTGTCGAACTTCGACTTGGTGACGCTGTCGTTCACGTTGATTGCCGGGAACGGCAGCTTGCCGTCCTTGGCGATCTGATAGAGCCGGTGGACGCCCGTGGTGGTCTCTTCGGAGACGCCCTTGATGTGGGCAACCGACATGGTCAGGTAACCGGGCTTCTTCTTGAGGAAAGCGTTCAGCGCACGGACGAATTCGATTTCCTCGGTGTTCGAAGGCTCGAACAGTTTCTCGCCCGCCTCGACCCGCGCGCCCCACAGCGCGAACATGGTGGCATCGCCGCCATCGTCGAGGATCATGTTGGCGGTGCGGCCGGTGCCATCGTCCCAATCGAAGATCGAGCCGACATAATCCCAGTATTCGGCAAGGCTCTCGCCCTTGATCGCGAAGACCGGGATCCCTGCGGCGGCAATCGCAGCGGCGGCATGGTCCTGCGTCGAGAAGATGTTGCAAGTCGCCCAGCGCACTTCTGCGCCGAGAGCCACCAGGGTTTCGATCAGAACTGCGGTCTGGATGGTCATGTGCAGCGAGCCGGTGATTCGCGCGCCCTTGAGCGGCTGGGTAGCGCCGAATTCCTGACGCAGCGCCATCAGGCCCGGCATTTCGGTCTCGGCGATCCGGATCTCGGCGCGGCCATATTCGGCGAGGCCGATATCGGCGATGACGTAATCGGTCTTTCTCATGTCAGCTATCTCCAGTCGATTCTATACCAGGTCAAAGGCTGTTCGGCTGATCAGCCCAAGGCCGCCTTCAGATCGTCCACCAGATCAGTCTTCTCCCAGGGGAAGAAATCGCCCTCGGGTTTGCGGCCGAAGTGGCCATAGGCCGCAGACTTGCGGTAGATCGGCTTGTTGAGACCCAGGTGCGTGCGGATCGCGCGCGGGGTCAGGCCGCCGAGCTTGGCAATGCCCATGATCGCCTTTTCGATGACATCGTCGCCGACCTTGCCGGTCTCGTGCGTATCGACATAGAGCGACAGCGGCTTGGAGACGCCGATGGCATAGGCTAGCTGGATGGTGCAGCGCGTAGCGAGGCCTGCTGCGACGATATTCTTGGCGAGATAGCGGGTGATATAGGCCGCCGAGCGATCGACCTTGGTCGGATCCTTGCCCGAGAACGCGCCGCCACCGTGCGGGGCCGCGCCGCCGTAGGTGTCGACGATGATCTTGCGGCCCGTGAGGCCCGCGTCGCCATCGGGTCCGCCGATCTCGAAGGAGCCGGTCGGGTTGATGTGATATTCGGTCTCGCGCAGCAGTTCTACCGGGATCACGTCGGCGACGACGCGCTTCACATAGGCATGCAGCGCGGCTTCCTTGTCGCCCTCGTCATAGCCCTTGGCATGCTGGGTCGAAACGACGACAGCCGTCGCGGCAACCGGCACGCTGCCTTCATAGCGCAGGGTCACCTGGCTCTTGGCATCGGGCTCGAGGAACGGCGCCGCGCCCGAATGGCGGTCGGCAGCCATGCGCTCGAGGATCTTGTGGCTGTAATAGAGCGTGGCGGGCATCAGATCAGGGGTTTCATCAGTGGCATAGCCGAACATGATGCCCTGGTCGCCTGCGCCTTCGTCCTTGTTGCTGCCGGCATCGACGCCTTGTGCGATATGGGCGGACTGGCCGTGCAGGCGGTTAATGAATTCGAACTTTTCCCAGTGGAAGCCGTCCTGCTCGTAGCCGATTTCCTTGACGGTATTGCGCACCGTCGCTTCGATTTCGGCCTGCGCGCCCGCAGCCCAGGCGCCGTTCTCGTAGACGCCCTTGCAGCGGATTTCGCCGGCCAGCACGACCAACTGCGTGGTGGTCAGCGTCTCGCAGGCGATGCGGGCTTCGGGGTCTTTCGAGAGGAACAGATCGACGATCGAATCGCTGATCTGGTCGGAAACCTTGTCGGGATGGCCTTCGGAAACGCTTTCCGAGGTGAACAGATAATCGTTACGCATGCAGCACCCATTTCGAGAGACATATAAAGAAAGCTTTATGTGACCCACGCTCTAGCCCCGGCTGCGCCGCGCACCAAGGGATATAAAGAATGCCTTATGTGATTTTTGGCCTGATAAACAAAGCTATCAATTTGCATGCCTTCTTCCATTGACAAGCCCGACATCCATAAGACAGATCGAGGTGACAGGTTCTTGAGCACGGCGGTCAGAGGGTGAAATAGCGAAGTTGGCGCAGCTCCATCATGGCAATCCACAATCGTTAGAAGCAAGATCAACATTAGCTTTGGCTTCGAGAAAAGCATAGCTAGGTGTGACAAGCGGTACTCTGGCAGCCGTAATCATGAGAGGAGTGTGCGTTGACCGAAGAGCCCTTCCTGCGAATCGAGCGCGAGGGTCCAATTGTCGTGGCGACGATGAACCGACCCGACACGCGCAATGCGTTATCCGAATCTGTGCACTGCCAGGAAATTGCCGACTTTTGTGCGCAAATTACGCGCGATGCGAGCGTTCGAGCAGTCGTTCTTACCGGTGCGGGAAAGGCATTCTGCGCTGGCGGTAACGTCAAACACATGCGCGACCGTGAGGGCATGTTTTCCGGCGCCCCATTTGCAATACGCAATGCCTATCGCACTGGGATTCAATTGATCCCCACAGCACTTTACGAGCTAGAGTTGCCGGTCGTGGCAGCCATCAACGGTCCGGCCATCGGCGCGGGGCTGGATCTCGCATGCATGTGCGATGTGCGTATTGCATCGGCAACGGCTTTGTTTGCCGAGAGTTTCGTAAAGCTCGGCATCGTTCCAGGTGACGGTGGTGCCTGGCTACTGCCGCGCATTATCGGCATGGCCCGAGCCAGCTTGATGACCCTGACCGGCGATACAATCGATGCGGCCAAAGCTCTCGAATATGGCCTCGTCACTGAAGTTGTCGCGCCCGAACAGGTTCTGACGCGCGCACTTGAGGTCGCCGCCGCAATCGCGGCCAATCCGGGGCATGCCACTCGAATGGCCAAGCGGTTATTGCGCGAGGGCCAGGACATGAAGCTGGCTCCTTTGCTCGAACTCTCCGCCGCCTATCAGGCACTCGCCCACCACACTGAGGATCATCTCGCGGCGGTCGATGCATTTCTTGAAAAGCGACCGCCCGAGTTTCACGACCGCTGAGTTGGCGGCCTAAGGCAACAAGGCAGCGTGTCGGGACAAATGAGCCCGAACTATTGCGGGTGCTTGCGTGGCCGCAGTACTAGATGATTTCTGGCGATCCAGGTTGAAAGGCAATGAGGATTGAACAACCGGGAGGAATTGTTCGATTAGTTGCCCTTGTCCTATCAAAGGCCCCCTCCCCTCGCGGGATCCTCGAACAGTTCGGCCAAATGGTTTTAGCTGTGGCGCATTTTCAATTCACTCTGTCGCGACACCTTCAGTATCTTGGTCAGACTAACATTCGATCACGCTGCCGCAGCCATGAATCCGACCAGGAAAAACATCTGCGGCAAGCCCCAGGATGTCCGACGATCAGCACAAGTCCGGTGTTCAAGTGCTTTGGCACTGCGTTCACAACTTCCTCGGGAGACGCCAGCAAGCAAGCGGCGCGCTCCCACCGTCAGCTTCAGGCGCTTCTCCCCTCTTTCGAGGTTTCTTTGCACCTTCGCGAAAAGGTTTTCCTGCTCTATCCCAGCGGCAAGCATCTGCCCTCGCAGGTGCGCGCCTTCATCGATTTTCTGGTGGAGACAAGTCACCGCGACGCGTGGAGCGACGGCCCGGCAGGCGAATTGCAGCCCCGGGAACTTCTCGAGGCGTGTTAGGGCTTTGGCCTATGGATTACGGGGAAAGAGGTGCCTGTGTTTGATGTGATGAAGGGCATTCGGGTTGTCGAAATCGGATCGTTCGTCTTCGTTCCGCTGGCGACAGCTGTGCTGGCGGACTGGGGCGCCGATGTCATCAAGATCGAACACCCGCGCACCGGCGATCCCTATCGCGGCCTGACCACGGCGGGCACGACCACGCATGTTGGCGCGGTCAATCTCAGCTTCCAGTATGCCAATCGCGGCAAGCGTTCGCTGGGCCTGGACCTCGCCAAACCGGAAGGACGCGCGCTGCTCGACGAGCTTCTCGCGCAGGCGGACGTCTTCGTTACCAACCTGCGTCCGGGCGTGCGCGAGCGGCTGGGCCTGGGCGTGGAGCAGGTGCGCAAGGTCAATCCCGATATCGTCTATGTGCGCGGATCGGGCTATGGCCAGAAGGGCGAGCAGACCGAAACGGCTGCGCTGGACGGCACCGCCTATTGGGCCCGCGCCGGGGTCGCCACCGCGCTGACCCCGCCCGGTATGGATCGCCCGATCAGCCAACGACCGGCCTTCGGCGACGTGATGGCGGCCATGACGCTGGCTGGCGGCATCGCCGCAGCCCTGTTTGCCCGGTCGAACACGGGCAAGGCCCCGGTAGTCGATGTCGCATTGATGAACGTCGGCATGTGGCAGATGCAGCGTGACATCCTGGGAGCGCCATACGAGCAGGTCGATACCACACAGCGCACGGTCGGCCGCACCGAACGCAATCCGCTTACCAACAACTACCTGACCAGCGACGGCCGCTTCATATCGCTGGCAATCGTCAATCCCGATTCCTACTGGGCCGAACTTTGTCATGTGATCGGCAGGCCCGACCTGATTGACGACCCGCGCTTTGCTAACGCCAAGGTGCGCCAGCAGAACGTGGTGGCCTGCGTGGCGGAATTTGACGCGGTGTTCGCGGCGAACGATTTCGCTCACTGGTGCAAAGTCCTGACGCGCTTTTCGGGCGCATGGGCCCCCTTCCAGCGCCCCGCCGACCTCCACAACGATCCGGTCGCGCTCGACAACGGCTTTTTCACCGAGATCGACATCGACGGCGAAAACAAGGTGATGGCGGTTTCGACCCCGGTCAACTTCGACGAATTCGACGGCCCGCGCCGTATGCCGGGAGCACCGGAAGTTGGCCAGCATGGCGAGGAAATCCTGCTCGAACTGGGGCACGGCTGGGAAGAAATCGTCGCCCTGAAGGATAAGGGCGTCATCACGTGAGCGTGCGATTGCATCCCTCTTGCAGCAGAAGGCACGCGCATGGCATTTTCGTATCTTGGCCTTCCGCTTACCAGCGCCATCCTTGGTCGCGACACTAATTAACTAACGCATGAAGGGAGAATGGGTCTTGGACGACATTGAGGCAATCAAGCAGGTTCAGGCGCGCTTTCTACGGGCAGCCGATACGCGTGACACCAATCTCATTCGAACGACTGTTATCGACGATTTCTACTGTGATACAGGCTCCGGCGGCAGAGGTGAAACATCGGGAATTGAGGATTTTTGCATCCGGATCAGTACCACTCCGGCGCTGGCTGTGCATCACGCTCTGATGCCCGAGATCGAGTTGACCTCGCCCACCACCGCCAAGGGCATTTGGGCCGTCCATATGTTCGCCAAAACAGCCGATGGCTCGGCAATCAATGGCTTCGGCCACTATAACAACACGTATGAAAAGGTGGGCGGTTCATGGCGCCTGACCACCCTGAGACTGACCTGGTTGCACCGGGAGAGCCAGCCAGGACAACCGGTCGCATAACAGACCAGGGAAGGAACATGAGTGGCAAAGTCGATCTCCAATGTGCCCCAACATCTCACCAATACGATTTCTGAGAACTCTTGAAATGGGCGGCCTCGGAAGCTTCCGGCGAAGCGTCAGGATTGCCACACGCAAACGCAGCGACAGAAGTCTCGAGGCTCGGTGCGCTGTAGAAGACGATTTCCACAATTTCCGTGTCCTACTCGAGTCGCGTGATGGCGTGATCACGGTCGTTCGAACTGATGCACGGCGGTCGCCAAACTCACTTTGTGAAGCTGCGGGACATCGGCTGCAGGAGCTTGTCGGCATGGCGCTCGATCCGGCCTGCGCCGCCGTATTGAATCAAACAGACCAGTTTCAGCAGTGCACGCATCAACTGGATCTGGCGGGCTTGGGCGTGGCGGCAATGGCAATCGAGCGTCCGGAACGCAGCTACGAGATCAACATTCCCGATCGCGAAAACGGGCAGACGATCGCCACGGTTCAAGTCAATGGGCAACCGATGCTGCAATGGCAGGTTGCAGACATGACAATCGAGGGACCGCCTCCATTCGCAGGCCGGTCACTTCGTGCAGGCTTTACCAAATTCACCTATTCGCTGGACCGAGATCTGGCGGAAGCCGCGCTGGTCTTGAGACGGGCGTTGTTTGTCAGCCAGGGCCGCGGGGTCGATATCGACGCGCTTGGTGATCGTGGGCCGGTCGGCGGTTGCTGGGCATGGCAGCCTGAACGTATTCCTCAGCTCCGTCGTTTTCCTGAAAATCGGCGCGACTTTTCTATCAGTTCAGAAGTTGCATTGAGTGACGACGTTGAATGGCTCAGTTTCCAGGCTTAGCCCGCCCACAAGAGTATTCCATTCGCCACCGATGGATTAATGCCAGAGAAATGCCACCGTATGCTTGCATCGCCAATTCGAATGATCGCGCGGGGATCGACGGCTATTACATGAGCGATCTGAACATATAAGGTTGCGGCACAAGCCACGGGAGAACGATGGGTGACGGCATTGCTGATCGACGAGAATGCACCGCCCCCCGGCGCGAGCGGCGATGTGACGCTTGATAGTCTCGCCACAAACAAGGTGCCGCTGGGAAGCTGGTATGCGCTCGCAGTGCTTACCGCGATCCACATTTTCAGCCAGATGGACCGGGTGGCGCTGACGATCCTGTTGGAATTGATCAAAACCGACCTTCACCTTAGCGACGCGCAACTGGGCTTGCTATCCGGCCTGGCCTTTGCCCTGTTCTACGCGCTACTTGGTGTGCCACTGGCGTGGCTCGCTGATCGCACATCGCGCCTTCGGCTCATTTCCGTATGTCTGGTCTTGTGGAGCGCCATGACCGCGCTTGGCGGCATGGCCCGAAACTATCCGCTGTTCTTCCTGTCGCGCGTCGGTGTCGGCGTCGGCGAAGCGGGGTGCCTGCCGCCATCCTATTCACTTCTTTCTGACTACTTCCCCCGCATCAAGCGGGCACTTGCTATCAGCCTGTTCAACACCGGCGCGGCGATCGGCATGATCGGCGGGATGACGCTGACCGGCTACCTCGGCGAGCATTATGGCTGGCGCGCGGCGCTGCAGATCATCGGGCTTGCCGGATTGCCGCTCGCATTGGTCACGATCCTGACCCTGCGCGAACCAGCGCGACCGAAAGCCGAACGCCCGGTGGAAACCATGCTGCAATCGCTGTGGGTGCTGCTGCGGCGAAAAACCTTCATGCATCTGTCGCTCGCCTATGCGCTCAGCCACGTCGCGACCCAGGGTTATTCTCAATGGGCACCCTCGTTCCTGATGCGCAGTTTTGCCATGAAGCCCACCCAGATCGGCGCCTGGCTTGGCACCATTGGCGCAAGCTGCGGCATGCTGGGGGTCTTGGCGGGCGGATTTCTGGCATCGTGGCTGGTTCGACGCGATCAGCGCTGGGATATCTGGATCCCCGCAGTATCGGTCGCCTGCTGCACTCCGCTGTTCTTCGTCATGGTCCTCAGCCCCTATGTGTGGCTGAACTTTCTGGCCAACGGCATTATCGCCTTCCTCACTGGCGTGGCCGGCATCGCAACCGCTACCGTGCAGAGCTACACCGAACCCTATCGTCGCGCCACGGCCGTTGCGATCATGATGTTTCTGCTATCGCTGCTGAGCAGCGGCATTGGGCCATTTCTGATCGGCCTGACGAGCGACATGCTTGTCCCTCTCGTTGGTGGCGAGAGCCTTCGATATGCACTGCTGGTTGCGAGCGCGATGCTCTTGTGGTCGCTGCTTCATTACAGTCAGGCAATGCGTTCGGCTGAACATGACCGCATGATTTAGCCATCGCCAATCGGCACCGCCTTTCCTTTCAGCAAGGGGAATTGAAGCGATGCCAATCTGGCAAACGGTCACCGATCTGATGGTCCAGGGTCGGGGGCTACCGACTCTCTACCCCCAGTGCCCAGGACCCTATTGCCTCAAGACGTCAATATGCCTCCGCATAGGTCGGAACGTCGTTCAGCTTGGCCATGTATTGACGCAGTTCGTTGAACGGCGCGTGGATCTTGCGCAAGGTGCGGGCCGGACCGCCTCCCTCGACGTAATGGCGGCTATGCTGGATCGACATATTGTCCCAGATAACAAGGTCCCGGGTCCGCCAATGGTGCTCAATGATCAGCTCTGGCTTGTAGATATGATCGAATAGTTGGTCGAGCAGTGCATCGCTTTCGGCTTTGGGCAGGCCGACGATGTCGCGTGTTTGCTGTTCGCAGACATAGAGCATCGTCTGGCCGGTCCGCGGGTGTTTCATCGCAATCGGAGTGACCGTCTCGTGCGGAGCGGCCCAGTCCGGCTGGATCAGTTCTTCCTCATAGTTGCTGTTGCCCCTTCCCTGCTGACCACTTTCGTGGCGGGCGGTCAGCCCCTTGACCCGCTGCTTCAATTCATCGGGGAGTGTGGTCCAGGAATGCACGGTGTTGACAAAAGTGGTCGGCGCAGCGCCCGGTTCGACCTCGTAGCCATAGAGCGAAGGCGTCTGGAACGGCATTTCGGACCAATGCATGTCGACATGGTAGAGTAGGCGACCATAGGGAGCGCCGCCGGCTTCTTCCTTGTTCGAGACATAGCCGAAGCCCTCGGTGTTGATGCCTTCCAGCTTCGACATGTCGCCGCCGTAGTGAAGTGTCTCAATCACCCTGTGTTGGGTGGCAACATCGACATCCACATCGCGGAAGATCAGCACGCCCATTTCGTCGAACGCCTGGCACATTTGCCGCCATTCATTGGTGGTGATTTCGCGCTTGAAATCGATTCCTTCAACCGCGGCGCCCACGGTCGGGCTCAGCTTGCGGATATGCAATTGTGACATAAATCCTCTCCCTACCCGGGCATCGCGCCCGGGCCTAGACATTGGGTGCCTGGGATCAGGCGGCGAGCGCCTGCATCCGGGTGATGGCTTCACCAACCGTGTGCGAGAAACTGACCGGGGGCAGTTCGGCAGCCCCAACCGGAGTCGCCACTTCCGCAACTCTCGGTCCGACGCGGTCCGCAATCTTCTGCAATTGGTCGAGATCGAAGCCATAGAGCTTGGCTGCGTTGAGCGAGGTCATCGCGCGCACTTCATCTTCGGGCAGATCGTGGAACAGCAACCGCACCGCCAGATTGTTGTGCGGGAAGCTGCCTTCGTGGTGCGGATAGTCGCTGCCCCACAGGATCTTGTCGATCCCGACGTCATGGCGTGCCTCCAAATCCTTGCGGACCGTCAGCGAAGGCGCGATGAGCATGTTCTTGCGCCAGTGCTCCGACGGCAGCTTTTGCATGCCTTCCACTGCGCGGTGGTAGAGCGGATAGGCGATGTTGCCCTTCTGGCGGCCCATAATCACCGACCCGTCAAGCCGCCTGAGTTCGTCCGGAATCCAGGCGCAGCCGGTCTCGGTGATGATGAACTGCAGGTCGTCGAAGCGTTCGAACACGCCACCGATCATGAGATGCGCAAGCGTGCGCTGGATGAACATCGCCGTTTCATAGACGCCGACAGCGATTGCAGCAGGTCCGGTCTGGTCGGTTTCCGGCGGTCCAACGCTCGCCGCGTGGCGGTGCACGGGCATGCCGCAGTCGACGCAGGTCTTCCAGAATGGATCGAGCCGGCGTTCATAAAGGTTGACGATGCTGAGCTGGTGGTCGGCTGGAACGATAATTCCCTTCAGGCCGTTCTCGCTCGCCCATTTCACTTCCGCAATGGCATCGTCGAGATCGGTCAGGAAAACCTGCGCCAGGCCGGCCCGCCGCCCGGGGGCATCATTGCAGAAATCGACCAGCCAGCGGTTATGCGCCTGAACCCCCGCCCAGAGCAGGCGATAGTCTGCGGCATTTGTCGGGGATGGAGCGGTAACCGCGCCCGATGGATAGAAAGGGGGAACCGTGTTGGGATAGATGACTTCGGCAACAGTTCCCTGTCCTTCGAGAATCTTGACGCGCTCGGCGCTCTCCCAGTTGTAGGGCGACGAAGCCGAGGAAACGCCGATGCGCAGGCCTTCGTCGTCGGTATCAGCCAGTTCCTTGTCGAAATCGGCCCAGGGATCGTAAAAGTCCTTGGCCCAGTGATCGAACTCATTGTGGAATTCGCTGGCAAGGTAGGGCTTGTAGCCCTGGATGCTGGCTCCCGCATGGCCATCGGAATTGATGAGAACATAGTTGCGGGACTTGAAACGGGCGCTGTCCATTAGTCTATCCTCCAGGCAAAAGGGCGGCAGAAAGCCGGAAGGCTGACTTGGCAATCCGTGATCTCTCGCACCACTTCGACGGGATCGGACATCCCGCTTCTCACATAGCATGTGCTATATTTTTGTGCTCAAAATTGATCCTGGTCAAAAATGCCGTCCCTGATTTCGCATATTCATACCTCCATGCTGGCCGCGAGCCGGAAGCGCCTGAGCACAGGTGACGGCTCAGCAGCCTTGATTGGAGGATTGCAGCATGACACATCTGAAAACTCGGGATCTCACCCCAGGATTTGGCAGCGAAATCATCGGCTTCGACCCAAAGGCACCGCTCGATGACGAGACCCGCGAACAGCTCCGCGACTTGTTCGACACCAGGCGCCTGCTGTTGTTCCGAAATATCGATCTTTCGCATGAAGAGCAGGCGCGGCTGTGCACCATGCTGATCCGCAAGGGCGAAGCAGAAACTATAGAGGCCATGGGTTCGAAGGAATCGTTTATCTCAAACAAGCTAGACGACGGCATCGCTCCCTTCGGCCGCCTGCAGTTTCATGGAGACACGATGTGGGCGGAGAATCCCTACCAGGTGCTCTCGCTCTATGGCAGCGAGGTCGGCCAGCCGGCCGCGCCGACCACATTCGTCGACGCCGTCGCCGCCTGGAACACGCTGCCCGCCGACTTGCGTCGGCGCGCCGAGGGCCATGAAGTGTTGCAGACTGCAGGCGCAGTGCGCCGTGGTGACATGTCGAGCGTCCTTATCACCGAGGTCGAGAATCCGCCGACGACGGTCACCCGGATCGACTACACGCACCCTCGCACCGGCGAATCCGTGCTCCATATCTGCGAGCAGATGACCAAGAATGTGATCGGCATGCCGGAGGCGGATAGCGAGGATCTACTGACCAGTTTATTCGCGCATCTCTACAAGCCCGATGGTCAACTCGACCACAACTGGCGCGAGGGCGACTTCGTGGTGTTTGACAACATCGCACTCCAACATTCGCGCGGCCGGGTGGTGAAGGATGGTCCGGCGCGTACTTTGCGCAAGGTTGCCAGTCCGATGCCAAAGTTGCGGCCAGACCAGATGCCGAGGTGGGCTGCCGAAGGGAAAGCAAAGGAAGCGGCCTGAGTATCCCCCAGTTGCCCCACCAGTTAACCGGCATCATCTGGTCGGATGTTTGAAAAGGCGCGTGAAATGAAGGTCATCGACATCGATCCGGAACTGCTGCGTCGCTACGCGCTGGCTTCGATCCATGCCGGCAACGAGGCCTGGACTCACATGGAGGCCGAATTCGTCGGCAATGTCGACAGGCTGATGACCACGCTGGTCGACAAGGAACCGCTGGCATACACTATCGTTCCGGAAATCCTGCCCGACGGTAGCGTCAGGTCTCCGCTCACCACCACCTTCGCGGGCGTGCGTGAATGCTATGTCTTCGTACGCGGGCGCAGCGACCTGCTGAATGTCGAACTGGTGAGCGAGATCCGTGGCGGGTGGTATGATTTCCAGGTCGGCGTCAACACCGGTCGGGTCCGCGAGAATAATCCTGAAGGTAAGGTCACCAACAGCGTCACCATCGGCGTGTTCCCGGTGTCAAAAGGCAAGGGCATCACCGGTGAACTGGTATGGGTGATGACCCCGCGCGAAAAACTGGGCGCCGGTCCCTCGCCCGAAGGGCCACCACTTTCCGGCTTTGATGGCCGCCGCCAATTGCTGGCACTGCACAAGCAATTCCTCGATGGTTACCGCGCCAATAGTGTTGAAGCTGTTCTCGAGACGATGAATGACGGAGTCCAGGCGAACATCCGAGACTACGTCACGGACACCGGCACGCTGATCGGCATCGAGAGCAAGGCGGACTACCGAACTTACTTGCGGGAATTCTTCGCTCGCTACGAGGTGCGCCAGGTCGACCATCTACAGCGCTTGAGCGAGGACTGGTTCCTTTTCGCCGAAACCCGTTTCGAACTGCGCGAGCGATGCAGCCGGGGCCGGGATTTCGGCATCCATACAGCTGAATTCTTTGTTCCGGCAAAGGATGACCGTATCATCGTGCAGACCGGACACGGAACAGATTTGCCCTGAACACGACCACGCCCCAAGTGATCGAAATCATCGGACGATCTGACAGGTCAATCACCACCTGGTGCATGGAAAGAAGCCTATTTCCCTGCGCCAAATTGCTCAGGGACCGCAGATACTATGCTTAGCCGCATGACCAGCATCATGATCGCCAATTTGCTGAACTTGACGCACGTAACCCGATGCAACTTCCGTCGGTACCCGGAGAGCGGCCTGTCCGCTTTTCGGGTAACGGAATAGTGAAGCAGACATTCCAAACAATCAAAGTGAACCATCATCTGCCGGCTCTGATTGATGGGCCCAGATCCTGAGGTACTTGGCAAACTGCTCGTAGGAAATAGCGAGTGTAGTTTGATGGCCATTCGTCCCACTGGACGCCCTCCAGTGGAAGGCCGCGAATATGGCCGATCAGGCCGTCGAGCCAGAAAGCTGCGGCGCTCGGAACATCGTCTATGATGATGGCCCAGTGCTCCATCGCATGGAACAAATGTCGGCTGACCTGCTCGTGCAACTGACCGTAGACGGCGCTACGGGTGGGGAAGCTGCTGCCTTCGGCCAAGTTGCTGTCGATCCAGTCGACAAGCCGATCCACCATGCGCACCTCTGGCTCGGTCAAAGACCTGACTGCGCGGCGCGCCAGATCCGTAAAAGCTAACTGAATATCATCCGTGTCCGTCAGCTTGAGCATCTCGACGAAGATCATGCCGCAGCGGCTCGCCAGGACCGTCTGAAGCAGATCGAGTTTTCCGGTAAAGCGCGCATAAATGGTCTGCTTGCTGGCATGGGCAACGGGCGCGATCCGATTAACCGTAAAATGCTCCGGCCCCACATCCAGCAGCACCTGCCACGACGCATAAACAATGCGATCAGTGATCTGGGCCGACTGGTCGCTTGTCGGTCGGCCAGGGCCGTGATGCTGTTCAGTCATCCGATCCCCTCAAAAATTGGCGCGATGCCATTGTTCATTACGAGTGTGCCTCTGACTTCCAGCCAAGACCGAACGCATTGGCCAGCGTCACATAGGCCATTGTCAGCTCGGCACGATCGTTAGCTTCAGCCAGTTGCGCGCCGATCATCTGCCGCTCGCCTCCTTCGCCTCGATTGGCGAGCCGGCCCCCCGACGGCGCGCGCATACTCTGCAACCTCGCGATCTCTGCCACATACCTGGCTTCGTCAACCAAACGCGAAAACACGGTCCGCACCGCTCCACACCGGTGAAGTGCTCCTTCCGCGTCCTGCAACGCGACAAGCACCTGCGCCCGGTATTGGCAAGCGCCGCATCGCGTCCCGCTTCGGCGCCGCTGACCGCCGCCGAGTTGCGGCCGTAGTCGAGGAAATTCCAGGTGAGGCCGGGCAGTGCGATCTCAGACAATTTCGACGGATTGAAATGGTCACCGGCATTAGTGCCGCAAATGCCGATCTGGCTGAGCAGTAACGCGCTCGGGAAGCGGTGTGCTTTCTCGACACCGATCTTGACCGTGGAGGCGGCAAGTTGACGTTCGGCCTGGCTCTGAACCGCTGCAATAACGCCAACGCGCCAACACTGCAGTGCCCAGCGAGTTCAAAAACGCAGCGGTGGGGAGTACAGCCCTTCGTCAACTCACGAACTTAGCTGCCACCCACTTTCAATGTGGCATTGACTACAGTTACCTTATGATCAGGCCTCAAGCGCGACCTGAATCCAAGCATTGACCTCCGGTTCTGACCAAGCGGCAATACGACCTCCCAAAGAACGCGCCCGCGGAAACTTGCCTTCTTGCATCCATCGATAGATCGTCGATCTCGACATACCCGTCCGCCGTTTTACCTCTTCGAGGCGTATGAGGCATAGCTGCTGGGCCGTTTGGGGATAAGGCGGACATTGGACCGTCATGGCGTTTCAGGTTCCAGACAGGGAGTTCGCATACCGCTCACCAATCGCATCTCCACGGCGATTGAGATCGGCAATATGCTGCGCGAGAGTGCGGGCGAGCAGTTTGGCCGTGCCATGTGCCCAGCGTGGGCGCAGTTCCTCGGCATTTTCACCGAGTTGCTCGAGGATTTCGGTCGGCGCACGCCGGAACAATTCGCACAAGAACTCAGCTGCGGCCGTGCCAGACCGCGTCAGGGCAAAGTCTTCGCCAGTCAGCAACATGAACAGGAGTGTCTGCACGCCAGACAAACCGGCGGCATCAAGGATCCTTACGACTTCGACCAAGGGGACAAGCCGCCTACCACTCATCGAGCGGTGCAGGGTGTCTCGTTTTATGCCTGCAAGCCGCGCAATTTCGGATTGCGACTTACCGGAATCGCTGACTGCCCTCTCAAGCAGACGCGCAATCCTCAGGTGAAGGTCATGGCAGGGATGGTCCATCAGGGCCTCGAATCGAATAGCAATGCCATCAGTTATCCATGCTATTCGCCTGTAGGAAAGAAAAAAGAACATATAAGGAATATCTAGGAAATATTGTTCCTGGAGCGAATCGCCTCCTGCGCTCGTATGCGCATATATGGCGCATCAATGCGCATGAGCGGCGCACCCTTCGGCATCTGGCGCGCTATAACGGCGATTCCTTGCGCAATCCGCTGAGTCCAGCGCTTTTTGCCAAGCCATTTAAGCGTCAAACCAGGCAAAAATCTGTCTTCCCATTTCCTACAGCCGAATTCGCCCGCATTGAGAACATACAGCAAACAAAAGCTGTGCCACCTCAAGCGGAAAGCCACTCCATGAACACCAACCAAACCTCCAGTCGCGGCGATGCCCGTCTCGGCAAGCTTGCGAGCCTCGCCGTGGCCTTTGCCTTTGCCACGCTCGCTGCAAGTGCTGCCTATGCCGGCGCCGATGCGACCTTCGCGCCAGCGCTCACCAAGTTTACCGACTTTCTCGAAGGATCGGGCGGCAAGATCATCACGGTGCTGAGCCTTGCGGGCGGCCTAATCGGCCTCGCTTCGGGCCGCTTCACTCTTTCTCAGATCGCGGTCCCCGTCGGCGTCGGCATCGGCGTCGGCACAGGCGTGCCGATCGTCACCTCGGTGGTCACCGCCGTCATCTGACATCGGCACGGAAAGGAGGGCGCGCGTCATCATGACCGACCGTTACATCATTCCTCGCAGGCTCGACGATCCGGAGCTTATCGGCTTCTGGACCCTCGACGAGTTCGCCGGAATGATCATCCCCTTCACCTGGGGAATCCTCGCACAGCATATCTTTATCGGCATCGCCCTTGCGTTTGGCGCCTGGTTCGCACTGCGAAAAGCGAAATCGGGACGCGCTAGCTCCTGGGTTTTGCATGCCGCCTACTGGTATCTGCCCGCAGGACTGACCGGCCTCAAAATGACGCCGCCCTCCCATTGCCGGCTGCTTGCCGGTTGAGGGGAGAAGTTCATGCACGCCCAATTTTCCCACGAGCGCAGCCAGACGCTGCTGCGCCAGCGCAACATGTTTGCGATGGTGAGCGCCAGCCTTGCCATCGCGCTCACCATAGCCGGCGGACTTGCCGCCACCCGCAACCGCGAAGTGGTCCTGCTTCCGACCATCTCCAAACCGCTGACGATCTCGAGCGCTGGCGTCAGCGCGGAATATCTCGAGTTCGTCACCCGGGACGCCGCGCTGATGCTGCTCAATCGCAGCCCGGAAGGGCTCGACTACTGGATGGCACAGATACTAGGGCTTGCCGATCCCGCGAGCCACGGCCGCCTCAAGGCCGATCTCGTCAGGATCGTCGAGGAACAGCGCGGCTCGGACGTGACCCAGGCCTTTGTCATCAAGTCGATGACGGTCGATCCCACTGGCCTCACCTCCGAGGTCAAGGGAACGCTCAAGACCTTTGTCGGCGCGCAGGTCATTGCCAGCGACGAGCGCCGTTTTCGCTTCACCTGGACTTACCAGGGCCTGCGCCTCGCGCTGGCCGGGTTTGCCCAGATTTCCAACGACAGCAAAACCAAGGAGGGCCAGTAATGGTCGGCTTCCCGAGAATGCGGCCATACGCCGCCGCCCTTCCCCTGCTCGCGTTGGTATTGGGGACCCCGGCTCATGCCGACCAATACAAGCAGGCTGCCGATGGCGCATCGATCGCCTGCTCGGTCTCGGCGCGCGAGCTCACCCGGTTTGCGCTTGTTGGCGACCAGTTCGCCAGCGTGTCGAAGATCTCGACGGGCTATCCCTACAATGACTTTGCGGTGACCAACGAGCCGGTGCGTGGGGACATCTACATCTCGGTGCCCGAGACCTATGCCGCAGCCAGGATCAGCTTCTTCGCCACAACCAAGAAGGGCTATGTTTACAAGATCGCGTGTCCCATCGAGCGGATCGAAGCCCAGCAGGTCTTCATCACCAATCCGGCGATTGCAATTGGCGATGCAAGCCGCTGGGAAAGCGAAACACCGCTCGAAGAGACTGCGGCCCGCCTCGTCCAGGCCATGGCTGGAGGAGTGGCCATCGACGGCTACCAACTGCGTCAATCTGCTGCGCTGCCCGCCAGGGTCGGCGCGCTCGAAGTCCAGCTGATCGCCGATTACCGTGGCGCATCGCTCGCCGGCAAGGTGATCCACCTCACCAATCGCGGAAGCAAGGTACTGACGATTGCCGAGCACGATCTTGCGCCGCGCGATGCGCTCGCCGTCGCGATTGTGAGTTCCACCCTCGAACCCGGTGCCAGCACGACTGCCTTTGTCGTCAGCCCCAATGGGGAGACCAGCCATGACTGACCCGACCGATGAACCCGCGCTCGAACAAGTGGCACGCAAGCGGAATACCATGTTCAGTCTGGGGGCATCCGGCCCTTCAGAAGCTCAAGTCGCCGATAGCGGCGCGGACCTTGCCCAGCTGAACGCAAAGACTGCCAAACGCCAACTGGTCCTGCTGGCCGGCATCGGCGCGGTGCTGCTCGCCGGTGGCAGCTGGTTTATCTTCGGATCAGACGGCGCGAAGAAGGACGGCAAGTCAGGCGATGCACAGACCATCGACACCGCCGGTCTCGTCAACCGCGATCTGTCACAGCGCGAATTCGTGGCAGCCTATGGCAATCGCCTCGATGCCGTAACGCGCGAGCAGAAGGCGCTCAAGGACGCGCAGCTTCCGCGCAGTGAAGTCGAGGCCCAGCTGGCAGCACTCAAGGCCGAGAACCAGGCCATGCGCACTGACGGCCAGGCAGCGATCGACGCGATATCGGCCGAGAACACAGCGCTGAAGGGTCAGCTTGGGGCGCAGGCGGCCCCTGCAGCGCAGCCCACTACTCCCGTTCCCGCCTACGGCCCGCAGGCAGGCGGCTACGATGCGCGCGGGCGGCCCACAGCTGCGCCGCCAGCAGCAGGCATGGGGGCAAGCGCTACGCCCACGGACGGCGCGGCGCCGGCCGAAGTGAAGCTGATGAGCTTTTCCTCCGACAAGGCCCCTGCAAACGGGCTCAAGGTGTCGCGCCCTGACGCGCCGCCGCTCGTCATCGAAGACTCGCCTGACTACTTGCCGCCCAATTCCTACGCCTCGGCTCGGGTCATCGTTGGCGTCGATGCTTCGGCCGGTGTCGCCAGTCAGACCGATCCACTCCCGGTGGTTCTCAGGATTACTGGCCCGGCCCGTTCGGTCCTCAAGAATGGCAAGGTGCTGACCACCCGCATTCAGGGCTGCGTGGTCAATGGCGCCGCGCGCGGCGACCTCTCCTCGGAGAAGGTCTATGTGAAGCTGGCGCGGATGACCTGCGACCAGCCTGGCGGGCGCGTTGCGGTCTCAGAGGTCAAGGGCTTCATCAGCTTTGCCGGCAAGTCCGGCGTGCGCGGCCGCGTTGTCAGCCGCGAGGGCAACCTCATCAGCCAGGCGCTTCTCGCCGGCATCGTCGGCGGGTTCGGGCGCGGCTTTTCCGCCAACGCCAACAGCACCTTCTCCGGCGTCACCGCCAACGCCAATGGCACCCGCTCCAAGCTTTCGGCCGGCGACATTCTCGGCGGCGGGCTCGGCCAGGGCGCGGGCGATGCCGCCGACACGGTCAGCAAATATCTGATCGAGCGCGCCGAACAATACCAGCCTGTCGTCGAGATGCCGACCGGCATCGATGTCGAGATCGTCTTTCTCGACGGCGTCTATGTGAGGAATTCCAAATGATCGAAGAACCAACCCTGCGGCCTCGCCGCTGGGCCAAGGCTGCAGCCGGACTTGCCGCGCTGGTCGCACTATCCGCAGCGACCGGTTGGGGCGCTGCCCATCTGGCAGCGCCAGCAAATGCTGCGCCCGATCTCGCCAAGGTACGCGAAGCGCTCAAGCTGCGCCTTCCAAAGACTCCAATCGACGCGGTCACTTGCAAGGGCCTCGGCGGCCTGTGCGAAGTCGCCTCGAAAACGACGCTGTTCTATACCGATGCGCGGGCCAAGTACCTCGTCATCGGGCGCATCTACGACATGGAAGCGCGCCAGGATCTGACGGCAGCACGGCTGCTGGCGCTCAACCCCGACCTGCTGGCGGCCGGCGCAGCCCGGCGCCAGGACAGCAATAGCGCAGATGACAGCGAAGCCGCGCAGCCACAGCGCGCCAGCGCGCCGCAGAATGTCTCGCTCACGGGCTTGCCTGCGAATGGCGCGATCCATTGGGGCCCGACAAATGGCCCTAAGGCAGTGGTCTTTTCGGACTTCCACTGCGGATACTGCAAGCGGCTCTCGGCCGAACTCAAGGCGATCGGCGCACGGGTTGAAGAGCGCCCGATTTCGATCTTCGGCGCGGCAAGCCGCCGCGACGCCGAGCGGGTGCTGTGCTCGCCAAATCCTGAAGCCGCGTTGCACCTCGCCTATTCGGGCCTCGCCCTCGCCAATCCAAGGCCCTGCGACACCAGCGGGCTCAATGCCAACGAGGCCTTTGCCAAGGCTCATGGCTTTGGAGGAACGCCGGTCATCGTGCGCCCATTGGACGGCGCAGTGATCGAGGGCTTCCGCCCGGCTGATGCGCTTCGCGCCTTCCTGACGGCCGCGCCGTCCAAACCCAAAGGCTGATCGTCATGGCATTCACCAAGCATATCTTTGCCGCCGCCACTCTTGCCCTTGCGCTCGCTGGCTGCGTCGGCATTGGCACCAACGTCAAAGGTGACTTCACCTGCCGCGCCCCCAAGGGAACCTGCGCGCCAAGCCGTGTCATCGACGAGCGGGCTACGGCCGAGCTCGGCAGCCATGAACTCGCAGGTCTCGATGCGGCCCGCGTCCGGGCCGGTATTGCCAGCGGCGATATTGCCCGCACCGCCGAACGCACGATCCGCATCGTCTTTCCTGCCCATGTCGACGAGGCCGGAACCCTCCACGACGAGGCAGTCGCCTGGGCGGTAGTCGAAAAACCACAGTGGGCCGGAGAACTCCGCCGCAAGGAACAGGGCGCACCGCCGCCGCTGATGCGGCAACTGCGCATGCAGCTCAAGGCGGCCCAGACGGCAGTGCCCGAACCGATTAGCCCCGCTTCCGAAGTCCTGCCTGCACCTTCCCTATACGGCCCGCCCGCCGATGCGAGCGACACGCCCGCACCCGATGAAACCACCTCTTTCAGCCAAGCCTCGCCGCTGGTCCTCCCCTCCACGGCGGCCGAGGCGGTTGCCGGTGCGCATGCACCGGCGGTCGAGGGGTTCGACATGTCTGCCCCCCCGCATGATCGGACCCCTCGGCCACAGTTCGAGCAGGGCCGCCTGCAATTCCCGAGCGTCGAGGCGCTCGAGGCCGCCGTGCGGCGGAAAGCCTCGCGCAGTGCAGTCTCGCCCAGATCCGAACAGGTGCAAGTCCTGCCCGCGAATGAGGGGCAGAAGTAATGGCGCTGTCCTTTGCCACGCTCAGGGATCGCCTGCTTGGCGGCCTGCTCGGCGATGCCGAACATGCCGAAAGTGCCCGGCCCAGCCTGCTGCTCGACATGCTCTCGGACTGGCTGCCCTACCGGGTCTACGATCCCGCGAGCCGAATTTACGTCAATGCGCGCTCGAAGGGCTTCATTCTGGCGGTAACGCCGCTGATCGGCGCGGACGAGCGTACCGGCGAGATCCTGGGTCAGTTCTTCTCCGAAGGACTTCCGCCCGGTGCCTGCCTGCAGGTGCTGCATCTGGCAAGCCCCAGGATCAGCCGGATCGTTGGCCCCTGGTTTGCCCCGCGCTATGTCCAGGGCGGGGTCTATGAGGCGATTGCCCGGCACCGTGCCCGCCGGCTCTATGACCTGGTCTGGCGCTCGGCCTTGAACGATGCGCCGTTTCATGCCCGGCATCATCAGGTGATCGTGTCGGTCGGCGTGCCTGCGGCCAAAGCCCTGGCCAGCGAAGAGCTCGTCCAGACCCGCGAGGGGCTGATCGCGATGCTGAAATCGCTCAATCTCGGGGTCGCCGAGGTCGAACCGCAGGGTCTGATCGCGCTGATCGACGATCTGACCTCGCCGACGACGGCCCCGCAGGACGATGTGGTCCTTTACAATCCCAATGACCCGATCGCCGCCCAGGCCATTCGGCGGGACATCGAACTCGTTGTCCACGAAGACCGCATGCATCTTCGCACCGAACGCTTCCGGGCAACCGGCGCGCATCATGACGGCGTCCCCGAAATCGGCGCGGTCTATCCCGATGCCTTTGACCTCAGGCATTTTGCCGTCCGCAACATGCCGCAGCGCTGGGCGCCGTGGGAGTGTGCGCGGCTGATCGGCGATCTGTTCACGGACAAGCTGCGCTTCCCCTGCCCCGCAGCCACCATGCTGTGCCTGGTCTACCCCGATCAGGAAGCAGCGGCTGCCAAGGCCGGGTTCAAATTCATGCGCACGACGAGCCTTGCCGGAACCAGGAGCGCGCGGTTTCTGCCGCGGATCGCCGAACAGTCTGCCGAATGGCAGCACGTCCAGGCCGAACTGCAGGAAGGCCGCCGCCTGGTCCGGGTTTTCTACGGTCTGACGACCTTCTCGCCGATGGGGATGGGCGACCGGCACGAACGCGCGGTCAAGTCGATCTACAAGGCGGCCGGCTGGGATCTGGCCGACGAGCGTTACCTCCAGATCCAGGGTCTGCTCGCCGCCATGCCGCTCACGCTGGCAGACGGGCTTGGCGCCGACATGGAACGCCTGAAGCGATTCCGCACGCTGCTCTCGACCACGGCCGCCAACATTGCGCCGATGCAGGGCGAGTACCTTGGCGGGGCTCATCCGCACCTGCTGTTCATCGGCCGGCGCGGCCAGCCCTTCTTCTGGTCGCCGTTCGAGAATGAGGCCGGCAATCACAATGTCGCGATCTGCGGCAAATCGGGATCGGGCAAATCGGTGCTCCTGCAGGAAATGTGCGCGGCGCTGCGCGGCGCCGGCGCCAAGGTCGTGGTGATCGACGATGGGCGCAGCTTCGAGCACTCGGTAAAGCTCCAAGGCGGCCGTTTCGTCGAGTTCACGCTGAAGGCGGGCTTCTGCCTCAACCCGTTCTCGATGATCGATGCCGCCCGCGCGGAGGAAGACGAAGACTACCGGCTCGACTGCTTCGGCATGGTCAAGGCGATTGTCGGGCAGATGGCGCGGTACTCGGCGCGCCTCACCGATACCGAGCGCGGGCTGATCGACCGCGTGGTCAACGAAGTCTGGAACGAGCAAGGCGCCGCTGCCACCATCACCGATGTCGGTGAAGCCCTGGCATGCGAGTTGACGGACACCGCACGCGACCTCGCGACCTCGCTTGCTCCTTACATGGCGGGCGGAACTTACGGCGCCTTCTTCGAAGGCAAGGCAAGCCTCGATCTCGAATGCGATTTCACCGTGTTCGAGATGTCCGACCTTGCCGCCCGCGAGGAACTGAGAAGCGTCGTCCTTTCGGCGATCATGTTCATGACCAGCCAGGCGATGACGCGGACACCGCGTTCGGTCCGCAAGCTACTGCTGATCGATGAGGCGTGGTCGATGCTCAAGGGCGGCTCGATGGGCGAGTTCGTCGAGACTTACGCGCGCACCTGCCGCAAATATGGCGGCGCGCTTGCGACCGCGACCCAGTCCCTGAACGACTATTACAAGTCCGATGGCGCCACGGCTGCGCTCGAAAACAGCGACTGGATGCTGATCCTCCAGCAGAAGCCCGAGACCATTGCCGACTTCCGGCGCGCCAAGCGCCTCGACATGGATGATCGAACCGAAACCCTGATCCGCAGCCTGAAGCGGCACGGGAGCGCTTATTCCGAGGTCTTCATCAAGGGTCCGGAGACCGAAGCCATCGGCCGCCTCGTGCTCGACGACTATTCGGCGACGCTATTCTCAAGCTCACCCCAGACCTTTGCCGCAATCGATGCCGAGATCGCCCGCGGGCATCAGCTTGCCGATGCGATCGAGCGCATCGCCTTTCCCTACACCCACGACAGCAACGCCTGAAAGGACTGCCTTACCCATGCCCCTCCATTTCACCACACCCTTCGACCGCGATCATGAAGAGGAGCAAGCAAGCTCCCCTCCCGTCCCTACAGGCAAACGCCGGTGCGCAATGGCCGCTGACATCTGCTTCATCATGATCAAGGCGGGCGCCTTCCTGACCTCGACCTATCTGATGACGCTCGGACTGCCGCTGCTCTTCTTCCTCGCGATCTCGGGCTGGCACATGGATCTGCTGTTCCTTCAGCTCGGCAACCTCGCAGCCCGCTTCCAGGGCGCAGAACCAGCGCGCCAGATCGGCTTCCTGCGCGATGTAACTTTCATTCTCATCGGAATGGCCACGCTGATCGGCATCTGGCGCATGCCGCGCTTCCTCAGCGAAGTTTCCCGCTCCCAAACCGCCCGGAGCCAAAAGTCATGAAGAACATTATGGCAACATTGAGCGTGCCGCGGCAATTTGCCGGGGTCCGGGTTACCGCGCTTGTGGTCGCCGTCAGCATGTTCGGCTCGGCGCTCTGGGGCGCCTGGGCGACGCACAAGCTGGTCACCCTCGAAAAACGCGGAGTGGTCACAGTCCAGCTCTCCCGGATCATGGGCGACTTTGTCGAAAGCGAAGCCCGATCGGGCCGTCCGCCCGAAGAGACCAGGACGCGCATCGAAGCTTACCTCAAGGCAGTCGAGGCTTCGACCCAGAGCCTCGGCAAGGACGGGCGCACTGTGCTTGTCGCCGAGGCAGTTATCGGCGGCACGGTGCCTGACCTCACCACCCAGGTCCGCGCCGATGTTGCGGCCCGGATGGGAGCGCTAAACCATGCAACCCGCTAGGACCCTCAATGTCCGCCATTCGGGCGCTCTGACCCGCTGGCCGCGATTTGCCCTCTGGGCAGGTGTCGGCCTTGCCGGACTTGGCCTCACCGCGACGAGCGATTTTGCGCGGACCCACGCGCTGATGATTAACGCCAGCCCTTCGCTTCCCTATTGGGCCATCTGGCTCGACCGCAAGGCCGTGCCGGGCCGGGGCGATGTAATCCTGTTCGATCCTCCGCCCTCCAGCCTGCTCACGCGCCACTTCGGGCCAAATCCCATGGCCTTCGGCAAACTCGTGCTGGGCGTTAGCGGGGACATCGTGACGGCGCAGGACCGGACATTCTTCGTCAACGGCAAGGCTGTCGCCATTGCCAAGTCCGTGACCCGCCTTGGCGAGCCGCTGTCGCTTGGGCCGACCGGCACAATCCCCAAGGGCTGCTATTTTGTCGCGACCGGCCACAAGGACGGCTTCGACAGCCGCTATGCCGCGATTGGCTGGATCTGCCGGGACCGTGTCCTTGGGATCGGGAGGCCGATCCTGTGAAACGGCTCCTTGTCCTCCTCCCCGCATTTCTGGCCGCTGCATCGGCGCAGGCCCGTGACTATGGCCAGCAGGGCGCGGTCTGGCCGGTGATCGAGCCTGACCTGCTTCAGCAGATCCACACGCGGCTTCAGCACCTTGAAGCGAGCGGCGAGACTGCCCGGCTGGGCGAGGAACTGAAGCGCCGGACCATCGCGAGGGTCAACCGACCGTCACCAGTCGAGGGCGTCAGCCTGACTGAAGCCACGCGGCGCTGGACATTCGACCCGACCATCACTGTTGATCAGGACATCCGCGACGACAAGAACCGGGTGATCATTGCCCGCGGCACCCGCGTCAATCCGCTCGATACGGTTCACTTGCGCGAGCCGCTCGTCTTCCTCGACGGCGACGATCCTGAGCAGATCGAATGGGCTTCCAAGCGCTACGCCGCAACGGGCGCCAAGTTCATCCTCGTCAGTGGCGCGCCGCTTGAACTGATGAAGGTGCGTCAGCGCCGTTTCTACTTCGACCAGGGCGGCACTCTCGTGAAGCACTTCGGCATCGCTCATGTGCCGGCAATCGTCGAGCAGCAGGGCCGCCTGCTTATCGTCACCGAACAGGCGGTCAAGCCCGCCCCCGGGAGGCCGTCATGATATTAAACCCTCCACTATGCGCAAAGCGTTGGCTCGCCTTGTTTGCCTCGATCCTGATGTTTGCCGCGAGCACGCTTCCGGCTGCTGCCTCGTCAGGACCGGGGCGCTGCACTGGCAAATTCGTCAACCCGATCACCGACATTTGCTGGTCGTGCCTGTTCCCAATTTCGATCGGCGGCCTCAAGATCTGGCCGTCGAGCCGACCCGACACCGACAATCCGGCCTTGCCAGTGTGCCTGTGCGGGTTGCGGCCCGGCATTGCCATGGGCTTTTGGGAACCGGTGCGGCTTGCCGATGTCAGCATGAAGCCCTGGTGCTTCGTCAATCTTGGCGGTCTCAAGCTCGATCCCGGGTTCGACATCGGCTTCAAGTCGATGGCCGGGCCCTCGGCGGTCGGCGGCGCGGCGCAGTATAGTTCGCAGTGGCACATCCACTGGTACGCCTATCCGCTGATCTACTGGATGGAGATCGTCGCCGACTTCCTTTGCCTCGAATCGGGCTCGATCGATATTCTCTACATCACCGAGATCGACCCGCTGTGGCAGGACAGCGAGCTCACCGCGATCATCAACCCCGAGGCAGTGCTCTTCGCCAATCCGCTGGCACTCGCGGCCTGCGCTGCCGACTGCGTCACGGCGACGGCCAAGCTGCCTTCGGACGCGCTGTTCTGGTGCGCTGGCTGCCAGGGCACGATGTATCCGCTCAACGGCAATGTCTCGGCGACAATCGGCCACGTCCAGGCCTCCCGGCTCGCGCTCGCCCGCTTTGCCTACAAGCTCCACCGCGAACTCGTCGCCTGGGGCACGATGGGCGGCAAGGGGCTGTGCGGCAAGTACCTGATGCCGGTGATGCGCAAGCAGCAGTACCGGTTCCAGGCGACCAATCCTAATCCGCAAACCAAGGGCCGCTACGCCTGTGCGCCGATTGGCGCTTCCACCACTTTCATGTCGGCAGGCCAGGTCTATCCCGCCATTGGCGAGGACATGGGCTATCTGGTCTGGCGCAAGCGGAACTGCTGTGCGCTATGAAAATCTCAATCCAACATATTGTTCTTGCAGCTCTTGCTTGCACAGCTGCGCTTGGCGGCGCGCTGGCCCAGACGCCTGCACCCGACATCGACCTCAGCGCGATCCGCGCCCAGGCCGCTGACCAGGCAGGAGAAGCGGACGCTCTGGCGGCAAGCGCGCGTGAGCGGGCCAAGGCGGTAACATCAGCGGCTACGGCCAGCGCGGAAGAAGGCAGGTCCAATGGGCGGCGCTATGCCAGCGAAGCCAGGGTCTCCGCTCCTGCAAGCGAGGCAACATTCGATTTCGACCGGATGGTCGCCGATGCCGGTGACATGGCGGTGGAAGGCATGGGCCAAGCGCCAAGGTTCATCGCCTTTGCCAGTACTTCGATGCCGCCCGCAGCGCTTCGCCAGATGATGGACGATGTCACCCGCGCTGGCGGCGTGGTTGTGTTCCGCGGTCTCCCCCAGGGCAGCGCCAAAGTGATGACCGATGCGCTGTCCCGCGTGCTCAGGCCCGGCGAGCGCATGGACGGTGTCGGGATCGACCCGCGCCTGTTCCGTGCCTTCAGCATCGCGGCTGTGCCAACCTACGTCGTGAGCACCAGCGACTTTGATCTGTGCGACGGATTCGACTGCACCAGTGCGGTGCCGCCCTTCGACCGCATGACCGGCAATGTCACCGCCGCCCATGCGCTGGAGACATTCGCGCAAGGGAACGGCCCCGGCGCGAAGCTCGCCGCGCAGCATCTCGCCAGACTTGAAAGGCAGGCGCCATGAAACGGATGATCTTCGCGGGCCTCGCGCTCGCATTCACGCTTCCAGGCACTGCCCAGGCCCAGAGCAGCATGGATGCTGCCAAGGCCGACGGAAAGACCTTTGGCCGGGACAAGGCAACGACCGCGCAAGGTGCGGCCACGACTGCGCCCGATGCAAGCCGAGTTCCCAATTTTGGCGGTGTTCCGAGCCAATCGGGCTACTTCGATGACCCGGACCGGATGGCCCGCGAGGCGGCCAGTCAGGCGACCTCCAACACCGGCTACAAGACCATGCGGGATTCGATGGACCACCGCGCCCGCTTTGCGCCCGTCGATCTCGACGCGGCGATCGCGCGCAGCAAGACGATCAGCAATGACCCATTGCCCTATGCAAGCGGCATGGCGGTTGGCGGCACGCAGGGGCGCTGCGTTCCGCTGCCGCAACCAAGCGCATCGCCGGGCAGCTACCAGGCAAGCTGCAACACTGGCTATAAGCTTGAGGATTACCCGGCAAGCTGTTCAATTCCGCTGGTTACGTCCATCACCACTGTCTTCGACTACCACTACAATTGCACGGTCGGCGGCGTCGAAGGCCAGGCCAACTGCTCGCTACTGCCGGCACCTTCCTGCCAGCAAACCGGCAGCCATCCCGGCGCATGTGTGACCTGGGGGACGGATGCCAGCGGCAATCCGGTCTGTACCGTGCCGGGCGCGAGTGTGGCCGAACATACCTGCAACGCTCCTGTTTCAGGGATCGCTCTCGCCGCACTAACAACCCATCAGGTGGCGACGAGCCGGCGCGATGAGACCCAGTGCCTGCCCTATTCGGGCAACACCATGTGCTTTTCACAAGGCGACACCTGTACCGACAGCAGTCCTGAGACGCGCACGATCGGCGGGATCGATGTGACGGCGCCGTGCTGGGCCTGGAAGCGCGACTACCAATGCTATCGCTATGTACCGATGCAGGATTGCGACACGCTAGCCGCAAGCCCGGGCTGCACCGTGTCGAGCGAGAAATGCATCACCGAAGAGAGCCCCTGCCGGACTTTCGAGCGCGTCTATACCTGTCCGCTGCCGCCTGAGCCCACTGGCAAGCAGCAGTTCATCTGCGACGGTGACGTCTATTGCATCGATGGCTCATGCGAAAAAATCGAGCGCGAAGCCAACGACGAATTCAAAGATGCCGTCGTCGCGCTCAATTCTTTGGCCCAGGCCAAGCGCGAATGGGATCCTGCTACGCTCAGCCTGTTCAAGGGCACGCGCGAGACCTGCGCCTCCAAGGTCTTCGGCATTCTAAACTGCTGCAAGGGCAAGGGCTTCCCGCTGATCCCCGGCATCCAGCTGCTGGTGGCATTGGGGTGCAGCCGCGAGGAGATGCTGCTTCACGAGCGCGATGTTCAGGGCCTGTGCGCCTATATCGGCACCTATTGCTCTTCGAGCTTTCTCGGCGTCTGCCTGACCAAGCGCAAAGTCTATTGCTGCTTTGAGTCGAAGCTCTCGCGCATTCTTCAGGAGCAGGGACGGGCGCAGCTGGGCAGACCCTGGGGTGCGCCGAAGACCGAGAGCTGCGCCGGGTTCACCATCGACGAATTTGCCCGGCTCGACCTCTCGAAGATGGATTTCAGCGAGGTTTACGCCGAGTTCACCCAGGCCGCTCGCCTACCCGACGAACTTCAGGCCGCCACCCAGATCCAGCAGAAAATCGAGGACTACTATGCCCGCGCCCGTCAATGATAGGGTCAGGCGGCTTGCCGCCGCTTGGCTGATCGCCACGACTGTTCTCGCGAGTTCGCCAAGCCCGGCCTTTGCCGAGGATACGCCGCCGGTCGTAGCCCAGGAGCAAGATGATAGCTTCTACTGCGCGCAGCGGCGTCTGGGTTACTGGTTCTACTGCACCAAGCCCAAGCCGGTAGAGAAGCGGGAACCCGAGCAGGTGCCCAGTGCCAGTGCGGCAAGCCGCCTCGATGCGATCACCGCCGAGCTTCGCGAGCTCAAGGCCAAGGCGATCCTGGAGCCGACGCCGGCGAACGTGACTGCGTATATCCGTTTCCAGCGCGAGCAGCTCGACCGCGCTTCGCTGTTCAGTGACGTCTGGCAGCGTTCGATCTGGCAGGATCCCGACCTCGATTATACCTTGCAGCGTCCGGTCTCGACGCTCGGCAAGCGCCAGTGGCAGGATGCGCGCAGCACAGAGCGCAATACGGTGATGGCCCATCTCTCCGAGCGCTACGGGCTGTTCTACTTCTTTGCCCAGACTTGCGGCGCCTGCGAGGTCATGTCGCCGATCGTGCAAGGCGTCGCCTCGACCTGGCACATCACCGTGCGCGCGATCTCAACCGATGGTGGCCCGTCCAAGCATTTCCCGAGCTATTCGGTCGAGACCAACCAGCGGAGCCGCATGGGTCTCGAGCCCAAGATCACCCCTGCGGTGGTGCTGTGGGACGCCGCCAAGGGCCGCGCGATCCCGATCGGTTACGGCGTGATGTCCGCCGACGAGCTTCAAGACCGCATCTACCTCCTCACATCGAAGGAAGCCGGACGTGACTACTAGGATGAGACGCCCGAAGACTGCGCTGCTCGCCGCCCTGCTTGCGGCCACGCTCCCACTGACTGGGGCCCTGACCAGCGCCCACGCCGACGTCGGCAGTTCGATGGATTCGTTCCTCAATGATGTCGGCGGCGCGGCCAATGTGAATGGCCCGACTGCATACCAGGGTCAGTCGGCGGGCTATTACAGCCTCGGCAATGTCTGGACGCGCTTCCCGCAGAAGACGACCAACATCGCCAACCTGCAACTCCCGCGCGCGCGCGCCGGCTGCGGCGGTATCGACATCTTCGCTGGGTCTTTCAGCTTCATCAACGCGAGCGAGATCGTGGCGATGCTCAAGGCCGTCGCCAACAATGCGGTGGGCTTTGCCTTCAGCCTCGCGATCGACACGGTCTGCCCGGAATGCTCGAAGATCATGCAGGAGTTCAGCCAGAAGGCTCAGCTCATGAACAATCTCAACATCAACAGCTGCGAGATGGCGCAGGGTCTGGTCGGCGGTATCTGGCCCAAGGGCGATCTTGCCGACAAGGCCATCTGCGAAGCGATCGGCAACTCCGAAGGCATTTTCACCGACTATGCCGCCGCCAAGCACGGCTGCGGCACCAAGGGCCAGCGCACCAGCACGACGGCGCAGGGCGCAGGCAAGTACGATGACGTCAATCCTGGGGTCGCGCGCAACTACACCTGGACGATCCTCAAGAAGTCGGCGTTCTTCTCGCCAGGCGGCAACTTCGATCAGGAACTTGCCGAATATGCGATGACGCTGATTGGTACGATCATCTATGTTCCGCCCAAGGACGACGAGCCCGGCAAGTTCGTGCCGATCGTCGGGGAATCGTCCTCAACGCTGGTAACCTCGCTGCTCGATGGCACGACGGGCAGCAATGTCCTGATCTTCCACTGCGATGAGCCTGACAAGTGCCTCGATCCGGGCTTCAAATCGCTCAGCCTGCCAGCCTCCAAGGCTCTGCGACCAAGGGTTTCTGCGCTGATCGACGGCATGGTGCAGGCGATCCACGACGACACGCCGATCACCAATCCGCAGAAGGAGCTGCTGCAGGTCGCTTCGGTCCCACTCTACAAGATCCTGACCGTCCAGGCCGCCTATGGCCGCGGCATGCCGACCGATGACCGTCAGACGCTGGCCGAGATCGCCAGCGTCGATCTGCTCTTTGCTCTGCTCGACCGCATCGTCGGGGAAGCAGGCCGCTCGATGTCGAGCTTTATTGGCGCGGACGAGGCCAAGATCGCCATGTGGCAGGCCGAGGTAAACACAGTGCGCCAGGCCCTCGCCGACCGGCAGGCCAGCACGCAGCTCAAGGTGGGCGCGATCATGCAGATCATCGAGAAGACGGCCTTCATCGAGAATGTGCTGGCGACGCAGATGTCACCAGGCATGGCGGCCGCCCTCGACTGGTCGCGCGGCGTCCAGACTCGCGCCCTTACCCACTGAACCCGGCACATATCCCCCCTTCCCAGGACGCGCGCAAAATGGTCGAAATCTTCACGGTTGGTGGCGGCGACTATCTGGTCAATGTCTTCCAGGCAGTCGCGGCATGGACCGGCAATGGCGGCTACAAGAGCCTGCTCCAGGTGGTCATGGTAATGGGGCTGGCGCTGTCGGCGCTTACCCTCGCGTTCAACCAGGACTGGCGAGCCTGGATCAACTGGTTCCTCGGCGCTACCCTCATGTACTCTTGCCTGATGGTGCCGCGGATCGACGTCCATGTGACTGACCGCCTGAGCCCCGGCCTTGCTCCGGCCAATGTCAGCAACGTGCCTTTGGGCCTGGCGCTCATGGCGAGCTTTACCAGCCAGATCGGCGATTACCTCACCGGCTCGGCCGAGGTGGTGTTCGGCCTCCCCGGCGATCTCAACTATTCGAAGAACGGTATGATATATGGCGCGCGGCTCTATGACGCGACGCGGAGCCTTAGAATTTCCGATCCCGAGTTCGCCGCCAATCTCGACGAGCATTTCCGGCAATGCGTGTTCTACGACGTGCTGCTTGGCCGCTATTCGATGAAGGAACTGGCCGAGACGAACGACATCTGGGCGACGATTGCTCCCGGAAGCCAGGCCCGCGCGCAGCGCTTCCTGACCCGCGATGTGACCTCGGGTCAGGTGACTTCGAACATCATCACCTGCCGTGAGGCCTATGATGCCCTGAATTCGCAGTGGACCAGCCTGATTGACGGCATGGGCATGGTCTTTGGCCGCCAGCTCTACCCCAGGCAGACAGCGGCCCTCGCCAAGGCCAAACTCTTTGCCGATCTTCCCATCGCCTACCAATACCTCACCGGCGTCTCGGCCAGCGCGACAGACCTGTTCAAGCAGACGTTGACGATCAACGCGATGAATCAGGCGATGCATTCGATGTCGGGCGCGAGCGGCGCCGGCAGCGTCGATGTCTATGCCCAGACCCGCGCCGACATCCAGACCGAACGGACCTATGGCTCGATCGCGGGCAATGCGATGAAATGGGTGCCACTGCTGAACGTGGTTCTGACTGTGCTGTTCTATGCCCTGTTCCCGGTCCTGTTCCCGCTGTTCCTGTTGCCAAAAAGCGGTCCCCTGGCGCTCAAGGGCTATGTCACCGGGTTCTTCTACCTCGCCGCCTGGGGGCCGCTATTTGTCATCCTGCACATGATGCTGATGTACAAGGGCGCGGCGGACATGTCGGCGGTGGCGGGAACAAGCGGCCTGACGCTTGCAACCTTCACCGGTATGGCCGACGTCAACAGCGATATAGGCGTGCTGGCGGGCTATCTCATCGCCTCGGTCCCGTTCCTTGCCGGCGGCGTTGCCAAGGGCGCACTGGCGATCTCGAGCCAGGCAACAAGCTACCTCAATCCCAGCCAAAATGCGGCCGAGGAAGCGGCTCGCGAAGCCAGCACCGGCAATGTCGCGCTCGGCAACACCAGCCTTGAAAATTCGAGCGTGATGACGCGCCAGTTTGCCCAAGGGACGGTCGCGCCCAGTTTCACCTATGGCGCCGCGCAGACCCGCACCTTGAGCGACACGGGCGCGCAAACGACGAGTTTCCCCGAAGCCAGCTACGACCAAATCCCGAACTCGAGTTACCCGTTCACTCCGACGCTGGGCGAGGACTTCACCTCGCGCCTGTCGACCATGGCGTCCCAAGCGCGATCCAACAGCGAGACCTATGCCAACATCGCTGCGGAATCGACGAGCAGCGCAGTGGCCAGATTCAGGGAATTGCGGGAACAGTCCAGCCGGGGCAGCGCCCTGGAAACGGCAACCGGCCAATCCAACTCCGACAGCGTCCAGTCGGCATACAGCGAAGTCGATCAGGCTTCCCGCTCGCTGCAGCGCCAGTACGGCCTCTCACGCCGGGCAGCCGACGATATCACCGTCTCCTGGTTCCTGAATGGTGAAGCATCGGCAGGAGTGGGCGCGAATGTTGGAGTTGCCAGTGCTGGTGCTGGATTGAAGGGCGGCCGCAACCAGAACTGGACCGACAGTGATATCGGCATTGCCTCGGAAGACCGCAGCCGGATCATGGGCAGCCTGAAACAGATCTCCGACAGCCGCAACTGGTCCAGCACGCGGGACGGCTTCATCCGCACGGTCAGCACCTCGACGAATTCGACAGCATCGACCAGCGCCAGCGGCTTGAATGCCTCGCTCACCGAAGCCCAGAGTTACAGCCGCGAAGCCCGCCGCGCCGAGGAGATCGCCAACCGCCTCGAGAGCCAGGCCTCCTACTTCGCAGGCCACACCGCCGCCGGCAGCCTCAACCTCTCGCAGGCCTACCGCGAGTGGGGTCTCGCCGAGCTCGAAGCCAATCGGGATTACTATGGCAATGTCAGGTTCGACGACATCGCGTTTCAGCTAAGTCCCCAGGGGCAGGCAATGCAGTCCAAGTTCGTCGAAAGGTACGCCGACACATTGCGCAGCGATATCGAGGACAAACTCGTCCTGGTCCCAGGTCAACCGGTCCTGCGGCCTGGCATCACCGGGCCGGATGGCATTCGCCAAAATGTTCCAATTGGAGGAGGTGGAGGCTCTGGGCCGCACAGCGCTGGGCCCGATCCTCAATCGGTCCGCGACGAGGTGGCGCGAATGCAGCAAGCGGGCAGGCAAGAGGTCGGCAGGGTCAAAGGGCGGCTTGATGAAGCCACTAAGGGCGCGCGAGGCGCCAGCGAAGAGGCAGCCGATCAGGTGAAGGAGTGGTAGGCCCTACTTGGCTAGGAGGTCCGAATAGATGACGAACCCCGCATAGAGACAGAACATCCCGAGCACTGCGATCGTAAGTCTCCGGGCCCAGGGATCCGCCCACGCCTTCTTCCAGCGGTATTCCGTCAAACGATTCTCGGCGAAAGCGCGGTCGAACTCGGTCAGCCCCTCCCATTTTGGCGGGAACGACTGAGTATCGCGGTCAAGATCGAAGTTAGGCATGTAGGCATTCATCTCGTTGCTCCTTTGGAACATATCAGAAACAAATATGGGATGGGAGCGAAATATTCTGGCTGCAGACGGGTGGCAGTCGCTCGCCTGCGGCGAGCCGCCTCCACTCTGGTCATTGCGGTCAAGATTGGTGTTCAGGCCGGACGCCCAACGCGCGGGTCTGTGCGAAGCCGGCGTCAGGGAAGTAGAGATGCCTGCACGCAAGCGGCTCACACCCTGACCGGGCAAGTGAAGTCAGGCTGGTCAACTGAAGGTTTGCCTCGCTTCGTCGCATGGTCGCAGACGCGAGTGACGCAGTGCTGTATGCTCATCCGCATGTCAGTCCTGTGCTATGTCGGCCGCCACAAACCCTCAATACATTCGGTCTCGCGTGGCAAGCATGGCGGATATGTCGCCCTGTGCGACTCCTGTGGTGTACCTCTCGAGCGAATTGACAACCGGCCTTGGAGGGCAGCGGAGCCGAATATAGGCAATTCTCAGCCATCTCGGCATAGGCAGGCGGCAGGCGCCGAAATCGTTGAGACATGAAATGACGCCCTCGAAGCCTGTCATCCTGGTGCCATACGCGAGCTCTCGTTAGCAGCCGCCCATTCCTGTCAGATTCTGGCTGAATTCTTGAGCGGGCGGCAATGCGGGTTCAATTGGACTACGGCCGCTTGGCGGCCGTAATGGCTGCTTCAAATTGCGAGAATCAGAGTGTCGTCGGACTGCGGTGGAGCTGCACTATAGGACGGCAGAGGATCGAATGTCTCATCGAGCAGTTGCGTTCCAACCAGGCCGGCCAGCTTGAATTGCCCTAGCCGTCGTTCGTCATCATCCCGCCAGCTTTTGCTCATGTTCAGTGCGCTGACAAACAGGTCGCCGCGTCGTTCAAAAATCAGGTGCGGGGCCAACCTGATGAGATTGCCGTTGTAATAAGCGCTCACCAATTGTTTGCGCGCGATGGCTTCCATTAGCCTGAGACGTGCATCACTCATGAATGATGACCCTACCCGAGCCCTGATGCGAGTTACACTGCATCGCAGTTTATTGCGGGGACAATTCGGCGTTTGCAAGTTTCGTGGCACGATTTGGCATTTGGCGCACACGCTATGCCCGTCACCTTGCGTCGCCAAGTCAGCCATTCAGGTCGGGAGCGATCCCGTTGGCTGACGCGTCCTGATCTCGCTTAATAGCGATTTTGGCGTTCATATAGCTCCCGATAGTGCTGGATACGGGTCGTTCTCAGACCATACATCCCGGATCGCTCAATTGCGCGCTGCCATGACGTGAGTTCGTCGAGGGTGAGGTCATAGCGTTCACATGCTTCATCAATAGTCAGCAGACCGCCGTTCACGGCAGCCACGACTTCTGCCTTGCGGCGGATGACCCATCGCGTTGCGCCAGCCGCAGGGAGCGTTTCGAGTGAAAGCGCCTCACCTAGGGGCCCTATGACGGAAGCTGGCCTAATTTGCTGATTTTCAAGCATGGTGCGCCCCAATCTCCAAGCACGGCAGACCAAGGTCAATGCCAGCTCAGGGTTGAGTTTTACCTGATCAGCTTGGTTAGTAACGTCTAACAATTGAGGTCGGTTCATCTCCCCATCAAGGCTTCAGAGTTCAATGGCGGGCAGCGCGGACATAGCGGCCGTCGGCGCGAAGATCTGAGTACTTCAAGTCCTGCTCCGCCGTTCAGCATTCCCTGCAGGAATGCAGATTCCAGTGCCTGGACCCCATGCACTTCTTATCATCGTGATTCCTGAACGCCGGCTGGCCGACTAATTCAGCTTCGTTTGATCCTGCCGAATGTAGTGCACCCACTTTCGAAGGGAGGGTCTTTTCATGAAGTCAGCATTGGCGATTGTCGCATTTCGACATGCCACTCAGCAGCAAGGCATCACGGCATTGCTCGAAACCGCGCTCACTGCCCTGGATGATTCAGGCAACCTACCGGTTGCAGCTCACGTCAGCATGGCGCTTGCGTTGCTCGAGAGCCAGGATCCTTGCCTCGCGTTGGACGCCATGCTCCAGATCAGCGACTTTGGCTAAAGGGCATCGCGGATTGCACGTATTGTCAGATGCTCATGGCGCATCTGCAAACAGTCCTAGGTAATTTGCCGGAAGCATGCGTTTGGAATCAATTAACCATAAATTTAGGATTGGCGCGCAAATCGGTGGCAGAGGGCGTTACGGCTTTACCGAATGAGGCAATGCTTCGCTACGGTCCGTGCCGAGCGCCCTCGTCGATCCCCTTACGAACAAATATTGGCTTATCTCGTTTCTGCAGGTAGCTTCTGCCGATGCAAGAGTGGCTCACCCCGGAACAGGAAGCAGAAATTCGGCGCGAGGAACGAAGCCTTGGACGCTTCGCACGCAACATCTTTTTGCTGCTGTTCTTTCTGTTGATCCTTGCTGGCTCGGTGGCGCAAGTGTTGCTGTCCCTGCGGTGATTAGCCGCGATCAGGAGCTTTGGGGGATAGCCCTCTGGGTAGAAAAAACCCACGGCGAGAATGGCTGGTTATACATTGCACAACAGCAAGACCGACTGATCGCTGAAGGGCAATTCGATGGTCTGCCGCTGTGGCGCGCAGTGCAAGAACGGTTCGAAGCGCTGCAGGTATCACCGGAGAAAACTGCCGGGCATGCGTAATGCCAGCAAACCGAGCGCGCCAGTAATTGCAGCAGCGCACCAGCAGTCGATCGAGCAATCGCCTTGATAAATATTCAGGCCATGCGGTTGGCGCGCACCAGGCTTCGGATCGGAGTGATCGCACTGCCTGCCGCGCTTGCCTTGAGTGTCACAGAGGTCTCGGCCCATGGGGGAGGTCTCAATGCAGAGGGCTGCCACAATGATCGCCAGCGCGGTGGCTATCATTGCCACCGAACCCCGCAATCTGATCCTCCGGTTCAGCAACGCCGCATCAACCCGCTGATGGGCGGAAGCTCCTATTACCCCAATTGTGCGGCAGCTCGCGCTGCAGGCGTTGCACCGCTTAGGCAGGGTGATCCAGGCTATCGTGCTGGACTTGACCGAGATGGAGATGGAGTGGCCTGCGAATGAGTGTGCTGATCTTTCTCGCTGTGACGATGATCCCAGCTGGCCAGGCATTTACTTGCACCCCCACCCGCGTCTGGGATGGAGATGGCCCAATCTGGTGTGCCGAGGGACCTCACGTTCGGCTATCTGGAATCGCAGCGCGTGAAATGGACGGCACATGCAATGCAAACCAGCCTTGCCCTGCAGCCTCCGCGACTGAAGCCCGGGACGCATTGGTTTCACTCCTGGGCAAACCGAGGGGCAACAGCCCTGATGGCCATGTCTTGCTCGAGGGGCCGCCGTTGAACTGCGTTTCTGATGGCGGTGCAGGTGGCACAAGAACTGCGGCCTGGTGCACATCGCCGGTGCGTGGCGACATTTCCTGTGCGATGGTCCGCGGTGGCTGGACGCTTCGATGGCCCCGTTACTGGCGTGGCCATCGCTGTTAGCGAATTTGCATTTGTCTGCCATCGCTGACATAGCTGCCGTTCGGTGGCCGAACCGAGGTCCCTAGCAGTTGCCATTTGTTCATGTGCCCGTGCCGGCTCTTCGAGCAAACTTAGGAGCCGGCGCTCGCTCAGATTTCGGTTCTCTCGGGCAAGGTCGGGGCGTTGGCGATATCGACCTTCGAATTAGTCAGCCTAATATGGCAAGCCTCAGGATGGCACGGGACCGTCCGGTTCGCCTTCGCAGCTGCGGATCGATTTCGCAGAGGCCGTCGAGCCAGGCGTAAAGGCTTCGAGCGTTGTCCCCGTCGCTGTGGCGAGACAGATCGCGCATCCAATCACCGAGAAAGTCGCTCCACGCAACGCGATCTTCATGCGCGGCGGCCGCGTGAAGCGCGAGCTGCATTTCCTCGCCAAGCTCCATCGTCGCCTGAGTTCGGTGCCAGCGGGCGAGCATTTGTACGGTCTGCGCAAGGTCGGGAAGCCTGTGCGACGCCGCCAAATTCGCAAGCCCGAGCAAATGCATGAGGACCTGTTCGGTCGACAAACCGGAAAGCAATTGAGCGCCCGCCGCGCGGATCGCCCCATTGGCGCGCTCGCAGATATCGGGCGGCAGCCGCATCAAGCCTTCGATGTTGATGAGGCGCCGGACCGTGACGATGTCGAGCGTCTCGTGCGCCAGGGCCTCATCTATCTCAGCAATCAGTTCGGGAATCGCTTCTTGAAGTTCATCGCTTATGGCGCCTTCCAGCGGCCCAGGCAGCAAGGCCATCGGAATGGCGAGCCGCGCGCGGAGGCTGCCCTCCTCAGCCAGCAGCGCGGAAATGAGGTGCGGCGTCAACCGCTCACGCGGCAAGGCCGAAGCGGCATTGAATATCCGCCCTAGGAACTCATGGCGCAGCTGCGAGCCGGCCATATATTGGCTGCGCCAACGCGGCTCGCGCCGCATGTCGACGAGCGTCTGGAGGGCATAGTGCCATCCGCGCTGATCAAGGCAGAATTGGGAAAACCGCGCCGTGTCGATCTGCCCACGTGTTGCGCGCGCCAAGAGCGCGGCATGCGCCATCGCCGCCATGCGGCGGCGCCACGGCGGCCAGTCGGCGAGAGTGCCGGCGCGGCTGACTTCGCCTTCGACGAACATCGCGAGGCTCGAGAACAGGTGCAACGAGCCCGCCTCATCGTGCGGGTCGAGCGCCTCGATCTTGGAGGCAAGAGCGAGAACGATCGTTTCGAGACCTTCGTCATCCTGCACGTGTGGAAGGGCGAGCTCGACGAATCCGGTCATGGCCAGGACATCCCCCTGGTTAAGCGCCCATTCGCCGAGTTGGCGCCATTGTTCAGACTCGAGACCAAACTCGACCTCGCTCAGAATCCTGGGATGCGAGGCGAGCAGCAGAGCCCAGGTCGCACGTTCGATCGACCCGCCCGAAGACCAAAGCGCCGGACCGTCCCATTCCTTGAGAAAGCCGGCGAGCGTGTCCGCGTCACCCTGACCTGCCAGATGTTCCCAATAGGCGCGGGCCGCAGGCACTAGCAGCGAAATCGGCGCGCCGTTGCTTTCGAAGCTGGCGCCGATCGCCTCGGCGACGATGGGCGGCAGAGCGCTCAGGTCTTCCTCGAGCACCTCGATGTCCTCGGCTGCCAAAGCCTCCCGCCTCAGCCGATCGCGCCAGGCGGCCATAGCCGAGATGGCGATAGATTTCTCGCCGAGCAAGGTATCGAGCATGGCGACGCGGACAACGGCATCGGGGTGGATTCCGGGCAAGCCGCGCAGCCGCATCGCCGCGCCGTCGCGCTCGAACAGCAGCGGCCAGTGCGGATCGGCAGCGTCGGTGCGCAGCGTCCAGGTCCGGCCTTGTTCATCCAGGATCGCCAAACTTTGCGCGGGCGCGGCATAAAGTTCGCGCACCTGTTCGACGAAGTCGCCGCGGATGAAGGTGACGTCGCCCATCTCGACGCGGGTTTCGAAGGTGAAGCCGACGGCGTCCTGAAAATCGGTGTCGCCGAGCATCATCAGCTGAAGAAAATTGGGCAGCTTCTGGAAGATCGTGGCGGCCGCAAGCCTTTCCTCGCCGAGCCCGTCGGCCTGCATGTCGTGCGCGACCTTGCGGACGAAGCCGCGCAAATGATTGAGGAGCACGAGCTTCAAGCGCGGCTCGCGCGCCCACAGCGGCGACAGGACATCCTCTTCGAGCCACTGCGCGACGTTTCGGGCAGGCCCTGGCCCGAGCGCAAAGGCCGCCCCGATGATCCGGGCCTGATCGAGCACGAGACCGAATTCCGCGATCCCGCCCAGCTCGTTCTCGACCAGGCTCTCGCTCCAGTCTCGGGAGTCGAGCAGGCCATAAAGCCAGTCGGCGCGGGCGCGCGCCAAGGCGTCGGGAACGTCGTGCTCGAATTGCGCCATCATGGCGCCGACCAGCGCCTCCTGCATATCGGTGAGCCAGGCGGTGTCGTGCGCGGGATCATACCAACCATGCGCTTGGATGAGGCGGAGGTTCTGGCGCAGCGCACGGAGCTCCCCCGTCTCCTGCAGCGCCGGCGCCGATCCGGCCTCGTCGCTCGCCATGCTGGGAAGCAGCGCGGTCCGCCCGACCTCGGCAGCAAGCTCGTCAGCCGTGACGGGCACGAAAGCGACGCCGCGGCGGCGCAAGTCGGTCAGCATGGCGTCAAGCCGCGCCTGATCGAACCGGGCGCCGTTGCACAGCAGCTGCAGGAGATCGATCGAGGCGAGGACCCGCGTCGAACCCGCATCGTGGTCGAACTGGAGATGGCGATTGAGGAACCGGTCGTCACTGACGAGGATCGGCGCGGTGGCGACGAGGCCTAGCAGCGCTTCGATCCGGGCATCCTGCCGCTCGTCCGAGCTCGGCGCAGCGGTCGCAACGATGGTGCCCGCCGCCAGTCCCGCTTCGATCACGGTGCGCAGACGCGTTATGATCCGTTCGACCGCTTCCGACTGCGCGGCGTTCGCCCGCAGCGCGCGCGCTTCCTCGAGCTCGCTGTCCGAGACGACGACGGTCATGCCGGCCGCGGATATCCGTTCGAGCAGGCCGATGTAGCGAAAGTAGGCGACGGCCAGATCGCTCAGATAGAGAACCGCACCCGTGGCGATCACGGGCTCGTCCGGCCAGCGTTGCTCATGCTGATCGAGATAGGCTTGCGCGCCCGCCACTTCCGCCGCCGTCACGCGCCCCGCCCGCTCCAGAGCGTCCAGCACCGCCGAGCAGCTGCATAGATGCGCGGCGTAGTCATCGAGCGCGACGGGATCGGCGAGGAGCGAGCCGGCTTTGCGAATGGGGAAGGGATGCACGAAGACGTGCTGTCCCTCGCGATGCGAGGCTGCTTCGCTGAGCAGAGACGCGCGGCTTATCCCGAGGTCGGCGACCAGAGTGACATCGGGAACGCTGGTCGGCTGAAAGGGCCGCACCGCCTCATTGGCGACCATCTCGAGCAGGCGCCGGGCGAAGGTGACCCGGCTGGGCTGGTGGAAGCTGAGGCGGCTGCGCTGCTCGAAGAGGTCCGTGAGAAGATCGTGGGCGACGAACACCTGGTCGAAGTCCTGAAGCACGTCGAGCGCGTCGAGCATGGCGAGCGTAACCAGCGCGCCGGCCTCGATGGCGATCGTCCTGGCGGTAAGCGATTCGCCGGCGGCGATGCGCTTGCGTCCGCTGAACAGGGCTCTGAGGCGGCACTGACGGGGATCGCGCTCACCCGGATTGACGAGCAGCGGCGCGAGATGAAGTTCAAGCCAGGGGCGCGAGACCATGGCCGCGATGATGTCGATCGGCGCCGATCCGGCGATCAGAGCCTGGGTCGCCGCCTCGCTGCGCTCCTGCCAGTCTTCGTTGTGCTCAAGCAGCGATTCGATCGAGGCCGCGTGGACGGGCCCCTCCTCGCCCGACAATGCCGCCGCCTGCATCAGCCAGCCCGACGCCTCGGCGACGTCCTCTTCGACACCCGCCGTCGTCGCGGCGCCATAAGCGGCGACGAGGACCTGCGGATCGTCGGGCGCCGCCGCCACGGCCGCCTTGGCGAATTCGACGACCCGCCTGGCGCCGATCTGCGCCGCCAGCGTGCTGCACCGGGCCAGTTCGAAGGCCGACCGCGAGGCCCGGTGCTGCCATTGCCGATCGAGGTAGGCATCGAGCTCTTCCCAGCGCCCGCAAGCGACGAGTAACTGGAGACGCAGGTCGCGGTCCGCCGAGACATCACGCCGCGCTTCGAGCGTGGCGAGCGTGGTCTGCGCTTCGCAAAATGCGCCCCGGCGAAATTGCAGCCAGGCGGCGTGGGACAGCAGGCTGTCAGAACGCTGCGTGAGCGCGCTGACCTTGGCCAGAAGGTCCGCCGCTTCCGCATCGTGACCGTGCTCGACGAGATGGTCGACGATCTCGACGGCGAATTCGGTGGTCGGCATGACCTCGAGCAGCTTGCGCGCCAGTTGGAGGTAGCGCGGCGTGACCGCTGCGCCGCGGTGGCGGTTGACCAGCATGACGAGCGTACCGGGCTGCGGATCCGCCTCGTACATCGCCTCGAGCGCCGCGACCGAAGGCTGGTCCTCCTCGCCGTCGATCAGGCTTTCGAGCAGCGCGCGCTCGGCCTCGCCGAGTTCGAAGGGCGCGCTTTCGAGCTTGCCGCGCGCGGCGTCACGGTTCCCGGCACCGACGAGGATGCGCGTCTCGAGCGTGAACAGGCTCTTGGGCTCGAGATAGTCCGCGAACGTGGCGCGATACTTCTCCAGAAGGGCGGCCGCGGCCTTGGGCGCGCGCATCGCCTGGTCGATGAGCAGCGCGACGAGCGCGTTGACCGTTTCCGGTGACGGCGCACCGTCGAGGGCAAAGCGCTTCTCGATCGCTTTCGCCGCATTGTCGCGGTCGACCTCGAGCCCGTAGGCCAGCGCCAGGGGCAGATAGGCAAGCGCGCTTTGCGCGTCCTGAAACCGTTCGCGAAGCTCTTCGCGCGCGCCGGACTGGTCGGGATCGACGAGCTTCAGCCAAAGCCAATAGCGCCGCGCCGCGGCCGCCTCGCGCGGCAATTCGAGAGCATCGCAATGCTCGGCGAGCCGCTCGACGAGCGCGCGCGCGGTGCGCTGCGCCTCGAGCGCGGCCGAGTCTTCGCGCAGCGGGCAGGTACGCGGATTGTTGGGGATGTCGTGCAGGACGATCTGCCGCAGTTCGAGCGGCAGGCATGAGGCGACGAGGACCGAGGCGGCGATCCACAGCAAAGCGGGATTGGCCTCGTAGTCGGCGCTTTCGAGGCCTCGCGTCGCTTTCAGCGCTTCGGGCCAGTGGCGGGTCTCCACCAGCGACGTGAGCAGGGCGCAGCGTCCGTCGCTGTCGAGCGCCGGCAGGGTCAGGTCGGACATCGCGGCCCGGGCCAACGCGGCTTCGGTGCCGAGACCATGGCGCAGAATCTGAAACGCCGCGGTTGCCTGGCTGCGCGACGCTTCGGGCCGGAGCAGGCCTAATGCTGCGGACCAGTCGTCCTGGGCGCGCACGAAAGCCTGGGCGATCGTCAGCTCCTCGCTCGGGGCAATGGCGAAGGCCTCAGCCTGCCCAAGCCAGGCCTTGGCCTTGTCGGGTTCGGCGAAGGCCGCGATCCGCGCACACCAGGCGAGCGCGAACAGTTTGACCGCCGGCCTGGCGCCGCGAAACCGGCCGTCGATGAGCAGGCCCGCCAGCTCACGGGCTTTCGCTTGCGTGTCCGCGGAGCGAAAGAACCGGGTACGCCGCATGCGATCGACGAGATAGGCCACGCGTTCGTCGACAAGGTCGCTGGTATCCGGCTGGTGAATAGCTTCGATCCGATCGCCCACCCCCTCGACGGCGCTCAAGATCAGCCGCTCGCCGGGCGAGAGCTCGCGCTTCAGACTGCGCAGAAGAAAATCGAGCGCGGTGAGGTAGACCTGCTCCTCGTCCGGCTGCGCCGCTTCCGGCTCGTCGTCGAGGAACGCGCGGTAGTGCGCTATGGCCTGGGCGGCAAAGACCGTATCGTCTTCTCCGCGCAGGCCGGCGCGCGCGGCATGCTTCAAACTTTCTTGCGCCAGCTCGGTAGCGATCCAGCGTCGGGGCGCCGTCTTGTCGAACAGCGCGGGACGAGAGATCAGACCCTTGAGCCGGACGGCCGCCGCGCCGGTCAGACTGCCGGATTCGCGCGCGAGAACCGCGATGGCTTCATCGAGCAGATCATCGACGTCGCCAAGCCGGGCGAGCGCGCCATCTTCCGCCGGGCTGCGGTCAAGCTCGCGTCGCACTGCCTTGAAACTCGCGCGCAGCGCGGACAGGGCTGCCTTGAGACTGGCGCTGAGCGGATCCACCGGCCTTGACTAACCAGACTTGTGCACGACCAGGGATTTGCCATGCGATGAAAAGATCGGCCAGCAGATCTGATCCTGGATATAATTGGCAGCGTTGTCGGCGGACGCGTTCCAGACAGCGAAATAGGTTTCTTCGGGGGACAGTACGCCCATGGCCCGCATCTTTCGGCCGGGCATCGCCATCATCGCGACATCCATCATAGCATTGCTCGGGCCTAGAACGACGACGTCGGACGACAGTCCACCCAGGCTCACCATGTCGATATCACGGACCCGCGCCGCCAGTGCAGAGACCGTCTCATCGCGATCTCGCATCGCATCTTCGCGAACACCGTCGGCACCGATCAGCTGGCGCCCGAGAGCTGTGATGCGGAACTCGGCTTCCTTGCCCTTGTCGCGCCGATCGACGAGATCGTGCGCAACGAGCTGAGTTAGGACGTTGGACAAGTGCGAACTGCCGATGGCAAGCGCGTCCTGCAAGGCGCGGCGCGCGACGAAGCATCGCGCGTCTTTGAGGATTTCGAGAATCAACCGTGCGCGCGGCCGGCTCGCGACCTCGCGTGCGGGACTGGTCTCGGCCAGACTGATGGACTCGCGCAGCAGATCGGCGAGCGCGGCGAGCCGCTCGGCCGCTGCGCTGTCCGAGCCGCGGATGTGGGCTTTCACACTGTGCAGCAGATCGTGCCAGTCGCGGATTTCGTCATCGAACCGCCGCTCGACGAGCAGCGACCAGACCTTGCGCGCAAGCGCCGCGTAAACCTTGCGCGTGCCTTTGGGCTCAGTGTCGAGAAGGGCCCTGATCGCGCTACGCGCGGAATCGGGCAAGTCGGCGCTGAAATCCAAAGCTTGCGATCGCGTCACTGCAGCCATGTTTCCGTGTCCTCCGTAATCACTTCATTACACTACACTTCACATCTGTATATATGCGAAACGCTTAAGCGTTTGCCAACAAGCAAAGCCGCCATGGGCCTGCGACGATCTCGCCGCCTTGCTCGAGCGGTTTGGCGGGAAAAGCGAGCACCTGCCCGACGCCCGCGGCACCGGGCTGCGCCGGCTGCGCCACGACGAGCGTGCGTGTGCCGTAGCGCACGCGCATCGTATTGGCCGTGGCCGCGTGACCTGCCAGGGTCGCGCGCTCCTCGATCGAAGCGATCATCGAAGGAACGACGGCGACGTCGACATTGAGCCGCAGATAGGGAACATCGGTCGTGGCGTGAAGAAAATCGCGGCAGATCGCGACGACGGTCAGTTCGTCCTCGCCGATTAGGACATGAACCTCGTTGCCCGGAGAAATCGCTTCAAGTTTCTCGCCGACCGAGAACTTGGCCCACTTGAGCACCGCGAACAACGGCTCGCCGAAGCCGTCGAGCACTTGCGCAGCGTTGCGCATCTCGCCATCGATCTGGCTGTGCCATGAACCCGCGACGAGGTAGCGTAGCGGCCCGCATCCCTCAAGCGCAGATGCTGCCAGGGTGGTACGGACGAGATCGACGCTCGCCTCGGGCATGGTCAGCTCGCCCCAGACGACGGCGCAGCATTCTGCGTCGCGGGCGTCGCGCAGGTGGTCGGCGATGCATGCCGGGGCATCAAAGCCCGAGAGGCCGGCGACCGTAAAGCTGTCTGGATCGGGATAAGCGAGCTCGGCGGCGAGGCCGGGAAACAGCGCGGCGCCATAACTGCGTTCGGACCCGGCCCGTTCCTTGCCGGCCCAGCGGGAATCGGCGACCAGCGTCGAGCGGTGAAGCCGGACCATGAAGTCGCCGATACGGGTCGGAAGCACGCGGAAGTGGAGCAGCGCGCGGCGCAGAAACGGTTTGCCGTCTATTTTCGCAAGCGGCGTCATCCGTGGAATCACGAAGTGCTGTCCGTCGGTTGTCCGCCACGTCGCTTCGAGATCTTCGCCAAGATCGCTTTCCAGGAAGTGCGAGAGTTCAGCAGCATTCTGCTCGAGCGCGCGTAAAAGCCGACCGGCGTCGAGCAACGTGGCGCGGGCGTCCTCGACCGCTGCGACCTGAGCGGTCCCGCCGGCGACCTGCCCCGCGCGGTCCGGCAATCCGTCGGCCAGCATCGCTTCGGTGAAGCCGGCGTAGTCTTGCAGCAAAGGCTCGGGCGTATCGGCGATTGCATAGTAAAGATGAGCGATCGCGTCGCAGAGCGCTTCGGGACCAGCATGTACCATGCGGGCAAGATCGCTGTTCAGCGCCGTCCAGCGCGATTGATCTTGCGGCATGTCGGTTGTTGCACTCCCACGCCCCTAGTACATCATAAAGTCTCCCTGCGACAACTCGGCCAAAACGTAAGCATCGGGTTTTCACCAGTTGCCGATCAGAACGGCAATAGTAGTCAGAATTAGTCGCGCCGCGTGGCCGACGCCGGAACGGCGCG